>NZ_BAEO01000028.1 GCF_000314995.1 Paraglaciecola arctica BSs20135 | reverse complement strand
AGCATGGTAAATTATCTGGTGTAGGTTCTTACAGCGAAGCTATTACGTTAGGGGATTTAGATAGTTTTACCTTTGATGGTAATACTGGCGATGAAATTACTTTGGTGTTGCGGGAGGTTGATACAACGGATATTTATCCTTTAATGACCCTGTATAAACCAGACGGTACATATTTTACTTACAGGTCGCATAATAGTGAGGCAGGATTATATGATTTGAGTCTACCGCTTGCGGGAACTTATACTATCGTTATTCAAGATGGTACCGGCGGTAGAAGCCAAATTGGCAACTATGTTCTTGAATATAATCTGCCAACTGCCGCTCCTGATCCACAAAAACCTGTTGCATCGGCGTCTTCAAAACCAACACTCTATAAAGATGAGATCATTGAGTTGGACGGTTCAGGTTCGTTTGACCCCGATGACTCGCCTGATCCATTGTCATTTAGTTGGACACTTTTGTCAGTGCCAACTGACAGTCTAATAACTCAGACAGATATTGTTGATGCGACTAATTCGATGGCAAGTTTACAACCCGATGTTTATGGCGAATATCAAGTTGAACTTAGCGTAAGTGACGGTTTGTTAAGTGATAGCGTTGTGGTATTTGTGCAGGTGACAAATAGAGTGCCAGTAGCCGATGCCGGTATTGATCAAAATGCAAAAGTAAACATAACGGTGCAACTTGATGGCAGCAACTCAAGTGATGCAGACGGTGACTTATTAACCTACCAATGGTCTGTATTATCGGTGCCTGTTTCAAGCGACATAGTTGAAGTAGAAAACTCAACTAGTGTAAATCCAAGTTTTTTACCAGATGTTGCCGGTGATTATGTGTTCGCTCTTGTGGTGAGTGATAATGAAAGATCCAGCCCAAGTGACAATGTAATAGTGCAAGTAGCAGAAGCAAACATCGCTCCTCAAGCCGATTTACAAGTCAGTGGTGAATTTCTCACAGGCACCTCGGTTACCCTAGACGGCAGGGCTAGTATTGATGATGACAATGGACCACAAGCGCTGACCTATGCTTGGTTAATTTTAAGTGTACCAACAAACAGTGCAGTGACTACGGCAGATCTGAATGGACAAAACACTAATCTGGCCAGCTTTACTGCAGATATAGCGGGTACTTATAGGGTTCGTTTAACTGTATTTGATGGTGAATTAAGCCACTCAGTGGACGCTAGTGTTTTGATTAGTGACGTGGTTGTTAACCAACCGCCAGTGGCTGATGCAGGGAATGACCAACAGCAAGAGTTAAGCAGTATTGTAGAAATCAGTGCTGCCTCCAGCTTCGATCCTGATGCTGGACCATTACCCTTGTCATTCAATTGGGTATTTGTCTCTCTACCTGTAGGTAGCAGTTTGAGCAGTGCCAGTCTCACAATGGACGCACAAGGTAATGCTCAGTTTATGCCAGATGTAGCTGGGGCGTATACGCTAGCTGTAACTGTAAGTGACGGTGACTTAACTGACATTGATTCGGTTGTTGTAACGGTAACTGAAAATCAATTGCCGGTGGCGGATGCTGGAGAGGATCAAAATATCGAGCTAGGTGCCAATATCGATTTAGACGGCACTGCTAGTTTTGACCCAGACAATGGACCTCAGTTGTTATCTTATGCATGGCAAGTTCTAAGTCGTCCAGCAACCAGCACTGTGGATATAGTGAATAGTGATAGCGTACTCGCTAACTTTCATCCTGACGTAGCAGGCGAATATATCCTTGAGTTAACAGTCAGTGATGGTCAAGCATCTGATACTGATGAAATGGTTGTAGAAGTTATCGCAATTGTAGCGCCTAAAATGTGTGATATGGATGGCAATGACTTTATTGACCGTTTGGATATTCAAGAGATTATGCAGCGCCGCAATACACCAGCAATGTCTGGATTTGACCCAGCGGATTGGAACCAAAATGGGCTGATTAATATACTCGACGCAAGAGGATGTGTTTTAGAGTGTGACTTAGCACGTTGTGGCATCAAACCTGAGTAAGAACGAATGATAAGCACAAGGATGTGCTGCTTTATCTACATTTATCAAACTTTTAAGATCCTAGTTAGTGTTGAAATTACAATCAAAATAAGGAATTTATTCATGTCGCAAGTAACAAAACATTTGAAACGGATGGCCATTACTATTCTGTTTATATGCAGTGTCAATCAAACTGCGTTTGCAGTTCCTATATTGTCGTTTAATAACGCCCAAGCAGATGTGAGTCAAGTGGCAAATATCGGAGATGTGGTCACTCTTGAACTGTGGTTTTCAGGGTTAGAATTAGATGATGTTGGCGGATTTGATTTTCTGCTAAGTTTCGATAATATGGTTAGCCCACTAAATTCAGCTCAGGCCAACTTAAGTCTGACCGATTTTGACATGTTTAATATTACGCCTTCTCTAGGTGCCCTCGAGTTTTCCGGGCTTTCATATTTGTTCGATTTATCTGACCAGGTCGACGAATTTATGTTGGCGACAATAAGCTTTGTGGCAAGTAATGTGGGAGTTAGTAATATCGTGTTGAGCAACTTGTTAATTTCCGATAGCCTTGCTGACCCAATAGATATTTCAGTTTTTGACGCTCAAATTGTCGTTAATGAAGATCCCAACATGACAGTTCCTGAACCTGCCTCAATAGGTATATTTATACTCGGCATATTGGGTTTAACTGCGCGCCATAGAACGAAAAAGCTGGATTAATATTCCTTATCACTATGCTCCCTTTTCAAGGGGGCCAAAATCAGGGGATGCAGCATAACCAGGGCAAATTGCATGTAATTTATCGCGAAAAATTCTCGCTCTTTGCTCATCCCCAAGGTACAGCCAACTTAGCGCTAAATGATGCAGAGAAACAGGATCTACAACATCGTTTAAAGCTAAGGCTTGCTGTTTTAGTGATGCTAACAGTTGTTCTGTTTGCATATTTGGAGAAAGCACAGTCACTAATACATACATAGCGAGGCGAGTTGCTCGCTGCATGACATTGGCTTCTCCTTGGTTGACTTCACGATCTAGCTCAGTCATGGCATTACGATAGGCGCTAAGTGCCTGCTCATTTTTACCTTGAATACGATATATACTGGCTACATTTGACCATAACTGATATAAGCCTGGACCACCTGATTGCTGTAACTGTTTGATCTGTGGTTCATAAATTGCTAAAGCCTGTTCGTTTTCTTCTAAATAGAAATGTAGAGTCGCAATATTAGAAAGTAATACGGCATATTCGGGTCGCAAGGCAAACGCTTGCTGGTAGTTTGATTTAGCGCTGAGCAAATCACCAACGCAAAACTGCAATGTGCCTAAGTTATTTAGTGTCTGAAAATTGACTGACAAACGGGCTGCATATTCAAATTGTTCAATAGCAGCGTATTGATCACCTGAAAAATAATATGCTCTGCCTAAGGTAAAGGGTAATTTCCAGTTATCTGGTTCTATTTTATTGGCAAAAGTCAGTCTATTTTTAATATCTTCCATTACGGCAGGATCATGACTTTTTAAAAACTCTCGCAGCTGATTTTCTGAGTATTTTTGTATTGCTGGTATACTATTTGGTTCAATGTCCAGTGCCTGCAGGTAGTGTTCGCGAGCTTCAGAAAACTCCCCTTTTGCACGCGCCAGATTTCCTAGTGCTACATTAATAAAAAGTGAGTTTGGTGCAATTTCGGCACCCTTGTCACAGTAGCGAGCTGCTTCTTCTAAATAGCTCTTACTGCTTGTTTCTATGCTTTGTTCTACGGATGCGAAACACATGCCGGCATATCCATAAACTAAGTTTGGCGCGCTACCAATTACTCCTTGAAATTCAGCCATACCCCGCAAAATAGCTTGTTCTGATCGCTCTCCTCCAAAATGCCTCATGCCACGTAAAAAACGCTGCAAAATCTGCCAATCGGCACTTTCAGTCTGAGGGGATTCGTTAACTAGTGTATTAATGCCACCTTCGAGTTGATCCTGTATATATTTTTCTGACGCTGATTTAGCAACAATAGCTGACAATAATTGTCGCTTGTTTTGATCTTGAGATAAAAATAAGCGCACGGCAAGATAGCGACCCACTTCAACTATTTCACCACTAATAACCAAATCAGCTTTTTTGCCACTGAGCAATTCTTGGGGGTTCCCAATACTGGCGTGCAACGCTGAACTGCCTGCAATATATTGAGTTTTGTTAGCTAATAGTTGCTCAACGTGGCGAGTTATGTCGACTCCACGGGGGCCTTTTATCGGGATCACAGCCACGACTTTATTTCTAAAATCGATAATGCCAGCAGGTAAAGGGTTATCTTCGAGACCGACGTTGGAAGACCAAAAACGGTCAATGACAATACTCCCTAGCACTACAAGTAAGACAACAACTAATGTGGTTTTAGATTTTTTAATTTTTAGGCCAAATATAGTGAACTCAGCATTCGATATTTTAGACGTAGGATAGGTGGGAGACTGTGTTGCAGGCTGCAAGGCTTGTGAGTGAGCAGTTAGCGTGGAGTTTGTATTAGGCGTGTGGTTATTATCTGGCTTTGGGTTATCAATCAGTTCGCCGCTGTCTTTGGGAACACTGCTATTATTGGGATAGTATTCCTCCAATTCCGCAGAGTCTAGATACAGTGTCCAGGCTTCTTTGTTCAATGCTTTGGCTACCCGCTCGATACTCAAAGGGTCGACAGAATCACCATGAAATACACGTCTGACTAATGAGCGAGGAGGTTTTTTTAAACCCTCTATTTTTTGAATTTTATCACTCACTTCCGTTTGCGACTTAAATCCTGCAGCTAATAGCGCTGCACGCAATTTTTTCTGTGACGCTCGGATACCTCTGGAGCGGGGATTATTGTTTGAAGTATCTGAGTCTTGTCCTTTAGTCACAAGATTATCCATTCTAATTGTATTAAACAAACATAACACAACCATTATTAAATTCACGTGCGAGAAATTTAACTACTTTTGACGTTTTTCTAACACCGTTAAATTTAACTAGCTTGAGTGTATTAAAGCCAATTAATATTACGGCTATTGTATTGATGTAACAATGACACCTATTTTTTATTCTAGAGTCATTTACCAAGGTTGGAAAAGTGAAAAGATAATCAGAATGAATTATCAGGATACGCAGGAAATTTGAGCAAGCATAAAAAATAGTCTGATCATTAGATCTTACAAGGCTAATGTATTTAAGTTTTAGCGGCTAACTACTATAAGGCTATAGTAGTTAGCCTATTAGCTTAGAGGGTTTAGCTAACTAACTTCTCACGAGCAATCGCACGATAAGCAATATCATCACGATAAAACATGCCGTTGCAGTTAATAGTTTTAGCCAACTTATAAGCATTTTGTTGGGCTTCGGTAACAGTATTACCTAAAGCAGTTGCGCAAAGTACACGGCCGCCATTGGTTGTCACTTTGCCATCAATATTCTTAGTGCCGGCATGAAAGATTTTACTATTGGCATCACCAAGTTCTAAACCGTTAATCACGTCACCTTTGTTGTAACTGCCAGGATAACCGCCTGCAGCAAGTACCACACCTACAGCCGCTCTGGTGTCAAAGGCAGCTCGAATATGGTCAAGTTTGCCGTCTAGGGCTGCTTCGATCAATTCGACTAAGTCAGACTGCAAACGCATCATGATAGGTTGGGTTTCTGGATCACCAAAACGACAATTGTATTCAATTACTTTTGGTGTGCCGTCGGCCATAATCATTAAACCCGCGTACAAAAAGCCTACGTAAGTATTACCTTCAGCAGCCATGCCTTCTACTGTGGGGTAAATGACTTCTTCCATTACACGTTGGTGAATATCGGGTGTGACTACCGGTGCCGGTGAATAAGCACCCATACCACCAGTGTTAGGCCCAGTATCACCATTACCTACACGTTTATGATCTTGGCTGGTTGCAAAAGGTAAAACATTTTTGCCATCGACCATAACTATAAAGCTAGCTTCTTCACCATCGAGGAATTCTTCGATAACTACGCGACTGCCTGCTTCACCAAAGGCGTTACCGGCTAACATGTCACGGATCGCATCTTCTGCTTCGGTTAATGTCATGGCAACAATGACACCTTTACCTGCGGCAAGGCCATCGGCTTTGACCACAATAGGTGCGCCTTTTTGTTGCACATAGGCAAGAGCAGGCTCAATTTCGGTAAAGTTTTGGTATTCACCTGTTGGGATATTGTGACGCTCTAAAAAGTCTTTAGTAAAAGCTTTTGAGCCTTCTAACTGAGCTGCCGCTTGAGAAGGGCCAAAGATGCTTAACCCTTTAGCTTGAAACGCATCCACTACGCCAAGAACAAGCGGCACTTCTGGACCTACTATGGTCAAGTCGATTTGGTTTTGTTCTGCAAAGGCTACCAAAGCAGGCACGTCTTCTGCGCCTACATCAACATTGGTGAGTTTGTCTTCAAGGGCAGTTCCAGCATTACCTGGTGCCAAAAATACCTGAGTTACTTTTGCCGATTGCGCTACTTTCCAAGCTAACGCATGTTCGCGACCACCGCCGCCAATAATTAATACATTCATAGGGATAGTTATTCTTTAGTGTTTTATTTAAGGCTTAACAAATTTAAGTGTCATACGTGAGCTTTCACCGATAGCTAGATATTTAGCTTGGTCTTTGTCACCCAAACGTAAACTAGGAGGAAGTGTCCATACGCCTTTTTCATGATCAGTAGTATCCAGTGAGTTATGATTAACATCACTCTGGGCAACTAACTTAAAGCCTGCTTTTTCAGCAGCAGCAACCACATAAGACTGTTTCATATAACCTGATTTTTTCTGCACTTCGTCAGCAAAACTTTCTGGTAGTTGGTGTTCAACCACACCTAATACGCCACCTTTTTTAAGGGCTTTAAAAAAGCTTGAGAACGCGCTATCAATACCTTCTTGTCCCGTTTGCATATACCAATTGTGTACGTTACGAAAGGTTAGCACTCGATCCAGTGAATTTGCAGGAGCAAAATCTGTCGCTTTGGTTGGGTGAAACGCTGTTACCTTAGTATTTTTGTAGTTAGCATCTTGACTAACTTTCTGCATAAAACTATCAACAGATTTTTTGTAGAAAGAGCTGCCGCCTTCTTCAATATAAAAATGCGCGGCATAAAACTGACCTTTCTCCTTTAAAAGAGGCGCAAGAATATTACTGTACCAACCGCCACCAGGGGAAATTTCCGCCACGGCCATATCTGGCTGCACATCGAAGAAGCGTAAGGTTTGTTGAGGATGACGGTATTCATCTCTAGAGCGTTCTGTAATTGAACGGTTTTCATGGTTAACGGCATCGCTAAGGGCGTCAGCAAATACTAGAGGTGAACTGAGTAAAGATAAGGCAATAGCAACTTTTAAGGTTCGTTTAAACATATTATTCTCTCATTTAGGTAAAAATGGATTTGAATAGATTGTAACGGTATTGCGCGTGATAGGTAACTAAAACCGGAGTCAATATTTCGCGCTATGACTCCGGTTTTTAATTCACAATATTAGTGTTTAAAGTGACGCATACCAGTAAAGACCATGGCAATACCATGTTCGTCAGCAGCGTCTATCACTTCTTGGTCACGCATTGAGCCGCCTGGTTGAATAATCGCACTGATACCAGCAGCAGCTGCTGCGTCAATGCCATCACGGAATGGGAAGAATGCATCAGACGCCATTACCGAACCTTCAACCTGCAAGCCTTCATCAGCTGCTTTTATTCCAGCGATTTTAGCTGAGTAAACACGGCTCATTTGCCCTGCGCCTACGCCGATAGTCATGCTGTCGTTGCAATACACAATCGCGTTAGATTTAACGTATTTGGCTACTTTCCAAGTGAACATCAAGTCTTTTAACTGTTGTTCAGTGGGTTGTACTTTAGTAACTACTTGTAGTTCGTCTTCTTCGACCATACCAAAATCGCGATCTTGGACTAATAAACCGCCATTAACACGCTTGAAGTCATGACCTTCAGTTAACTGACCTTGCCAATCGCCGCAGGCTAACAAACGTACATTTTTCTTGGCAGACACAACTTTAACGGCTTCATCACTAATAGTTGGGGCAATAATCACTTCAACAAATTGACGATCAACTATAGCTTGCGCTGTGGCTGCATCAAGTTCGCGGTTAAAGGCGATAATACCGCCAAAAGCCGAAGTTGGGTCAGTTTGATAGGCACGATTGTACGCACTTAAAATGTCATCACCTAAAGCAACACCACAAGGGTTGGCATGTTTAACAATAACGCAGGCGGGTACATCAAATTCTTTAACACACTCTAAGGCTGCATCGGTATCGGCAATATTGTTAAAAGACAATTCTTTACCTTGCAACTGAGTCGCTGTGGCAACCGATGCTTCTTGAATAGTATTTTCAACATAAAAAGCGGCACTTTGATGACTGTTTTCACCATAGCGCAAATCTTGTTTTTTAGTGAATTGCATATTGTAAGTGCGTGGAAATTCGCTGTGCTGATGACCACAGTTTGTTTCACATTCACTTGATTCAATCATGGCGCCAAAATAGTTAGCAATCATGCCGTCGTATTCAGCTGTGTGTTCAAATGCGGCAATGGCTAAGTCAAAACGTGTGGTTTTGGTAACTGAATTGTTGTTAGCCTGCATTTCTGTGATGACACGAGCATAATCTTTAGTGTTAACCACAATAGTGACATCGTTATGGTTTTTAGCAGCAGCACGCACCATAGTGGGGCCACCGATATCAATGTTTTCAATGGCGTCTTCTAAGCTGCAATCGTCATTAGCAACAGTGGCTGCGAAGGGGTACAAGTTCACTACTACTAAATCGATAGGTTGAATGTTGTTATCAGCCATAACTTGTTCGTCTTGTCCACGGCGAGCCAGAATGCCGCCATGGATTTTCGGATGCAAGGTTTTAACCCGGCCATCCATTATTTCTGGGTGACCTGTGTAATCCGATGCTTCAATTACAGTTAGGCCATTGTCACTTAATAATTTTGCTGTGCCACCGGTAGATAATAGCTCGATACCTTGGCTAGCCAAAAATTGGGCAAACTCAAGTAGTCCGGATTTATCAGATACGCTTAACAGGGCGCGACGAATAGGTGTTGCTGGTAAGTCTTGTTGCATGTTTGTTCCACTATAAAGGGCAAAGATAAAGGCAAAGATTTTGTATGCTTGTTTGTGGACTATTTGGTCATGCTTGTCACAAACAAAAAGAGCACCATAAGGTGCTCTTTAAATAAGACAAAACGTTTTAGTTCATGCCGTATTGTTTAAGCTTCTTACGCAAAGTGCCACGGTTGATACCTAACATAGTTGACGCTTTAGTTTGGTTGCCACGTGTGAAAGTCATTATTTCTTCTAACATTGGCGCTTCTACTTCGGCCATGACTAGCTCATATAAATTTTCGATGTTGGTGTTATCAAGTTGTTTAAGATACTTGTTTACCGCTTGTTTAACAGAATCACGAAGAGGTTTTTGAGCCTGTGTTTGCGAAGGAGTTGTTACCGTAGTGGTAAATGGAGAAGTTACATTTTGTTCGAACATATACAATCGAGCTCTTTAAGTTAGTCATATTAAGCAGCAGGTGAAACGAGTTCAGACACCGATGAAAGTGCTGGTTCACCTGCCAATTTATCAAAGTACATAGTTAACGCATCAAGTTGCTGCCTTGCATCTTCAATGGCGTTGAACTTTGCACGGAACAGCCTTTGCTGGTCGTGTTCGGCCAAATACCAGCCCACATGTTTGCGGGCAATTCTGCATCCCGTAAACTCACCATAAAACTGGTGAACATTGGCGACGTGTTCAAGCAAAACGCTGCTCACTTCTTCAATGCTAGGGGCAGCCAGTACTTGGCCTGTTTGCAAATAGTGTAAGATCTCGCGGAATATCCAAGGGTGACCCTGTGCTCCGCGACCGATCATCAGCGCATCTGCTCCGGTGTATTCCAATACGTGCTTAGCTTTTAGCGCGCTGGTTATATCACCGTTGGCAACAACAGGTATGGACACGGCTTGTTTAATTGCCTTAATGGTGTCGTATTCTGCGTCGCCTTTGTACATACAGGCTTTGGTGCGACCATGCACCGCTAATGATTGAATACCGTTGTCTTGCGCAATTTTGGCTATTAATAAGCCATTGCGGTTTTCAACATTCCAACCTGTGCGTATTTTTAAGGTAACAGGCACATCGACTGCTTTAACTACCGCCTGAATGATTTTCTCAACCAGTGGTGGATCTTGCAGCAATGCCGAGCCTGCTAACTTTTTATTCACTTTTTTAGCCGGACAACCCATATTGATATCAACAATTTGCGCGCCGTTACTTACATTAAATTGTGCCGCTTGTGCCATTAATTCAGGATCAGACCCTGCAATTTGCACCGAACGCACCCCCTCTTCACCTTCATGATCCATCCGTTGCTTGGATTTATCTGAATTCCATACCCTAGGGTTGGAAGAGAGCATCTCTGATACCACCAACCCAGCCCCTAGACGTTTACATAATTGTCTAAAAGGTCGGTCGGTAACTCCCGCCATGGGAGCCAGTATCAAATTGTTTTCTAAAGCATATGGACCAATCTGCATAATATAGAATGATTATCCTTCACATTTAATTGTGCAAAAATCGACCGTGCTCTAAAAAGGGGCGCAAGTTTAAGGGTTTTTTGTTGGCTTGGAAAGGCTAGTAATCAAACAATTTTGTACTTTTTTTAAGCAAATCATATTGACATTATAAAAAGAAGCTATTTATAACTGGTTAACCAGTAGTTGAAATAAAATCGTTATCAATTTGTAAATTATTAGGTTAAAAAATGCTAACGCTTGATGTTACCTAATAAGATATCTTTAAACATGACCCAATCACCTAATAAGCTGTAAAGGGGATATTTGAAGGTGGCGGGTTTGTTATGTTCAAAAAAGAAATGCCCTGTCCAAGCAAAGCCATATCCCAAAACAGGTAATAACCATAACAATGCCCATTGCTCTGTAAGTGCAACGTATGCGATTAAAACTAAAATCAAAGTTGAGCCAATAAAATGCAAACGTCGGCAGGTTAAGTTTTGATGTTCGGCTAGGTAATAAGGATAAAATTCAGCAAAACTGTTAAATTGTAGAGGCGCTTGTTGGGTCATGGCGGTTAACTTTTAGCTTGTTATTTAATTATAAAGTTAGCATAGCGAATCTCCGCAAAATGTCTACTAGGCGACATTTTAACATTTGCATCTAAATCAACGAATTGCTTGAGTTTCAATGATTTGACCCCATCCAAAGTTCAAGCAAAAGTATACGGACTCTATTATGAATAATGTGGTTGATATTACCCCAGAAAATTTCCAGCAAGTTATTTTGCAGGACTCGCAAACTCAAGTAGTGATGGTGGAGTTTTGGGCCGAAGGTTATGAACCAAGCCAACAATTGGCTCCAGTGCTAGCCAATGTAGCCGCTAAATTCAGTGGCAACCTGCTGCACGCTCGAGTGGACTGTCAACAACAGCAAGAAATCGCCGGGCAATTTGGTGTGCAAAATTTACCTACGGTGATTTTGGTAAAAGAAGGTCAACCCATAGACGGCTTTGCCGGTGTGCAAACCGAAGCAGAAATTATTGCCATCTTTGAAAAACATTTACCCAAGCCAGAAGACGCCTTATATGAACAAGCGGTTGAGCTAGTTAGCGCAGGCGATTACCAGCAAGCTTATACTGTGCTAAAACAAGCCCATGATATGAATGCGCAGCGCGCTGATATCAAGTTGTTACTTGCCGACTGCCAAGTTGAGCTAGGTCAAATAAAACAAGCCAAAGCTATATTAGAAACCATTGGTTTGGTTGACCAAGACGCCTTATACAATAGTATTTTGGGTAAAATTGAATTGGCCGAACAAGCTGCAGATTCACCTGAAATCAAAGCCTTACAAGAGCAATTGACGGCAAATCCTGATGATCTGGAACTTAAAGTGAAACTTGCGGTGCAATTGCATCAAGCCAATCAAATAGAAGAAGCCTTAGAGCTGATTTTGTCGGTTTTATATAAAGACCTTAATTTTGGTGAAGCTAAGAAGCTGACTTTGGATATGATTAATGCTTTACCTGATGGGGATCCTTTGAAGTCGAAGTATCGTCGCAAGGTTTATGGGCTGTTGTATTAGAAGTTGTGGGCTTAGGCTTAGGCTTTAGCTACGAGCTACGAGCGGAGAGTAAGCTCGCTTCGAGATTTGATTTTTATATGGAGACCGGCAGAAGCCGGTTTTTTTTGTAATGCCAGTTTAAGTTTGGGAGTAAGAGCAAATATTTTGGTGATGGAGATATTTAGGTCAATTCTCAAGTTGATATTTTCGATGTATTGGTAAGTCTGCGGTTAGAATTTTACTGCTTACCTTAAGCTGTCAATTTTCTAGAGTAGAACTGGGGTTAAAAATAGAGAAACTACCACTTGCTTTAGCTACTATTATACCATTTTCACGCAAAACACTTTCTGTATAACCAAGACGTTTGCCGCACTTTATTACTTCTGATTCACACACTAATAATCCTTTATACAAAGGGTTTAAATAGGATATTTTAATTTCTATTGTTGCACAGTACTGGTCTTTATTTAGTAGTGAAAATAATGCGGCTCCCATACCTGTATCTGCTAAAGCATAAGCTACCGCGCCATGTACGGCTTTCTGCGGGTTCATATGTTGAGCTTTGATCTCGAGGCTACATATACTTTTGCCATCCTCCATTTTATCCATGTTAAAACCAATTAAATCTGCGAATGGAAAATCAACTTTGTTCATAAAATTTCCTAGTTATTGAAAGATACTTAATAGGACAGACAAACCTACAACTCTGCAAGTGCGTATGCCCAACGGCAAAGTCCCTGCCCTATATTCAATTATTCGGCTGGAATACACAAAGTGATTTATATCATTTATACGAATGTAGGCCCCTAAACAATGTTAATTCGAAGATGCTTAACAGACGTAAGCTATTTTCAGAGAACTGACATTTCCTTAGATTAATACCCATTCCAATAAAGAAGTGTTCACTCAGAACACCCTGGCCATTTTTGTACTGCGCTGTCACTACTTGAAAGGTGATTGCTATTGTAAGCAAGGTCAACGAAGATAGGCGCAATAATAGTAGTGCTGGACTGTATGTATTAGCCCGAGCTCAAGTTATTTTACTTATTACTAAGGTTCATTATCGCTAAAGGCATGATGTTCGTTTTTCTGGCTTTTAGGTAAAGTGTTATGTGTCGCTGTATTTCGACAGCATATAAATAGCTATAATATTTTAATTTACAAATCATAAGGTTCAACAATGACCAAGATTAATGGAAAGGTCGAAGAGTTACTCGCCAAACATCCTAACTTATCACAAGAAGAAGCAATCAAGATCGTAACTGATAAAAATGAGCGCAAGAAGAAAAGGAGAATCGAAAAATCAGCTAGGAGCAACACCAAAAAACTTAAAAAGGAGACAACAACCCCTAACGAGGATGAGGCTTGATCATCAAAGTATCACTCAATGCTCGCCTGCAACTGAGCAGTGCAAAATGAATTTATGATAATAAGGTGAATGATACAAAAGTAAAAATTACTCGCGTATTCTGATATGTTTTAAGGGGGGGTATTGGTATTGGAATTGGGATTACTCAGGTTCACACTTTAATTTATCATTAATATAATGTGCAAAAGCTTTATCGATGAATTTATCATCAATAAGTGTTTGCATGGTATTTTCCATCTTTTTTATTGTTTCCTTGGCTATTTTAGAAGGGATATTTGGCGCTGTAGAAATCATCAAATGTGCAGTTTGATTATTCAATACTAATGGCTCTGCTGATGGCAATTATTTTTGTTTAGCCAGTACATATGAAATATTGCCGGCGCTAAATAACCATCTATGCGTTTAAAAAATAGCATTTTAATACCTTGGTCAGCCCTATTAACAGGTATAAAAGCCAGCACATCATCGTCTAACATTTATGCGAAATGTTCACCAAAGCTGAGTTTTGTTCCTCGTATACCCCCTATTTTTTTTCCTTGTAAATTTGACCAATTTAGTGGCGTTTGTTTTAAACTGATAATCGTATTTTTGAATGTCATGACTGGCAAGGATTGGATTACAAAAGGTGTAATTTGGGGGTTAGGAAAAAGAATAGTAACTGCAAACCCTTCTTGATTATTACTGAGGTTTTTTATTAATCTCTTGAAGGGGACAATATTAATATTAGTACTTTTCCGAGCTCCATCCGCCGCCCCAACTCTTTTAAAATATCAACATAAATCCCTTTCTGAGTATCATCTTCATAATAAGCAATTGGCTCAGAAGCAAAGGCAAATAATTGGATGTTGGGAGAGGCAAACAAATTGCTTGATGCCAATAAACAATAGAAAGCAACAAAGGTGTATTTCAAGTTGATAATCTTACTTTGTATTCCATTCGTAAATGAAACTATAGCTGATCTACCAACAAAGGTGGCAGATTTATACCTTAAATGATCTGGTGCAAAAAACACTCCTAAATGACATATGTTTTCTTAGTTTGCTGTGCCTAAAACACCTTAATCACTCGTTACCTAGATACCCATATCGGCATTAAAACTTTTTTTATTTACTAATACCGCAATCAAATGGCACCTTTCTTTAATCTAAGTCAATAAAACCAACATCAGTTCATTTTATTACTTTTTAAAATTGCTGGGATTAGTTAATCTTTAGCTCTTGAATTAAAATGGTTTTCACCATCTGACCTGAAAAATTCGGAAACTGTTTTGAATAAGGTCTTAGGCTTTAGTCGTTGTTTTCACCTCATTTAATATTAACCCCACTATCTCATTATTCTATTGAACTTTTAGACAGTGCGGCTGTATAGGGCAGCTATTTCAATTTTAGTTAGAAATCAATAAAGGAGTACAAATTGTTTTCCGCGTTAACAAAGTCTTTAGCTAGCAAAACTACATTTTCAGAAATTCAAACTAATGTTCTTGCAGGTTTAACTGTTGGGGTAATTGCACTGCCTCTTTCTATGGCTCTCGCCATTGCAAGTGGTGTTCCTCCACAGCATGGTTTATACACAGCTATAGTTGCTGGTATTATTATCGCCATTGGCGGTGGCTCGAAAGTTAATGTATCTGGTCCCACCGCTGCGTTTGTAGTGGTGTTGTTGCCGATTGTGCATCAGTTTGGCATTGGCGGTCTGTTAGTGAGTGGTTTTATGGCCGGTATCATTTTGATAATGATGGGCTTAGGTAAGTTCGGCAAGCTTATTGAAATTGTTCCTTATCCTGTCATTATCGGATTTACAGCAGGTATAGGTGTGGTTATTGGCACCATTCAAATAAAAGACTTTCTAGGTCTGGATATCGAATCTTTGGATGGCGATTATCTCGAAAAACTTATATTGATAGTGAATTCACTGCCGAGTATTGACTGGCAGGAGTTACTAATTGGTGGTCTAACTATTGTCACATTATTACTGTGGCCACGAATACGCTCAAAAATACCAGGTCATCTGATCGCTCTGCTTTTAGGCTCAGTCACTGCATGGTTACTAAGTTATTTTAGTCAGGATTTTTCTATAGCGACAATTGGTAGTCGATTTCACTATGAGATTAATGGCATAACTGGTAACGGTATTCCGGCAATATTACCAAGTTTCGAGTGGCCATGGAATTTACCGGGTGCCGACGGTACACCCATTGGTCTAAGTTTTGAACTTATCAAGCTGCTATTACCATCAGCCATCACAATTGCGATACTCGGATCCCTTGAATCGCTGTTATGTGCTGTGGTTGCCGATGGTATGACAGGCAAGAAACATAATTCGAATGATGAGCTTATTGGTCAGGGGATAGGGAACCTTATCGCGCCGCTATTCGGAGGAATACCAGCAACTGCAGCCATTGCACGTACCGCAGCCAGTATTAAGGCCGGCAGTACTTCACCATTAGCGTCGGTGGTACATGGTTTGTTTATTCTTGGGTCAATACTGGCGCTTACACCTTTGCTAGCTTATATACCTATGGCGTCGATGGCAGCACTGTTATTAGTGGTTGCCTGGAATATGAGTGAACCAAAACATTTTATACGCACAATTAAAATTGCTCCTAGAGATGATGTCATTGTTCTTATCTTGTGTTTTTTACTAACAGTCTTATTCGATATGACTGTTGCCGTTGCGGTAGGCATAGGATTGGCATCCATGTTGTTTATTCGCAGAAGCATAACCATAACCAATACAACTAAGATTGAGAAAAACCATGCAAGTTATGGTGAGATGCCTGATAGCATTGCTATTTATGACATTAACGGTTCATTGTTTTTTGGCTCTGCACAAAAAGCACTACAAGCCATTTCTACAGTTACGCCAAATCTCCGGGTTGTGATACTCGATATGACAGAAGTCAACATGCTTGATATGAGCGCTATTGTTACAATGGAGTCAATAAAAGAAAGCCTCGCTAAACAGCATATATACTTAATTATCAGTAATTTACATGAGCGGATGGCAGCGAAATTACGTCGCGCAGGCATCAGTGATAAACCAGATGAAATACAGTTTTCAGGGACTGTAGCTGAGGCTGTTGTTATGGCCAATAAAATGCTCTAATCGGGTAGCTATCTCTCTCCTCCAGTCCCAGCATACCCGATCAGCGAAGCACTATCTTAATGATAAGATTAAGATATGATATTGTACTTAAGCTGATCTTAACATTAAGGTTTGATTACTTAGGGAGGAATCAAAATGAGTAAAGAGTCCATCATTTACGACAGGTTTTCATGTAACAAATGTGCTGATAAAGGCAGTCTCGACTTTGATTTTACCATGGCTTTTCAGCCCATTGTTAACTGCTATAAAAATGAAATATTTGGCTATGAAGCGCTGGTTCGTGGGTTAAATCAAGAGTCCGCTTATTCGATTATATCCAAAGTGAACGATGATAACCGCTACCTGTTTGATCAGTTATGCCGAGTTAAGGCCATTTCATTGGCAGCAGAACTAAAACTTCAGTCTATGCTGAGCATAAATTTCTTGCCAAAAGCAATTTATCAACCCGAACGATGTATTCGTACAACATTAGACGCGGCCAAAAAATATAACTTTCCAACAGATAAAATCATGTTTGAGTTTACAGAAGTTGAAAAGATTGAGGATGTTAATGTTGTTAAGAAAATAGTGAAATTTTATGAAAAATTGGGTTTCATTACTGCAATTGATGATTTTGGGGCAGGTTATGCAGGTTTGGGATTATTAGCCGATTTTCAGACTTGTATTATAAAGTTTGATATGGGACTAATTCGTAATATCAACCAAGATAAACCACGGCAATTTATTATTAAAAACTGTTTGAATATGTTGCGTGACCTAGATGTTATCCCCTTAGCAGAAGGTGTTGAGACGCTAGATGAAATGCAATGGTTGAGAGGTGCGGGCATAGAATTGATGCAGGGTTACTTCTTTGCTAAACCTGGTTTCGAAAGTCTTCCTGAGGTTAATTTTGACGAATTAGTTTAGTTATTTATTGCTTTGTAATATTTCTATTTAGTTTGAAGCGCATTCAGAAATTTGTGTGTACATAAAGGTCGCGCTTTTTTGCACAGACAATAGGTGAATCACTTGCAAAGACGGCTATTTTTCTTTTAGTATCCAGCACCAATTTGGTGCGAAATTATTAAAAAATGACATTAAAACACTTAGTTAAAGAGTTGTTATTACTCAGTGGCTTTACGGCTAACTCTACAAGCCACTCAGAAAAAATCATTTCAGCCTTTGGCGGTTTAATCAGTATTACTGGTATTATCTGGTTAACTAATATTTTGATCGAAGCGGGTACTTTAGACCCAAGCAGTGGAATTTTGGTGATTGCTTCTATGGGGGCCAGTGCGGTGTTGCTTTTTGCAGTGCCTCATGGAGCTTTATCGCAACCTTGGGCTGTAGTTGGTGGGCACCTTATCTCAGGTGTGATCGGCATCACTTGTTTTAAATTGTTTGGTAATACTTTTGTTATTGCTGGCTTGGCTGTAGGTATGGCAATTGGGGCTATGTATTATCTACGCTGTATTCACCCTCCAGGTGGAGCCACTGCGTTAACTGTGGTAATTGGTGGTTCGGTTATCACAGAGCTTGGATATCAATATTTACTGGTGCCTGTTGCGGTTAATCTTGTGATTATCCTAGTACTCAGTGTTGCCTATAATGGCCTATTTAAGTGGCGTCGTTATCCAGCACATTTAGCCCATAAATTGAAAAAAACGGTGATTACTAAACCCAAAGATAGGCAATTTGAGTTAACTCATGAAGACTTTGCTGCTGCTATGCAGGAATTAGACTCCTACGTAGATATTACCCCTGAAGGACTTGCTGATTTGTTAGAATTAGCCAAACAACACGCCGAGAAGAATATTACTCATCCTTCTGAAATTATTGCTGGGCACTTCTACAGTAATGGTAAAATCGGTAGTTTATGGAGTATTCGGCAAATTGTTGATGCGGCTCCTATAAACAGTCGGCCTCATTTGGATCAAGTTATATACAAAGTGTTGGCCGGTGATGGTGGTTATGAGACTAATATTTGTTTACGTTCAGAGTTTCATCAATGGGCTAGGTTTGAAGTGGTAAAACATCAACAGCAATGGATTAAAGTGGAAGCGGATGACTTGTAACAGCAAACATTATCATGACAAAGTACAGCATCCGATAAGCGGGTATACGCCCACAAACAGGGCAACTCATTAAGCAGTCTTAGGATACAGTTGAATTGCTAGAACTCGAAGATGCTAAGGTTGCAGTTATTCGAAAATACAACGTTTATTACAGCCTTAGCTAGACGCTAAGTTGAGGTTCCATCTCAAAGCCAGATAAGTAACAATCAGTCTATTAGGCAATAAAGGCTGGATATAATGAATAAATTAAGCAGAAGGCAATTTATCGCGATTACCGCTGCAAGCTTTGTTGCTAGTGTCGCAAAAGGAGAGCAATTAATGACAACAAAAACACAATTGATCCATACCGCCTATTTTTGGCTCAAAAATTCAGACTCTACAGCTGACCGCGATCAATTGATTGCGGGTTTACAAACTCTAAGACAAATCCCTACGGTAAAAACCTTACATATAGGTTTGCCAGCTACTACTGAAAAACGTGATGTGGTTGACAATAGTTTCGATGTTTCCGAATTAATGATGTTCGATGACTTAGCTGCACAGAGTGAATATCAAGCTCATCTCATTCATCTAGCCTTTGTTAAAAACTGCTCCCATTTGTGGTCAAAAGTAGCAGTAAAAGACTCTATTACAGTTTAAGTTTCCATTAGCAGTGGTTGTTTATCTGATAAATATTAGGGTTAATAGACAATCAATGCAAAGTGATAAATCAATAGAAGATCGAGGCTCAGTCAGTCCCAGGTGAGAGTTTTCTACTTGGTAATAAGTTTTTGCTATTTCTGCTATCGATGTGTAGAAAATTGCGTTGTTTGAGGTGAATTTTGAATAAATATATTTTAGTTCTGCTATTTTTTGGATTATTGGCGGGCTGTACCAATACTAATTGGCGTGAAGCAAGTCGAGAGCCTGCTGGTATAGCAGCGGATCCTACAACCGAAAAACATGCAGTTATTGAGGTATATGCAGCTGATGCTTTTAGTTGGCGAGGTTGGTTTGCGGTACATACTTGGATAGCTGTGAAGCCCCAAGATGCGAACCAGTATACTGTTTACGAAGTGGTGGGATGGAGGGTTAGGAGTGGTTTGCCGGCGCTGCGGGAGTATCAAACGGCGACACCTGATCGTTATTGGTACGGAGCTAAACCGGAAAAACTTTTGTCCATAAAAGGCGATAAAGCTAACCAGTTGATCCCTCAAATTTCTGAAGCCATTGCGCGTTATCCTTGGGCCAATGAATACACTCTGTTCCCCGGCCCCAATAGCAACACTTTTCCACAATGGATTGGGCAACAGATACCTGAACTTGGTTTAAAGCTACCCTTTCGTGCTATTGGCAGTGGTTATGCGGATTAGCATTAAATCTCTACGATAATGACTTCAATACCCAGTCGTTGCAGACCTTCCTGATATTCATTAGAAATGTTTTGGTCGGTGACTATTTTTCTAACGCCCATTGGTTCAAGTATTTTATGCAAACATACACGGCCAAATTTGGATGAGTCTGTGACTACTATGACTTCGCTAGCGACTTTACACATTAACTTGTTGAGTAAGGCTTCAGCTTCGAAATGCGTGGTGATGCCGCGTTCCATGTGAAAGCCATCCACACCTAAAAACAGCTTGTCTACATGCAATTCCTTGAGGGTATTTTCTGCCAAACTACCAAAAAACGACTGGCTCTTACGTCTTAGGGTGCCACCTAATAATATAACTTCAAGATTTTCGTGGTGGGCTAGTTCGTTGACTATATTTAGGCCATTAGTGACTATTGTGAGATTTTCTTTGCCTTTTAAATGGGAGGCAATTTGCAATGTAGTAGAGCCTGAATCAAGAATAATGGAGTCGCCATTGGTGACCAAATTGGCAGCTACCATGCCGATACTGGATTTTACTTCGGCGTGCAAAACTTGTTTGTCGCCTACTGTGACTTCCATTTCGATTAAAGTGTTGTCTTTTAACATTGCCCCACCATAAGAGCGAGTCGCAAGACCTTGTTTTTCTAAAAATCTTAGATCTTTTCTGATAGTGACAGTTGATACTTTAAACATTTCAGACAGGTTGGGTACTTGAACACTGCCTTTATCTTTTAGCATTCGAGATATTTCTACTCGTCTTCGACTAGTATCGCGCATTGCTGTTCCTTTGTTGTAGCTTTCAGTCTGTATGATTTTTAGAGCATGATAGTCACAGTGAAACATTTTAACAACAGTTGGTTTCAATTGTTGGGTTGTAAATAATGGGTTGTGACTCACATCTATATTGGCAGTGAAGCTAATTGAAACATGTCTTTCGGTGATTGGTAATTAAATGAACGTAAATGAGTCTTTTTATATACATATTTATCTCTTTAGTGATATTTTTTGTCGTTTTTTTCATGTTTGATAACGATATGAAGCATTTGTTAGCTTTATTATGTTACGTTTTGTATTTATTTGCGCTAGGATACCAACAAGAATTACGACTCATGATAAATATTTAAGGGGGGGGGGATTTGAAAGCGTTGTTAGATATGGTCCAACGACATAAGAGTGGAGAAGTGACTGGTGTATATTCTGTATGTTCCTCTCACCCACTCGTAATTGAAGCGGCGATGCTGCATTCGTTAAAGAATAAAGAGTGTTTGGTGTTGGAAGCAACTTCCAACCAAGTGAACCAAGATGGTGGATACACTGGTCTGTTGCCAAAAGACTTTTGTGCACTTGTCTATTCTATTGCCGATAAAGTAGGCTTGCCTCATCAGCAGATTATTCTTGGTGGAGATCACTTAGGTCCTAACTGTTGGCAAGATCTTACTTCAGATGAAGCCATGGCTAAGTCAGATGTGCTAATTGCAGAATATGTTAACGCCGGTTTCAGAAAAATTCATTTAGATTGTTCTATGTCGTGTTCTGATGATCCCGTGCCTTTAGGTGATGATCTCGTGGCACAGCGAGCTGCAAGATTATGTTCTATTGCTGAAAATGCTTGGCATACTTGTGGTGGAGAAGCGCCAGTTTATATTATAGGAACTGAAGTGCCTGTTCCTGGAGGAGCCCAAGAAGGGCTTGATGAACTGACTCCCACATCTGTTGAGGCGGCGACACAGACTATTGCCATCCATAAAAAGGCATTTTTTAAAGCAGGATTAGAGGGGACTTGGCCGAGGATCATCGGTTTGGTTGTGCAGCCTGGAGTTGAGTTTGATCATCATAAAGTGATGGCATTCAAACCTGAAAAGGCCGAGGCGTTGAGTCAATATATTGAGCATGATCCATTAATGGTTTACGAGGCTCATTCAACCGATTACCAAACGGCACAACATTTGTCTGATTTGGTAAAAGGCCATTTTGCGATACTCAAAGTAGGACCTTGGTTAACTTATGCTTTGCGTGAGGCGTGTTGGGCTCTCGACTTGATTGAACAAGAATGGATCGAGCCAGCCAGTCGTGCAAATCTTAAGCAAACTTTGTTGCAAGCAATGCAAGACAATCCTATTTATTGGAAAAAGTATTATTCAGATGATGTTAAAACTCAGATGTTAGATTGTCAGTACAGTTTGAGTGACCGCATTCGTTATTATTGGCCTCAACCAGAAGTATCGGCGAGCTTAGATAAGTTGATTAAGAACTTGGACAATAATAAGCCACCTCTTACTTTAATCAGTCAATACATGCCCAATCAATATCGCGCTATTGTAGATGGTGAAATTGGTAGGGGCATTGAGGAATTGATTTTCCATAAAATTTCTGAAGTATTGGCACAATATTCGGCTGCTTGTTTCGGCAACTAGTACGTATTTCGAAGGAAAAATATAGACAATGACCTACTTAGATTATCCAGAATCAACATTACGTGAGATGGATGCTTATTGGACTGCAAAGGAAATAGCGCAGCAACCAGAAACCTGGGCCAAAACCCTAAAGATGTTAGTGGAAAATAAAGAGCAAATTGATGCATTTTTACAACCCATTTTAGCAAAAAAAGACATTCGTATTATTTTTACAGGGGCAGGTACTTCTGCATTTGTTGGTTCGAGTATTGTGCCTACTATTTTGAAAAAATTCGGTGGGCGAGTTGAAGCAATTCCAACTACAGATTTAGTTTCTAACCCACATGAATTTTTTCAGACTGACGTACCAACCTTATTAGTGTCATTCGCTCGGTCAGGAAATAGTCCTGAGAGTGTGGCAGCGTTTGAGTGTGCCGAAAAGTTAGTTAAAGATTGCTCTCAGCTAGCCATTACATGTAATGCAGAGGGGGCGTTATTTAAACGCTGTGTTGGTGACAATAAATTTGCTTTATTGATGCCAGAAGAAACTAACGATAAAAGTTTTGCGATGACATCTAGCTTTAGTAGCATGATGTTGAGTGCTTTATACGTATTTTGTGCATCAGATACATTTAGTAAACAAATGGCATCGGCTATTAAGGCTACATCATCTTTGTTGAATACTTATAACTTGATGTTGAAAAGCGTAGCGATGAAGAAATATTCGCGTGTTGTATTTCTTGGTAGTGGTGGATTCAGAGGGCTTGCACAGGAAGGTGCACTTAAGTTGCTTGAATTGACCGATGGTCAAGCTATGTCTTGTTTTGATTCACCTTTAGGTTTCCGTCATGGTCCCAAAGCGGTAGTGAATAGTGAAACCTTGGTCATAATTTTTATCTCTAATGACCCTTATACTCGGCAGTATGATTTAGAGTTATTGGCAGAGTTACAAAAAGATCAAGAAGTTGCTCAAATTCTATCTATTTCCGCTAAAGATGACCCGACCTTCAAACAAGGTGAATGTATTATGTTGGACAATGTTGCTGACGTAGAAGACGCCTTTTTATTGTTCCCATTTATTGCCTGTGCTCAGGTTTACGGACTTCAGCATGCCCTAGCTATAGGGAATACTCCTGACAATCCAAGTTCATCGGGAACCATTAATCGTGTGGTTCAAGGTGTGAAAATTCACGCTTTGTGATGGTTTAGTTTTTGTTGTTGAGCTTCAAATTTGATATTTTTAGGTGTTGATGGTGGCAGTACAAAGATCACTTTTGTACTGCTTGACTCCTAAGGAAACATACCTGCTGAACATAAAAAACTGCCTGCTCCCACTTAGAAGTTGATTTTGAAGGAGCGAGGAAAAAAAATAAAAAGGCCTGCTTGAAACTATGTATAAAGCGCACAAGTGCTTTGCTGATTTGAGTTATGCCTTTTTTAACTTTGATAATTTCGTTTTCTTTTTGTGATACTTTCGCGACAATTTCCATTCAAACTCTTTCTCGTAACGTCAACTTAATATACTGCGAGGAATAATATGAACAAACTTACTAAAATTTGCGCCGCTAGCGCATTGGCTTTTGCGAGCAGCCAGTCTTTTGCTGCGGATGTGACAATCAAAATTCAAAACCTTACCCAAGGAATGTACTTCACTCCTATTGCTGCTGTAGCCCATACGACTGACACCAGTTTATTTGAAGTGGGTGAAGAAGCTAGCCCAGAGATCCAAGAAATGGCAGAAGGTGGCAGTTTGGCCGGGCTGACAACTATTGCAACTGCAATTAGTGCTGATGTATTAGCTGAGCCTACAGCAGGACCTTTAGGGCCAACAGAATCTGTTTCGGGTACTTTTACAACGGCAGATGGTAATACTGTGTTGTCTGTTGTTGCGATGATTTTACCCTCAAACGATGGCTTTATTGGTCTAGATAACTGGACTATCCCCACAGAAGCAGGCACTTATACTGTTTATCTAAATGCATATGATGCGGGTACCGAAGCAAACGATGAAATAGTCGGTAGTGGTGCTCCGGGAATGCCGGGAATGCCAGCTCCACCTTTCTTAACACTAGGTACTGGCGGCAGTGGAGTGACGGCTGTTAGCAGTAATACAAATGTACATATTCACCCTGGCAATATTGGTGATGATGATGCATCTGGTGGTGCAAGTGACGTGACCAACTCTATCCATCGCTGGTTAAACCCTGTAGCTAAAGTCACAGTTACCGTTAACTAAGGAGACTGTCATGATGAACCCTTTAAAATTAAACAAAATGCGCCTCGCTCTAATAGTTGCTTTACCTGTTTTATTCAGCGCTTGTAGTGACGACGAAGTTGAAGTTATCAAAGAAGTCGAAGTTATAGTTGAAGTGCCAGCTACAGTGCCTGACCCAGTTGATGTGAGTTATGAAGTGACCGTCACCAACTTAACGAATTCTCAACCTTTGTCTCCGGCTGCAGTTGTTTTGCATGCCGACGGACATTTGTTTTCGGTAGGCGAAGTGCCTTCAGTCGCCTTGGAACAAATGGCTGAGGGTGGTATGAATAGTGGTTTATTGGCCCTCGGAATGGCTTCGGCTTCAGGTGCAGGGGCCATTGGTCCAGGTGGTAGCGAGACTATTAGTGTGACTATTCAAGATGTTACTAATGCCAAATTGTCAGTTGCCACTATGTTAGTGAATACAAATGACGCCTTTAGCGGTCTTGATGCGTTAGACTTAAGTACTTTTGCTGTAGGTGACAGTTGGACAGCTACTGCGGGAGTCTACGATGCGGGTACTGAAGTGAATTCTGAAACCGCAGGTACTATGCCAGGTCCTGCTGATGGCGGTGAAGGGTTTAACACTACCAGAACAGATACAGGTTATGTTGCTATGCACCCTGGTGTTGTTACTGTAGATGACGGATTGAGTAATTCAGTCTTAACAGTACAGCATAAGTTCGACAACCCAGCAGTACGTATTATGGTCACTCGTATTGAGTAAGTTTTGACTCCAAAAGTTTGAACTTTAAAACGCTCAATAAACAATGTATTGAGCGTTTTTTGCTTTCACCTTTGATTCAACCTAACTAGGAAAAAACAACATGTCTGACAGTGTTTTATTGGTCGAAGATGACCGAGATATAGCCGAACTTATTCGTGTTAATTTACTTGAGTTAGGTGTCGAAACCATAGTGCAAGATCAGGGTGACAAAGCATTAAAAATGGCTTTAGAGAATGATTACTCATTGCTCATCTTAGACGTTATGTTGCCAGAAGTAAGTGGCTTAGATATTTGCCGCCAAGTGCGAGAGCAAAAACCATCCCAAGCGATCATCATGCTCACTGCAAAAAGCTCAGAGACAGACAGAGTGCTAGGGTTAGAGTTAGGTGCAGATGATTACATAACTAAACCCTTTAGCGTGCGGGAGTTGCAAGCGAGAGTGCGTTCACAATTGCGTAAAGTGCATGTATTACAAGCAGCCAATAGTGCTGATGTTGTAGATAATAATGGACCATTAGTGATTGGTGACTTACATATCAATCAAAAAAACCATCAAGTGGTCTTTCAAGATAATGAACTTGAACTGACAGCCACAGAATTTGAATTACTGCATCATTTAGCTAGCCATCCCAATCAAGTTTTTAGTCGTAGTCAGTTATTAGAATCGGTTTGGGGTTATCATCACAGTGGCTATGAGCATACAGTGAATTCCCATATCAATAGATTACGAGCTAAAATCGAAATCGACGCCACATCACCACAAATTGTGCAGACTGTTTGGGGGGTTGGTTATAAGTTTAACCCTCAGGGGGTTGAGTTTTAACCTAAGAACAATCAAATGACCGAACCATTTAAGTTAGATTTATTTAATCATCAACAAAACAGTTCCCACATTTACAGGCTTCCTTCCAGAGGCTGCTTTGTAACAGTTTGATTTTTATCCCGTATACCCGATTAATTCTAGCGAAATAAAATACAATTCATCTAGTGGAAATCTTGTCAAAAAACACAAATTATTTGATTCTGACTCGGAGGGATCTTTCATACTTTTGAGTGATTTCTTTTGTAACAAATGCACTTACTATGCGCCACAGGTTAAAGCAAATTACTGCAGATAATGAGATTCTGCAATCAATGTTGAAGGATATAGTAATGGCAATTGAAGAATTTGAGGGGAGACGCAAGGCAATACTTCTAGGAGAACACAGGTATCTCTCTCCTCCGGATAGGGGTTATAAAAAGCTTGGTTTCACATATTCGTCGAAACCACATTACACTATCTACGGAAAGTATGAGGGCTTTAGTGGTCTTAAAGAAGGGATGTGGGCGTCACAAATAGTAAATTACTTTTT
This sequence comes from Paraglaciecola arctica BSs20135, assembly GCF_000314995.1. Taxonomy (GTDB): domain Bacteria; phylum Pseudomonadota; class Gammaproteobacteria; order Enterobacterales; family Alteromonadaceae; genus Paraglaciecola; species Paraglaciecola arctica. Next base: position 34,043 of record NZ_BAEO01000028.1, on the reverse strand, counting down.
TGAGAAAAAAGATGTCGTAGTTGAATGTCCGGCCGGCAACTGGTTGCGAGTTTATTGGGAAATAAAAACAAGCCAGTCAAAGAATTTAGTTACCTTTGGAGCACCTGTAGGTGCATTTGGAGGCATTGCTAAAGCCGCAACGACTGTGATGCACACTTTTCACAATAATTTTTCTGAACGCAAACGTTTTGTGGCATTGGGTTCTGTCGCCACAGATGATAGTCATTATAAAAACTCAATTGATTTGGGACGAAAGTCAACATACGGTGATATAGCTGTGGCTTTGATTAATGCAAATGGCTTTTTAAGTAAGGGCCTCGATGCCCAGAATGTGCTTTTTGCAGCAAAAAGTGCTGCTGGTGACGTCATAGGTAATCTTTGACTAAAAATGAGCCTGCTATTTTCATGCAAGCGCCAGCGATTCATTGGCAACGTTCTTAGCATTAACCTGAATAACTTTCGTTATCATAAAAAACGCCTGTTATTATAAAATGATGAAAACGACATGCAGGGTGTCAGAATTGAACGTACTAGTAATTGACGATCACCCCTTGTTTATTGATGGGGTAAGTCTGGTGTTAAAGCAACTTGCAAATAACGTTGAGGTGTTTAAGGCGACTTCTATCCAAGAGGCTTTGACTCTACTTGAATCACAAAGTGACTTTGACTTGATATTGTTAGATTTGAGTTTGCCAGGTATGGATGGTTTCTCTTTTTTACAACGCTTTTCTGCTGCTGAATTTTGTATTCCTGTTGTTGTAGTCTCAGCTGAAGAACAATTAAGTTTGATTCGTCGTGCACTGAAAGCCAATGTTATGGGATTTGTGCCCAAATCTTTGTGTGCCTCTGACATGTTATTCGCCTTTAAGTCGGTGCTTGAAGGCAATCAATTTTTACCTGATCGTATTACCCAAATGTTAACGCGTACAACTGACCCTGCAGTATCTTTTGAATTACCCCCACACGCACAACATGCAGGTATCAGTACCAAACAATATGCGGTGTTAGTCTTAATAGCCAAAGGTTACTCAAACCAAACAATAGCTAAGCAACTCAACCGCACAGAGCATACGGTCAAGTCTCATACAGCTGCTTTATTTCAAATTTTAGGGGTTTCAAATCGCACTGAGTGTGTGGAAGTGGCAAGAAAAAGAGGGTTAATTAATAATCTATAAATTTAGATGACAAATGTTGATGAACGATTACTCCTTTAACATATGATTGAGCATCAAACGGATTTTAGCTTGCTGTACCGGTTTGTGTAACACTCTGATTCCTGAGTCTTTAAACAGTTTGACCTTTTCTTGAGAAGTATCTCCTGTGACCATTAACGCCGGTATTGATTGAGAAATGTACTCCTTTATATATTGAATAATATCTAATCCGGTATGAAGGTCATTAAATTGATAATCGGTAATTAACATATCTGGCAATTTTTCAGCGCACTCTATAATAGCTTTTACTTCAGTTAATGATTTAGCGCATAGTGTTTCACAGCCCCATTTTTGTAACATGAGACGCATGGCATTAAGAATTTGCTTGTCGTCGTCAGCCACCAAAATCAATTTACCCTTTAATGAGTTAGGGTCTTGAAATAATTGAGATGATGCAGAAGGTTGAGGGAGGGTTTGAGCAATTTGGGCTTCAATGGTAAATACAGAACCCTTTCCAAGTGTTGAACGAACTGTTATTTGATGACCTAACAACACGCTTAACTTTTGTACAATTGACAAACCCAGTCCTAAGCCTAATCTACCGGTGGGTTGTGAGCATTTTAACTGGGTAAACTCTTCAAAAATATGACTTTGCTGAGCATTTGGAATACCTATGCCTGTATCCCATACTTGAATGATGACCATATTCTTACTGCGCCTAAGCGCTAGTAGTACTCCACCTTGATGAGTATATCGCAGAGCATTGCTCAGCAGGTTTCGCACTATCCTTTCTAACCACAAGGGATCAGACATCACATATTGTTCTTTACCATGTAGCCTTAGTTGAATGCCTTTTTTTGCGGCAGTGACTTCAAATTCTTGTAATATTTTTTGTAACAAGGGCGTAACCGCTACAGCTTGAATTTCGGTTTCGATTGTTGCCGCATCAATTTTTGAAATGTCTAATAAGCCATCAAACAACTCGGTCAAAGACCCGTGTGTGGTTTCTAATTTATCTTGGAGCTCTACTTTTTCTTGATCACTATGTGAAAACTTTAATGAACCAATAAACAAACCTAGGGCATGTAAAGGTTGTCTTAAGTCATGGCTTGCAATGGCTAAAAACTTTGATTTAGCCGAGTTTGCATGCTCAGCAATGTGTCTTTGTTTATCAAGTTCTTGTACTTTATGCGCTAATTGTTCGGTGCGCTGCTCTACTGTTTTTTGTAGCCCAGTGTTTAGTTGACGTATTTGATTCGACAGCTGAACTTCTCGATTAGCGCTTCTAATCATTCGAGTGGTTAATATTGAAGCGTTACCAAGTAGTAAAGACAGGTAAGTCAGGTTAATTAAATTACCACCAGAAAAAATATTAAACCAAAGAAAAAGGTCATTTGAAGTGGTTAGGATGACTGCAAGCGCAATAAAACCGACTATGTAGGAATCTGTTTGTTTTTGTTTTATGGCCTGCAAAATACAATAAAAACAATAAGCCATAGTCAAAATATACATCCCTACCCAAGGGTCACGTATCCAAGCATAAATTTCGGTAGGAAACACACTAATACAAACAAACGAAATTAATCCTAGTAGGAGTAAACCTCTGCAAAGTTGTTTATTAACATTGTTGGGGAACAAATAGTGCAAAAAATAAAGAAAGGCAGGTAAGGCAAGTACTAAACCATAATATTCAAACCTTAAGGTCCATACGGCGGGCATGGTAGGCAGCATAAACAACCAAATCTGTTCTATACCGATAATACGTAATGTGTAGGTGAAGATAGCGGCGGCACCGACTAAATATATAAAATCTTTGCGGCGAGCAGGCCCTAGCCCTATAAAAAAGAAATACGTAGCAAAACTTAAAGATGAACCCACCAAAAAAATTGAAGTAAATGAGCGAATACGTTCTTCATTTTCTAATTGCGCAAGTGGTGCAATTTCAAGAGGATTATTTAAACCGCCATCAATATGATGAAAACTTGAAACATGGATCACTAAATTAAGAGTCTGCTCACCTTGAGGTAAAGCAATAATCGAACGTTTGTCTCGCGGTATTTCTGTTTCTTTATATTGAGATGCATGGCCAACTTTTAGAACCGAACGACCATTTATAAAAAACTCCCCTGCTCGATAAAAAACGGGTACATACAAACCAAAGGGGGCTGTGTTTTTTGGTAAAATAATAGTAGTGCTATAACTAGCGTACCCTTGTCTTGGGTAACTAGTTTGTGGTGACGGCAAGTTATTCCATTTAGACGGAAGTGTTATAGCTTGACTATTGGCAGGGCAGGATTTTTCAGGGGAAATAAATTCAGACCAATTAAAACACCACTCTCCAGATAAACTTATACGTTTATGGGTTTTAGAATTTTGGTCTTCAAAATGAAATATTGAATCTGGTTTGGTTAGTGTTTTGTCGACTACAGGTTCAGCTAAAATGTTAAATGATAGCCAAGTACATATAAATAAGCTTTTTAATATAATATTGATAAACAAACATTTGTACGTTAATCGATAGTTATTAAAAGATAGCATCATAATAGATAAGGAGGATTTTTTATTAATAGCATACTTTAACTCAGAAAAAAAATCTATCAGGATGCCAATTTTCATCTATAAAACAATGCCTTAGTCTATTGATATAGCATGCCTCACTATGAATGAGTTAAGCATAATGTCACTTGATGTTATTATTGTTGCCGTTTTAGCGGAAAAGCCATCTCAATATATGATCCAAACAATTTTAATTGCCATCGCTTTAGTCCTAATTGTCGAAGGTCTAGGTCCAATGTTATTTGCGAATAAATGGCAACGATTTTTGCATCAGGTGTCACAACAACCAGTCAATCAATTACGCACTATGGGAGGGATTTTGGTCACTATAGGCGTGGTCAGCTTGATTTATTTACTTTGATAATTGGCCAGTATTTTAGAGCTGCAACACAATTGATTATAAGCTGCGCAATTTTGCTATTTAGATGCCGATTGTTTTTTGTTAGAATCCCCGCCTAATTTTACGACTCCCGTCTTATTCATGGCTAAAAATGTTGTTGTACTCGGCACCCAATGGGGTGATGAGGGTAAAGGTAAGGTTGTTGATTTACTCACAGATCAAGCGACTTATGTAGTACGTTATCAAGGTGGCCACAATGCTGGTCATACACTTGTCATAGACGGCGAAAAAACCGTCTTGCACCTTATTCCTTCTGGGATCTTACGTGAAAACGTGACTTGTGTTATTGGTAATGGCGTAGTGCTGAGCCCTGAAGCGCTGCTCGAAGAAACGGCTATGCTAGAAGCCCGCGGTGTTCCGGTTAAGGAACGCTTGGTTATCAGTGAAGCTTGTCCACTTATTCTGCCGTATCACGTCGAGCTAGATATGGCTCGTGAAAAAGCTCTAGGCAAAAAAGCCATAGGCACTACTGGTCGTGGTATTGGCCCCGCTTATGAAGATAAAGTATCTCGCCGTGGTTTACGCGTAGGTGACTTATTTAATCCTAAAGACTTTGCTATTAAATTAAAAGAAGTCCTTGAATACCATAACTTTATGCTCACTAACTACTATAAAGTTGAACCAGTTAGTTACGAAAAAGTATTGGCTGATGCACTGGCTGTGGCTGATATATTAAAGGCTATGGTTGTAGATGTTACCGACGTATTAGACAAAGCCCGCTTGCGTGGCGATGCCATTATGTTTGAAGGCGCTCAAGGTACATTGCTTGATATTGACCACGGCACTTATCCTTATGTGACATCATCTAATACCACAGTTGGCGGTGTTGCTACTGGTGCTGGTTTTGGACCTCTTAATTTGGATTATGTGTTAGGTATTGTTAAAGCCTATACCACCCGCGTTGGCTCAGGCCCCTTCCCAACAGAATTAGATTGTGAAGTCGGTCAGCATCTTGGCGTAAAAGGTCATGAATTTGGTGCCACTACAGGTCGTAAACGCCGTACCGGTTGGTTTGACGCTGTTGCCATGAAACGTGCAGTACAGATTAATTCTATTACAGGTTTTTGTTTAACTAAGTTAGATGTACTTGATGGCTTAGAAAGTTTAAGTATCTGTATTGGCTATAAAGATGCCCAAGGTAACGTCAGTGATGTACCTCCTATGGCAGCTGACGGATATGACTTGATTACACCTGTATATGAAAGCATGCCTGGTTGGAGTGAAAATTCCTTTGGTGTGACTGATTATGCTGATTTGCCTCAAGCGGCTAAAAATTATATAAAGCGCATCGAAGAACTTTTAGGTGTGCCTATTGATATTATTTCAACGGGCCCTGAGAGAAATGAAACCATAGTGTTAAGGCACCCTTTCGAGGTGTAATACTTAAATTCATTATCATCTGATTGATTAGGCTGCTTTTTGCGGCCTTTTTATTGCGTAGTTATATTCACCCCTTAGCCGCGCTACCCCTTTAAATAATCACTAGCCGAATGATATTGTTCAGACTAATTACTCAGCTCTAATCTTTAACTCTTTTGTCGATGTATCAATGTGTCTATAAATATCGGCAAGTTTATTTGAAGTTTGCTGCATTATTTCGGCCTCTTGCTGCGACTCTTCACTTTGCTGTTCAATATTGGTAAGTGCTTGATTAATTGTATTTGTTTGTTCTAATTGTTGCTCCATTTCTTTTTCGATAATGCCGTGTAAACTACTAATTTTCATAATGGAATTGTGTAGTGAGTCAATAAATTCCTGAGATTTTTTTGATTGTGACAAGCTAACTTCTGCCTGATCTTTACCTTCGGTCATCGCTTGTACTGCACTATCGGATTCCTTTTGTAGTTTGACGATGTTGTCCGATATTTGTTTTGTCGATTCTTGCGTTTTAGTCGCTAGGCTTCTCACCTCGTCAGCAACTACAGCAAATCCTCTGCCATACTCGCCTGCTCGTGCTGCTTCAATTGCAGCATTGAGTGCCAATAAGTTTGTTTGATCTGCAATACCATTAATAACATTGATAACGTTTCCTATGTTATCTGAGTCTGTTTTCAAGGCTGCAATTATGTTTGATGCATGATTAGTCGCATTGAGCATATTATGACTAGTCGCAAGATTTTCTTTAAACATAGCCTGCCCTGCGTCAGTTAGGTCAGCACAGTCAGCTACCAGAGAGTTTGCCTCAGAAATTGCATTACTCACAGAGTTATTAGAATCGGATAGTTCTTGCATATTCTCGGCAAGTCTTGAGGTTTCTTGAGATTGTTTTGCTAAACCTAATTTTACTTTTTTGAAGGCCACTACCATGTTTTCAATAATGCCCCCCAAACCTTTTATATCATTAAAAATTAGCCTTAGTACCTTACTTAAACCCATCTGAATTTGCATAAAGTTTCTAGCAACTTGCCCGATTTCATCAAGATTTGTACTACTGATTTCGCCACTAAAGTCGCCTTTTGCAATTTTTTTAGAAGCCAAGGTAATTACCTTTAGCGGAGCGATTATTTTAATGTTTATAAACCAGCTGACTCCTAACAATATCAGGATAATCACAATTACGGAGCTAATGTTGGTGAATAAAAATGTCGATTGCGTTCGAGATTCATTTTTGGCTTTGAGACTTAAAATATTTTTATTTACAGCATCTACGGCTAGAGTGAGGCTTTCTGTAGGCGCCCTATCAATGCCCGATACGCGACTATCTGCTTTTGAAATATTTTTGTTGGATCCAATAAACACATCATAACCAGCGCGATACGTGTTTAGCATATCCGGATAACTTTGGGCGAATTTTTGAACATGTTGCTTAGCTGAGTTGTTGTTTGGCATCGTCTGTAATAAATGTTGGTAGCGCTTTTGGATCTCTGTGGCTGCTGTGTTAAAGCGGCCCCAATATTTACTAAGTTGTTGTGGATCGTTACCTCTAATTAAAGTGTTTTTCCATTCTTGAACTTGAGTCTTAAACCTTATATTTAAATCAGCGACTTCTAACATGATTATCGCCTCTTCATTAACACTCTCTCCATAGTCAGACGTCGCGTCTTTTATCGACGTAAATCCAATAAACACTGTAATCAGAATGACCGACATCGCACCAAGCAATAGCAATAAAACTTTATTTTTTACCTGCGAGCGAATTATTTGCATCATATATTTCCTGATAACGTCTGACTTTTATAACGGCTGAAAGTTGTAGAATGTTAATAGATTCTTTTTTTGTGGTAGCACTAATTTATTGAACATAATGGGTTTTTGCTAGTGAATCAAACAAATATTCTAGTGGTGGACGACCTTGAGGGTTTGTATAAAATTAATTCGACCCTAGAGTGATCCTCATGGCTTTTTATAGGATAAGCTATTGTATGCATAAAATGACCAAAGGTATCCAATGCAAACTAACACTCAAACCACAGAATTTACTCCTACTTTAGTCGCAGATATTGCACCTAAAATTCAATCACTTAAAAACACCTTTAGCAGTGGCAGCACTAAAGCATTGGCTTGGCGTATCGAGCAGCTCCAACAAATAAAAAAAATGGTACTCGAGCAACAAGATAATATTTTTACAGCTATGCAAAAAGACTTAGGTCGCTGTGATATGGAGTCTTGGACCGCTGAGTTAGGTGGAGTGGTAAGCGAGGTTGACCATTCAATTAAACATCTCAAAAAATGGATGAAGCCACGTAAGGTCTCAACACCCATTATCGCCCAGCCTGGTAAGAGTTATATATTACCTGAGCCTCTAGGTACCATTTTGATCATTGGCGCTTGGAATTACCCGTTGTTGCTGGTGTTATCTCCACTTGTAGCGGCTGTTTCTGCAGGAAATTGTGCTCTTATTAAACCTTCGGAACTATCGGCCAATATGTCTAAATTGGTGGCAAAAATGGTCTCATTATATTTGGACAATGACGCTATTGATGTGGTGGAAGGGGCAGTTAAAGAAACTACTGAACTACTAAAACATCAATTTGACCATATTATTTATACGGGTGGAGAAGTAGTCGGAAAAATAGTGATGCGTGCTGCCGCTGAGTTTCTCACGCCTGTCACTCTGGAGCTTGGAGGAAAAAGTCCTTGTATCGTTGATAGTTCGACCGACTTAGATGTCACTGCTGCCAGAATAGTCTGGAGTAAGTGGATGAATGCAGGGCAGACCTGTGTTGCCCCTGATTATGTGTTAGTTGAAAAGTCATTTGCACCGCAGCTTATAGATGCGATTAAAAATAAAATCGCCGAATTTTATGGTGCTGATGTAGTGACGTCTAAAGATTATGGACGGATAGTGAGTGAGCGTCATTGCTCGCGTATTATCAAGTATTTGGAAGATCAAAATGTTGTGTTTGGTGGTACTCACGACTTAGCCAACAAGTACATCGAACCTACCATAGTGCTTGACCCCAGCTCCGACAGTCCTCTTATGCAAGAAGAAATTTTTGGTCCTATATTGCCGATAATCACAATGGATAATATTAGTCAGGCAATACCCTATGTAAACGCGCGAGAAAAACCATTAGCTTTGTATCTATTCAGTAAAAACTCCAGCTTCGAACAGCAAGTGTTAACCTCAACCAGTGCGGGCATGGTGTGTATTAACGATGGATTTATGTTTGCTGCCAATCCTAATTTACCTTTCGGCGGTGTAGGTAGCAGCGGTACTGGTGCTTATCATGGGAAAATAGGTTTTGATAATTTTAGTCACTTAAAAACAGTGATGAAACGCAGTTTTTGGTTTGATGTGCCGTTACGGTATCCTCCTTTTACGAGTAAGAAATTTAAGCTTTTGAAAAAACTTATATAGGAATATCTAAAAATGTCGCTCACTGCCTTCCATTTAGCTATACCCGTAATAAATTTAGAACAAGCCGAAATCTTTTATGGAGGCTTGTTGGGTTGCCAAAAAGGCCGCAGTTGTGCGCAGTGGATTGACTGGAATTTTTTTGGACATCAGTTGGTGACTCATCTAGTGAGCGAGATGCCAAGTTTGCCTAAACATAATCAAGTGGATAATCATGCCGTGCCAGTACCACACTTTGGCATGGTACTGATTTGGCAAGATTGGCAACAATTAGCAAAAAATCTTGAAGCTAAGGGTATAAATTTTGTTATTAAACCGCATATACGATTTGAGGGGCAAGTTGGTGAGCAAGCGACTATGTTTTTTCTTGATCCTAGTGGCAATGCTTTAGAATTTAAGGCGTTTCAAGATATTCATCAGTTGTTTGCGAGTTAATATGAATAATCTGTTAGGTTGATCTATATCAATTAGTTAAATCGATTATGTTGTTTAATAAACTTCATTAGCCATCAAGCCTCATTAGGCCTATTCTTTATCAACATTCTCAATATAACAAGGGAACAAATAATGAGTAATATTAATATTGGTATTAACGAACAAGACAGAGAAGTAATCGCTCAAGGGTTAAAGTGTCTGTTAGCCGATTCTTACACTTTGTATCTGCAAACCCATAATTTTCATTGGAATGTCACAGGTGCCCAATTCAGAGAATTGCACTTAATGTTCGAAGAACACTATACCGAGTTGGCTTTGGCGGTTGATGATATCGCTGAGCGTATCCGAACTCTAGATGTGGCAGCACCGGGTACTTATAAAGAATTTGCTAAACTGAGTTCAATTCAAGAAGTAGATGGTGTGCCTACTGGCAAAGAAATGGTCAAAATATTATTAACTGGCCATGAAGCAGTAGTAAAAACCTGCCGCAAAGTGTTATCTAGCGCCCAGAAAGCAGATGATGAATCTACTGCAGCCTTGGTATCTGACAGAATGCGGATCCACGAAAAAACGGCTTGGATGTTACGTGCTTTAGGATAAGACTTAATTTTTAGCGTGCATTAAAGTCGAAGGCTCAAAACATATTAAAGTGTTTTGGGCCTTTTTTATTTAGGGTATAACTCAGCTACTTTTAATAACCTTTAATGTCGCGTCTTTATTTTTGGACTTTTTAGGCTCTAAATAGGCTTGATACCTACCTGGTTTATGATTGACAGCTATTAATAAATTTAAAGTGATAGCACCGATCACAGACAAAATCACAATATCGAAACTGAAAATAAATAACGACGAAACTAAAATTATTGAGTCGACTAATAACCCAAAATTACCAGCGCGAATGTTAAATTTGTTCTGTAGATACAAGGCTAAAATTCCTAAACCACCAAGGCTAGATTTATGCCTAAACATGATCAATAAACCCACACCAATCAACATGCCGCCAGCTACTGTCGCAAATATCGGGTGAATGCTTTCAATCTTAATCAAATGCCCTATTTGCTCAGTCATGATGGACACCATAGAGACTGAAATAAATGTATTGATAGTGAATCGTTTACTCAATTGTGTCCAAGCAATGAAATAAAAGGGTATATTAACCAAGAAAAATAACACTCCGAAGTTCATATCAACGAGGTGGGTGCCAATAATAGCTATACCGGCTGTGCCGCCAGTCAATAGGTTATGTGTGCCAAATAACACCACACCGAAGGACACTAATACCCCTGCACAAAAAAGTGCTAATACGTCTTCATAAAACCTGTGTTTAGGAAAATTCACTGCCATACCTCTATATAAATAATTGGCTAAAAATTACTCTGATAAGGAGAGGCGCGGATTCTACAGATTTAGGCTTATATTGTTAGAGCAGTAGACAGATCACTTCGAAGGCGACTAAGGTGCTTAAGTAGCATAATCTTTACGACTTGAGTTGGTTATGTAAACAGGCTGTAGGCGAGATGTTTCCTAGGCGTTTGAACAGTTTGGTAGGTAATCAAAAATTGCTTAACAATGATTATAATTAAGAGACTTTTGTCCAAAAAAATTCTTTGGATAAGCGATCTTTGTTATAACTTTTATACTAAGATAGTTAAGACTCAATTCATTGCCTGCCAGAGAGTGCCTTATGTCACATATTTCACCAGAAAAAATTCCCCAACAAGCCTTTGACTGGTATGACGATTATGCTCATGGTGATATCGACCGCCGCACTTTTTTAAGCCGTTTAGGCTCTCTTTCGGTTGCGGGTTTAACCTTAGGAGCGGTAAGCAGTGCACTGACTCCAGATTATGCATTGGCAGAACAAGTGTCTTTTAATGATCAAGATATTAAAGCCACTTATCAAGAGTTTGACTCACCAAAAGGCTATGCCAAAGGACAGGGATATTTAGTGGTTCCAAACAACATCAGCGGCACCGCCCCTATGGTCTTGGTGGTGCACGAAAACCGCGGTCTTAATCCCTATGTGAAAGACGTAGCAAGACGATTAGCGAAACAAGGCTTTATTGCCTTTGCACCGGATGCCTTATTCCCACTCGGTGGCTACCCTGGTAATGACGATGAAGGGCGAACCATGCAACGCAGTATGGACAGAGAAAAAATTGACCAAGACTTTATAGCTGCAGCCAGTTATTTGAAAAAACATGCTCTAGGAAATGGCAAACTAGGTGTAGTAGGTTTTTGTTTTGGCGGTTATGTAAGCAATATGCTCGCTGCTACGGCGCCAGAACTTATCGATGCCGCAGTACCTTTTTACGGTACACCTGCAGGTGGTGATTTAGTTAAAAATGTTAAAGCGCCAATTATGCTGCAATTCGCTGAAAACGATAAACGTGTTAACGCTACTTGGCCTGATTACGAAGCTACGTTAAAAGCTAATAAGGTTAATTACACTGCACATGTATATCCCAACACTCAGCATGGTTTCCATAATGATTCCACTAGTCGTTATGATCCTAAAGCCGCTGAACTTGCTTGGACCAGAACCTTGGCGTTTTTTAAACAGCATTTAGCCTGATTGTAAATAATGAGCCAACTAATTCAGTTGGCTGTTGATAAATCCAGTTACATTTTAATTAATGATCTATCTATGTGAGTAAGCCATGATTGATTATTAACAGAGGGGATAATTGTGAACAAAGATTTAAAAGGCTTGTGTCTGTTTTTAGGGATGATTGGTTTAGCTTATGCTGCGATTTTGGTATTAACTATGTTGTTCACTGGTGTGAAAATCCTCAAGAGTATTATATTTATCTCTGCGTTTTCATCATTTTTAATCAGTCTTGGCCTTACACCTCATGTTAAGCAACGCTTAGTTCAAGTGATTAAACAAAAAGCTTCGCTCTACAAATAGAATATTTAAACGGGTGTGTTAAGACATGCCAGTTTGTTATGAATTATTAATGTATGCTTGGTGCCATCCAGCTTTAACGTTAAATTTTTTAAAATGTTAAAGGAGAAACACCATGAAACTCATTACAAAACCACTGATAGCGTTCATCGCTACTATTATCTTATCGGCATGCGCGGCCTTAACTCCTAATTTTGAAGAGCCTCAGGTGAGTGTTCATTCTTTCAAAATTCTGCCAGGTGGTAGTATAAACCCCACTTTTGAAATCGGTTTGCGAGTGCTTAATCCAAATAGTTTCTCACTGAATTTAAAAGGACTGTCATACACTGCCAGTATTGAGGGCAATCAAATATTGTCTGGTGTGGCTAGTCAACTTCCCATAGTGCCAGCTTATGGCGAAGAAGACATAAAACTAAAGGCACAAGCAGATTTGTTTGGGAGTATGAGATTAATTGCTGATCTAATGAAACCTCGGGAAACACCTGTAGGCTACACACTAAAAGTTAAATTAGATGTGGGTACTTTTGCACTGCCGATTTATATCACTAGGAAAGGTAATTTGAGCATTCCTAATTAGTTCTACTGGTGATTGATATAAAAAATGGCACAAAAAAAAGCACTGCTTTTATTAGAAGCAGTGCTTTATTTAACTAGAATTTTGAATTAGTTAAACACGTTCAAATATAGTTGCTATACCTTGACCTAACCCAATACACATAGTGGCAAGACCGACAGATTTGTTATTGTCTTCCATTAAGTTAATCAAAGTAGTTGAGATCCGCGAACCAGAACAACCTAGTGGGTGACCAAGTGCAATTGCACCACCATTCAAATTGACTTTGTCGTCGTAACTATCAATCCAACCTAGCTGTTTGATACAAGATAAGGCTTGTGCAGCAAAGGCTTCGTTGAATTCAGCTAGTTCGATATCGGCCATAGTCATGCCAGCACGTTTCAGTGCTTTTTGAGTGGCTGGTACTGGACCAAAGCCCATAATAGCTGCATCACAACCTGCCACTGCCATAGCGCGAATTTTAGCTCGTGGCGTTAACCCGAGAGCCTTGGCTTTATCAGCAGACATAATCAACATAGCAGATGCGCCATCTGATAAGGCAGAGGATGTGCCTGCTGTGACGGTGCCATTGACTGGGTCAAATACTGGCCTAAGGGCTGCCATAGACTCTGCTGTAGAGTCTGGACGGATAGTTTCATCAACACTGATAGATTTTAAAATACCGTCTACGTCATGACCTTGTGTGGCGACAATCTCGCTTGCCCAGCGGCCTTCGAGTGTTGCTTTGTTAGCTCGTTGGTGTGAGCGTGCGCCAAAGGCATCTTGCATTTCACGGGTGATACCATTTTGACGACCTAACAATTCAGCTGTCATACCCATACTGCCTGATGCTCTAGCTGTGTGTTTAGCTATGCCTGGATGGAAGTCTATATTAAAATCCATAGGCACATGGCCCATATGTTCAACACCACCAATCATATACACATCCCCACGACCCGACATAATTCCGCTGGTGGCGTCATGTAAAGCTTGCATAGATGAGCCACATAAACGGTTTACTGTTACCGCACCTGTTGAGCGAGGGATATCAGTTAACAGTTGAGCATTACGGGCAATATTAAACCCTTGTTCTTTGGTTTGTTGTACACAGCCCCAAATGATGTCTTCTATATCATTAGGATCAAGGTTTGGGTTACGTTCAACCAATTTTGACATTAAGTGTGCAGATAAGGTTTCTGCGCGCACATTGCGAAAAATACCGCCTTTAGAGCGACCCATAGGTGTGCGTATACAATCTACTACTACGACTTCTTTCATGATCTTCTCCTAATGAATTGTTATAAAGACAGCGCAAAATATGATTTGTTTGATGCGGCCATTTCGCGCACACCATCAGAAATCTGATAAACCGGACCTAGGTCAGCGTATTTATCGGCTAATGCTACAAAGTTGGCTAAGCCCATTGTCTCTATATAGCGGAATATGCCGCCTTTAAAGGGAGGAAAACCTAGGCCATAAAGTAGTGCCATATCGGCTTCTGCTGCACTGGCAACAATACCTTCTTCTAAACAACGAATGGCTTCATTGGCCATAGGGATCATTACCCGGGCAATGATTTCATCTTTATCAAAGTCACGCTTTTCTGCGCAATGCGGTGCAAATAATTCATAGGCTTCTGGCGCAGCCACTTTAGCTGGGCGTCCACGTTTGTCTAAACTGAAATTATAGAAACCTTTGGCATTTTTCTGACCTAAACGGTTAGCTTTGTATAATAAAGTAACAGGATCATTAGCAATTTTTTGCATGCGTTCTGGAATGCCGTCAGACATTACGCTAGACGCATGGTCAGCTGTATCCATACCCACTACATCAAGCAAAAACGCAGGACCCATTGGCCAGCCAAAGATTTTCTCCATGACTTTATCAACGGCAACAAAGTCAGCACCATCCATGATTAATCTGCTGAAACCAGCAAAGTATGGGAACAATACACGGTTAACTAAAAAGCCTGGGCAGTCGTTCACAACAATGGGTGTTTTGCCCATTTTTAAGGTGGCTGCTACTACTGCTGAGATAGTGTCTTCTGAGGTCTTTTCGCCACGAATAATTTCAACTAAAGGCATCTTGTGCACTGGGTTAAAGAAGTGCATGCCACAGAAACGTTCTGGTTTCTTTAAGCTTTTGGCTAAATGGTTAATAGAAATGGTCGAGGTGTTAGAACAAATAATAGTGTCATCAGATACATGCTGTTCTGTTTCGGCTAAAACGATACCTTTGACCTTAGGATTTTCGACTACCGCTTCAATTACTAAGTCGACGTCTTTAATGGCTGAATATTCTAAGGTAGGCACAATGTTATTTAATGTTGAAGCCATTGTGGCTGCATTAACTTTACCGCGCTGCATGCCTTTGCCCAAAATAGTTGCGGCTTCTTTTAAACCCAAGTCCAATGCGGCTTGGTTAATGTCTTTCATTATTACTGGTGTGCCTTTCACCGCAGACTGGTAGGCGATACCACCACCCATAATGCCTGCACCTAACACAGCTGTTTGTTTAATGGTTTTCTTAGCGGCTTTGGCTTGTTTTTTACCTTTGCTTTTAACTAACTGATCAGCCAAAAATATGCCCACTTGAGCTTTGGCAGCATCGGTTTTCGCTAATTTAGCAAAACCTTGGTTTTCTAGTTTTAGTGCGCCGTCTCTATCAAGACCTGCTGCTTTTGATATTGTCTCTACCATCATATGGGGCGCTGGGTAATGTTTGCCAGCCTGTGCAAAAACCATAGCTTTGGCAGTTGAGAAGCTCATCATGGCTTCGTTTTGATTGAGTTGCAGTGGGGCTTTTTTCTCTGCTCGGCGAGCTTGCCAATCAAAGTCGCCTGCGATTGCATCTTTAAGCATGCTCATGGCTGCTTCAGTTAGCTTTTCTGGTGCAACTACTGCATCAACAGCACCTTCAGCTAAGGCTTTTGCTGCTTTACGGTCGCGGCCAGTGGTCATCCACTCTAGTGCGTTATCGGCACCAATTAGTCGAGGTAGGCGGACTGTGCCACCAAAGCCTGGCATTAAGCCTAGCTTCACTTCAGGCAAACCTATGCTAGCAGTGGTATCAGCCACTCGAAAATCACAAGCTAAGGTCATTTCACAACCGCCACCTAGTGCAAAACCATTGACGGCCGCGATAGTGGGAAAAGGCAAGTCTTCAAAACGGTCAAATACTTGGGAGGTTTTGCCGACCCAAGCCAACACTTCTTCATCTGGCATATCAAACAAACCAGTAAATTCGGTGATATCAGCACCTACAATAAAAGTAGATTTTGCTGAGCGGACCAATACACCTTTTACATCAGCATTGGCAGCAAGTACCTGAGTTGCAGCATCTAAGTCTGCAACAGTTTGTTGGTCGAATTTATTTACCGAACCTTGGGCATCAAATACTAATTCTGCAATGCCATCTTGCAGCAAATTAACCGTGAGGCTTTTACCTTCGTATATCATTATCATCTCCTGTGGCTATCGCCAAAGCGTGGGTTGGGAGGAGGCCATGGCCCTCCGAATACAGATCCATATGAATTGTTGTTAAAACTATTTGAAAGAGCAACCTAAGTTTTAACAACTTTCAACAAAATAGGTCATAGTCTTAACATGCGGGTAAATATTATCAATTCAACTGGTCATGCCAGTTAAAATAATAATTATTTAAAATACACGCATTTATCCGCAAACAAGTTTGTTAGTATCGGGTCTACACTTTAGTTGGCCCTTCATTATATATTTTGGAATTTGTGAGCATTCGATATTTTTTTTGTTTCCTAATCGCTAGTAGTTTGTTTACTCAGGCTGTACTGGCAACGCCTACACTTGATCGTGAGCAGCAACGTGCGCTTTTTATTAAAGCTGAGCGGCTCGCACACAACCCAAATAGCGGTGCCTTTAAGAAATTGATGGAACAATTAGAGGGTTATCCTCTAAAGCCCTACGTTGAATTAAGAACCCTAACTAAGTTTCCTTTTATGGCAAATAAGAAACAAATAGAAAGTTTTTTAGCCAAATATGAATCTTCTCCCCTTGATAGACCTTTACGCAAAAAGTGGTTAGTTTATTTGGCTAAACAAAATCAACCTGAATTGTTTAGCCATTTTTATCGGGATATGGGTAACACCCCATTGAATTGTACGTATGCAGAAATATTACTGCAGAAAGATCTGACTAATGCACAAGCATTTGAGCTGGCAGAAAACCTGTGGGTGGTAGGTAAATCACAGCCTAATGAATGTGACGGATTATTTAAGCAATGGCAAAAAGCTGGTAAGCGCACACCAGAGCTCGTATGGAAAAGGTTATCTTTAGCGGCTGATGGTGGCAATCACACGCTTATCCCCTATTTGAAAACCTTGCTGCCCAAAGAACAACAATATTTGGCTGATCTTTGGTTAGAGGTGCGTCGTTTGCCCAGCCAAGTATCTCGCTTATCTAAATTTCCGGCTAAATATCCAGAGAAAGAAACTGAGATACTGGTCTACGGGTTAAAGCGGTTAATCAGTAATGACCGAGATTTAGCCTTACGTAGTTGGGAAAAACTGTCGAATAAATTTACGTTTTCAGCTCCCCAACTAAAACAAATATCTCACCGATTTGCGATTTTTTTTAGCGTTAGCAGATCACCAACAAGCCGATGTTTGGTTGGAAAAAGCGGCAAATTTTGAGCCTGATGCAGAATTACTACGATGGCATTTAGCCCATGTGTTAAGGCAACGAAACTGGCAGCAGGCGTTAGATGTCATAAACTTTGTGCCTGACAAAATAGCCGATGGCAATGTGTTTCAATATTGGAAAGCTCGGGCTTATGAGAAAGTAGGTGCCGATGAATTAGCTGATAAGGGTTTGCATAAATTAGCCAAACAACGCCACTATTATGGTTTTTTGGCCAGCGGACAACTATCTGAAATGGCGAGTTTAAATGATAATCCACTGCTGATCGCGCAAGGCGATTTGGATGAACTAGCGGCACTGCCTGCTGCACAAAGAGCATTTGAGTTCCGAGCGTTGGGCCGTAACCTTAGTGCAAGGCGAGAGTGGATATTTTTACAAAGCCAATTAACAAAACAGCAAAAGATAACTGCAGCTGTAGTGGCTAGTCAGCATAATTGGCATGATCAAGCTATTTTTGGTTTTTCCAGATCTGGTTATCTGGATGATTTGAGCCGACGTTTCCCCATGCCATTTGATAGCCAACTACAAAGTAATGCTAAGAAAAATAATATTGATGTTGCGTGGGCATATGCAATTGTCAGACGTGAAAGTTCTTTTATGCCTGATGCCGCTTCTCATGCAGGGGCGTTGGGTTTGATGCAAGTCATGCCGGGTACCGCACGTTATCTTTCTAAAGAAAAAGTTAAAAGAAACAGCCTATTTAATCCTAATAGAAATGTTGAATTAGGTACTCAGTATATGCGTTACCTAATGGACAAAATGGATAATAATCCTATTCTAGCCACCGCGTCTTATAATGCCGGTTGGCGCAGGGTACAGCAGTGGTTACCTGAAAAAGGAAATATTCCCTTGGACTTATGGATTGAAACTATTCCCTATAAAGAAACCCGTAATTACGTTAAGGCAGTGCTGGCTTATCAACAAATATATCGCCAACATTTAGGAAGCAGCGAGAATTTGTTTAAGGATCTGGCTACTATGCAAATACAACCCAAAAGTTAGGTAGACCTCCAACACAATAGGTCAACAACCGCTAACCTTATGTTATTCTATGGTTATATTATTTGATAAGAGCCTGGTATGTCACTTCTAGCCCCGTTAGCCCAAATAGAACAATTAGCCCAAACCTACCCACAACATATTTCTGAGTTACAAAGCCGAACCCGTGAAGCCATTCAGCGGGAGAGCATTGACGGTTTGATCATCCATTCGGGACAAGGTAAACGGTTATTTTTAGACGATAATAATTACCCTTTTAAAGTGAATCCACAGTTTAAGGCGTGGTTGCCAGTTATCGATAATCCGAATTGTTGGCTGATTGTAAACGGCATTGATAAACCTAAACTGGTATTTTATAGGCCCAAAGACTTCTGGCATAAAGTACCTGATGAGCCAAACGATTTTTGGGCACAGCAGTTCGATATAGTATTACTCACTCAAGCGGATGCGGTGGAAAAACACCTTCCTTTTGATAAAAGTAAATATGCCTATATAGGCGAATATATAGAAGTAGCAAAGGCTTTGGGTTTTGACTTAGTTAATCCAGATAGAGTGATGCATTATCTTCATTATCAACGTGCCTATAAAACCGATTATGAATTAGTGTGTATGCGCGGGGCGAATCGAATAGCCGTTGATGGACATCGCGCAGCAAAAATTGCGTTTGAACAGGGTCTAAGTGAATTTGATATTAATTTGGCCTATCTTTGTGCCGTTAGGCAAAGTGATAACCAAGTCCCCTATAATAATATTGTTGCGTTAAATGAAAACGCATCAATATTGCATTACACCGATGTAGCGACTGAAGTGCCTGAGCATTCACGTTCATTCTTAATTGATGCTGGGGCAAGTTTTAATGGTTATGCCGCTGATATTACTCGCACTTATGCTCGAGAAAATGGAGTGTTTGCAGACTTGATCGAGTCTATGCATAAAATTACTCAACAATGTGTGCAAGAGTTAAAACCAGGCGTGTCTTATGTGCAGATCCAAAACAGTGCTTACCACCAAGTCGCAGCACTTTTATGTGACACTGGGATTGTGAATTTAGCCACTAATGATGTAGTTGAATCGGGTATTGTTAGTACGTTTTTCCCTCATGGTATTGGTCATTTCTTGGGCTTGCAAGTTCACGATATGGGCGGATATGTTTCTGATGACAGGGGTACGCCTCATCCAGCTCCACAAGCTCATCCATTTCTGCGAAATACCCGTACCGTAGAAGCACGACAAGTCTTTACCATTGAGCCGGGTTTATATTTTATTAACAGTTTATTGGCAGATTTAAAAAGCAGCGAACAATCCAAATATATTAATTGGAATGTAGTCGATAGTTTGCGCCCTTTTGGTGGAATTAGAATTGAAGACAACATCATTGTGCATCGCGATAAAAACGAAAACATGACTCGTGAGTTAAATTTGAACTAACCTTTGAAAAGTTGAGTTTTCTTGGCTACGGAGGTAGATGCTTGATTTTACGAAAACTAAAGACGCTAGTTAATAACAGTGACAAAATTTTTAACTTAGTGTTATTGGTCGTGATGGTTGCCATATGTTTTGTCTGGGCTATAGAGGAAAGCCTAGATGTGATTTTTGATTACGATCGTTATGGTTATATAATTAGTCTTGTAGTATTGCCTATTTGTTTTTGGCTGAGTTATTTTGCTAAAAACCCCCATATTGCTCGTGTTTTTACTTTTATCTATTTAACCTTGTATCTGCTTTCTCTTACCGTTATCACTTTTTTACAAGCTGCTAATTCTGGCACCATTTACAGCATAGCCTCAACGCTGCAGTGGGTGCCCATTATTTATATAGTGTCGTTTTTATTTTTGTCTAACAAACAAGCGATTTTGAGTGCTATAGGTATTTATTGCTTAATGTTGTTAATGTTATTTTTGGCTCATGCCGATGTATTTGAGCTTGAAAATACTGTATTGCAAGCTTTACTGCTCAATGCCGCATTTTCACAGGGAGTTTGCATTTTTTGTCTGTTTGGCATAGTCAAACTTAAAATGACCAAAGACGCATCAAACCTACGTGCAGAAAAAATGGAAAAAGCAGCCAACATTGACGGTTTGTTGGGCATAGGTAACAGGCGTATGTTGCAACGCAAGTTAAATACTATGGCTACAGATTACTCGGCGTTTTCATTGCTGTTGATAGATGTTGACCACTTTAAGGCAATAAATGATACCCACGGGCATTTAGTGGGTGATGACATATTGCGCGAACTGACTCAATGTATAGAAAATAGTTTACGGCCCGACGATACTATTGGTAGGTGGGGCGGTGAAGAATTTTTAGCCATAGCTAATGGCACTGAATTAGCAGTTGCTGAAGTATTGGCGCAAAGGATAAGGGAGGGGGTAGCGCAGCATGATTTTGCAACTGTTGGTCGCGTGACTGTTAGTATTGGTGTGGCACAATTTCACCCTGATAGATCCATTAGCCACACGTTCTCCAGCGCTGACAAAGCTCTATATGAAGCTAAACATGCTGGACGTAATAAGGTTGTGGTTGCCACGCAAGATTCAGATTGATATGAAACTTAGGAGTAAATGTAACTCGTCGAAGTGACTGGGTGAATTGATCAACATACTTTCGGTTTGTTTATTGCCAATGATGGATCTACAACTTTTTGGGCCCCCGGTAACTTGGGCTCTAGTGTTGCTAATGTTGAACAGCAGTCAATCAACTTAGCGCTACGTTATCGTTATGATTTATCTGAGCAATTGTCAATTGGCTGGACCGAGACTGTGCGTGATGCAGAAGGTTATTACAACTACATTAATGGCATTGATACTAAATATCAGCTAACGGATAAAGTCACCTTTCGAGCGCAAATATTGCGCTCTGATACTCTATATCCAATTGACTTATATAAAGAGTTTTGTGACGACAATTCAGACTCTGCCTATCAAGATGATGTGCAAACCACTTTAACCAAAAATGAACGTTCAGTATTTATGAAATTCAGTTATGCTTGGCTAAACTAGTGGCTCAACAAAGCTTGAAAATGGCCTAGTTTGGCCATATATCTTAAATTGCGGCGATTATAGCCGTGTCGAATAAGGAAGTCAGTTATGGAAGTATTACTCGATTATATTTTTACCGCACAAACTCTCGTTTTAGTGTTTGTGGTGGTGCTCCTCAAAACCTCCATTAAGTTTGTTCCACAAAACCGTGCTTATCTGATTGAGCGTTTTGGTAAATTTCAGTCAACTAAAGAAGCTGGCTTAAATTTTATTATACCTTTTATCGACCGTATTTCTGCGGATCGCTCGTTAAAAGAAAAAGCCGTAGACGTACCTGAACAAAGCGCCATTACTAAAGATAATATCTCTCTGTCAGTGGACGGTGTTTTGTATTTTCGAGTGCTTGATCCCTATAAAGCAACCTATGGAATAGACGATTACGAATTTGCAGTCACTCAATTAGCGCAAACTACTATGCGTTCTGAGTTAGGTAAAATGGAATTGGATAAAACCTTCGAAGAGCGTGATGTGCTAAATACTAATATTGTTTCGGCCATTAATGAAGCGGCTGGCCCTTGGGGTATTCAGGTACTTCGTTATGAGATCAAAGATATTGTGCCGCCGCAATCTGTGATGGAAGCCATGGAAGCGCAAATGAAAGCCGAAAGGGTGAAACGAGCACAAATTTTAGAATCTGAAGGTGACAGACAAGCGGCAATTAACCGTGCAGAGGGTGAAAAAGCCTCAGTTGTTTTGGCCGCTGAAGCCGACAAAGAAGAACAAGTTCTGCGAGCTGAAGGCGAAGCAAAAGCAATAGTTGCAGTGGCCACCGCACAAGCAGAAGCATTGCGTCAAGTGGGTGAAGCTGCAGCTACAGAAGAAGGGCAAAAAGCCATTCAGCTTGATTTGGCCACTAAAGCCATTGAAGCAAAACATGCCATTGCCAAAGAGTCTTCAGTTGTATTGTTACCTGATAGCTCCACAGAAGCAGCAGGTGTAGTGGCACAAGCCATGACCATTATTAATCAGTTAAATAAGGGGTAATCTATGGATTGGGCATTCAATAATTTAGCTGAAAGTTTGCTCATTCTCGGCATTCTTCTGTTAGCAATTGAAATTGCGGTACTGGGTTTCTCAACCTTTGTACTGTTTTTTGTCGGTTGCGCCGCAGTGGTAACCTCAGGTTTATTATATGTGGGTATTATCCCAGATACTTTGTTATCGGCAATGCTTAGCACTGGTGTTCTAACGGCATTATCAGCTGTTTTGTTATGGAAACCTTTAAAAAATATGCAAGCTAAGGTGGACACAACAAAAGCTAAAAGTGATTTAGTAGGTCATAGCTTTGTATTAGTAGAAGATGTCGCCCCTGAATTGACACCTGTATATCGCTATTCAGGTATCGACTGGAAACTAATTGCCAGTGAACATTTGGTCTCTGGTACTAAGGTGGAAGTGATAGAAGCTGATGTGGGGGTCTTTCACATTAAATCGATTTAACTAATTGATAAACAGCGATGTTAAGCTGGTTTTCCCAGCTTTTTCATTAATAATTATCAATAGTTGTGAAGACTTAACTTCTGACTACTTTAGGCTGAAGTTTAAAGCAAAAGCTTCTATTCTAAGGCGGACTTCTGTTGGTCCTGGTTCTTCGGCAGAGCAGTTTGTTAAACGCAGGCCTTCAAACCATAGTAGCTATCAATTACCCATTCGCGTGGCATGATTGATTCTCCTATTATTAACATCTTTGTGTGTCATCACGATTAAAACTGTGGGTACTTATTTTAAGGAAACACCCTCTGTTTCCTTTAAAAATAAGGTCGCGATTAACGTTAATATAAAAAACATCGAAATAAAGGCTACGGTGAAATTAAAGCTACTGCTGGCTAAAATCGAGCCAATGACTATCGGTGCAATAGAATTAGCAACCCGCTGAGATACCACACCTACGGCGGTACCATTTCCTCTATTTCGAGTATCGTACACTTCGCCTAACCATGTATTCCATACACCCCAAGCGCCGAGGCTGAAGAACGATAAAGTAAAATTCCAAAAATATAGTTCATTAACATTGGTTGATTTAGCCAAGGCAAATCCTGCAATAGCGGCCATAAACACGTAAATCACCATTATTTTTTTTCTTCCAAATTTCCCAGTTAAATAACTGGCGGATATATATCCGGGGAACATAAATAACGCAGATATGGCCAAAAATCCCAAACCTTCAGGTGTGCTGAGTCCTTTTTTACTGAGTAATAGTGGCATCCAACTGGCCATGGCCCAGTAGCCCCAAGAAAAGCAAAAGTTGATGGTTATTTGTAAAAATGTGGTTTTAGCTACAGCTCCTTTAAATAAATCTAATAAGTTGCCAGATGGAGATGAATGCTGTGTTTCTAATATCACTTGAGGGTTATTGAATTGCCCGTTACAAAGAATGGTTATGGATTGTGCAGCACCATCAGCATCATTTTTTTCTGCTAACCAATAAGGTGATTCTGGGACAAATTTCCAGATGATTATGGCCCACAGTGATGTGAATGCACCCATGCCAACTATAACGCGCCACCCCATTGGTTCTAGGGCAAAGGTAATACCGATAGCGATTAACACACCTACAGGCCAACCAGACGACAGATAAACCGTGGCTTTGCCTCTTGATGCAACAGGAACTATTTCTTCGAAATACGGAAATGTGACCACTAGGCTGCCGACTAATACCACACCACATAAGAAACGAGTCGCCCATAACATTTCATAAGAGGTTGAAAATGCACTGATGAGAGGGAATATCCCGTACAGAGCAAGACTTAATATTAAGGTTTTTTTACGCCCTATCTGCCCCATTAACCTGCCCCAAAACAAAGCGCCGGGGATCATGCCTAAAAATAAGGCAGAAATAAGGGAGCCCACTTGAGTAGTCGAAAGCTCAAATTCTTGTGCTATCGCGCCACTGTTGTAAATTAGGATCATCATTTCCCATGACTCGATGGCAAAAGCCATAAATAGGCACATACCTATCAACAAATGCTTGCGGTTGAAGTGTATTTTTGTGAACCATTCTCCAACGGTATGCTGCATTTTATCGGATACTAAATTTTGTGACATATTATTTTCTTATTTAAGGAGTTATAACAGGTGTGCACATCGAGTTTTATTTAGTTAACCAAATGGTACGAGTCGATATTAATCGCTGGTTCAAGCATCTCTTGATGTCCGGCTATTTTGTATAGTTTTTCTACTACTTCATATCCTTTAACTACTCCGCCAAAACAAGCAAATCCCTGTCCATCTGGGTGCCTGGTTCCTCCGAAATTGAGCGCGGGTTCGTCGCGCATACAAACGAAAAAGCTCTGATATGCCTCTCCCGGGTTGAACCTAGCTAATGATACACACCACTTCTTATGGGATAACCCACTAATCGATGTGCTTTCATGTTCAATAGTGGTGCGTAACTCGTCTAACTTTTTGTCACTACCCAGTTGCACGACATTAATGCGAGGTGCCGCTTGTTGATTTTTGTCTGTTAGCACACGAAATAAAGTGCCATTTGTTAATGTTCCACTCGACAGAAGTTGAATAAAGTAGGCGCACGTTATTGGCGCCTGCTTTACTTTTAACTCGATGACAAAATTACCAACAGAGGTCTCTACCGCGAAGTGTTGGTTAAATGACATGTCAGCTAACCCCATATACTTCTTTTGCTCGTTCAGGGGTAATGTAACCATTTTTTATATCCTGCAACACAGCTTGTTTAGGGCGTTCAGAAGGTTTTCCATAACCGCCACCGTTTGCAGTAAATACTTCAATCACATCTCCCTTATTTAAAGTTAATGCGGTACAAATTCTAAACCGTGTTTTTTTACCGTCCTTTTTTACTACATTGATGTAATTATGGGAGCCTCTTAGCCCGCCTTCCATGCCCCATGGTCCCACGCAAGATCTAACGTAAGCCATAGTAATCCACCAATTGTCCGCGAGGATTTTATAATATAATTTGATGCCTTTACCGCCGATAAATTTTCCTTCGCCTCCTGGCTCATCGTTCAGTTCAAGGCGTTCAATCATGATGCCATTTCTTTGTTCCGATACTTCAGCGGGCACGTTAAATGTATCGCCGTGGTAACCGGTATAAAGTGCATTCACGCCGTTTCTACTATTGCTTGCTCCCCAACCACCTATTTGAGGTTCGACAATTCCTAGGGCGGCACCTGTGTCTGGGTGTGGTCCACCCAAAAATGTCCCACAGATCGAAGCGTAGTGACCCGCTGGAAGTGATTCAGGTACTGCTGTGGCTAAGGCTTTCCATAATAAATCAAAGACCATGATGCTTGTTTCATAATAAACGCTCATAGCTGAAGGATATTTAGCCGCGAACATAGAATCGTCGTCTACCAATAAGCGAACTGGTTTAAAACTACCAGAGTTGGCAAATGTTTGTGGGCTGGCGATAGCTTTAAATATCATTTGCACATCAACCATAGTGGCATCAAATGATGCGTTGAGTGCATTGGCTTGTTGCGGCGGATTACCGGTCAAATCAACCAGAAATTCGTCTTTAGAGATAGTGATAGTGACTTGAATATCTAATTCGTCGTCGGTGACTTCACTGGCATGATAAACGCCTTCAGGGAGTTTATTTAAGGCTTTCCTAGATATTTTTTCAGCCAGCTGTATATAGTCTGCAATGGCATAATCTAATATGTCGGCACCATATTTTTCGGCTAAACCAAGAAATCTTTTTTCGCCTGCACGCATCGAGGCGATACCGGCCCAAAAATCACCAACAGTGGTTTCCGGTTGACGACTGTTGATCTCCATTATGTCAACTACTGCCTGATTTACGTTGCCTTTTTCTATGACTTT
This sequence comes from Paraglaciecola arctica BSs20135, assembly GCF_000314995.1. Taxonomy (GTDB): domain Bacteria; phylum Pseudomonadota; class Gammaproteobacteria; order Enterobacterales; family Alteromonadaceae; genus Paraglaciecola; species Paraglaciecola arctica. Next base: position 7,726 of record NZ_BAEO01000028.1, on the reverse strand, counting down.
TATGCAAGGTAGTTGTAATCCTTCTTGATAAATCTCCGTGGCTTCTGCACTGATACTGCCGGGGAATGCTCCACCTACATCGACCCAATGGGCTTTGTTGGCTAACCATCCGATACGGGCACCTTCAAAAAATACCGGTAATATTAACACCACATCATTTAAATGGCTGACGCCGCCGTTATGGGGGATGTTGGTGATAAAAATATCGCCAGGATGAATAGATGTGTCGTCAAATTTAGCTCTGACTGATTGCACCCCGGGTTCAAGCATCCCAATAAATCCGGGAATGCCAGATCCTGAACTGGCAAGTTGACCATGTTTATCGAACATAGCCACACCAAAGTCTAGTACTTCGTAAATGACTGAGCTCATCGCCGTCTTTCTCATGGTGATAAACATTTCATCGGTAATAGCTTTCATTGAACTTTGGATTATTTCAATGGTAATAGGGTCAATATTTGGCTTAGTCATGGTTAGTCGCCTCCGTCTCTATATGCAGATTTCCGTAGTCATCAACAAGCACTTGCTGATTAGGTAACACAACAGTGGTGCTACCGGACTCTTCAATTATCGCTGGACCCGAAAAAGTCGCTCCGGCGAAGAATAAATCTCGATTGTAAATAGGTGTAACGAGTATGCCGGCACGATCAAAGTCAACCTGACGGGTTTCTTTTAGTGCATCTTCGATCAGACCTGATGAAGTGATTTTGGCCAACGAAGGGCGATCAACTTTTGCATAGGCGGTGACTTTATAGCTGACTAATTCTATGGCGTTAGTGAGTTCATAGGTGAACTTTTTCTTGTACTCATAATTAAAATTCGCTTTCAGTTTGATTATATATTCGCTAGATATATCGCTCCCCTCAACGTTCACTTGCACGGTATGTTCTTGACCGGTATAACGCATTTCTAGGAGTTGTTCGAAATATATATCCTGTTTTTGCACACCTTCTTTCTCATATGCTTCTATCGCCTCAGATTGCATGGCGCTTAGCGTATTCGAAATAGCGTTTGCATGTTCAACACCGAAAGTAACAGGCTGAGTACGAATGTAATCTCGGCGTAAGTCGGACATCAACATACCCCAAGCAGAAAAAACCGACGCATTAGCGGGAATGATGACCTTAGGAATATTGAGCTCAGCTGCCAACGTGCAGGCATGCATAGACCCTCCACCGCCAAAAGCGAGTAGAGCAAAATCTCTAGGATCATAGCCTTTATTGATTGAAATCAATTTTAGAGCGTTGCTCATATTATGGTTAGCAAGCTGAATGACGCCTCTTGCTGCTTCTATTGCAGTTAAACCTAACTTATTGCCCAAATTTTCAAATGCCTTGCGAACAGCTTCCATATCAGCAGTAATTTCACCACCAATAAAATAATTGGGGTTGATCCTACCCAGCATTAAGTTGGCATCTGTGGTTGTCGGCTCGGTGCCTCCATTGCCATACGCAACTGGGCCTGGGAATGCACCGGCACTCTGGGGGCCGACATGCATTTTATCGTATTCATCAACCCAGCCAATGGAGCCGCCGCCATTACCTATTTCAACAATATCGACCACTGGTGTCATCACCGGGTACCCCGCCGACAAGTCATCTTTTTCGATCATATATTGGTTGGTAATATTGACCCTTCCTTGGTCGATTAGTGAACATTTAGCAGTAGTACCGCCTATATCAAAGGCAATGATATTGTTTTCATTTATCAGTTTGCCCAGCGCAGCAGCACCTAACACACCACTGGCTGGCCCAGATTCGACAATAGATATAGGTGTTTTTTTCACCGCGTCTACTGTGTCGATCCCGCCGTTTGATTGCATTACGTAAAACGAACCATCAAATTCACGTTCTTTTAGTGCAGCTTGCATTTTTGTTAAATACTTTTCGGCAATGGGCTGCACGTAAGCACAAAGAGCAGCAGTGTTGGTACGTTCGTATTCTCGCCACTCTCTGGATATTTGATGAGATGCAACTAACGCCACCTCTGGCCATTCTTTGTTGATAAATGTTGCTACCAACTCTTCATGTAGAGGGTTTATATAACTATGCAAAAAGCATACGGCAATAGCCTCAACACCTTCTTCTTTAAACGCTTTGAGTATGGGGAGCAAATCTTGTGTATCAATCGGGGTTAGTATATTTCCCTTATGATCCATACGCTCTTGGATTTCGTGACGTAAATATCTGGGAATAAAAGGCTCGGGCTTTTGATATTGTAAGTTGAAAAAATCCGGTCTATTGCCTCGGGCTATTTCTAGTATGTCTCTAAACCCTTGTGTGGTAATTAAACCCGTCTTAACACCTTTTCTTTCCGTTAGGGCGTTAATCACTACGGTTGAACCATGAGCGAAAAATTTTACTTCATTGAGGTTTACTTTGGCTTTGTCAAAAGAGTCCATGACCCCCTGCTGAAATTCAGCAGGGGTGGTATGAGTTTTGACTGCTTTGATGTCAGTAGCGAGACCACTTTTCACGTCTACTGTGTAGTAGACAAGATCTGTAAAGGTTCCACCAATGTCACTTGCTGCACGTATCAACTTCATATATTTACCTATTTTTAAAATCTATATTTAAGTGTTTATTTTTCAGACTCTATAACGGATTAATCTATGAAGTTATATCTGAAATCTAGACGCCATATTGCTGGAGGCGCAGAAAAAGCAAAGCCTCCAGTGACATATTCAGCGTTATACTCTTCATCAAAAAGGTTATTAACTGACGCTGTTAAAGCCCAGGTGCCCTCGACATCTTCGAGTCCGAGCCCAAAATTAACTAAGTTGACTGTGTCTCTTTCAGTCAAGTTGGCAGGATCCCAGAATTGCTTACCACGTGATTCATAATCAGCTCGAGCAAATATGTCTAGGTTAGTGGTTAGGTTGGTACGATATTGTAATCCTGCATTGATGGTTGATTTCGGAACATATGGGGCATTATTACCCACGGCGGTTGGGTCAAGTTGATACTCTTTAACTTCACTGTCTGCATAGGCATAACCAAGATAACCTGTAAGTTCATCTGTGAATGCGTAGGCGGCTTCAAGTTCACCACCAGTAATATCGACTTCTTCAATACCCACTAATACTTGAGCACCCAAAACCCCAACAAATACGTAGAATGGCGCATTTTCAACATTCGTATTAAATAGTGCGCCAGCAGTCTTTAGATCACCGCCTAAGAAATCAGCTTTAAAACCAATTTCGAAAGTTTCAGTTACTTCCTTGTCTAATACATCAGGTATGCCTGTTAAGCCCAGTGCTTCTGCTGAAACACCAACACCGTTTTGATTGAATTGACCACTTCTGAAACCCTCACCCCAAGAGGTGTAGATAGATGCATCATTACTTAACAAGTAACGTAGGCTGACTTTAGGTTGGAAGTGAGAAAAGGTGGCTTTATTGACTGCTCCGGCTTCGCCGATTGCAAAAGCCAGGTTACCGTCAGCGTCATAACCACCCTGCTGAGGATCCACTATCTGCTCTCTTTCATCACGGTCATATCGACCTGCAAAAGAGAACTCAAGCTCTTCGGTTATGTCATATGCGAAGTTGAAATATCCTGCATAGGCGGTATTTTCATTATCATCTGCAGCATAAGTGCCTGTTGGATTAATTGCTCCGCCTAAAACAGGTGTACTAGTAATAGCAATGATACCGTTACCAAAATCAAGGCCAGTAGTAGAAGCAATAAAACGATCGGTAGATAAATAGTAAGCCCCAACCATCCATCTGAATGTTTGGTCATCATTGGACACAAAACGAATATCTTGGCTCAAGGTTGATATATCTACACTTTGTGTTTGAGTACCATCGGCAAAAGATAAACCTGGGTTGGCCGTGGTATTAGCGGTGTAAGGGAATTGATCACCACCACTTGATTGGTCGATAGTATCGTAGGCAGTCACGGCTTTTAAAGTGCCGAAGTCTGTCTCATAGTTTACTCGCAATGATAATTGGCTAACTTCACGCTCATCAAAGCCAAGGTTATTGGCAGACAGTCTTCTTTGTACAACATTTGAATCATTTATGTTGGTAAAACCATCCACTTCACCTGTAGTTGGGTCAGTGGTCACACCTTGAAAGGAAAATTGTAAGGCGTCGGCTGTGGTATCTGTGTAGCTGGCTCGAAGATCGATTTGTAGCTCATCACTGACAATAAAATTGAGATGACCCCGTAAGTTTAACTCTTCCTTAAAACCCACGTTTTGGCCTGTGGCGACATTCTCAAAAATACCATCACTGTCGGTATAATTTCCTGATACTCTGAATCGCACACTTTCACTGATGGGGCCAGTTATCGAGCCTTCAATTTTATATTCATCACCTCGGCCTATACCAGCTTCTACATAACCTTCTAAATAATCGGTTGGTTTCTGGGTATTAATTATGATGGCACCTTGTGTGGCATTTCGGCCGTATAGTGCTCCTTGTGGTCCCCGTAAAACCTCGATACTTTCAAGGTCGAATAATCCTTGGTCGAAGCTTCGAGCATTCGTCTGTAATACACCATCGACTATAACGGCTACAGGTGGTTCACCATTTCGTACTTGTGATACACCACGAATGGTAATGAAGTTTGTCCCCGCATCTTGTGAGTTAGCCATAGTGATACCTGGCGTTAGGCCAATAAAGTCATCTACGGCTTTAATTCTTGCGTCAGAAATTTCTTGAGCTGAAAAGTATTTTTCAGAGAGTGGCACTTCGATAATGGTTTCTTTTCTACCTCTAGATTCAACCACAATACGTTCTATCTCAGCGTTTTCTGTTTGTGGGCTTTGCTCTTGTGCCATCAAGCTCTGGGGGATCGTTAAAAGTGCAGCAGTGACGGAAAGCGATATTAACGTTTTGCGTTTGTGGAAACTTGAATTATTAAGCATGCCTTTTCTCTCTTTTTATTTATTGGTGAGAATTCTTTGTGTGTATCAGCCACTTAGGAATGTGTCAGACACCTAGAGTATTACAATCTAGGTCATAATCTTACAACTACCCTTATGGGGGGGCGGGGTAGGTAGGATGACTTTAGAAGTGACAAATGGTTTGCTAAAAAAAACTGATTGAGGTGTAATTAACACATAAAAAATAGGGGCTTTACGTTAAATCAATCATGGTTAAAAAGACCAACTCAATTTCTAGTCCAACCCCTTGGTTCTTTGGGACAAAGCTGTCACCGCCAAAGACAAAAAACTCTCTTATGCACAGAGGTTCTGCGTTGTCTTGTGTGGAAGAAGCGAGTCAATATCCCTTAGGCCTGATCACTGCCCCTGCGGGGTTTGGCAAGTCTTCAGTCCTGACACAATGGTACCAAACGTCATTAAAAAAAGGCAATGTTGTCGGTTGGGTATCACTGGATTACTCCGATTCAGATGTTAGGCGGTTTGCCAGCTACGTGATTATGGCTTTGGATAGAGCGGGTGTGGATATGGGGCAGTTAACTTTTGCTGCGGAACAATGTCTGGTTGAACTCTCAATAAATTCAATTGTGTCAAAAATAATTCATGCGTTGGTTAACACTAATGAAAGTGTTTTCTTGATCTTAGATGATTATTACCAAGCTGAGAGTACCGAAGTAAACCACTTCGTATCCATACTACTAGAACACGCCCCTGCTAATCTGCATATTATTCTAAGTTCTCGTTCACAGCCAGATATGCAAGTTGGCACTAAAGTGGTTAATGGCACAGCATTTGAAGTTGAAAAGCAGTCTTTATATTTTAGTTTAGAAGAAATAAAAGACTATGTGGGCGATGAGTACGGCGAAGACTGCGCTGAAATGTTATTGGATCAGACTGAAGGTTGGGCGGTAGCAATCCAGCTAGCGATAGTGGCAAATAAAGGCAACAAGGAAATCGTCAACCTTTTCAGTGGTAAGCAACAATATATTGTAAGCTACTTTACCGAGCAAATCCTCGATCGATCAACCCCGTTAGAAAAGAAGTTTTTACTTTGCACCTCTATTTTAGACAAATTTAATGTGGGCTTAGCCAAAGCGGTTTCTGGTATCGATGATGTACCTAAACTTATTTATGATTCAAAAAACATCCAATCCCTTATTGTCACTCTTGATAGAGAAGAAACATGGTTTAGATATCATCATTTATTTTCTGATTTACTGTTAAATAACTTAAAAAGAGACAGTGAGGAAACGGTTTACGACCTGCATGGCAAAGCGTCGTTATGGTTTGAACAATCCAACCAAATTGATGAAGCTGTCAAACATGCAAAACTATCTGGTGATGTAGACAGAGCAGTGTCCCTATTCCTGAAAGCTGGTGGTTGGGAGCTCGTTCTTTATGGCGGTGTCGGCCTGATGCGCAATTTGTTGCGTAACTTTTCAATGAAAGATTTTGAGCGCCATCCACAAGTGAGGCTGGCCTACATTTATCTAATGATGAAAGATGGGAATATTCAAGAGGCAGATGCACAGCTGAAAAAAATTCAGATAATTGACGAAGAAGTCGGTTTAGCTGCAGCACCGAAAAGAGATTTTTATGTACTTCATTCGCTTTTAAGCCTGTATAAAGATGATTACAGATCACCTGACTCAATATCCAAACTAGAAAGTGTTGCTAGTAAGCTGAATAGAAAAGATACCCTAGGACTAGCTATATTAAGGGCTTCCCTCACTCTATGCGCCCTTGCTTGCGGTAAATTTTTAATTGCAAAAAAAGCAGCACAAGCGGGGATTCAGGAGATGCGCCAAGCCGAATCTATTCTTGGTGTGAACTATCTTTGTATTCATTTAGGTCAAATTGAATTGCACCAAGCCAATCTAGATAAAGCGCAAGCGTATTTAATAGAAGCTGGCAACATGGCTGAAATCAATTTTGGTATTGATAGCCGTCTAAAAACAAATTGTGATATTAATATACAGGCATTAAATTTTTGGCAAGAACCGAGTCAGTTGGATCCAGTCAAAATGTTAGAATTGTTATCTAATGCCTGTGATACCGATGGGTGGTTTGAAATATACGCTTCAGGTTTTACATCAATAATCGAGAATTTGAGGATTTACGAAAACAAAGAACTCGCTTGGGAAGTCATTAATTTAATTACTTTGACGGCACGCAGCAGGCAAATTAAAAGATTAGCCGAACTAGAATTATCGCTTCGCTTGACCGCAGCACTTATTAGTCATGATGCCAATTTAATAATACCTCTAATTGAAGATGTTTCTAAAGAGGGGCTATGTTTGAATAGAGAGGATTATCGGTATAATTGGTTACCTTTTTGTGAAACTACGCTTTCCTTAGGGTCGGCTTATTTAGACGGTTATAAGACTGAAAATTTAGAAAGTCGCTTAGATATTGGGTTAGAAATAGTTCGCAGTATTGGGGCAACTTTATATTTAATTCGATTACTTGTTTTAAAAGGGATGTTGGATTTTTCCCAAAACGCCGTTGAAGCAGGTGTTGAACATATACTCGAAGCTGCGCAGTTAGCTGCGAGTGAGTCGATCAAAACCCCTTTTCTCATGTCTTCTCTCACCATGGATTTAATGCGTACTGCCATTGAGTCAAACGCTGGAAATTCAGGCAGATTGCTTGAAGTTAATTTTTTACGTTCATGTGTTGAACTCAATAAAAATCTCGAGTTGATACCTATGGGTGAGTTTCATACTATGGCGTTAAGCAAAAGGGAAATGGATGTGTTGAAAGATCTGGCTATGGGAAAAGCTAATAAAGAAATCGCCAGAAATCTAGGTATGACTGGTAATACAGTGAAATTTCA
>NZ_BAEO01000029.1 GCF_000314995.1 Paraglaciecola arctica BSs20135 | reverse complement strand
ATTAGGGTGTTATTGACTTTTTACGATTAAAATCGCGTTTTGACTGTAATACCATAAGTTGCAGGTTCACTATAGAAGCTAAGCAATTTTCCTGTTTGCATCACCGCTGCATAAGATAGTGGACCTTGCGCATCTTCGTCGGTGATATTGCGACCCCATAAGATGACATGAGTATCATAGTTTTCAAAGTTGAAGACTAGTTGGGCATTCAACTTCCCAACACTATCAACCTTTGATATCGGATCGTTAGCACTTTCAGTATACATAGAGCCCATATAGTCGTAAGACAACTTGGCATAAGCATAAAAGTTCTCATTTAGCATAAGCTCTTGTTGAATACTTAAAGATCCTGACACTTTAGGTTGACCAAATGGTTTATCATCAGCACGGTCACAATAAGGTGCTGGCGCTCCATTTGCTAAGTAAACTTGCCCTGGATCTACTTCACCTGTGTGCCAAGGGGTGATTGACCAACAAGGTCCTTGGTTAAATTCATCATAAGTAACATCTGTATAGGCGTATGCCAGGTTTATTTTTGTGCCTTGAACAGGTATCCATAATGACTCTATTTCAATGCCTGTTGCGCTAAGGTCGCCGGCATTTTGCAAGGTAAAGCCTGTACCGATAAAAGAAGAAGCTTGGAAATCTTCTGTAACCGTACGGTGAACTGCCGCATTAATTCTTAAATTAATCTCTGGAAAATCTTGTTTAATGCCAAGTTCGAAAGCCTTTGACGTTTCAGCATCAAATAAGGGATCAAGTCCTAAGGCAATTTTTTCTGTATTGGTTCCGCCAGATTTATAACCTGTCCCATAAGACGCATATAACAGACTGTCGCTATTAGCTTGCCATGAAAGTTTAATGGTACCTGTTATTTGGTCATCACTTAATGATTCGTTTATATCCGCTTTTAGTGCTGAAATTGGCGCAATTGATTGAGCTAACCAGCCTTCCTTCTGGAAAGGTGTTAAGGCACTAGCTGCTTGCATAAATGCTGGTGTGCCTGGTATTAAATTTCCTGAACCTAATGCCTGTAATGCTTGTTGAGCTGCCGCCGCAGCATACAATAAACTACCAGGCACTATAGTTGCTGGATAAGCAGGGTTTCCAGTACTGGTAATATCGGTTGGTTGGGTATTTCCGTTGGCATAACTGTATGGGAAAGTATTAAGCATTTCCTTTTCTTCATCTGTGTATCTAAGACCTGCAGTAATTATTAACTCTTCTGTTAGTTGGTAATCAAACTGGCCAAAAACAGCCCAGCTTTTATGATCTTGTGTTGCGTTAGCAGAATAGCTAGCCACATTGATAGCGGTTGCAGAAGGAGGGAGCATGCCGCCCGTCATTGCACTTACTTGGTCTATGCCTTGTAATAATGAATTTAAACTTCCGCCTAGTACACCTTGAAGGGCAAAATGATTAAAATCGGATCCCACAGTAATCTCAAGTTCGCTGACTAAGTCTTGAGTAAAGTAAAAAAGGCCACCAGTGGCATTAAGTTTATCGTTACTATAATCGAACCTAAGTTCTTGGGAAAATGACGATTGTTCTATCTCATCTCTTCGACTAAGTAAGTCCACATTTGTCATATCTGTATCGGCATTATCGAAGGTATCGAAGTTACGACTGGCAGTAATAGACACTATTGTTAGTTCATCATTAATATCCCAATCAACTTGTGCCGATATCCCAGAGTCTTTTAACTGTGATTGAGGTAAAAAATTGATTGCAACTGTAGGGTCGGAAAATTGACCTGGGGTAACAATAGTTGCATTAAAAGGTGGTTGTCTAAGGAGTGCATCGGTACCAAATTTACCAGCGACATCCGATGCTTGAGTATTACTTACAGATGCAAATGAGGCACAACAATTTTCGTCTATTTCAGCGTAATCGGCAATTATTCTTACGCTGATATCGTTGTTGGGAGTGTAAAGAGCTTGGATACGACCACCAAAACGATCGCGATTGCTAATAACGTCCTTTCCTAAATTCACATCACTGATATAACCATCTCTTTGGGAAGTGAAAGCAGTCGCTCTAAATGCTAATACATCTTCAATTGCCGATAATGACTTGGCAAAAGAAAAGTTTGTTAGACCATAATTGCCTAACGTCATTTCAAAAAAGCCATCATCTTCATCATGGCTTGGAGCAATATTGCGGATTTGAATTGCACCTGATGGGGTGTTCTTACCAAAAAGAGTACCTTGTGGGCCACGCAATACTTCTACTACATCAACATCAACAAAATTGTTGATCATTGAGCTTTGTCGTGAGCGATAAACACCATCTACATACATACCTACCGATGATTCTAAACCTGAATTTTGTGAAGAAGTACCAACACCACGAATAGCAAACATAGGTTTAGTAGAGCTTTGGGAATCAGATATAGTCAACGAAGGCACCGAAGCCTGTAAATCAAACATATCTTTAATTGCACCTTCTGCAATTGCGTTTCCTGATATGGCAGACACAGCAATAGGTACTTCTTGTAGATTTTGTACACGTTTTTGCGCTGTTACTTCAATGACTTCTAGCGCAGAAACATTTTCGACTGCTTCTTTTGCAACTGCAGAAAAGCTATGGCTTGAAATAAGTAACGGGATAAGAACCGCTAATGGAGTTTTGTTTGGTAGTGTTTTTTTCATGATGCTCCCCAAATAAAATGTTTAATCATTGTTTGGTGTCTATTGTTTTTTTATATCACTTGTCACTATAAAAACATTGTGTCATAAGTGTTGTCAATACTTCTGTTAACAAAATAGTCACAATAAGTGACAATATATTGTAGAGAGTCATAAATATAAATTAAACTGAGTTGTAGGCCTAATTAGAGTAATCCGATTTCCATAAAGAAAGAACACTCTGTGAGATTTCAGGGAGCTTAATCAAGGTGTGTGATTGCAGCAATAGTGGTGTTGGATGGTATGGCTTATCTAGCGCTCAGGTTACATATACTCCACGCTGGTATTTTGGCGTTTATGGCTTAACTAATCTTGGTACTTTTTATCATTATTATTGAGCAGATAAGTTTTTAATTGAGTTTATCTGGTCAATAAGGAGGGGGCTCAGTTAGCAAGTAGCTCTAAGATACGATGTGAAGTTTCAGCGCCGCTATTTTGATTTTGCCCCGTAACTAAGTTGCCATCAACTACCACATGGGTTGCTAACATATCTCTAAAAGCGGTATTTGCTTCAAATAATGCTTTACGTTTACGCAGTTCTGTCTCTGGGTGTAGTGGTGTTAAGGTGATCCCCAATTGTTCGAGTTGCTTGTCGGTAACACCTGTTACTTTGCGACCTGCAATTAATATTGAACCGTCAGTGTCTTTGGCATTGACTAAGCCTAGTGCACCATGACAAACCGAGCCTAGAATAGCGTTATTTGCGTTAGCTTGGGTGACTAGGTTTGCTAAATCTTCCGATTGGGCGAAATCGTAAGCAGCGCCCCAGCCGCCGGCTAAAAATACCACATCGTACATAGTGACATCTATGTCGCTGATGGCTATAGAATTGTTAAGTTTAGCCATGGCAATAGCATCTTCTTTAAAACGGTAGTCTGCTGGTGTAGCCAATGGCCACCCCATAGAGTTTGGTTCAACTGGAATTTCACCTCCTCTAATCGAAGCTATATCAACTTTTATATTAGCGTCTAAAAATGCGTAGTAGGGCACTGTCATTTCCGAGCCAAAAACCCCAGTAGCTTTTCCAGAATCACCTAAGGTATCGTGGCTGGTGGTGATGATCAGCGCACGCTTTTCAGACAAAGTGTATTTTGGAATGTCATAGTGCGGGTGCAGGCCTAGGCTATTGAGTAACTTAGGTAGCCCAAAGTAAACGATAGCAACTAAAGCAAAAATGCCGATAAAAAAATAAAATAACTTGTTCATGAGAAGTCCTTATATAAATAATGAGTTAGTGTTTTTGTTTGGCTTTTTTAATGCCAAAAACTATGAGTCCGATAACTACTAGCAGTATTAATACTTTTGGCCAGTTGTCTGTAACCCTCTCTTTAATTGCATTTGCTCTAATCTGATTAATGGCGTTTTCACCTTTTGCTAATTCAATTATGCCCACCATCTTCGAATATGCCTGATATTCATTAAGCATTTCTTGAAACAACACTGGGAATTTAGTGGCTAAGTCAGTCGTTTCACCGGGATCGTTGACGACATCGTATAAATGCCATATTTCGTCGCCTAAAGGTTGTTTTATTAAAGCAATTTTCCAGTTGCCGCGATACACAGAAGCATTACCACTGGTTTCAAAGGCAAAACTATCATCACCCCATACATCATCAACTTGAGCATTTAACATGGGTGTTAAGCTACGCCCATAAAATTCATCTGGATTAAATGGCACAGCGGCTTGTTCAAGTAAGGTAGGTACAATATCGGTTATATGGGCACGGCCTGACACTAGGCCTAAGTTTCTTATACCTGGGCCTGACATAACCAGCGGCACACGCTGCCCGCCTTCTGAGCTGTTAAATTTGTATAGATTAAAAGGTGCAGATGTAACCGACGCCCACTCAGGTCCAATAGCTGCTAAGCTATCGCGTTGTCCTAGATTGTCTAAATCTGTATCCCAGTTTAGTGATTGCATCCACAGCTTAGTGCCAATATTTTCAATGACGCTATTGGCACCTTGACCTATGGTATTGTACTCACTGCCATTATCTGAGGTGATAACAACTAGGGTATTATCTAGCTTGCCTTGTTTTTCTAGGTGCTTTAATAACCGCCCAATGTGATAGTCAGCCGCTTCTGTCATCCCAGCATTTACTTGCATCATACGCGCCCAATAGGTTTTATCAGCTGTACTTAACTCATCCCAGTTTCTATGACTTTCTGGCACATTTGCAAGTGTGGTAGAGCTGGGCACTAAGCCAAGGTTGATAGCTTTTTGTAGTCGTTGTTTTCGCATTTCATCCCAACCTTGATCAAATACTCCGTTGTATTTATCGATATATTCAAGAGGGACTTGCACAGGTATATGGATCGCTTGTAATGACAGGTAAGCAAAAAAAGGTTTATTTGTATCTGCTTCATCAACATAGGTAATCATCTTGTCCACTAGATCTCGAGAAGAGTAGAAGTCCTCTGGTAGTGACACGCGCTTGCCATCTTCAAACCATTTTACGGTTTTATAAAGTGCCATATATGGCTTTTCTTGATAGTTACTGGCGCCCGTCGCATCTAATACAAAAGACCGGTCAAAACCAAAACGATGAGGAAGGTTTTTACCATTACGTCCTATGCCCCATTTGCCTGAAACGAAAGTCTGATAGCCACTTTTTTTTAAACGACTTGCTAGGGTTTTTTGATTGTCTTGCCATTCCATAGAATAGCTAGGATGTTGTTCCATCTCTGGTGTCAGTGATTCGACTAAAGTCGCCATACCAACTTGGTGGCTGTCTTGACCTGTCATGAGCATCGCTCGGCTTGGCCCACACATAGGGGCTGTGTAATAGCGAGAAAATTGCATGCCTTGTTGCGCTATTTTGTCGATATTCGGGGTGACAGCGTCACTGCCATAGACGCCTAAGCCCATAAAACCGACGTCATCAAGCATGACCAAAAGTATATTCGGACGAGTGTTATCTTTAGTCACTAACAAGGGAGTCGCTTCTGCATTTATGGACAACACGACTGTTAATATCAGGGCAATAACTTTCATTTAATATTCCATATAGTCAATAGTTTACAGACACTGTCTATGCCCGAGCTCTATAGGATGAGCACCACCTGTTTCGTTCATTTTTCAATGCACCAAATTTTGGATTTACGAAAAGGTAAAACTAACTTATTCGCTTTTATTTAAAACAACAACATCTATTCGCATAGTTTATGACAAAATAAATTTGTTATTTTTGGGATGTATTACTATTCTTTTTCTGCAGGCTTAACAACAGACTTAACATGTAACAAGCCAAATAATAAAACCTGCAAGTAGTCGTTTGTGCTCTTAAGTAATCCTTTATAAACAAACATTTCAATGATGTGGACAACCACGAGAATGACACCTAGCCTTTGAAAAAATGCTGGATATAGCGCGAGTGTTGGAATGATTACTGCGGCAATTACAAACAACCAAATGATTGCAAGGATACATTTGCCTATAGTTAATAGATTTTGATTCATGTTCTTTCCTTATTTCTGTTTAAATACTGCGCATTTTGCTTGTTGGCGAAACTTATTAATGGTGCTCAGTTTTTTATCGCCAAGATAATAACGCATTAATATAATTCCATAAGGGCTGTCTGTTTCTACTAATGTCGCCCCTGTAGGAAGGTCGATTTGTTGTCCCTTTTTGGCCAATATGATGTCAAAACCTTGAGGAGATTGTTGGTCATTGATAGCAAAAAAATTGTCACTATTATGGGCAAACATAGACATGGATAAATAACTGCCAATGTTGGGTGATGTTATTCTATAAGCGCCTTCTGCTAAGCTAAAAGGGCAGGCTGAATACAATAAGTCTGGACTCATTCTGACAATATCATCTTTGCCTGCTTCAGCCTTTGGTCTTATAGAGAGTACCCCGTGGCCATTACTAATATGGGCTTTTAGATTAATACCAGCCATAAGAATATGTGGCGTAAAGTAGAGTGTGACAACACATGAAATAACAGCACTGCTTAAGGTTATTAAAAGCCAATTACGGATATTCATGGGCAAGACTCTTTGCTGATTTTCGGTAAGTCTAGGGTGGCGATTTGTTCACTGGAGGTCTTAGATGGGTTATACATTCTCAAGGTTAAATCAAATTGTGGATCTTTTTGTATTGGCAACCAATTGCCCGCTTTTTTGTTAGCAGAAATGTGGAATACAAAGCTACTGTTTTGCATTTTTTCGATATTATCGCCGTTAAAGGAATAGTGATTTTGGGGATTCTTAATGAGTTTGTTGGTGTTGGTATCATAAACCGTAATACTCCACCAGCGAGCATCATCAGGAGATATCATGCCAGTTACTTTATAACTACAAGCGCCTGATAACAGATCGTTGTTGTCATCTTTGTTGGCTATAAAATAAATACTTTCCTCTTTAGCCAAGCCTAAAAATCCAATGACAGCGACAGCAGCTCGCGTTAAACCACTGGCGTCTTTACTGCCTACATGGGGGTTGTATGACCAAGCCCCATTTTTTGTTGAAGTATTGGCTATTTCTGCTTTAAGTAGCCACATACCTGACGATACGCCGATAAAGATCCCAGTAAGAATCCCAATCAACATTAGCAAAAACCGCATTGTTCTTGCCAGATTATGCATATTAGTTATTCCACATAATGTAGGTATCACCAGCAACCATTTCTACGCCTAGGTGTTTATCTACGGTAATGGGGGCTGAAATAACTGAATAACCAGAACTAGCTACTGCATCAGCAAAATGTTCATCAATTAGTTTGATTAAACTTGCTAATTTTTCTGGTTGAGTGGCAGCCAGATTATTTTGCTCGGTAGGATCGGTATTTAAATCAAATAAAAATACTTGGTCTGAACTAGGGTTTAATTGTAGTTTCCAACCCTTTGCTTGTACCACACGGTAATTACCGGTGAACCAATACATAGCACCATTTTCACGATCTAGGCCATCTGCGCCGTTCCAAAGTGGTGTTAAGTCGCGTCCATCAAGTATTCTGTCTTGCGGCAGTTTACCTTGACCAGCGTTGACTATAGTCGGCATTAAATCAAAATGATTAACGGGTTCGTCGATAATCAAACCAGCTTCAATTTCACCGGGCCAAGTGATTGAAAAAGGTACACGAATACCGCCTTCAAAGAAGGTGCTTTTCCAGCCTCGATAAGGTTTGTTTAAGTTATCTATTGCTACATAATCCGCGCCACCGTTATCACTAGAAAGTATGACTATAGTGTTATCTGCTATACCTTGTTCTTCAAGTTTAGCCATTACTCGTTCTACAGAGCGGTCTAGGGAACGTAACATTGCGGCATACACCCGTTTACGGTGTGGTTGAATGTCACCCACGGCTTCATAGTCAGATTTTTTGGCTTGCACTGGGTTATGCGGCCCCCAATGAGCTAGATATAAAAAGAAAGGGCGGTTAGCGTTGGCCTCAATGGCACGTTCTGCTTCTTCAGTGAAATAATCGGTTAGATAACCTCTAGGCGCAAATCGTTCGCCACCATTCCAGGTAACAGCGTAATCCATTGTTGCCCAAATAAATCTGTCTAATCCTGAAAACTCTACTTGAGCATTAACAGCTTCTGGGTGGTCAACGGGTAAATACAAGCCTGATGCCATCATTAAACTTTCATCAAAGCCTTGTGCATTTGGCATCATTTCGTCGGTACGTCCTAAATGCCACTTTCCTATATGCAGAGTGCGATAACCTGCATCTTGCATTAATTCAGCTATGGTAATTTCTTCGCCAGGTAATCCTCTGTTATTAAAAGTCGGATTATTTTTATCAATTTCTGGAAAATACTCTACTGGTGGACGGCCTTTGGAGTTTTTGTTTTCGATCATGGCAATCATGCGACCAAACCCGTCGGGTATTGGTGTTACATCGAAACCGGTGCGAGAGGCATCTCGCCCTGTTAACAAAGCTGCTCGAGAAGGTGCACAGTTGGCATGCCCCGAATAACCATTAGTAAACAAAGCTCCTTTTGCTGCTAATTTATCAATATTAGGTGTGTTTATCATGCCGCCACCAAAGGTGGAAACATCGTTGATACCCATGTCATCGGTCAATATCAGAACGACATTCGGCTTACCTTTTGGCTGTGCAGGTCCTGTATGCCAAACCACATCGCGATTATCAGCTACAGGGGCTTTATCTTTATTTGCAGCTATATACAGCATAACCTCAATTCGGTTTAGCCATAATAAAGAGCCGCAGATCGCAATAAAAACCGTAATACCAACAACTAACTTTTTCCACATGATTTTTTCTCCACAAGTAAAAAAAGTTGTCATAGCTTAAAAAATAACAAGTGCTTCAGACATTTTTTAACAAGCGTGTTTTTATAATTAAAAATAGTTATGTCATATAACGTGTCATAATTTTTTTGATGACGCAAGTGAAACCTGTGGATCTTGTTTACGATCTAAATCACTTTGATATAGCATTTTGCATATATTGACATTGGTTATGACATAACTGAGAATGATTATGTTACATATGTGAAAAATAATTAGGAATATATGAAAGTTCATAATGTTGAAGGCAGGCTAGCCCTTGTAACAGGTGGTTCAAGCGGTATTGGTTACGCAATAGCTGAAGCGTTAGCAAAACAAGGTTTTAACTTGTTATTGGTGGCTAGAAATAAAGATAAATTACAATCTGCTGCGACTGAATTAGCAAAACAATACAAGGTGAATACCCATATCGCCAGTATAGATGTGACTAATGTAGAGGCTGTTAATCAACTTGCTAGCCTAGTGCGTAACATCGCCCCTTGTGCCGATTTAGTTGTAAATAGTGCCGGTATCGTTAGTGGTGGTTTTTTAATTGATACACCGCTGGAAGAGTGGGATCGTCTGTATCAATTTAATGTTCGCGGACTGGTATCAGTATTACAAAATTTACTTCCGGATATGGAAAAGCAATTCCAATTAGATGGCCAAAAGCGGCATATTGTTAACATAGCTTCAGCCGCCGCTTATTTATGTCCAAACGGTATGGCGGCATACAGCTCAACTAAGGCTGGCGTGATTTCTCTCAGTGAAGTGTTAGCTCATGAGCTTTCATCACAAAAAATAGGTGTGACAGTGGTTTGCCCTGAGTTTGTGAAAACGCCTATAGGAGAAAAGGTACAGTTGTTTGGTCGTTTCGATACTCCTAGAGCCCACAAAGTTATCAAAAAAATGTTTGAGAAAAGCACTATTACTCCCGAACAATTAGCAGTAAAAACCTTAAAAGCCATAGAGAAAAATAAGACATTAATTACAGCTGGTAAACAGGCTACCTTTGCTTATCACTTTAAACGTTTAATGCCAGACAGATTTTTTAACCTAATAGAAAGCAAGTTTGCTTTTATCAAAAATTAAAAATTCGTTATTGCACCAATATTTTTAGGAACTAAAAATGAAAACAGTAAAAATTGTATTAATAAGCGTGTTTGTATTAGCCATTGCTGTGTTTTTTAATCGTGAAATCATTACCCTAAAAATAATGGAACGCACCATTGAAAAAAACCTCACTAGTAACCTAATGACAAATCTGCCTGACGGGTTACATGTGTATTTATGTGGTGCGGGCTCGCCTATGTTTGATGTAAAGCGCTCTGGGCCTTGCACCGCAATCATTGCTGGGAATAAGGTTTATGTGGTTGATGTAGGTAGTTCTGCCGCAAAAATTTTACAACAAGGCCGTGTTCCTTTAAGCAATGTTGAGGCTATATTTTTAACACATTTTCACTCTGATCATATTGATGGTTTAGGTGAATTAATTATGCAGCTATGGGCTAACGGCACTCGTAATACTGCTGTGCCGGTAATTGCCCCTCGTGGGGTAGAGCAAGTTGTGGCTGGTTTTAATCTAGCCTACCAACAAGATGATCAATATCGTACCGCCCATCATGGTGAAACAACAATGCCACCAAGTGGCAGTGATGCTTTAGCTGTGCCTTTCAATTTGACTAAGGGGGCTGATGGTCTTGTGGTCTATGAACAAGATGGATTAAAAGTGACTGCATTTAAAGCCGATCATAAACCTGTAGATCCCGCCGTAGGTTATCGCTTCGATTATAAAGGACGTTCAGTGGTGATAAGTGGTGACACCGTTAAATCTGATGCAGTTGCAAAATTTGCTTCTGGTGCCGACCTACTTTTGCATGAAGCGTTATCCCAAGAGTTAGTCATGTTCATAAATAAACGTGCCAAGGAAATTGGCCGTGACAATGTAGTGAAAATCACCCTGGATATTTTGGATTATCATACAACACCCGTTGAAGCGGCTGAAACAGCACAACAAGCAAAGGTTGGGCATTTAGTGTTTAACCATATTATTCCACCAT
The DNA here is from genome assembly GCF_000314995.1 of Paraglaciecola arctica BSs20135. Lineage (GTDB taxonomy): Bacteria > Pseudomonadota > Gammaproteobacteria > Enterobacterales > Alteromonadaceae > Paraglaciecola > Paraglaciecola arctica. The sequence goes on along the minus strand of NZ_BAEO01000029.1, from coordinate 168,470 downwards.
TACCTGTTTCAACTTTGGAGTCACTGTTTGTAGCAGGGGTTGACGAGGTTTATTCGGGCGATTTCACCCTTGGAAAAGACGGTACCTTTATTTCACTACCTGTACAAAGCAAAGATATTAATATTGAAGAGTTAATTTGGTAAATTCTATACCAATACAAGGGTTTAGGATTGTTAGTCAGTTGCTTTTTAGCCCTGGGGCTTAAGATTTTCTCTAATTGCTTGTTCAACAAATAGTAGCTTGTCTTGTCCAAAAACAGCGGTATTTTCATATTTAAAGCTCGGCACACCCCATAAGCCTAAGCTATATATTTCTTTTAAGTTGTTATCTGCCCATATTCTCCAACTGTTATCTTTAAGCTGTATTTTGGCTTGTTGCCAATCTAAACCCGATTGCTCAACAATGTTCTTAAGGCCTTGATTGGTTTCAGAGCGAATTCGCTCTGCCCATACGCTACGCGTAAAGTTAAGCATAAATTCAGTACCTTTACCTTGGGAAACAGCAAAGTCAAAAAGCGAATAACAACGCTCAACACCTTTACCTAATGGATCCGCTATTTTTCCAAAGGGAATGCCATAACACTGGGCTTCTCGTTTTACATCTAAAGCAATGTATATACTTTTTTTCGGAGGTACCGGCAAGCCACGCATTAACATAGGTAACACGGGTTTTAGCTCAAGAGGAACTTGATAATGATCTGCAAGTTTAACCGCGCGTACTAAGCCTAAGTAAGAGTAGGGGCTACGTACCGAAAAATAGATGACCAGTGGTGTTTTTAGCTTGTCGGCCTTTGGTTGCCAATTGTTCGTAAGGGGCTGATATAACTCATGCAGCTTGTGGTACTTTAGCTGCGGCTCGTCTAAGCTCAGTAACTTATTTAGGCGCTGTTCTAAATAGTGTAATCTTTCTAACCCCCAATACCATTCGCCAGCGTATAAAATGCTCGCAGCTAAGTAATGGCCTTTTTTCAGTAGATAGGCATCATTAGCGTCAAGCATTGCTTGATAAGTCGTTAAATTATTGGCTATATCGGTGTTAGCTTCTTTGTTAATTAAGCACTCTAAGTCTGCTGTGTTTTCATTCCAATAAGCTGCAAATATCGGTAAGGCTTGATCTATGAAGTTATTTTGTGTCTCTAATGACACTAACCAACAACTTGCCAGCAAGGTTACTTGTTCATCATGGCAACTTTGCATTGGTGCGTTTAACTGATAGAGCTTTGCAAGCCTTTTAGAATCACTTAAAACATTAACATTCCAGAGTTGAGATTCAGGAAACATGTCTGACTGTTTTTTCAATACGGTTTTAATTTTGAGGGTTAGCTTATAACGCTGTTGGATTTCTGGTAATACCTGCAATAACAAATAACTTAAAGGATCATCAATAGCTAAGAATACTTCTAAGGTATGCGGCAGCCCCAGCTTTAGCCGTTTTTGTTCTGCTTTTGAAGCTTGTTTATTTTTTCGGTTTTCACTGAGAATAATGTCTGTGATATAAGATTTTATTAGATTTTTCATCTTTCATTTGTTCCCTTTATCTTTATGTCACAAGTTATGACTATAGCATTGTTGTTTTTATTTATATGTCATAATATGTGTCAAAATATGAGTTAATGTACCCTTTGAAGAGATAAATTTGAAGTCACAATATAAGTTTTATGGCTGGCACTTGTCCTATTTTGCCGGGAAGTTACGTGGTTATATGAATTACAAGCAGCTCAACTTTGTTGAAAAAGCATGCGGGTATTACGATTTAATGCATAAATTTCCTAAAAAAGTGGGATCTTCTTCCATGCCGGTTGTTGAAACATGTGATGGTGAGTGGTTGTCGGATACTACAGAAATTATTGCCGAGTTAGAAAAGCGTCACCCTGAGCGTTCGATTGTTATCACAACACCCAAGCAAAAGATTGTTGCCATGTTACTTGAAGCCTGGTTTGACGATATGTGGGTAACTCCAGCAATGTATACTAGGTGGATGTACCCTGAATCTTATAATCTTTTCAAACAAGAGGGGGGCCAAGCATTATTGCCATTTCTACCGAGTTTTGTTCGCAATATAGTGGTAGAAAAAACCGCCATGGCGAAATTACGTGCTTATTTGCCTAGTATGGGTATTAACCCAAAACAAAATGAATTGATTGATGCTTGGACAAGAGAGCAACTTGCACTGCTTGATAAACATTTTTCACAATATGATTATTTGTTGGGCGGCAAACCAAGCATTGCTGATTATGGTTTATTAGGCCCTATGTACGGCCATCTTAATCGTGATCCTTGGCCAAAACGTGAAATGATAGATAAATTGCCTAATTTACAAAGATGGACCGAACGCACCCATAAAGGCACAGCTGCTTCAGGCCCTTTATTATCTGACGACAATATTCCAGAGACATTAATGCCAATTTTAAAGGCAATTGTCAGAGAGTTTTTACCTATGGTGAATAAAATTGTTGCTGAAACTGAAAAAACAGTTAAAAGCAGAGCTAATAAAAGTGGCGATAAATTACCTCGTATATTTAAAGGGGTCTCATTTCCAATGGGCACAGCTGAGTTTAGTCGAAATATATTTAGCTATACTTTGTGGATGATGCAACGCATTCAAAATGTATACATAAAATTGAATGATACAGAGCAAAAAAGTGTTGATGAATTATTCACCGAACTAGGAGCTGATGGTTTTATGCAAGGTTCGTTAGGCCCTAAGTTAAAAAGGCATGGTTTAGGTGTAAAGCTTGTCTAACATTAATCAATACAAAGAATTGTCTCTTCAAAAAGCTCGACCGATGCTTTTTTCTTTTGAATTGCCATCCAGCGGATAGCCTAAACTTTTTTAGGGAAAATATTCAGGTTTTCTGCTTTACGTACGCTATCAACCCTGTTTTTTGCTCCCAGAATGCGGAATATAGTTTGTAGGTGTGATTTAACCGTAAATTCACTGATATAAAGTACTGAAGCTATTCCATTGTTACTTAATCCTGCTTGCACCATTTTTAATATTTCGAGTTGCCTTTTGCTTAATATTGATTGGGTGTTTTCCTCAGCAAATTTAGACATATTAGCCAAGCCTGTCTCTATATGATTTGGGATAACTGTTTCCCCTTGTATAATCTTTTCAATGCTGTCGATTAACTGTTGAACTGGCCAGAGTTTAGATAAAATTCCAACCGCACCTAATTCTAGTGCTTGTTGTAAAACTAAAAGATCCTCGCTTGCCGACATAATGACCACGGGTAGATAAATATCTCTTGATATAAGAGCTCTCATAAAAGAAATCCCACCCATTTGTGGCATCGAGAGATCTAAAATTAAGATATCTACATCGCTATGTGTTTTAGCGTAAATTAATGCGTCCTGAGGATCTTGAATACTCACTACTTCAAAGTCGGGTTGGGTTGCTGTTAGTAACTCTTTTAAGCCGTGGCCAAAAAGTGGGTGGTCATCCACACTTAATATTTTCATTAGGTAATTATCTTAAATTTGCACTAGCTAAACTGTACTCAGTTCTATTATTAATTCATACCTGAAAGTAATTGTTCCGGTAAATTTACTACTAAAGTAGTAAATAACTCATGTTTACTATGAAGTTTTCATAGAATCCTCTCGACACTTGTTTGTCACTTATGAATTTCGATCTGTGACCATTCTTTAACGTATATCCTGTATTGATATGAAGGATCATTAACTGGTTGATTTGGACTTATATTTGAAGTGAGGTAAAAATGAATAAAGTAATAATTAAACAGATCATTGCTGGGGCGGCGATATTGACCATGGCAGCCAGTGTAAACGCAGGTATTTTTGATAAGTTAAAAGACAAGTCAAAAGAAATAGCTGAGAAACTTGCCAATGAAAAGCAAGTAGAGGCGAAAGACAGTGCAGGTAGTGCAGCCACTAGTACTTCCACTATTAGCCTTGGAGACGGGCCTGATGACAGCTTAATATCTTTCACTAAGTGTTCAGACCTGAAAGTGAGTAATGTTATTATTGGTAATGTAGGAAACTACACCTTTCAGCAAGGCTTTAGTAAAGAAAAACGCACGGGGTTAATCAATCGTGAAAAAGGTCAGGTGACTAAAGGTTGTATTCTGCCTTCTTTGCAACCTATGCAAAATATCTATATGGAAGTTGATACTAAAAAGTTAAAAGCTAAGGGCAGTTCTAATGATTGGCAAATGCAATGTGTTCAGTCTGCCGATCCGGGCGCTGGCGTGGTAACTGGCGCTACAGAATTCCCATATAAAACCAGCTTTTTAAGCGGTAAAGATATGATGTTACATTGTGGCCACTCTGAGAAAAATGTCGAAGCATGTGCGGAAGGTAGTAACAGTAGCAGAAGCTCAGCTTGGAGCAAAAAGTTGAAAGCTAACGGCAAAACTATGCTGAGTGTTATGGCGGTGAAGAGTACTTTGGCTCCTGCCCAAGGAGAAAAGTTATATTGTCAGTATTACAATTCTAAAACATCAGAAAGCCTGTTTGCTTTTGAATACTTAAGGGTTCGCTGATAGTCATTAGGTTAATGATTATTTCATTAGCTAATGAAAAGGCCTTGATTTATACCAAGGCCTTTATTTATGCTGAAACATTAAAAGCGAGAAGGGCAATAACGGAGCCACCATAGCGGGCTCGGTCAAGCTGATTTTGTTCTCTTGCAATGGATGTTCATGTAATTATCTGTAGCAAGATTAATGTATAGGAAACTTTGAGTATTTTGCATATTTAACACTCCAAAAAAAGCGGCTCAAAGAGCCGCAATAAAATTAAGTCTATAGAATTTTCTAAATAAAATTAGAAGTCATAAATAATACCAGCATAGTAGTTTCGGCCTATTGAAGCCCAACCAAGAATTGAGCCACGACTAGTAGTCCAATGATCGCCACCATTCTCGTCTGTCAGGTTGTTAATACCCACATAAACATTCGCTTTATCAGTTAGGTTATAACTAGCACGAAGGTGGTGAACATTTGAGTTACCTGGATGATCTGTCTCATACAACTCAGCAGATGCATCGTCATTCCATCTTCCACCTTGTCTAAAGTTATATGTCCAGCTTGCACTGAATTCACCTTCAGAATAAGTAGAAATAAGTTTTCCCGCCCATTTAGGTATAGCTAATTCACCAATTTCATTCTCGTAAACATTATCGCCACTTGCATAATCCCGCTGAGTTAATGAATCTTCGTATTGACGTGTTGCTACTGCTTTAAATCTAAAATTGTTAATACTGTAATCAGCTTCAATATCTAAACCACGACGACGGCCTTGATCAGCATTTAAATCCGCTGGTTTAACAAAATTAACATCACCAATGTTTTCTCCTGACGTCACACGTGAAGTTTGGTCACAAAAAGCATTGTCAACAGAGCCGGGTGTTAAATCAACACAGTTAGATAACATAGCTCCAGCACCAAATTGACTTATCATGTCTTCGAGTTTGATATCAAAATAATCTAATGAGAAGCGCAAACCTTCAACATAGGATGGTTGATAAATCAAACCTGCAGTAAGGGTTTTAGCGTTTTCTTCTTTCAGATCAGGGTTACCTGCAGTAATAGTTTTACCAGTAATCGTTCTAATATTTGATTCCCAGCCATCCTCTACTATACCTAGCAAAGCACAGTTATCTTTACGACGACCATCAGCTGGGCCACCTGAGATGTTATCTCTATCACATGGGTCGTTATAAGATTGAAAGCCAACTGACTCACCACCAAACAACTCACCCAATTGCGGTGCCCTTACGGCTGATGAATAGGTTGAACGGAAGCGAAGCTCATCATTGATTGACCAGTTAATACCCGCTTTTGCGCTAGTAAATGACGAGGCTTCTGTTGAATATTCTGCTTTACGTATCGCAAATTCCAAATCTAATGATTTTGCAAATGCTTGATCAGCAAATACGGGTATTAAAGTCTCAGCATAAGCTTCATGAATGGTACGACTACCATCCATCGGCTGTTGTGAGCTTGAAATATTTCCCGACTGCCATAACTCAGATGGTTTATAGTCTAGGCTCTCATAACGCACTTCATAGCCAGCACTCATTTGCACTACCCCTGCAGGTAAATCATAAAGATCGCCAGCAACGTTAGCTGAGAATGCATGGTTAACAACTTCTGTTGTATTAAAATGCTCATCTAAAACATAATCAAGTACTGCTTGTGATGGACGATCGAAGTAGCCTTTGTATTCTGGGCAGCTACCATTATCCACACATGGTCCTACCAAAGAAAAAGTAGAATCATTAAAGCGATCATTTCTTAATTCATTACCTATTAATAAATTACTGTCTGACCTACCACTAGTAAAATTAGCATCCCATGTCCAATTGTCATTTACATGGCCAGACAACGTTAGGTTAGCAACTAAAGATTCGCGCTCAGTTTCATGCCAGCGTGGACCCGCTTCATACATAGTTAAGTGCAAATCAGTCCAACCTGCATCTGCAGTTCGAATGTGCTCAGCGACCGCAGTTGGAATATCCCAACCCAGTGCTTCCATATCGCTGATATTCCACCAGTCCCCATAAACAAATGGCGGGTCAATCTCTTGTCTTGATTCCGCTTTTACGTAATTCACATCAGCCACAAGATCAAATTTATCAAACGAATATGCGACTTGAGCATAAGCCATAAGGCGCTCAAATGGGTCTTCAATATTGCCCCATTTGTTTTCAAAGCCGCCTCGGTCTTCACTTAACCACCCAGCGTAAGTATTAGAAGCATTGGTTCTTTTGAATGGATTACCATTTTCATCAATACCAAACCAATCTCTTTCATTGTATTCGTTATTCCAAATAGAGTAAGTTGGCGCATCGCCTCCCCACCTTACTGAGGTTGCATCTCTTGTTGCTATATTATCTGGAATACCATCATTTGGACCTGTATTACGAGGGTTACCTACACTTCGCATTGAAGCATTAGAGAATCGACGATCACGTTGAGTTAGTGCTGATTCATTTAGGAAATCAACTGAGAATGAAAAATTACCACGGTCATCATCAAAATTCAGACCATGAGTTATAGTAATATTACGTGAGCTGCCGCCACCATCTTCACTAGCACCTACTTGACCACGAACACTTGTACCTTGGTAATCTTTTTTAAGAACAAAGTTTACTACGCCGGCTACCGCATCAGATCCATAAACGGCAGAAGCACCACCAGTTAAGATTTCAATACGTTCAACCAATTCTGATGGGATCATACCTACATCCGAGTACAAATTCTGAGCATCATCAGAAATTGGCACCATACGTTTACCGTTAACTAATACTAACGTACGGTTTGTACCCAAACTACGTAGGTTGAGTGTATTGAGACCTGCATTACCAAATGAGTAGTTACCCGTAGTAGAATCTAGACCTTCACCAAATTGTGGCATAGTCGTGAGTAAGTCATTGATGTTCACTGCACCTGAAATCTTGATATCAGCGGCAGAAACGACAACTGTAGGAGTCGGTGCATCAAACGTAGTACGGGTAATACGAGAGCCTGTTACTTGAATACGTTCTTCTAAGTCATTCGGCGTGTTACTTTCAACTTGTGCTTCTTGAGCAAAAGAGCCCAACGTTGTGGTGGCAAAAGCTGCACCTATGGTAACGGCGAGCAAGCTTCTACGAGCTTTTGGTGTTTCTAGCATATTAAAATTCATGGTTATCCCCTTAATCTGTATCTTTTTTGTATTATGTAATGTTTTACTTTTTGCTCATTGCCAATATACGTATTGCCCTAGTCTATGAGCATGCAATATTGACGATGCCTTCTTCATATTGAATTCAACATTCGGAATTCAATATATTGTATACAATATATTGAAATTGGAAGCAAAAATAAATATAAAACAAACAGCATTAGTTAAAAGGGCGTCCAAATTAATTACTAACTGCTTCTTTTAATTCTTTTGACTTACTCGCGACTCAAGGCTGGTTACTTCTGTAAGGTCACAAGGGACTGTTTTACTTAATTTTGACGTTTCAAATTAGCCATTCACACGTCCATGATCATCGACATCCATGTCGAGCTGTTCAACTAGGTGAAGCCGTGTTTCTAAAAAGACCAATTTCACCCATGTCATTTGCTCCAAAAATAAGCCTTTTTGTGCTGAAACTTTAAAAGCAGAGAAAGCAGTGGAGGAGCCACAAGAGCTGTCCATCTGCTAAGCCAATGCTTTTATTTTTTTATAATGTATTGATTTAATAGTAATTTTATTAGTTTGTTACAATGGGGGGCTTTGCAATTATCGCTTAAATAATTTAAAAAGCTTTGCTGATTCCACTGACAAACTTATTGAAAACTATGCCGCCCTAGCTAGACGCGATTTGGCCGCTCTGAAGAATGAAGGTATTGAGATTGCAGAAGCCGAAATCGGCATCAAGTTTGAAGAAGTCACTAAAGTAATTTTCGAACAATTAGGACTGGCTGTTGACGAAGACCTTGGTAAATTAATCAACACCGCTAGAGATCAAGCTGACATTTTGATATCGGTCAGTGAAGATGACGTCATTATTGGTGAAGCTAAAACCTGTAAAAATGGAGACTTTGCTAAATATTCCTCCACATCAAGACAAGTGAAAGCCTATGTGAACCGCTGCGAAAACGCGGGAAAACGAGTAGCTCAGGTATTGATAGTCGCCCCTTCTTTCTCTGACGATTTTGTAGAATCAGCAGAAATGGACACAGAAGTGAATATTTCATTATTAGAAGCCGCGGGATTGAAACTAATTCTGGATGCATTCAACTCAAGAATACACCCTAAATTTTCGGCAAAATTGTTCACTAAAGGTGGGTTGTTGAAAGCGGGGTTAATAGCTAAAAATATTTAGCGCCAAAATTATGAAGTTACCCATAGTAATAAAATGCAAAACCTTAGGTTTTGGCCGATCGGTATCATGGTTAGGCTGTTAATGCTGATTTAAGTTAGCCCTGACCCTAGATACTTCTTAATAGATACTTCTTAATAGATACTTCTTAAAACTCAAGTTAGTAGTTGATGATTAAACTTTAGAACTCAATTTCAATAATTGAGTTCTATTTACTCAATATCGTAACTAGAATTTCACACTAAACAGCGCTGGATTCCAATCTTTTGAGCCCATAGACAGTGTATGACCTGCAACGTTTGCGCTACCAAATTCAACGCCTGCATCAACACGAGCTGTGACGCTACCTGTAGGTTTACCGGTTACACCTTCTACCGTAACATCCATGCAAAAATTCGCAGTCACGCCTGGGGAAGAAATTGACGCAACATCGGCACCGGCAATTTCACAGCTATAACCAGAATCGGCCGTTTGACTAAGAGTACGAGTTAGCAAGTTCATGCAAATACTGACCTTCTTGCCAATGTCAATTTTGCACGTCAATGGGAGGCTGGCATGTTTCCCGAACATAGCGATATTTACTGTAGTCTGCACTGCAATTTCACTGTCGTTTATGCCTGCGTATTCTGTGAACACGCCACCATCAACGGCAATACTGAAATTACCTAGACTTACGTTGGCGCATTGTTTCACATCAGGGGTGCCAGGTACTGCTGGAGTGCAAGGGCCTGATATTGTGTGGTGACAATGTTTGTCAGGATGCTTGATAGTTGGACAGTGATACTTTTGGGTGTATGACGACGCGCATTTTTTAGGGGTGCCGGGGGTTCCATGGATAGTGACACACTGTTGCGCAGAAAAGTCACTGGCGACTGTGTTGTTCCAAGATATCAGTTCATCTGCTATGGCAAGTGATACCGTAAAAACATTAAGAATTCCGACTAAAAATATAGCCTGTGCAAATTTCATTTTCATAAACTTCCTCATTATACTTATATTTAATTTTAGGTAATAAGTTAAGTTTAACAATGACTTAACAGTAAATTTACTGCAGGAAGTTTATGCTCGAACTGAATTTTATACAATATTTCATTTATTTTTTTTAAAAGTGTATTTTAACCCAACAAATATCGTGAAGACTTAATTGGGGTAATGCAGGTGGCAAATTGAAAGTTTGCATGTCGCCTAGCTATGTTGTAATTTCGTCGGCTATTTCTGAATGGTCCCAACTATTACATGGCTTTTGATGCCGGATGTGATCTGAATATTTATACCTAAGCTGGAGTAATGTAATGAAAAGTAGTTTCCTAAAAGTTGTTCTTGTTGGCCTGGCGCTTTGTGTTTCAGCGTGTACAACCCTATTTGAACCCAAAGTTGAGAGTGCCGAAATAAAAAACGACAAAATATTTTCATCACTGGCCAGTTTGTCACATCTAACGGTTAGTACTAGCGGAACAGGGTTTCATAGCTGCCTGGGCCGCGGCGCTGACGCCACGTTTAGCCAGATGGATGACACCAATGTTTCGTTGTCTTTAGTCTCCACTGCTGCATCGAATTCTGGTGAAAAATCTGGCAACTCTGGGGGATCAAACGAAACTGAAATGTCAGGGCGAACCCCTGCAGTGTTGCTGGCACGTGAATTTTTTTACCGTGCTTGTGAGTTTTCAAACAATTACCAATTGACCAAAGAAGAGGCCTTGAATTTGTACCTTAAGACCATGACTACCGTAAGTGAAGGATGGCAAGCAGAAACAGCCAAGACCACCATCACTACTGGTGAAACTTTGAATGTCAATGACACAACCAGCAATCCCGAAAGCAGCGCCCAAGTAGCAAATTAGCCCTCAAATTACTCGGCCCAGTACGTATGCATGAAAGTCCTTATTGGTCGTTGATTGGATAGTATAAGTATTAAGGGCCGTTTAAATTTAAAAGCGATTTATCATATTTGCCACAGAGATACAGAGAACAGTTCAAGTGATTTTTGGAGGTTTGTGTTGTACTCGCATACATGGATGCTGATACTTAGCGCTCCCTTACGGTGGCTGTCCACGTAATGTTTTGGTTGGGCTGTTAATGCAGATTTAAGTTAACCCTGACCCCAGATACTTACCACATTACATGTGGCAAAAAATAGCGGCTATAAATTATAGCCGCTTAAAAAAACCATCCATGGAAACACACAAAATAAATCGTTACATCAAACCTAACCCCCTCTAATAAAAGGCTTAAAGCTTATTTTCTTGGCTTAACAGTATGGCCTCTCCGTCCACTTCTACTTCGGCCTGCACCCGGGTTTCAATTGTTCCTTGATAGTCAGGATTGAGGGTGAATGCATGCTGTTTTTGCACAGTTTCGTAGGGTTTAAAACTAATCTGCTCACTGTGGCGAGAGTTAAGCACGGCATCCGAGGGCAGTACTTCAAAATGCAACTTACCTGCGCTTTCTCCCGAGTACGGACCTGTCAACTGAGCTTTGAGAGTAAGTGTAGTGCCCTCACTTTGCACTTGGCTGCTTAAGTACACGCCATCGTAAAGTTTGACTGATGCCAATTGTTGCTGTTGTAAGGTGAGTCCCTGCCATTTTAGTTGGCTAGACAGCTCGATCTTGTCTGCACCCTCGACCTGATCAATGACAAGGTTGTTAATACCAGGTGCAGAGGAAAAGCTTGTTAGGGACTGTTGTTTAATTAGCTGGCCTTGACTATCTAACCAGCGTAATTGTGCGAGGGTTTCTACCTTCGCCTCGCTAGCATTGACTATTCTGATATAGGGTTGTTGCTGGTTGTAGGCTATTGTGCTGCTGATCCCCGAAATGGTAGCGGCTAAGGACGGATTGGCTGTTTGTTTTAGCTGTTCTATGATGTCCGCTTCGGTTTTATCTAGACTTTTTTGTATTTGCCCGTGCTGTTGTGGGTCGGTTAGATTTGCAAAGGCTAATTGCAGAGTGCTTTGACAAAATTCGGATATAGAAGGCTTGGCAGTACAGCTTCTAAATACCCTTTGTAGCTTCTCCATTGGCTTGAAATGCCAAGGATTGGCCGCTGTACTCATATTATATTTGTTATAGCTACGCTTATCCTGCAAATAGGGAGTGATCCTATGACTCACATCACTGGCTAACAGGCTAATATTGCCTTGCACTAATTGCTTAGTAAGCTCAGCTGTTAGGGGATAACGAATACTTTGCTGGGCATCGCCCGCTTTTAAGTTAAGCACCAAGCTAGCCCCATCAAGGCCAAAACTTATACCCAACTGTAAATTCTTCGCCATAGCCAGGCGTAATGTTGAGGATAGGGCCTGTGCGTAATAATCAGCCTCGATGTTTTGCCCTTTAAACACGATACGGTCCCCTTGCAACAGGCTAATGCTTAGATATTGATCCAGTTCATTTTTTGCTTCTCCTGTAAAGTTTTTCCGAAAACTCACATTGTCTTCATGCACGCTTAAACCCAAGCCGACACCCACTTTTCCTCTGTGTATTTGTTCTTGCTGAAAATCGATCAGCAAACCAAAACCTAAGGGGTTGTTGTTGCCATCTATGTTGATGAGTGGAGAAGGAGCGGGCGCCGGGAAATCGAAAATAGGGTGGTTGCTTGTTTGCCTGTTATTGGGCAGCAATATGTCTAATCTGGCAATTTGTGATTCATTACTACTGCGGATCCAGTAGGCGTTGCCATCTTGCTCCCAGGGACCAGAAGCAATGTGAAAACTGGAGCGAATATTTTGCACGTATTGAGCAAACTCCTGCTCAAGGTGTTGCCAGTCAGGGAACACCTCTTTTAACAATTTACTGGCTGTGGGTAGGGTTTGCTCACTGTGAGGATTAAGTGCCATGAGTTTGTCTCTAAACAGAGAAAAATACTGGGCGCGTTTGGCATCATCGAGCAAAAAGTGAATGATGAAAAAGTTTAATCCCCGCTTAAGAGCTGGGTTATTATTGATTGCATCTATGCTCGGCTGAGCCAACTCAGCGTACTGTTTTAGACCGGTTTCCACATAGTTCATCGGTGCTCTGTCGAATACCATGACAGTCAATTGTTTATTGTTTGGGTCATAAACATGATGGGCTATGGAGTCGGCGAGTCCTTCGGTGATCCAGTTAGGGGCCCAATTTGAATGACCACTCAGGGCCATGTGGTAGGCGTGCATCGTCTCGTGGATCACTATGTAGCGCTGATGCTGCTCTCGGCTGCTGGGGAAACTATAACCCGCCCTATTATAATACATGGTTTCGCCACCGGCGGTATCATGTACACCACGCCTAAATCCATCGTCCAACATGGCTTCTCTGGTTTTTGTGCGACTGGATCCATATATTACGGCAATGCGTTGCTGTTCTATATTGGGCGGTTCAGCACCAAATAGGGCCACATAATGAGGGTAGGATAACTCCAATAACTCTAAATATAGCTGTATCTTTTCCTCTGGCAAATCACTTTTAAGGGCAAAATGTTTACTTACCCACCACTGGAAACCCGTGCTGTTGGTGATTTTTCTAGCACTGTAAGTGTAGGGGATCTGCTGACCTACATTAACAATGTCTATGTGTTTTAGAGTGGATACTCGGCCCGTGACAATCACTTCTGCTCGCATTTGTGCAGGCGCAGGGATTTCGGTCTTAGGTTGTGGGAAGTCGGTACTTACATTTGGAGGTGAAACGGAGTTACAGGAGGAAATAGTCAGCAACATCATAAGGCTATATGTGACTTTGAAAAATCTGTTAGGAGTATAAAAGAACATAAAATAAAACTTTAAATATATTGTATACAATATGCTAACAATTTGGTGAGTGATGTAAAGCTTTATGTAATAAACATGTTATCTGTTGGTCTTTTTTAATCGTTGCCTTTTGGATCCTTTAGAACTTAAATTTTAATCTGACCCGATAAACCCTTTCCAAGTTAGGAACTTGGGGGGCCCATAACTCAGCCGTATCCGGCATTAATAGGACAGCGGCATTAACAGAGCGGCATTAACAGGACCGAGGCATTAACAGGACAGCCACGATAATTCTTTTCTCACATACATGGATGCTGATGCTTAGTGTTTAACATGTTCACCTGAGATCATGCTCATTGACCTTTATTTGTTTTTCAAGCTTTGAACATGAGCTGAATGTTTTAAGGTGGCTGTCCACATAACTCCGCGTCTACAATTGTCGATCTCTAAGATTAAGTATCCAATAAAAAGGGCTGATTATTCTGCATTTTTAACGAATTGGAATACTTGCTTAATTACCCTCTAACTTTTGTAACTTCTATTAGAAAACTAGTGCTTACCCATACTCGCCATTTATCGGTATCGACTTTACCGGCGCCAGCATCTCTCTCCGAGTAGGCCGCGTATTGAATCATTGTCATTAGTTTTTTTTCGTTCAGCACTAACGCCAACACTGTCCGTCAATGTTTTATATCATTTATCGAATGACCAGTATCTTGTAAGTAAAATGTATCTAATATCGATACGATAAGGAAGGGTTTTATGAATTTATACGCCAAAAAAGGCTGCTAAGTACGGATTATGTTAATGTGTTGTGAATAATATGTTGTTAATCGTGTCTATAAAAGATACGGTTGGTAATCTAAACTAAATGATTCAGATGTCAATAACTTAACAATGTCTGAAGTACACCTTTTAATAAGCAGTATTAATTTAAGCGAGATCATAGGGGAGAGTTAAAATGAGTTATTGGACAAAGTTTGTCGTCGTCCTAGTTGTTATTTCTGTTAGTTACTTTAGTTCGAGCAATATCGCAAAGGCTAGTCTGTTATATCAAAATGTTGAATTAGGCGGCGAAACAGTCGGATTGATTGAGTATGATGAGTTAGCAATTGATCGTACTTTAGGTTTGACCAGTTTATACGAAGACCCGCTCGCCGATATTGCATTTACTATTGATGGTGTTTTTCAAACCTATTTAGATGATTTGTTTTTCACCTTTTTCTTCGATGTCACCGATATAGCCCAGGGCGTTACAGGCATACTGTTTTGGAGTAGTGAATTCAATATTAACGCGACCACTATCCATAACAGTTCGTTTGATCACTTAGGCACTTTGTCTTTCAGTCCACCAAGACTTGAGCAATCAATACAAGTTCCAGAAGCCACATCATTGGCCACCTTTATAGTGGGTTTATTCGCGATATTTGGAATGTTTCAACGCAATATGGTTTGTGGCGTTAATCGTTCAAAATTAAATGGCTTTGAAGCTAACTAATCTCGCACCTGTTGTTCCAATTTCACCCATAAAATTCAACGGAGAATTTTTAATGAAACGACTATCAAATAAAATGTTGGTGGGCCTATTATCAACTTATCTTTTTAGTTATCAGGCAATGTCTGATGTTGTAGTCTCTATTACTTCGATGACCCCCGAAGTTTGTGAGAATGTGGCAACGAAAAATGCCGAATGTACTGGCAGACCCTATGGTATTTTTAGTCTATCGCGAAGTGGTAGTCTGGCCCAAGCATTAACCGTTAACTTAGTGAATCAAAGTGCAGCTAAAATCGGTACTTACATTAATCCCATACCTACTTCCATCACTTTTGCGGCTAATCAAAATAACTATTATCTGCGGGTAACGCCAATTGATGATGAAGTGGGGAGAGGAACGAAGTCTATCGAACTTAGCGTTGCTGATTCTGAAGATTATACAGTAAGTGCTAATCGAACTGCATTCATGCAGTTAAATGATGATGATCCGTTTGTTAGTCAATTTCAAGGTTATGTTATCGATAATGAAAATGCTGAGCTTGTCGGTGGCTGGGCGTTTTCATCTTGGGAAAGTAACTATTACAAAGATAATTACGCCTATGTGCAAGGCAATGGTGGTGAATCGTCTATTAAATGGAATTTGAATGTGCCCCATTCAGGAGATTATCGACTTTATACTCTGTTGCCGGATAGTGGCACGCAGCGCGTGACTGATGCCAAATACGTGATTCAACATTCTCAGGGAACGGATGAGTATTATGTTGATCAAACCATAGAGGAGGGAGGTAAATGGCATTACATTGGCACCCATCATTTTGATCAATATTTAGGAGGAGCTGTCACCTTAAGTAATGCAAGTACAACTTCGAGCTCAAACTCTTTTTTTATTGCTGACGCGATTCGCATCGCGCCGGTACAAAATATTGTCGATAATACGCAGAGCATAAAGTTGGGCAATTGGCATTCTTCTACCGCTAAAAATAATTATTACGGTGAAGACTATGAATATATTTCCACCGAGTTGGGGGGAACTGCAAGTAGCGTATGGCAGCCTAATATGCCTGCTAGCGGTGATTACCAAGTGCTATATTGGCTGCCTGATGGTGACAGCACTAGACTGTCTGATGCGAAAGTTACCGTTAAACATGCCGCTGGCGAAACGCAGTATAACATCGACCAAACGCAAACTAACCAAGGGCAATGGCTGACATTAGGTACTCATCAGTTTCTGGGCGGGTTGTCTGGTTCGGTTACGCTTAGCAATGATAATTCTTCTGGGTCTAAAAATGCGATCGCTGACGCATTTAGATTTGATTTGCTTAGCGTCAATGAGGCTGCCTTTAACGTTGC
Organism: Paraglaciecola arctica BSs20135; assembly: GCF_000314995.1. Classification (GTDB taxonomy): domain Bacteria; phylum Pseudomonadota; class Gammaproteobacteria; order Enterobacterales; family Alteromonadaceae; genus Paraglaciecola; species Paraglaciecola arctica. Next base: position 152,084 of record NZ_BAEO01000029.1, on the reverse strand, counting down.
GCTCAACGCCAATACATCAGCTGACTCCGTTACTGAACCCTACGCAGCAAATAATGTGGTTGACGGCGTCGTTTCAAATGACTCGCGATGGCTAAGTGATACCAGTACTACTCAGCACTGGTTAGAGCTCGACCTTAAAGAAAGCTTTACCATCCAATGTGCAGCTATACATAATGGCTATAACAATGAACCGGGTATTTATAATTTCGCTCTGCAATACAAATCTAATGGGAGTTGGTTGGACATCCCTGGAACTAGCGTTTCGGGTAATGACAGTAATGTAGTGATGATTGAATTTGACAATATTGTTACTACTTCAAAAGTGCGTTTGATGTCGACTGATACTCAGCGTCTAAAGATAAAAGAAATAGAAATTTATAATAACTCCGGTGAATGTCCATTAAGTAGCCAGTTAGCTGGTCCACCAGAAATTTACCTTAATCAAAGTGGATTTAATATTAATGAAAGCAAACGTTTTACTGCACCAACAGTAGCGAATGGTACCGCCTTCAATCTGATTAATGCTAGTGATGATCAAATTGTATTTAGTGGTACGGTGCAAAACAATATTGGTGACTTTAGTAGTGTTAATTTAGTTACTTCTGGTACCGAATATTACATTCAGATTGGTGACATTCGTTCGGTTGATTTTTCCATAGGGTATTTTTGGAATGAAAAAGTGTCGTACCAGAATGCCGTTGATTTTATGGCATCATCCCGGTGTTACTTTGGTAGCCATCCAAGTTGTCAAACTGGTATTGCTTGGCGTGATGCTCATCAATTCAGCTTCGAGATACCAACACTGGTCGCTCAGTATCTGTCTAATCCTTCAGCTTATGACCGTATGCCAAATAAGGTTGATTACCAAACGGTATATAATGGCACCGATTATGGGAGTAATTTAATAGGAACGCCCGACAGCAATGCGCCAGATGTGGTTAAGTTGATGCATTTTGCGATTAATCTTTACAAAAAGACCGGGGTTAATCATCCGTTGTTTAAAGAACAAATAGCATTTTTCTTGCATGCATATCCCGATATTGCGAATTATATTTCGGCAGCTGATTATCAAGTTATGCTGAATTACATGTCTGAAGATCTGTGGAGTAATCCAAGTCGTAACATTAGAGGTTGGTATGAAAATACTGTAGCAAGCTATACCGGTGACCTATTTCAAACTTATACACAGATTGGAACTGGAAAGGGATCATTTCCACCAGGACATTCGATCATGCCGAATTTATTAATGTATGAAGTGGCGCTTAGAGAAGGCATGCCTGAGGTAACGGTACAGCGTTTTCTTAATACTGCCATTGCGCAAACAAATGAGATTATTAACAACGTAGACTGGTTAGATCCAACGACAACCAAGGGGCAACGAATGAGCGAACATGTCACCATGGAAGGATTAGCCTATTTTATGCGAGTGTATCCTCAGTTTGCTCCCGCAGGCCTGCAGCAAAAAATTGAGCAATGGTCTGACGTTGTTATATCGCGGTCTTCCAATCTTTGGGATTTTAGAAAATACGGTGATGGGGCAAATGAATGGGTGATCCCAGATTTTAATGAGCCTGGCAATGTTGTTGGCCTACCAGCGGCAATATATGCCGCGATTCAGGTGTTAGATGATGCTAATCAAATAACTAGACTCCGTGAAATTGCCACTGCACATTTCGATGCGATGTTTGGTAGAAATCCAACTGGACGGCATTTTTCGTATAAAGGGCCCAGCGAGTTTCAAGGTGTGGAATTTGGTTGGTATAGCCGACACGATGGCTTAGGTAAACTCAACGATGTAATCGCGGTAATAGATGGCTCTCCGAAACCACAGCATTATCCCTATAACCCTAATGCAGGTAATGTGGGTTGGACTGAAGGATGGATTGCGTTTAATACCGCTTGGAATTCCAGTCTGGCTTATAGTGCCTTTGATAAAACTACTATTCAGGTGTTGGATCAAAGTTTCATTAGTGAACTATCAAATATTGCTAATTTAGCTCAGAAAATTGGTATTGAGTTGGTAGCTCCGCTTAATTTTAATTACGTTCAGGCCGAAACTGGTAACGTTATAATTGAAACTTCTGGTGGCGATAGAGAAGTACTTGAAGTAACGGAAATTAGCCAGAATTCAAATAAATTTCGAGGACTTATTAGTTTATCTAATTCTCCCGCTGTAGCTAATGATGGGGTCATTCAGGTTAATAGCGGCGACACTGTACATATTTCGTACGGGTTGAGTTATTTCAAAAGAGAAGTTGTCTATCAGGAAGCTCAGGGACAACTCAACCTTCAGTAAAGCCAAGGAGCAGTGATGAGGTTTGCTGTCAGATAATGAGCTATTAACATGGACACCCAAAGCAACAAAGTATGCAGTTTCAGTTATTTTGTTATTTTTAAAAATGGGTGTATTCATTAGCTGGCAGTCTCGAGTTATTTCGAGCCAATTACTTATTTTATTAAGTACATCCATACATACACTTAACCTTACAGGCCAGCTTAAGCTGTTCCATATTTATCCCGTAAATATGGCCAACGGCATTAACAGAACAGCCAAGATAATTCTTTTCTCACATACATGCTTAGTGTTTAACATGTTCACCTGAGAACATGCTCATTGACCTTTTATTTGTTTTTCAAGCTTTGAACATGAGCTGAATGTTTTAAGGTGGCTGTCCACATAACTCCTTTAGCATCATTGATGGCAGCAAATATTAGCAATTTAAAATAAAAAACTGTTCGTCATATTTTGTTAATAAAAACTAAACATTAAGGCATTACTATCTGGTCTATACCAGTTTCATCGGGAAACTGGATGTGTGATCAGGAGAGTGCAAATTGAAAACAGCTATTTTGATGCCAGCATTGCTGGGACTGGCCTTGGGATCTGTTGCGGACATTGCCAATGCAACAGTAAATAAGGCTTTATTGATAGGTATTGATGGTGTGCAATATGAACAGTTGCAGCAAGCTAATACCCCAAATATAGATAGCTTATTGATAAGCAAAGCCTATTGTGGGGGAATCAGTAATTCTAGTAATCAGCAGCAAACGTCTAGCGGAGCTAGTTGGTCAACACTTCTCACGGGCGTATGGGCCAATAAGCACGGTGTGATCAGTAATGATACAACGAAAGCTAATGAAGCGTTTCCGTCCTTGTTTAAACGTATAGACGAAGCTAAACCAAATGCATACACGGCCAGTATCATTAATTGGGCATATCCCAATAGTAAGTATTTCGCCGATGAAATGCCTTTAGTTGATTACCACAAAGAAGGTATATCTGATGAGAATGTTACCTCAGAAGTTGTTGCTTTGTTGCAAAATCAGGATCCTGACTTTATTTTTTCGCATATTGATGCGGCTGATGGTGTAGGACATGCCGAGGGATTTACTGCTAATTACCGCAGAACGCTTGAAATAGTGGATGGCCAAATTGGTCAGATGTTAGCGGCGGTAAAACAGCGGGAAGCCCACTATGATGAAAAGTGGCTGGTATTGGTGGTCACCGATCATGGTCGTGGGACAGGCGGCTATGGCCACGGCGGCCAAAGTGTGCAAGAAAAGACCGCGTTTATTGCTAGTAACTACGCAGCTATGAATGATGAATTTTTTGTAAACCTCAGTGCACCAGGCAGCAGCGACCTTGAACTGCTTTATGGTTACACTAACCAAACCGCTGTGGCTCCGACTATATTACGTCACTTGGGGATTGAATTAACCCGTCAGGATCTCAGTGATGGAAATGCACTAATTGGTGAGCTGGGCGTACGTAAATTAATAGCAAAAATTGATCAAGAGCCAAATCAAGTTAGTTTAGGCTGGAAAAATGCTGGACAAACCTTGTCGCCAATACATATTTTTCGTAATGATACTTTGATTGCCACCTTGAACAATAACGAAGAGTTGTACGTAGACACTCTTGGTTCATTGGAAGTCGGGCAGCATCAATTAGACTACAGTGTGGTTGCCAACGGTAACAGCCAATCTGCCCGCACCGAAATCACCGTATTGGAAGATATTGATTTTAACGATCTACCGGTGGAGCAACTTAGTCACTTTTATTCCTTCGACGATGGTCTGACTGACCAAGTCTCGCCAGCTATGCTCAGCAGCGAATATCAGGGCGTAAGTGCGAGTGTTGATAATTTTGGTAATAAAGCTTTGTCAATCAACCGAGACAATGGCTATTTCCTTATGGAAGATGACTTTTCACAAGGTAGCTTTAGTTTAGGATTTTGGTACAAATCCGATGGTAGCCAAGACGATCCAGCCATTATTAGTAACAAAGATTGGCAAAGTGGTAAAAACCAAGGCTGGATACTTGCTAATAAGGGATCATCCATCAAATTGAATATTGGTGATGGTACAGACAGAATAGATCTTGATGCCAGTTATACACCCAATTCTTGGGTGTATGTGGTAATGGCTGTTGACCGTCAGTTACAACAGGCCACGCTGTATGTCTTCGATCCGGTGTTGGGTAAACAAGTTAAGAGCGCGGCAATAAATCAGATTGATGAAGTTAGTTCACCTTTTTCCGTGGTGGCCTTAAACGAAGATGCGACTACCCGTTATCAGCAAAACAATTGGCATATGACTATGCAGTTTAACGACTTAGCAATATGGCATGACACATTGTCGCCAAGCGAGCTACAGGCCATTTATCAAAGCACACAATCACTGTCAGCTCTTTTAGGTAAAACGACATTTGAGCGTCTGCCAGTCGCTAAGCTAAAACACCTATACAGCATGGATGGAGGGCAATATACAGATACTACCCGTGCGCAAGATTTACAGGCAAGTTCAGTCAGTGCGAGCAATACAACGCCTGGCCCCTTAGGTGATGCTATTACCGTTAATCGTGATGCCGGTTATTTGTACTTAACAGACGATGTGAGTCAGGGCAATTTTAGCGTGGGGTTCTGGTATAAATCAGATGGAAGTAAAGATGATCCAGCCATCGTTGCCAATAAAGACTGGCAAAGCGGGCGCAATCAAGGCTGGATTATCGCTAATATTGGCGAGCAGATTAAACTTAATCTTGGGGACGGCAGTAACAGAATCGATTCGAACAATATCCCCTATAGTGCTAATACATGGATTTATGTGGCAATGGCGGTAAATCGTAGTGAAAAGAAAGTCACCCTCTGGATCATTGATCCAATTCTGGGCAAACGAAGTGAGGTGTTAGAACTTGGTGCGCTTGGCAATATAACCTCGCCGTTTGAGATCATTGCATTTAACGAAGACGGCAGTGGTCAATATCAAACGCCTGGCTCTCGCTTGAGCATGGATATGAGTTTTGACGATGTCGCCATCTGGACCACGGCCCTTAGAGACAGCCAAATTGATGCTATCTACAGCGAGGGGAAATCTATTGCCAGTTTGCTGCTTAGCCCATCTTATCTGGCAGATATGGACCATGATGGCGATGTTGACCGCACCGACGTGAGGATCTTTGCGCAGTTGCTTAGATCAGGGACGTTGTTAAGTGAAGATTATGATTTCAATCAAGACGAGCAAATTAATTTAAGTGATGTGGGGGCGATGGTGCAGTTTTGTACATTGGCTCGTTGCCAAATCATAAATTAAACGACTAATTTAATTAATAAATCAATAGAAGTGAAAAATATACCAATGAAATATGTAATAAGTTTTATATTGTTGTTCAGTTTTGGGGCCAATGCCACGTTGTTGAGCATTAACACTGACCAAAGCAGCTACAAGGTGGGCGATACAATAGTGGCGCAGGTCAGTTTGTCAGAGCTTGACTCAGCGCTGAGATTGTTTCAATTTGATTTTAATTTTACCTCGAAAATTATGTCGTTCATGGATATGAGCTTCGGCTCTTCGTTTGGGCAGGGTATAGACAGCGATCAAACTGCACTTGATTCAGCAAATTCTGTATATGTAGAGGAATACAGTTACCTTGCAGACAATGAGCTTAGTGCCCTTCAACCGAGCCAGTTTATTCTAGCAACACTGCGCTTCAAAGCCCAAGCCATAGGGGATACTATATTTTCTGTTAGCGCAGATTGGTTTGGCGATGTAAGCAATCAGGGAGTGCTAGTCACTTATCAAATTGATAACTTTTCAATCACAAATGACCCCAGTCATCCTGTGCCTGAACCGGCAAGTCTGCTAATACTATTAAGCGGTATACTGGTAATATTTAAAATCAGAGCAACTAAATAAGCAGACAAAAAGTTTGGTGTTTATCCTGTCTCTTATGCACAAATCCCCGTTAGGCAACTAACGGGGATTTTTTGGTGAACTGTATACTCAAAGCTGACGAGATCCATTTTTTATTCGCTAATATGTTTTCCAGTTGGTTGTGCTGGATAATGTATCTGCAACAGTATTTAGCCCATCCATGGGCTACACCTAAAGCTGTTAAAATGTTTTCCCGAAACATTTTTCACCCATCTAGTCCTTGGCCCAGAAATTAACAGTACAGTCATGATAATTCTTTTTGAATGTCCAAAGTCTATAATGAACTAGGTGGTGCACTTCCAATTAGAATCTAAGATTTAATTATCCATTTAACTCCAATAAAACAAACGTCAGCTCATTTTATTACTTTTTAAAATTGGAGGGATTGGTTAGTCTTTAACTCTTGAATTAAAGTCGATGACTAGATAAGTCTCATGTTGGATTATAAAAATGGCTCAAGGCAACAATAAGAAATTACTGGCTAAGAAGATTCGAAAAGGTGATAGAGGTTACCCAATAGCAACGATCGCTTTCTATGGTCCCAGCAATGAAATTGCAACAAAAGTTGTTTGTGCAATCATAAGTAATAATAGCGCAGACGCTGAACCAATAAAAAAATGGTTTTCATCATCTGAACTCAGAAAGTCAGAACCTGTTTTGAGGAAAGTACTAGACTTTATAGATGAAAATGAGGCGAATACCGTTAGCATGGTCGAAGAAATAATAGGTTGTCCTCACGAAGAAGGAATTGATTATCCGCAAGGTGATTTTTGTCCTGAATGCACATATTGGAAAGGCCGAGATAGATTCAGTGGCGAGATGGTGCATTAAAAATATGACTAGGGATCTGCAGGATCAGGTTCGTTGAAGTATAAAAACTGGATAGGGCAGGCCAAATTATCAATAAGACAAATTACAGAGCCAGCCAAAGTAAACCAACCCCTTTTTAGATCTTTTCTCTGTGTTCTCTGTGCCCTCTGTGGTGAATAGTTTTTGTTTTTTTCTGTATTACCGGCTTCAGTCTGCAGTATTCTGTTTTTCATTAACATCTATCTACAATTCACTGTTTTTTAACCTTTTTTTTCGATAAACCTTGTCCCATCAAAAAATATAGCAATAATCGGGCGTGGTTTTATTTATTGAGTTTATATAGTGCAATTATTAGCAGTAGAGTGTTTAGGTAAAACACTTAAGTTGGAAGGTTCTATGGCTGGTTGGCAGCAGCTATTTTGGGGTGATGATTGCGTTTCGCAAATTAGTGCCAGTGCCGACAGTGATAAATTTTCACATCGATTTTCTTTACAAAGTGAGCAGGGCGATCTTCAAGTTGAGCTCAGTGGTGCGTTGCAATGGCAGCCTTTTGAACTGCAATTCAAACTTTTAATTAATGATGAACTTGTACATGAAAATACACTTACCGAAAAAGACATAGAGCAAAGGCAAGTCATTCAAGGCACAAAACAACCGATAAAATTTAGTTTTATTGGTATGGCGGGTTTGGGTTTAAAACTCTTTAAAAGTGCCAAGATCATTAAAGTGTTGTTTGCTGCTGGCAGTTTAGCCGCTTATAGCTGGTTGTTTTCTATTGAGTTTGCCATAGCCCTGATATTTTGTTTGGTGTTTCATGAATATGGTCATATCAAGGCGATGAAGTATTTTGGTTTAAAAACCAAAGGTATTTATCTTATTCCTTTTGTGGGCGGTTTAGCCCTCAGCGACGATAAAATTAATACTCGCTGGCAAGATATTGTGATTTCAATAATGGGGCCATTTTTTGGCTTGATATTGTCTATTGTTTGTTTAGTGGGGTATTGGCTTACTGATATAGAAGTACTCGCAGGTTTAGCGGTATTTAATGCGCTGCTGAATTTATTTAATATGTTACCTGTGTTGCCTTTAGATGGTGGCCACGTACTTAAAAGTATCGCTTTTTCAATTAACTCTCGTGTAGGTATAGTCGCCTGCGCATTGGGAGCCGTGTTAGGTGTTTATATCAGTTATCACTTTGGTTTGGCTTTGTTAGGTTTTTTACTTGCCATAGGTAGTGTGGAAATATTCTTTGAATATAAACGCCGACATCTAAGTGAGCTATTGCCTCTTAATCGTTATGCGCAAATCATTTCTATATTGTGGTATGTCATCACTTTGGGTGGCTTAAGTGCCATTATTTGGCTGGTGGGTCAAACAGACAACGGTGCTTTATCATTACCACTGCAGATATTGAGTAGTTAATGTATCTTCATCTCTAAGCTATTTAGTGGATTTGGAGCAAGGAGTTGTGAGGGCAGGGTTGTTGAAAGTGCTGAATTAACAGGACGGTCGCCATAGTGCTTTCCTAACAGCACTAAACAATTCAAATGGTTGATGTTAGGTACTCAATGTATGCCGCCTGATAACAGCTGCTGCGATATTTTCACCATCTAATGGAGCATACCGTCTCTTTAAAGTCACCGCTGATTATTTTGGCTCTGCCAAGTAAGGCCTTGCATAAGCCACTCGCTCTACTATGTGTTAAATTTGTATTTTATCGAATATAGCTGATTGTTTACAGCGAGCCAAATTGTGCTCATTCCTAGTAAAGTGTACAAAATATTTACAATTTTATTACAAATGCATTCACGTCATTATTACTCTGAACCGCCTATTTCTAAAGGGCTTTGTAATAATCCGTCAGCCTGATGGATAAATTCGTCTGTTTATTATTCATTTTTAGTAAGTATTAATCTATTTGCACTTTTATAGTCGCTCAAAGAATAATAACTCTAAATAGGGGTAAACGATGAGAACTTCAAAAACCAGCAGCCTTATGCCGCTAAAATCTAAAAAACACATTATTGCGCAATGTGTTTCTATGGCAGTACTATGTTTGTCAACATGCCACACTGTTAGTGCTCAGGAGAATAAAGAAGACAACACATTTGAAGTGATCGAAGTGACCGCACAAAAGAGAGTGCAGAACGTAATGCAAGTGCCTATTACCGTGGGGATTGTTAGTTCAGCTCTGCTAGAGAGAAGTAATTCTATTATGTTGGGTGATATAGATAAATTCATCCCAGGTTTTGATTTTGGTGATGGCAGTGTGACACAGGCAGGGGTTAGTATTCGCGGTATATCCAGCCCCAATATTTCCGTTGGCGGTGACCCTTCATCAGCGACTTTTTATGATGATGTTTATATGCCAAGGGCAGCGCAAAATGTATTGTTCTCTGATATAGAGCGTATTGAGGTGCTCAAAGGCCCCCAAGGTACCTTATTTGGCCGAAATGCCGCCATGGGTGTTGTTAATATTATCCCCAAAAAACCAACCGAAGACAGTGAGGGATTTGTCAAACTCAGCCTTGGAACCGATTCCCTAAAGCGTGCTGAAGCAATGGTGAATGTGGCCTTGTCTGATGCTGTTTTTATACGGGCAAACCTACTGACTAACTCACAAGATGGTTTCGTTAAAAATATCGCCGAACCTGAGTGGAATAATAACTCTAAAATTCATGATCTCGGTGCATTGGATCATCAGGCTGCTCGCATTTCATTGTTGTGGGACGTAGCACCTAGCAGTGAATTTCAATTATCAGTCGAACTTGACGATCTTAATCAAGCCCCGCCTATGGCGGTGGGTATTAGTGAGTTTGCCCTTAATGGTGGTAGCGATCCATTTGCCGATAGGGTCGAAAATGATGTGCGAAATGGGCTAGAAAGTCGCGATATGTACGCCGTCACCGCAAAGTTTCTACACGAGTTTGATGATTATTGGTCAATGAAGTTTGTGACCAGTTATCGTGACTGGGAAACAGTGAACCGGGAAGATGAAGACGGAACAGGTCAGATTAGCCGCTACTTAGATACTTCGAACAATGAAGATTCAAGTATTTTTTATACAGAACTACAAGTCAATTATGTTAGTGATAAAGTCAGTGCCGTGGCCGGTTTTTCCTATTCCAAAGAGGATGTATCTCAACAAACTGAGCTAAACCTTACCGCCGATACCATTGCCCGGTTAACTACTGGTGAATTAAACAATACTATTCGTGGTGGTGTTGCCCAACAACTGGCAGCCGCAATAGGCGGAGATTCAGATGAAGCCGCCGCCGCAGTATTTGGCCCAGGCGTGACTTTTGAAGCTGCTGTTGATAGCACCTTTGCCGCTTCAGGCTTTCCTCTTGATCATCTCTGGAATGCAGATGAGTGGGCCGGTGCACTTAATGCGTTAGGTTTTGCCGAGCCTATACTGCAAGCGTTGGGCATGGTGGGGGGAACACTCAATGGTGAAATTGTTCAGCAAACTGGCGATTTAACTTATGACTTAGTCTCTGAGCAACTAGGTGTGCCTGAAATATTTGGTCCCAGCCACAGCGGTCAGTTTTGGCAAGAGAATATCTTCAATACCGGAGATTTTACTAATTGGGGCATATTTGCCGATCTAGATTACGCCTTTACTGCTAAGTGGCATCTAATTGCTGGTCTACGTTATTCAAAAGATTCAAAGGATTTCAGTTGGTTTATCCCCGCAACCACTTTTGCCGAAACCAGACCAGGAGTCAGCAATCAGCTGTTCTCGCAAGCTGATATAAGCGCTTCTGATTCTTGGAGTAAAGTTACCGGTCGACTAGTCAGTAACTACCAGATTGACAAAAACCAAATGGTATTTGCGTCTTATTCAACCGGCTACAAGTCTGGTGGATTTGACTCTCTATCGCCTATTGACCAGTCTGCAGGGCAATCTGCATTTGCACCAGAAGACTCTAGTAACTTTGAAGTTGGTTATAAAGCCGTCCTCGGAGAACGTGTGATAACCAACATCAGTTATTATCAGACCGAATTGGATAACTTTCAGGTTGCAGTTGAATCGAAGCAACCAGGCAGTTCAACCGCAGTCCCCACCATTATCAATGAAAACCGACAAATTGCCGGTTTCGAAATTGATATGCGCTGGATGGCGTCAGATTCACTGACCCTAGGTATGGTCACAGAAATACGCAATACCGATATCGATGCTCCTTCATTCTACGACAGCAGTGGGATCCTACTGCCAGAACAGAGCCGTTCGTTAGATGCAAGCACCAACTATACACTCACACTTGATTGGGCTCCGAATTTTGATCTAGCTGTGGTAAACGTACATCTGGATTATGTTTTTGTTGAAAACACAAACGCACAACGTATTGATATTCAAGCCTTTGAATTGGCCATTCCGGATTACCTGAAGGATCTAAAAAAGTTGAACGCGCGATTCTCTGTGGCTACTCACGACGAGACTATGGAGGCTGCACTATGGGCACGTAACCTATTTGATGAGCGTTATGTCGAGTCAATTGGCAATATTAGCACTAACACCATAGGCACACCTTTTGCCAGAATAAACCGTGGTCGTGAAGTTGGCGTGGAATTTAAGTACAGCTTTTAACTATTAGTATGAGATCCACTTATAGGGTGGATTTTTTATGTTGAGTCTGAATTCATAGCAATGCTACTGTTGTTATTAATATTAATTAATACATAACTAGTAGAAACACTATGTCAGTATTTTTTGCACATTTCGCCTTTGCACAGATGGCACTCTGTTTTATTTTACTGCTGCCACTATTAAAGAAAAGTCTCTCAATTAAGATGTTTGCCTTATTAATGCTGTGTGGATGTGGCTATTTGTTAAGCGACCTTTTTGGTCCGTTAAACAAAATGTCCATTGTTTGGTGGGCCGGATACTTGTCGGGTAACTCGCTACCTGGTGTTTTTTGGTTGGTGTCACTCAGTGTTTTTTCGGATCGTGAAGAACTCAAGGGCTGGCATTTTTACGTCGCGTCTATGACATTGCTTATACCTACAATCTCGACGCTAATTCAGTTGGGCTTTAACTTTGATTTACGCCAATTTACTGCTTTTTATGGACTCGCCACTTATGGAGCATTAGGCCTAGAGCTGGTTCTGATTGGTCATGCTCTTGTGGTTGTCATCAAGAATTGGCAAGCCGATTTGGTGCAGGAAAGACGTTACATGCGTGGCAGTGTGATTGGATTAATTGCTTGTTACCTAGTAGTAGTTATTGTTGTAGAGCAATTGTTTAACCTGCAGTGGAGTTGGTTAAATATGGTTAAATATGTGCTACTTACCATGTTGACCATCGCGGTTAACCTATTGTTATTCTCTCTCAAAGAAGGAACCTTATTTGATCCTCCAGTTAAAAAACCGCAAAATATCCTACATAAAAAAGCACACTCACCTGAACTAAATCGAGTTTTGGAATGTATGTTGAATGAAAAACTCTATCGCCAAGAAGGCATTACGATAAGTGTATTTTCCCGGCACTTGGGGATACATGAATACAAGTTACGTCAGATCATTAATGGTGAACTAAATTATCGTAATTTTAATGACTTTTTAAACTTTTATCGTATCCAGGAAGTCACTGAGAACTTGTCGCAATCTGCACATCAACAACTTCCGGTGTTAACACTGGCACTAGACAGTGGATTCCGTAGTTTAAGTTCCTTCAATAAAGCATTTAAAAACAAACACGGGATCACGCCTACCGAATACCGTAACCAACAGGCATTAACTAACTGATATCCTACGTTTTACTGCTCAAACGCCATAAACAATAGACCGATTGATATAAAAGCTGAGTGATTTTGAAATTCGTCAGCTTTTTCCAGTATTAAGTAAGCTCTTGTGTATCTTGATCGCTATAGTCCCAGCATCATTTTAATTACTCAGAATTAAAAAGGGCTATAGATGAGAATAAAACATTGGATTATTAGGGCGCTCTGCTGTGCTGGAGTTATAACCCATGTTTACGCCCAGGCCAATGATGCCCAGCAAATTTATGCTAGTTGCTCTGCTTGTCACGGTGAGCAAGGTCAAGGTAACCCAGCCTTGAATGCGCCAGCGATCGCTGGACAATATGATTGGTATTTAAAACGACAACTGCAGCATTTCGCGAATGGCATCAGAGGTAGTCATGCTGAGGATATTCACGGAAAAACCATGGTGCCATTTGCCAAACTGATAACAAACGAGCAACAACAAGTGCTAGCCGTCTATATTAGTCAACTCAAGCCTGTGTCTGCTAATGTTGAGCTAAATGGCGATTTAAAAAATGGTTCGCGCTACTACCAAGCCAAATGTGGTGCCTGTCATGGAGGCAAAGCGCAAGGAAACATCTCCTTTAACGCCCCTAAGTTATCCGCTTTGGATCCTCAATATTTACTCAGACAAATGACTAATTTTAAGCAAGGGATCCGGGGCCAGCACCAAGAGGATAAATGGGGTCGGCAGATGGCCATGATGTCCACAACAGTTTCAGACCAAGAACTTGAAGACATTTTGTTCTTTATTTCCGAGCAAGCTAAATAATGTGTCGCCTGACTGTAGTTGCTAGCTGGTTATGTGCTGCAGTGTTATCTATGTTGTTTTTTCAGGTTAAGGCTGAAGCATTGTCAGCATTTATGCTCTCAGACTCTTGTCCGCCAGGATTTGAATTAACTGCAAAAAATCAATGTCGACTAGTCAATTTTTATCAATTGTATGATTCGGTACAGGGTCGTGGTGTGGGGGGGACACAAACGTCTTTGCCCAAACACCGAGATGGTTTTTCGCCACAACAAATTGATCTCGGTCGAATTTTGTTTTTTGACCCTGCTTTGTCTAAAGATGGCTCGATGTCGTGTGCCAGTTGTCACCAGCCAGACAAAGGTTTTAGTGATGGTTTAGGCAGAAGCAAGGGATTTGATGGGCGACAACTAACACGTTCTGCTCCTTCATTGTGGAATGTAGCATTTTTGGATAAGTTTTATTGGGATGCTAGAGCTAGCACTCTGGAAGAGCAGGCTGTAGGCCCGTTATTTGATGCTAACGAAATGGCCAATTCCCCAGAACAATTATTGGAAACACTTAATGGGAATAGCGCTTATCTGACTCTTTTTAAACAGACTTATCCATTGCGGTCACAGATTGACTTAGATCAGGTTGTTAGTGCATTAACAGCGTTTCAAAGTTCGTTGATATCCCTCAATAGCCGCTACGACCGCTATGCTCATGGCTACCATGAAGCGTTAAATAAAAACGAAATTGCCGGCCTAAATGTTTTTAGATCCTTTGTTGCTAGGTGTGCTGAATGTCATCAACCACCGTTATTTACCAATAATCAAATCGCTGTTATCGGGGTACCTGAAAAAGACGGAAGGCCCTTAGATATAGGAGCGCAGAAAACCTACCAAGCCGCCAAATTAAGGGGCGGATTTAAGGTGCCCACATTACGTAATATCGTTAAAACTAAACCTTATATGCATGCAGGTAACTTTGATGATTTACGAGAGACTGTAGGGTTTTACAACAAAGGGCGAGGGCATGCCATTCCTGAAGGCGAAACACTGCAAATCCACTGGCATATTTGGGAGCCAAATTTAACTGAGCATGAAATGGATCTGATTGTGGAATTTCTTGGCACATTAACAGATGAAGCATTTACCCCAAAAGTGCCAGAAACTGTGCCATCGGGGTTGTCACCAGTGGATGATAACTATCAAAAGCTACATAAAAATAATAATCAAAAATTACTATCAAGAGCGGGAGATTAAGATGCAGACGAGCAAAATTATTACGGTAACTTTAATATTAGCGGCTTTTGCTGGGGGAATTTATCTCGGCAAGGGGAGCGAGGGAACAACCGTCATTACCAATAGCCACAACGGTGCTAGTTACTCGGGCGGGTATGACAAGACTCTGGGGCAACAGAGCAGTAGTACCAAAAAATCTGCGGTATCCGTAAGATCCCAAGAAGGGCAGACCCATGTAGTAAAATCAGGGGATTCAATTATGGACGCCGTAAAAGCAGCCAGCCCTGGAGATACCATTCAGGTTATGCCCGGTACCTACCATGAAACGGTGTATATAGATAAGGACGACATACGGATTATCGGGGTTATTAAGCAAGGAAAACGGGCAACTATGGATGGTAAGGGCGTGCTGAATGATGCCATTTTGTATTCTGGAAACAACATAGTGGTAGAAAATCTGTTGATTACCAAATACAAAGGTAATGGCATCATGGGGCAGGCCGGTAATAACTTTGAAATTCGCAACAATATTATTGTTGATACCGGAATTTACGGTATTTTCCCACAACTGGGTCAAAACGGTATTGTTGAACATAATGTGGTATCAGGGATCGAAGACGCCGCTATTTATATTGGCATGAGTGACAATATACATGTAGCCCATAATGTGGTGTTTGACTCAGTTGCTGGTATTGAAATCGAGAACAGTCGCCACGCGATAGTGGAAAATAATTATGTGTACAATAATACCGGCGGTATTTTGGCCTTTATTACGCCTGGCTTGCCAATAAAAACCACCTTTGATGTCATCATCCGTAATAATTTTATCACCGACAATAACACTGCTAACTTTGGTGCCCCAGGGTCAACGGTTGCAGGTATCCCAGCGGGCACTGGCATTTTAGTGATGGCTGCAGATGAAGTCATCATCGAAGATAATATTATCACCGGAAATAAAACTGCGGCGATCATAATCACCGATCATGAAAACGCACCAAACACTACTATGGACCCGGGATCAGATCCGGTACCAGACAAAATTATGATCCTAAATAACCTGATGGCAAACAACGGTTATGACACTATCGATGAAGTGAAAGCGTTAATGCTAACTGAATTTAAACAGGACAATCCCGACATCATTCAGGTTGGATCCAGTCGTGATAGTTGCATCATCAACCGCCATCGTTATGTCACTGTAGGGGTAAATGATTGGGCAGAATGTGAATTTACCAATACAAGCGAGATCGACAGTTATATTTTGGATGAACCTGTTGCTGCACGAGTTATTGCTGGAAGTGAAAAAGGAAAAATTGCCTACCTTGGCGTATGTGCCGGTTGCCATACTTATACAGGACGAATGATAGGGCCACCTGTTCAAATTATTCAGGCATTGTATATGGATAACCCTCAAGGAGTGGCTGACTACATAAATAGTCCCACTAAAAAACGTGATGACTACCCGGAAATGCCACCACAAAATTATTTGGATGCAGAAACTCGGTTAGCTGTAGCGAATTATATGTTGCAGGTTAAGAGCTGAATGAGTCTTTGAGCTATTAGCTACCTTTAGGTCAATTGTTGGTTATATATGACTGTATACACCGCGCTTGTATACAGTCTACAACGCCGAGCTGCTGAGTTGTTGATGGTTACTCAGTAGTTCAGATAGAACATTCTCTGGGACAGGTTTGGACCAGTAATATCCCTGGCCAATATCGCAACCAAGAGCAACAAGCTTGTTAAGGGTAGCCTCATCTTCTATGCCTTCGGCTACCGTTTTTAAGCCAAGACTTGCGGCCATACTAATGATCGCTTTTACAAGTGACTCGTCATGCTTGGCAACACACAGCGAGGTAATAAAAGATCTGTCGATTTTAAGTGTAGTGGCGTTAAAATTACGAAGATAGCCAAGGTTTGAATAACCTGTGCCAAAATCATCAATGGCTATAGTGATGCCTATTGCAGTTAATGCTTTGAGTTGTTTTTGAATTTGCTCAGTTTCATCAATAAGCAATGATTCAGTTAACTCTAACTCGAGCGCTTCTGGAGGCAATCCTGCATCTCGTAATGCAGACTTAACAGTGTCTTGCAAATGCCCATCTTTGAATTGCATGACTGATAAATTTACAGCTACTCGCAGGTTTGTATAGCCTAGTCGCCTCTGCTGAGCACAGCCAATACATGCCTGCTGCAACACCCAACGACCTAATTCATTAATCAAACCGCTACTTTCAGCTAACGGAATAAATTGATCGGGGCCTATCATAGTGCCGTCGGGTTGCGGCCATCGTAATAGTGCCTCGACAGTAGTAATTTCACCATTGCTCAAATTGACCATAGGCTGATAATAAAGTTTGAACTGCGCTCCATTAAAAGCTGGGCGCAACAATTGCAACAATTTGAATTTGTCATCGCTGGCTTTTTCCAGTTTCTTATCGTAATAGTGATAGGTATTGCGACCCTCTTTTTTAGCCTGATACATTGCAATGTCTGCTCTACGACACAGTTGTTTAAAGTCGGTACCGTCTTTTGGGGCGCAAGCTATTCCCAGCGAGGCAGAAATAATGACCTTATTTTGTAATATTTGGAATTCAACCGCACACTGTTGTATCAAGGATTCAGCTAACTGATTTAATTGAGCGCGGTCATTGGTGCATGGTGTCAGCAACAGAAACTCATCTCCACCAAAACGAATAAGATATTGGTTTGGTTGTAAAAGTTTGCTTAGGCGTTGAGAAAGTTGCTCCAGTAATTGGTCTCCGGCGGCATGTCCTAGAGCATCGTTTACGGGTTTGAAGTTATCCAAATCAAAAAATAAGAGAGCAAGGTTGTGTTGTTTTTTCTGGCAGGCAACTAAAGATTGTGAAAACAACTCTTCGCCATAAAACCTGTTAGGTAAATTGGTCAGAGTATCGTGATGAGCTATATGTTGAATTTCTGCTTGGCTTTGTTTTACTTTGGAATATTCACGCTGCAATGAGAATATCAAGCGCTTAATATCATGTACCAAAATATAAACACTGAACCCTGTAACGACAAAAATCACTAATATAAATACTAGGTGTGACCAGCTTAAAGTGGGAATATTCGGAGTGATAATACCCTGCAACGTTAGCCAAGCGACAAATACACATTGGGCAATCACAAAGGATAAAACCGATAAAAATAAACCCACACCGCCTAGAATAGCTGCGAAGATAAGCAATGCTGGGTATCCAAGAACCGCTAAATCAAATAAGCCTGCACCCGTTATCGCCAGTGCGAACAACATGGTGGTTAAAGAGCCTAGTAAAATATAAGCTGAAGCTAGGGTTTTATGTTTAAAAGCTAAGCCTAATGCCATTAAGACAAAACCTAGACCAGCAGTAAAAATTATTAAGGTAATACTTCTCGCCACTATAAGGGTAGTCATTAACCCGAATGCGCTTGCCCCACAAATTTGCATCAACCTGTAACGACGGATTTGGCTGAATACATCTTTTTCTGCAACTTCCAGCCAAGCATCTATTTGAGGTTTTTTGTTTGGGACCATCTTGTAACCTTTGCAATAGTGGTGATTTACTTTAACGCCTAAATATATAAAAACCAAATGTAGAATACTTACGCACGTCAAAAAGTACTTAACCTGGGTTCGGGTTACTTATAATGACGACTAAATTAAAGCTATGGCGATTGATGAGACTTTATCCATGAGCAGTACGCTTATAATAAGTTGATAAGGCAAATAATGGGATCTCGTTGTAAGTATATTGTGATGTCATGCGGATAATATAGATATCATAAATGCTGTCTAAAGTTGGCGTCAATGCCTTTATTATCAATTATCTAAGTTCTAAAAGTATTTTTTCCCCATAACAATTAATAGTCAACCGGGGTCGGTTCATATTTTTCATTTAATGAAATAAATGATTGCAACCACTAGAAGGTGGCATTCAAAATTAACATTCATATATTTCATTTAAGACCATTCAAAATTTTCAAATCATGAATAAATTCAATAAAAACAATTATTTGTTGGTTGGCATGTTTGTTGCTTTTACGTGTGCATGTACGGTGTGAATATTAGGTAAGTGTATTTAGTTCTCATCACTGAATACCTTACTTTTTGAAACTGGAAGGAAAAAGTCAACGTGAAATTTAAAACCTGTAGGAAAAGTGTAGTGATTGTTGCTGCAATGTTGAGCCTATCAATTCTACCGGCTATTGCAGGAGGTAACGGCAATGGTGTGAGTAAAGGATTATTAGGTCTTAACCTAGAAGAAGTAGTGACCACCTTAGATGCGTCAGAAATAACAACATCTCTAGGTTTACCTTCATTGCCTGTGCTTAACAGTATTTTTGAATTGAACAACGAAATACTAGTCCAAGGGCCTGATATCGGACTGCTTAGACAACTGGTAAAAAAAATTGGTGGTGTAAGTACCCATGATTTGCCTTTGGTAAATGGGATCGGTATTCGTGTTTCAGACCTGCAATTAGCCATATTGAAAAAAATGCCTGGGGTGATTTCTATCACTGAAAACCAGCCAGTTTTTACTTCTAATGCGCTTGATCACTGTTTGGTATATGGAAGTCACGTTGTTGACTTAACTTCAAATAAGATCCGTTGGAACTTATACAACGCAAGAGACATGCAAGCTAACGCTAAACAGATGACATTTACTTGGCCAGAAAACTTAGGCAATGTGCGTTCTGTTAAATTGAATGGCTCAACAGTTTATTGGAGTTTATTCAGCCGTCAAAATGGTGAATTAACCTTAGATGCCCAAGATTTAAGACGTAAAGGTAATCTCGACGCATTCGAAAGCGCCACTGTGGAACTGACTTTTTCACGTTATAAAGCGGGAAATTACAATCAAAGTGATTTCTCAATGAATGTTGAATTTTCAGAAAATTGTGATCGTACTTTAGTGAAAGGTTATGACACTCAAGCAAATGATAACGATAGCAATAGTTATTTTGTGAACAACATTGGCGCCGATGAACTGCACGATCAGGGCATAACAGGTAAAGATGTAACAGTAGCAGTTATCGACAGTGGCCTTTGGGCACAGCACCAAGCATTGAATAAAAACACCAAAAATAGAGACAGGATACTCGCAGCTTATGATGCAATAAGTGACACTGAAGTTAACCCTAACTCAATGACAGATGAAAATAGTCACGGTACACATATAACAGGCATCATTGCCAATAGTGACCACGCAGTAATTGATGGGAAATCTCGTAGTTTCTATCGAGGCGTGGCACCTGATGCTAACTTAGTGGTGGTCAAAGCCTTTTACGAAGATGGTCACAGTACCTATTTGGACGCGCTTCGTGGACTTCAATATATTGCCGATAATCACCAAACACATAATATTCGAGTCGTTAACCTGTCTTTTGGTGCGCCTCCTCGCTCAAATTATTGGGCTGACCCAATCAATCAAGCAGTAATGGGGTTATGGGAAAAAGACATAGTGGTAGTTACTTCTGCAGGTAACACTGGTCCAAAAGCTATGACCATTGGTGTACCGGCTAACGTACCTTATGTCATCAGTGTGGGTGCCATCAGCGATAATTACACCCAAGACAATGCAAATGATGACACTTTACTGTCGTTTTCGTCTCAAGGACCGACCCATGAAGCTTTTATCAAGCCTGATATGGTTGCACCTGGTGGACATATGTTTAGTTTGGCAAACGACGATATGTATGTACCCAGTAAATTTCCACAGTACATGGTAGGCGATGACCGCTTTATTATGTCAGGTACATCACAAGCCTCTGGTGTTGTCAGTGGTGTAGTTGCTTTGATGTTACAAAATGATCCTAGTTTGAGCGCAAATGATGTGAAATGTCGCTTGATGAGCAGTACAACTATGGCTCAAGTAAATGGCAAGTTAGCTTATAGTCCATTCCAACAAGGTTCAGGTAGTGTTAATGCCATAAAAGCGGTTGAATCTACCCGCACAGGTTGCGCTAACAACGGCATGGACATTGCGGCAGACTTAAGCGGTGAGCAGCATTACATGGGGGCAGCTCGAAAAGACGCAAATGGAAACTACTACATCAAAGGTTTCGAATTTGAAGTTTGGGAAGAAGCCTTTATGTGGGACGAGGCTTTCATGTGGGATGAAGCCTTCATGTGGGACGAAGCTTTCATGTGGGATGAAGCCTTTATGTGGGACGAAGCTTTTATGTGGGATGAGGCCTTTATGTGGGACGAAGCTTTCATGTGGGATGAGGCCTTTATGTGGGACGAGGCTTTCATGTGGGATGAAGCTCACATGAATCAAGAGAACTTCATGCTACAAGAATAACCTGATACCAAGTTTTAAGCCGCCATAACCATGAGGCTAACCTCATGGTTATGGCGGTACATTTTGTACTCCCCTCACTTTAAATTTTTAGTAATCTAATTTCACCCAGCCAGCAGTTTCCTAATACCTAACAAAAAGGGGTAAATATTTTTAACATTTTAATGGCACAACAACCAACAACCATAGTATTAATTATCAACACAAAGAGGCTGTTTCAATGGCTATGTGTTGGCATCGTAAAGTCTTTGCGTTAATCTAGATTATTATAATTAAAAGAATAAGACGTTATTTGGCTATGTTTACAACTGGAAAATTTTGGTTCGTATTTTTCCTATTCTGCAGTATTACGATCCACGCTGCACAGAGCCCTAACTTTAGTTTTACTCCCGCTGAACTCAGTGACCAATTGTCACAAAAAACAGTGCGCCAGATTTATCAGGACAGTACCGGTTATTTGTGGATCGTGACTCAAGAAGGCGTTAGTCGTTATGATGGCTATCAGCTGCTTAGTTTTATACATGACTCGCGCAAATCTGACTCACTCAGTTCTGACAATGTGCGCGCGGTGTTGGAGGATCATGGTAAACGTTTGTGGGTTGCTACAGACGGTGGTGGACTAAACTTATACAATTCTGCAAAGCAAACATTCTCTGCTTTGAAACAAGGTTCTAACCTAGCTATAACACCCACATCTAACAAAATCCGCAGTATGGCCCTTGATAAGTCGGGTTATATTTGGCTGGGTTATTATGATGGTAACTTTAGCCGCTTTAACCCAAACGATATGGTGTTTGAACACTTCGAAACCCGTGTGCTTTTGCCCAACTTGAAAAAAGGTGCTGCGGTAACATCAATTATTGAAGATGGCAGTAATATTTGGTTAGCGACAGATGGTAACGGCTTACTCAAGCTTGATAAGCAAAATAAAGAATTAACACGCATTCACAGCAACTCACCCGAACCTTTGTTTAGCGACCGTTTAACTAAGCTATTCATCGATGCGCAGCAGCGACTATGGCTAACCAGTTTTGATGCTGGTGTGAGTGTGCTGGATCCACAACGCATTAAATTTACTACTTTTGAACATCATGATGAACAACCAAATAGTCTCGCAGCGAATCTAGTTCACACTATATATCAAGATCAAAGGCAACGTATTTGGCTTGGAACAGATGTAGGGGCAAGTCTATGGGATGGACGAACTAAATTTACTACTTTTAAAGTCGATGATGGATTGATTAACAATAAAGTATTGTCAATCTTACAAGATCCATCGGGCTTGATGTGGTTTGGTACCTACAATGGCATTAGCAAAAGTATAGAGGTGCCCTTTGAACATATCGATACTGGCTTGGCTAGTAACGTTATTCTGGGGTTTGCAGAAACCCTGTCATCAAAAGGTGAACGCGCTATTTGGGTTGCCAGTTACGGCGGGATAACCCGGTTAAATACCAATGGTGAAGTGCAGGAGGTCATTAATAAAAATAGTGAACCAGCTCTTAGAGACGCACGAATAATGACAGTACGCGGTGATAATAACATATTGTGGTTTGGCTCTCGGAATGGGGGCTTAGGACGACTAAATGTCGACAACATGCAAATTGACTACTTTGTACACGATGCAGAAAATCCAAGCAGCTTAAGTTTTAACGGCGTCACTAGTATTTTGCCCGATCATCAAGGCAACGTTTGGGTAGGAACCTTTGGTGGTGGTTTGAACTATCTAGCCGCAGGGGCAAATAATTTTGTACATTATCGCTTTGACGAAAATAATCCAAGAAGTCTCAACAGTGACCGGGTTTTAGCTGTTTATCAACTTGTAGACGGTACAATAGTAGTGGGCACTGGGTTGGGCATTAATATGTTAGATCCGTTAAGTTTGGACTTCGACCGTATTGAGCACCAAGCAGAAAATTTTGATAGTTTTTCGGCTTCAATGGCTTGGGCATTTCATCAAGATCCAAAGGCGCAGCTCTGGGTAGGAACCCAAGGTGGTGGTTTAAATAAGTGGACCCCTCAAGACTTTTCAGCCTTGAACAATAAGTTTACTCATTATGATAGTTTTAGTGGTTTACCAAGCAGTCATATTTACGCCATCCTAGATGATGACAATGGGAATTTATGGTTAAGCAGCACCGCGGGTTTAACGCGGTTAGACCCAGATACCGGAAAAGTACGACATTTTGATACCTCACAAGGGTTAAAAAATAGCGAGTTTAATTTCGGCGCGGGATTCAAAGATAGTAAAGGCTTTATGTATTTTGGCGGCAATACCGGCGTAGTGCGCTTTCACCCTGATGACATCAAAGACAGTGCTGTTATACCACCTGTGGTTTTGGTGCGTGTTAAAAAACTTAATGAGCAGGTATGGTTTGACGTGCCTTATCAGCATTTACAAAAGTTAGAATTGGATTATAAAGATTATTTTATTTCCTTTGAGTTTGCTGCCCTTGATTATAACTCCCCTGGTTTAAATGAATACCGTTATAAACTTGAAGGATTGGATCCAAATTGGATTGAATTAGAACACCGTCGTATCGCGACTTTTACAAATTTGCCATCCGGTGAATATGTGCTCAAAGTGCAGGCCAGTAATAATCAGGGCTTGTGGAACACCGAAGGGGTAGATCTACCAATTCACGTTTTGCCTCCTCCTTGGAAAACCTTGTGGGCTTATAGCCTATATGCACTATTTGTGTTGCTAATTGTACTTAATTTTGTATGGCGATATCGTCGAAAACGACTACGAGAAATGCAACATTTAGTCGAGTTGGAAGAAAAAGTAGAAGAACGCACCAAAGAGTTACGTCATGCTAATACGCAGCTTAAACACGCTATGGAAGAAACCGACAAAGCCCGCAAACTTGCAGAACAAGCAAGTAAAGAAAAAAGTGACTTTTTAGCGATCATGAGCCATGAGATACGCACACCTATGAATGGCGTGCTGGGTATGACAGAAGTGTTATTAAGTTCAGATTTGAAACCTAAACAACAACACTTTGCGCAGTTGGTGTATCGCTCTGGTAGATTACTACTCGACTTGCTAAATAACATTTTGGATTTTTCAAAGTTAGAAGCGGGTAAAGCAACCTTAGAATCATTGCCCGTTAACTTAGAAGCTTTGCTCGAAGAGGTATGTGATTTATTTAGTGAAGCTGCCTATAACAAAGGTTTGCAAATTAATGCGATTTTATCGGATGAAACTTTACCGCAAGTTTATGCCGATCCTGCAAGATTGCGGCAAATCATCGCAAACTTAACCAGTAATGCCATAAAATTTACCGAAAGTGGCGAGGTGAATGTCAGTATTAAACGTGTGGCTTGTTACAGTAGAAATCCACAGATAATAGCCAGTGATGTCAATTACAGTGGTTTTGTTTTTTGTGTACAAGATACCGGAATCGGCATGGCGCCAGATCGCCAGCAAAAAGTGTTCGAAATGTTCACCCAGGCTGATGCATCTACCACCAGAAAATATGGCGGAACAGGGTTAGGCCTAGCTATTTGTAAACAATTAACCGCCCTGATGGGAGGGAACTTAAGGTTGCAATCAAATGTTGGTGAAGGCAGCCGATTTAGTTTGGAAGTTGATTTACCTCTTACTGACAACCCATTGGTTGAGCCAGAGCCTATTGTAGACTGTCCCATTGTACATCTGGTCAATTTATCAGGCGGCCTAGGTAAATCTATTGAAACCATGTTAAGTAAATTAAAAATACAAGTGGTACACGTTTCACGAATAAAGACAGAATTGGCAACCGCAAAAAACGGCTTGTGGATCAGCCAAGCTGAATACCAAACTGCATTACAAGAATCGGGGATCTCTTTGGCGAACTGGATATGTTTGTTGCCTACTTCACAATGGCAAGATAACGACAACCGTAATATTTTGCCTCTTCCAATGCATTACAGGGGTTTACAGAAAAGCTTATGTCGAGCCTTAGGCATTGAAAATGATGATCAGGATCGTCTCGATAAAGAACACCGTAATCATCAAGATTTCAAGGCTAATATTCTGGTGGCGGAAGATAGCCTAACCAACCAAGAAGTAGCTAAGAGCATGCTGGGACTGTTGGGTTGTGAAATATGGTTAGCAGATAACGGCGCCGAAGCCGTTGAACAGGTAAATTTACAGCAACCGGATTTAATCTTAATGGATTGCCAGATGCCAATAATGGACGGTTACGCTGCAACTAAGGAAATCCGTAAAAATTGGCCGGATATTCCTATTGTTGCACTTACCGCTGGCATGGGAGATAACCTGAGGCAGCAATGTATTGATTCGGGCATGAATGAAATTATGTCTAAACCTTACTCGCTGCAAGAATTAGAGCGAACCTTAACTCAATTTTTAGCTATGCCCTTTGGTCCAAAAAATTCACAAATAAAGGAACAGCAAGAGCCAAATATCGATATCAAACTTGATGTAGATGAAGGGCAATCTGTGGGTCAGCCAGCAAATGAATTAGATTTATTAGATATTGGGACCATAGAGGCCTTGTTAAAAATATCTAAAGATACGGGCAATCCGGTGTTCGACCGGGTGCTTGATGCATTTACCCAAGAGGCCAA
This sequence comes from Paraglaciecola arctica BSs20135, assembly GCF_000314995.1. Lineage (GTDB taxonomy): Bacteria > Pseudomonadota > Gammaproteobacteria > Enterobacterales > Alteromonadaceae > Paraglaciecola > Paraglaciecola arctica. Next base: position 126,445 of record NZ_BAEO01000029.1, on the reverse strand, counting down.
GAAACTTGTTTTTGAGCTTGAAGAGCAGGTTAACGCTGATAAACCTGATTTTGCTGCTGTTGGTGAAATCGCTCATGCCCTTAAATCTATGTCTGGTAATGCTGGAGCCAAAGCCTTGTTTGAATTTAGCAAGGATCTCGAACAAAAAATGAAAAATTCTCAAACTGACAATATTGATCTATTGTCGCAGCGCATTCAGGAGACTTTTAATATTAGTTGCGAAAAATTGGAGACGTTCAGACATGTTGAATGAAGCGAAAATTCAAATATTAGTCTGTGACGATGACCTCACTGCGCGGATCTTAATGAAAGAAACCCTTTCTAGCAATACGATTGAAGTGCTAGAAGCTGAAAATGGCAAAAGGGCAATTGAACAATTCGAGAAACATAATCCAGCATTACTTTTGTTAGATGTATCTATGCCAAAAATGAATGGCTTTGAGGTGTGCAAATACATTCGTGCCCATGAAAAAGGCCAACATATTCCGATTATAATGGTGACTGGCTCAGATGATTTGGAGTCAATCCATAAGTCATACGCAGTAGGGGCCACTGATTTCATCGCGAAGCCTATTAAATGGGCAATTCTTGGGGAGCGAGTTAAATATATATTACGAGCCAGCCAGGCTTTTGCGGACTTGGTGATCCAGAAGCAAGAGCTTCATCAACTGGCGTTTTACGACACCTTAACTGGTTTACCTAACCGTCAGTACTTAATGCAAGATTTAAAACGTCATTTGGCGATGGCTAAGCGCAATGAATACCAAACCGCTATGTTATTTATTGATCTTGACCGCTTCAAACGTATCAACGATACCATGGGCCATAGTTATGGTGACAAGTTGTTACGCAAGGTGGCGAATCGGCTACAGGCAAATCTAAGGGACAGTGATATGTTTGCCCGTACAAATCACGATGAGGGATCAAAAGGGACACAGTTGTCCAGTTTTGGAGGTGATGAGTTTACGATCTTTCTGAGTCGCTTAAACGCTCCTAATGAAGCAATGTTGGTGGCAGAAAGAGTGATCCGCAGTTTCAGTACACCGTTTCAATTAGAACAGTTTGAAGTAGTGATTACCCCAAGCATCGGTATTTCTGTGTTTCCTAATGATGGAGATGACGCCGAAACCCTGCTTAAAAATGCTGATACCGCTATGTATTTTGCAAAGGAATCTGGACGCTGTTGTTATCGATTTTATCAAGAATCTATGAACTCCAAAGCGGCTGCTCGTCTACAGCTAGAGCAAGACTTACGCAAGGCATTGGACAATAATGAAGTTATACCTTTTTACCAGCCTCAGATTTGCGCACAAAGTGGACGTATCGTTGGTGTTGAAGCTTTAGCCCGATGGATAACCCCCCAGGGGCAACCTGTTTTTCCGGATGAATTTATTCCCATTGCCGAGGAAACCGGAATGATCATCAAATTGGGCCATCAGATACTCCAACATGCATGCCAACAAGCCAAAATTTGGTTGGATAGCGGTTATGCCATTCGAGTGGCGGTAAACGTATCCGGACATCAATTTAAGCAGTCTGATTTTCCAGAAGTTATAAAAAAAATTGCTGCTAGAGTCTCAAATACCGGCTTCCTTGTTGGAATTAGAACTCACCGAGTCGGTAATTATGAGTGATGCTGCAGAAAATATTGCCCGACTAAAAGAATTAAAAGCTTTGGGGATTACCTTGGCAGTAGATGATTTTGGTACTGGGTATTCATCCTTGAGTTATCTGAAGAAATTCCCTATTGATATACTTAAAATTGATCGTTCTTTTATGTGTGATATCAATTCTCCTCCAGATGACATCGCCGTTGTCGAGGCTATTTTAGCCTTAGCGTCGAGCTTAAATTTGAGCGTTATTGCCGAAGGTATCGAATACAGTGGGCAGATCACTACTTTGCAAAACACTAAAAAATTACTGCTGCAAGGATATCTGTTCTCGCGGCCTGTGCCGGCAGAATCTATTTCCCCCTTGTTGCAACAAGACTTCAAACATTTGATGCCACAATGATTAATCAAACTCATGTCATTTTGCCTGTTGCTGACGATCTAGAAAGTATTTTATTTTATGTGGAAGAGCTAAAAAGCCCCTTCACTTCTGAATTAAAGAGACTGGTTACTAACACCGAGTTTAAGATTGAGATTGTTGCGCTCAGTACAATTAATAAGGATGTTGCAACATTAGAGTTGAACTCACAACAACCCCTTCTAGTGGCCTGTCATAATCTAGACGATGCCATATTATTAACCGCAAAATATGCATTGTTAGAGCGCCAAGTCTATTGGTTGCCTGCTGATACAACGGGGTTGCAAGTCAGTCAATTAAACCCTGGACATCAAATTGTTGATTGGCGAGCTTGCGGAGTATTGACCGTGTTGTTGCAACTGCTAAAACAGCAGAACAAGATTACTCAGGACAAGAAGTATGTAGAGCATAAGCTCACATTGTTGTCGAATTGCCTAGGTGATTTGTCACTTACTTTAAGCGCACAGGGTAACATTATTGATATTAATCTAGAGTTAATGTCTTTGATGCGCAGCAAAGGACCTGGTGCGATAGGACAAAATTGGCTCGATAGTTTACATATTCCATCAAGAACCGCAAAAAACCGAATGCAGCATATTTTGGCTGACTTGAGCCATACCCACTCTATGACCAGATTGCCGCCTTTCCCTATTCAGTTGCATAACACGGTAATGATGGTCGACGGCTTTGTAGGTCCTTTACCCAACAACGAGAGCATAGTCATTTTACGCCAAGTCGCTAGTTGGCAGAGTCATGAATGGATTGAACAACAGAATAAACGAAGAACACCGGTCTCACTATTGTTAGTTAATCCTGATGACTTTGCCGAGTTTAATCGGGTATATGGTCGTGATCTTGGTGATCAAGTGCTGAGTGAAATCATCCAAAGCATGAATGAGGTTTTGCGTGACGACGACTTTGCCAGTCGTTTTAGCGGTGCAGTATTTGCGGCCCATTTACCGGAAACAAATGAACAACAGGGACAAATTTTGGCTGCTCGCATGTTACAGGTGCTGCGCAGTAAGTCATTTTCAAGCAAGAATGTAAAATTAACCTTTAGTTTTGGCCTAGCCACTCTGGAAGCTGAAGAGCAATTGGGTGAGCAATCACCATTAGAATTATTTCGAAGGGCTAATGCGGCCTTACAAGCTGCGCGCAGTGTAGGCGGCGGAAAACTAGTTAGTTGGCAACCTCAATTTGATGCCAATATTTTAGCCAATTTAGACCGTATGAGTGGGAAATTTTCTGAAGCTCCTAATGATGATTTCAGATTAATGAATTTGCAGTGGGAAATTATTCGTTTAATCGGCAGCACACACTCATTAGATTCATTTTCCACCCAAGTCTGTCAGTTATTGAGTTCTGGTTTGCAAAGCGAATTTGCGGGCTTGTATATGAAACAGGGTAATGATTTAAGCAATTTATCTTGCAGTACAACTAGCGCTACCTTTGATGTCCAAAAAATTCATCATTGGGTACAAAGCAGTATTAAACTTGGCTCCCCTAAAAGGGATATAATCCAACCAATTGCAGGTCTTACATCCACTGCGGGTGTGGTCATTCCCCTAGTAACACGAGAGCAATGTTTGGCGGTTTTGGTGGTTTGTTGGCCACTTGAAGCTAAACATGAAGTTCAAAAATGTAGTGAACAGCTTGAGCAAATTTCACCAAATTTAGCCGCCGCACTAGATCGCATTATTCTTCTTGAGCAAGAACAAAATAGACGTTCGGTGACGGATACGAATAATTCTAGCGGCCATGAGTTATTATTTGAATCGGCTGTTATGCGCACCTTGATGCATCAAGTGCAACTTGTTGCTCCTACCGATGCATCTGTGTTGATTATTGGTGAGTCTGGTACGGGTAAAGAGGTGATTGCTGAGCAGATACACAACCAAAGTTTACATCCAGATAAGCCCTTTATTACCGTTGATTGCTCAACAATAGTTGAGCACCTTATTGAAAGTGAGTTATTTGGGCACAGAAAGGGAGCATTTACGGGAGCAACGAATACGCAACCTGGTAAAATTGCACAGGCTGACGGCGGCACATTATTTCTTGACGAAGTGGGGGAGTTACCTTTAGATATTCAGTCAAAATTATTGCGATTTGTTCAAGAAAAAACCTTCGTGGCAGTAGGGGACCAGCGAGTTAGAAAAGTGGATGTACGTTTGGTTCTCGCGACCAATCGAAATTTACCAGACGAAGTAGCTGCAGGACGTTTTCGTGCTGACTTGTATTACAGGATCAACGTATTCACCGTGAATTTGCCAGCCCTGAAGCAACGCGGCGAGGATCCCGTGTTATTGTCTCGGCACTTTTTGCGCAAATTTAATCGGCAGTATAAAAAGGATATTAGCGACTTTTCCGAGGCGGCACTGGAAAAATTACGCACTTATTCATGGCCTGGTAACGTCCGAGAACTAAAAAATTGTATGATGCGCGCAGTGATCCTTTGTTCGGGTCATTATGTGGGGCCGGAGCATCTTGTATTGCAACAGGAAACTGAAGAAAGTGAGACTACTAATATAACTCTTCCAGCGGATGCGGGCCTTGCAGTCATGGCGAATTCGCAGGAAGACGACTTAACTCAAATTTCTGCATTAATGAGTAACTTAGTGGACGTGGCAGTTCAGCAGACTGAGATGTTTTCGGTCAGCAACTGGTTAGAAAAACATTGGTTATCCAGATGTGTCGTTAAATGGGGCAGCTTGTATCAAGTCGCACTACACCTTAACCAATCAGAGTCAACGATACGGCGACGTTATGCCAAGCTAAATGAATTGGTTTTTGAACATCCAGAGCTTCAGGAAATGGCAGTGAACTGTCACCGGCTTTTAGATAATGCCCTACAAGGCAATACTCACAGTACGTTATGGCAAACAATCGAAGCATCACTGCATTCAATAGTGCTGCAGCGAGACGTTAGTCAGCAACAAAAAGCTAAACTATTGAATGTGACCCAGCCAACTCTACGTAAAATTATTCAGCAAACTCAAATGATACCTTAAGCTTGATTTAATGGTGTCTGTTTAGCTTAGGACTTCAAGTCATTCGGTGGTTTCTTATGGGGTATCATTACTAAAGTAAAAAGTAATACGCCCACAAGCCTACTGTCAATGTTGCAATGATATTGAGCACCACGCCGGTTCGCACCATCTCAGATTGTTTAATTAGACCAGTTCCAAAGACTATCGCATTGGGTGGTGTTGCCACTGGCAACATAAAGGCGCAAGACGCCCCAATACCTATAACCAATACCAGTACATCGTTCGGTAATCCCATTTGCTCAGCAATCGCTGCAAATACGGGAATTAATAGTGCGGCTGAGGCTGTATTGGAGGCAAATTCAGTTAAGAAAATAATAAATGCTGATATCGAAATCATAATGACAATGAGCGGTGCATCAGAAAGTCCGTTAGCGACGGTTTCTCCCAGAACTAAAGAAGCGCCTGAAACATTTAAAATTGTTGATAATGCTATTCCACCACCAAATAACATCAGCACGCCCCAGTCGGTATTGTCAGATACTTTCTTCCATGAAACTAATCCAAAACTGACTACCGCTGCGGCTGCTGACAACGCAATAATGGCATCTGTATCGGAGAGGTCGAACATTGCCTCAATTTTGTTTGAGAATAACCAGCTCAAGGCAGTCAAAATAAATACCATAATGGTCACGACCCTTGGTTTAGTCCAGGCAATAGGCTCTTCTTGTTTAAAAGTAACCTTACGATTGAGATTCGGTTTAAGGACAAGATACATGGCGCCTAGTAACAACGGCAAAAGTACTAACATCATGGGAATACCAAACTTCATCCAATCAACAAATGAAAGATCCAAAGCTTTGGCCGCAAGTGCATTTGGCGGTGAACCTACTATGGTTCCTAAACCACCTAAGCTAGCGGAGTAAGCGATACCCAAAAGTACAAATACAAAGGTGCCTCTATCCTTTTTGCGGTCAACCTGAGTTAAAATTCCAATTGCCAATGGCAGCATCATCGCGGCGGTCGCTGTATTCGATATCCACATCGATAAAAACGCTGTCACTGCAAATATCAAAAATACCGCGGTATTTAGTTTGCCACCTGACATCGATAATATTTTTAAGGCAATTTTTTTATCTAGTTGCTGCACATGTAAGGCTGCCGCCAAGGCAAAGCCTCCGAAAAATAAATAGATAGTCGGGCTCGCAAAACTTTGTAATCCAATTTTTGCATTAAAATTTGGTATGCCAATTAGCGCGCCTACTATCACTACTAACAGCGCGGTTATGGTCACGTGTAATGCTTCGGTTAACCACAACACACCAATAAAGAACAACATAACCAGGCCTTTATTGGCATTTATGTCAAAAGGAAGCCAATGATAAATAACCACACTGGTAAGCGCCGCCATGGCAACGATCAGCAGACCTTTTCCTGTACCCTTTGGAAAGGTGTTATTTAATAAATGCTCTTCACCTGTGGAACGAAGACTGTTATCTGATTTTGGTTCTGACATTAAGATGCCTTATCTTATTACGCCTAAATTACTGGCGTTTGCTAAATCTTATTTTCAATTTCGCAAGCGTAACGCCCCTTGAAATATTTACCAAGCCACCCATTGCATTTTTATTCCCTTATTTGCTAGGACAGGAGTGAGTCTTTAATTTTCTATGATTTTGGGATACACGACTGCTTTAGGAGCTTAAGTGGGTAAACAAAGTGATGTTAACCCTGTACTTGGGGTATTCCTTGGGTATGATCATTATTAAATATAGATAATAAGGATTTCTCTTCGTTTTGTCAGAATCTGCCACTGAAAAATCAGCCGTCGCCAAATTCGCCTTAATCATTGTGTGTCTGGGTTCCATTATTGGGCCTTTGGGCATGGCGTCTGTGAATATCGCTATCCCAGATTTAGCCGCTGATTTACAAGCTAATGCCAAGATGGTGTCGTGGTTACCCACATTGTTTATTTTGAGCAGCGTAATATTTATGCTGCCAGCTGGTAAATTAGCTGACAATTATGGCAGAAAGCGAGTTTATGCCTACGGGCTGGCCTTAAATGCATTTTCGTCTTTTATGTGTGGCATGGGCACTAGCATTGAGTGGGTGCTGTTTTGGCGTTTTGTGCAAGGTGGGGCATCGGCGATGATTTTTGGTACCGGAGTAGCAATTATTACCTCGGTTACACCTGCACATAAAAGAGGCGCTGCTTTGGGGATCGCGGCGGCATGTATTTATGTTGGATTAACAGTAGCACCAGCTGTAGGTGGCTGGCTCACCGAGTTATGGGGCTGGCGTTCGGTATTTTTATTCCAAGTACCTATAGTTATCGCACTTTTAGTGTTAATGAAAATGCGCTTGTCAGGTGAATGGAAAAATGCTGAAAAAACACGATACGATTGGTGGGGAACAGGTATTTTTGCTGTATTTTCATCTTCCTTAGTTTATGGATTAAGTATCTTGCCGAGTCTTTGGGGTTTTGTGTTGCTAGCATTGTCTGTTATCAGTTTGGTGTCTTTTGTGTTGCATCAGAGCCGTAGTCGCCGGCCACTTATTCGTGTGCAAATGTTTCGCGAGAGTCGGGTGTTTTCCATGTCCTTAAGCACCTCACTGTTGATGTATGCCAGTAATGTTCCCTTGATATTTTTATTGAGTTTGTATTTGCAATATGTCAAAGGTCTTAGCCCTTTACAAGCAGGGCAGGTTATTTTAGTGCAGGCCTTGTCGATGGCGATAATGGCACCTATGTCGGGCAAGTTGGCCGATAGGTTTCAGTCAAGGCTGGTAGCCACCCTTGGTTGTGTGATTGTTGCTTGTGGGATGTTGACTTTGAGTCTGATGAATACTGAAACCAGTATTACTTTTATTGTCGGTTCGTTATTACTGATTGGGGTTGGCTTTGGTTTATTTTCTACGCCGAATAACAATGCCATCATGGGCGCGGTTCAGCTTCATGAGGTAGGTGTGGCTTCAGCAACGATGAATCTTGCTCGTACCATAGGTAATTTGTTTGGTATGAGTATGGTGAATCTTATGGTGCATTATTATATAGGTGATGCTCAGCTTAACCAAGAACAGATCCCAGCACTGATCCAGACCGTTGACATGGCATTAAATATGTCTCTGGCATTTGTTGTCGTAGCTTGTGGGATTTCGGTTTTCCGTGGTAAGTCGCGCATAGCTTAATATTCATAATCTGCAGCTATAGCAATGGGGAAATCGCCAAGGAGATACCATTATTGAAGGTCAATAATTGTCTGAAAACTTACGTTTGTTGGTACATAGTGTTGAGGTTTAAAATATCGTTATGTCATCTTTAATTCTTTGAACAAAACAGACACTTTTATTACAGTATTTAAACCAAGTAATTCATATTTTGAACAGTAGCCTGGTTTGAGTACGCTTTACTTATTGTTGGGTTAACACTAGCCTGATTGTTTACTGGGGCATGGCCTTTGTTTTAAGAGTAAAATCGAATTGATTATTGATCCTAACCTAAAGCGAAGAAACTATTGATTGATAAAGACGTAACAATTCAAAAACGAATTGACATGGATTTACTGAGCCGCTCTATGACAGGAGTCGTGGTCTATGCTCTTTTAATACCAGTGGTTTTTTGGCCTTTTGACTTTTATCAATTGCAACCAATGTTGAGCACAATATTCGCTGTTGGTATGTTTTTTACTAGCATTCTGAGAATGATCCACAGAGTGTTTACCGAGAGACTTTACCAGTACTCAGCCAAATTATGGCGTTTATTATTTATGTCTTTGTCGTTGTGTCATGCAGGTATTTTGGGCGCGTTTTTTGTCTTTTCTATATATGATGAACGATTTACTCCAATTCTTCACGTGACTATGCTGGCTATGGGAGGCATTTCCAGTGGTGCAGTTGTCGCACTTATTCCTAGAATAAAGTTTTCCTTAGTCAATTTAAGTGTATTACTTATTCCATCAATAGTAGCTGGCGTCATAATCAACGAAAAGTTGCCTTATGCAGGTATGATTGCGGTGTATTTTGGGTTTATTGCGATGATGGGTGTTCGTTCATCTAAAGAGTATATTCGTTCATTTGAAATAGAATTGATGCTCGATGAACAGAAAAATGAATTAGAAAGGCATGGTAAAATTGATGCTCTGACGAATATTTATAATCGAGGATATTTTAACATTGAGTTAGAAAAACAATGGGAATACGCCAGCCGATTGAATCTTAGGTTATCGTTGCTACTTATAGACGTGGACCATTTTAAAGCCTTTAATGATAACTATGGTCATTTAATCGGCGATGCCTGTTTAGTGCATATCGCTGAGATTATTAATCAAGTTGCTCAAAGGGAAACCGACTTAGCCGCTAGATTTGGTGGCGAAGAGTTTGTTTTATTGATACTAGAAAATGACAGTGATGAAGCGGAAAAAATAGCTGAGGTGTTACGCAAAAAAATTGAAAATAGTCCTTTTCATGTTGATGGAAAATCATTTCCAGTTACTGTGAGTATTGGAGTGGCAAGTATTCAACCTAGTCACAATATTGATTCTAGGCAACTCATAGAATATTCCGATTTAGCCCTATACAAAGCAAAACATGAAGGAAGAAACCTAGTCAAGATTCATACAAATTGATTTTTGATATGTATCTTTTTAATTTTAGGTGTAATCCTAGACAATTAATTACTGCCTTTTCCCCATAAGTTGAGATAAACCATGTGCGGATACATAGAAGTAGACGGAGAACGCCAACAGCCAGTCATGCAGTTTCCTGAGCGTGAAATTGCTAATCAATTTACTTCAAAGATGTTCAAGCGTTATTATCCGGCTTTTGGTCAAGATCCTAATAAAACCATAGATATTGTCATAGAGGAAAATGGCGAACTGAAACAAGTTGCAGCGACTTGGTGGTTTGACTGCTCAGACTCATTTGAAGGTTTACAGGTAGGGACACGCACCACATTTAATGCCCGCAACCTAGATAGTCTTTATTGGCAAGATGCACTGCACTATAACCGCGCTATTGTTTTAGCAACGGGCATAGGTGAGTCTAAAGTTGTGGGAAAAACCAAACACCAATATTATATGCAGAGTGATGAGGTGTTTGTGCTGGGCGCGTTATATCGCAAGTTTAGTGAGGGCCGATATAGCTGTGCAGTCATCACCAGAGATGCACATCCTAAAATGGAGCCTTATCACGATAAAGCCTTTCCAGGTTTTTTACCCAATAATGATGAATTTTTGAAACTTTGGCTGAGCAAGTCGGTGCACCAACACCAACAAATAGATAAGGTACTTAACTTAGCAACCTTATATCCAACTTTAAAAGTACAGCGGGTTAAAACCTATAAAGATAAAGTGCCTTATCAATCATTTAATCCAGTGATATTAACCTCTGACCTAATAGATAATTAAAGGTCCAACATTCTGGAAACGTTGAAATTCCCAATCACTTTTTAGAGCCACACTAGTATTATTATTCAATGGCTTATCCTGAGCTCAGGTACTTAACCTACGTATTGCTAAAGGCATAGGTTTGACCGATGATTGTGTTTTTATCAGTTCTTACTTCGCAGGCTCCCTTAAACAGTTAAGCGTTAAGATCAGGGGGAGAATAAAGGTAAATCTATGGTTGATTTTAGGTTGTTTTTTAAAAGGTGTAGATTGATGAGTATTAGTGTTTTTATAGGTATGATATCTAGTTGTTTGCGGTTCAAATTTCTTGGGTTGTTGTTCATTTTGGTGTTTGCCCAAGCCTGTCAATATGATGGAAACCAAAGGGTAAAAATTGCAGAAGCTGCCCCTAGTCCAATTAACACTCGCTTCAATATTAACCACAGTGATATTCAACTTGTTAATGGTTATGCCGAGCAAAGTGCCGCACCAAACTCTTCCAGTAAGGTCATAACCCAAGTATGGGGAGCGCCGAAACTCGCGGACCTAAATGCAGATGGTCAACAAGACGCGGTTCTAATTTTAAGTCAAAATGCTGGTGGTAGTGGCACTTTCTATTATCTGGTGGTGGCGATCCGTGAAGCTAATCATTATAAGGGCAGTAAGGGATTATTGTTGGGGGATCGCATTAAACCTCAAGAAATTCAAGTTGTGGCAAACCGAGTGTCAGTTGCATTTTTGGACCGTTTGCAAAGTGAGCCTTATTCAACATCTCCCTCTATTCCCAAAAAACAGGCGGCTATTTACGATGCCGACACCATGCAACTGATCCAAGTAGAGCAAAATTTTGAAGGGGAAGCTAACCCTGCAGTGATGACCTTAGGCATGAAAACTTGGTACTGGGAAAAAACACAATACAACAATGACACTGTCCATAAGCCAGAATCACCCAAGGTATTTAGTCTTAGATTCGAAGAAAATGGCAAACTTTTGATTAACACTGACTGTAACACTATGCAGAGCCAATATAGCGTCGCAAACAATCAAATAGAATTAACCCAAATGTTATCGACACGAATGTTTTGTAAAGATTCTCAAGAACAAGTTTTTGCTAAGATGTTAGCTAGTGTCAGCTCTTACTTTTTTACGAGTAAAGGTCGGCTGATATTAGAACTAAAATACGATAGTGGCTCGATGGTATTCTGGTAACACCTTTGCGTATTTAAAATTCTCTGGATAAAGCTCCTTGTTGGAAAGATGATTTGGATCAACATATGTAAAATTAGACTTAATACAATGGTGTTCCTGAAACAAAATTACATACAAGGTTAATCGCCAATGCAGTTAGAAAAACATACTTTAGTCAATGACTTCCCTGAACATAAACACACTATTCGCCATCTTAAAATGAACGACAATCATTTTGCCAAATTGTTTGACGAATATAATGAATTAGCGAGTGAAATACATTCTATTGAGGAAAATGGCCAGCCAGTAGCTGATGAATATTTGGAGTCACTAAAGGTGCGTCGGGTCCATCTGAAAGATGAGTTGTTTAACTTGGTAATCAAAACAGAAGACGCACTTTAATCTGGTTTTTTTTTAGGTATTTATTTAGACTTTATTGCATCGCAATTCACACGGATGAAAAAAGGGGATCTATGTAACCTGAGCACAGGTTACATAAATAATGTCAAAATATAACCTGTCTGCTGCTACTATTTTGCTGCCGCAAAGGTTAAGCGAAAAGCATTGTCGAGATCGGCAATAAGGTCGTCTGGGTGTTCCAAGCCGATTGATAGTCGGATAAGTCCGTCAGTTACCCCGAATTTATCACGTAATTCTGCAGATACACCAGAGTGGGTTGTGCTAGCTGGGTGGCAAACCAAGCTTTCACTGCCCCCCAAGCTAACGGCAGATTTAAAAATAGACAGATTATTGATCAGGCGAAAGGCGTCTGATTTTGAGATGTCCAGAACAAAAGAGAAGGTTGAGCTAGGCCCCGAACATTGACGTTTATAGACAGCTTGATAAACAGTGTTTTTGATGAAATCAGGATGCAGGATTTTTGCATTAATGTAAGCATTATCTGCGATCCATTGCGCCACTTTATGACCACTGTCGGCGGCACGTTGCATACGGATACTTAAGGTTTCTAGTGAACGGGATATCATCCAGCTTGTATGCGGGTCAAGGTTGAGGCCAAGAGTGCCGCGTGTGGCACGAACAGCGCGCAGCATATCAAGGCTGCCACAAACCGCACCAGCAACAAGATCACTGTGACCACCAACATATTTAGTCAGAGAATACATCGCCATATCTATGCCCTGAGGCACAACTTGTTGGAATATTGGGCCCATGAGTGTGTTGTCGCAGACACTGATTGGGCGATGACCTGTTTCTGTTTTGATGGTGTCTAACACGCGGTTTAACGCTTCGAAATCGACCAGAGAGTTTGTCGGATTAGCTGGTGATTCATTGAATACCATAGCGACTCGGCCTTTTTTGCCGGCATTACGCAGCGAAGTAAGCATGTCGTCTTCATCCAAACCATCATGAAATTCTCCGGTTTCGATATTGAATTGAGGCAGAAATTTGCGGATCAGAGTTTCGGTGCCGCCATATAGAGGTGCGCTTTGCACTATCACATCACCAGGGCGTAAGTATGCGAGTAATATAGCGCTGATTGCGCCCATGCCGCTGGAGCAGACTACGGAGCATTCTGAGCCTTCAAACAATGACAGACGGTCTTCGACGATTTCTACGTTAGGATGATTGAAGCGACTGTAGATCAAGCCGCCTAGGCTACCTTGAGGTGCAGGCTTACGACCAGCCATGATGTGGAAGGACTCTTCACCTTCTTCCGGCGTTTGGTAGGCGAATGTGGAAGTTAAGAAAACAGGTGGTTTAACGGAGCCTTCCGATAATTGTGGATTATAACCGTAGGACATCATCATTGTTTCAGGTTTGAGTCGGTGATTACCTATTTTGCTTTTTTTGTAGTTTCCGTCGTTTGTCATTGTCTGTTTTTCTCTTTGTAGATTTAGTTATATGAGTGGAATTCCATCGGATCAATATCATAGCAAACACACTAAGCTAGCTTTAGGCCAAACCTATGTAATTTTCGATAAAGGGTACGAGTACTCACATTTAGAAGAGATGCGAGTTCATCTGGTGTTCCCGTAAATTCGTTGCATAGCTTGGTTAGATATGTGCGTTCAACTTCATCCAGAGAATGTATTTTTTCATCAGCTGAGTTACTAGTGTCAGTTAATTGCCTGACGACATCAGGTAAATCATTGGCGTGGATAATGTCCTCGTTCGCCAACAAAACCGATTGTTCTATGATGCTTATTAGCTCTCTAATGTTACCTGGAAATGCATAGCCACATAATTTATCTAGGGCATTTTCAGAAAACTTTTTATTTTGATGTTCAGAGTGTTTTAAAAAGTGGCGCACCAGTTCAGGGATATCTTTAGCACGCTCTTTTAGTGAGGGTAACATGATCGGAAATCCTGCAATTCGATAATATAAGTCTTGTCTGAACTCGCCTTTTTCGACTAAATCCAATAAGTTTTTGTGGGTGGCGCAAACTAGACGAAAATCAGAACGTTTTTGTTTTAGTCCGCCAACAGCTCTAAAGCTTTGAGTCTCGAGTAATCGTAATAGTTTTACCTGCATGTTCAGTGGCACATCGCCAATCTCATCAAAAAAAACAGTGCCACTGTTTGCTACTTCGATTAACCCTTTTTTACTGTTAATGGCCCCCGTAAAAGCGCCTTTTTCATAACCAAAGAGTTCACTTTCAAATAAACTTTCGCTTAATCCTGTGCATTCAATGACCACAAAGGGCTTTTCGTTACGTGGGCTAGCATCATGGATTGCTTGGGCTACTAACTCTTTGCCGGATCCTGTTTCCCCTTGCAATAAAACGGCAATTTTAGATTGTGCTGCTCGGTTAATTTTATTGAGCATTGACTTAAATGCTGAAGAACTGCCGATCATTTTGCCTTTTTCAGATTCCGAAGAGGCATAGTTGATTTTGTCGAGTATTTCCAGAAAGCCTAGAGTGTTTCCATCTTCATCAATAATAGGTTTCATTAAAATGTCGCAATAAGATTTACCTTCTCCAGTGGCATGAACATGTACCACACTGACGGCTCGCTTTGACGATATACATTGTTGAAGTGGACAATCTTCACCATATTTATCACATGGCTTTGGATTTTTATGTGAGATTTCGTGACATTTACTTTTACCCACTACCACTTTTGATTTGTAGGTTTCTTTATAAGCTTGGTTGACGGCTTGGATGACATAATCAGGAGTGATGAATATGGCTGGTTTGTCGATGGCGTTGATCATCGATTGTATAACAGTGATATTTAAGCTTGGCTCTTTAATTGTCATAATTGTCATAATTGACACTCATTACTCCATTGTTTGTCAAAAATGTCATGAAACCTTGCGTTTTTCAAACATTTTACGGAAAAAAAGTCCCAAGACCCATCACAAGTGCCATTTGGCGGTATCTTAGTTTGTGGCATGCTTCTTGTTAACACTTACTTAACATTGTTTGTATTTTCATGTTTGAACCAGTCATCAACGGCCTTTGGTCAGTTGGTTTTGTGTTGTTAACTAGGAGGTCAAAATGGCTAAAATAGTCGTGTTAGGTGCAGGAACCGGTGGTATGCCAGCTGCATATGAAATTAAAGAATCTTTGGGTGCAAATCATCAAGTATTGATGGTGAACGAGAGAGCTAGTTTCCGTTTTGTTCCATCTAATCCTTGGGTCGCTGTAGGTTGGCGTGATCCAGACGCGGTTACTATGCCAATTGAAAAATATCTTAGTAAGAAGGACATCAGTTTTAAATGTGCCAGAGTCGATAAAATTGACCCTGAACAAAACACACTTATAACAAGTGATAATGAGAAAATTGATTATGACTATCTTGTTATTGCAACCGGCCCCAAACTTGCCTTTAGCAATGTGAAAGGGACTGGGCCAGAGGGATTTACTCAGTCCATATGTACTCTTGACCACGCTAAAGAATGTAATACAGATTTTGAAGAGCTAATAAAAAATCCGGGTCCTGTAGTGGTAGGTGCATTACAAGGTGCCAGCTGTTTTGGCCCAGCTTATGAGTATGCTTTTATTTTAGATAAAGCCCTACGGGACGCAAAAATTCGTCACAAAGTGCCTATTCATTATATTACCAGTGAACCTTACATCGGACATCTAGGCTTGGCAGGCGTCGGTGACTCAAAGTCAATGCTTGAATCAGAGCTTAGGCAAAGAGACATCAAATGGATCTGTAATGCCAATGTAGATGAAGTCAGAGACGGCAGTATGACAGTGTCTGAATTAAACCGTAAGGGTGAGACAGAATTCACTCACGAATTGCCCTTTAAACATTCGATGTTTATTCCACCTTTTAGCGGGGTGGATGCAGTGGCAAATGTTGATGGATTATGTAATGCAAAAGGCTTTGTGATCACTGATGAATACCAACGCTCACCTAAATTTCCTAATATATTTTCTGGTGGCGTCTGTGTTGCTATCCCACCCGTTGAGGTGACACCTGTTCCTACAGGTACTCCGAAGACGGGCTATATGATTGAAACTATGATGACAGCAATAGCCCATAACCTAAAATCTATTATTATCGATAAGCAAGAGCCCAGCGCCAAAGGCACGTGGCACGCTATCTGCCTAGCTGACATGGGTGATACAGGCGCAGCATTTGTCGCCATGCCACAGATTGGACCGCGCAATGTGGCTTGGTTCAAAAAAGGTAAGTGGGTGCATTTTGCTAAAATCGCCTTTGAAAAATACTTTATGCGTAAAATGCGAACCGGTACAAGTGAGCCTGTATATGAAAAATATGTGTTGAAAGCCTTAGGCATAGAGCGTTTAGAAAATAAAAAGGATTGAGCAATGAATATCAGTAGGTGGAGAATTTGGGGCTTAAGCTTGTTGTCTGTGCAGATGTTTTATGCAGCGGTGATGGCTAAAGAAGTGAATGATACCAAGCAATTGGATCAGGTTCGGTTAGAGTTTGAAGTTGCTGCGCAGCAAAAAATCCAGAGTTTTGCTAGTGAATTAAAACGTAATCTATCTAAGGCAATACAAGCGGGTGGTTTTGAAGAAGGGGTTGTTGCTTGCAAAGATATAGCCCCTTCGGTTGCGGCTAAAAGTCCTACATCAGGGTGGAAGGTAGGGCGTACTAGTCTAAAAACTCGGAATAAAAAAAACATCCCCGATACATGGGAAAGATCGATTTTAAACGGGTTTGAATCACAATATTCCACTGGTTCAGATATAAAATCACTTATAGGTTTTGCTGAGCATATAGAGCAACAAACTATCACTTTACGTTATATGAAAGCCATTCCTGTCGATGGATTATGTTTAAGTTGTCATGGAGAAAATGTATCTGCTGAGGTTAAAAAAATATTGGATGAACAATATCCTAATGATGATGCCATAGGTTACAAAATAGGTGACCTCAGAGGTGCGTTTACGCTTAGTCAGACCATCGTTTTACCGGTCTCTGCAGATGATTAGCTGTTAATAAACAAAAATTAATCCATAGTTATGTGTCAAATTTGGCGGTGCTTTGCCAAATTTGACACATGACTAGACTTAAAACCTATAAAGCTGATTTACGTCAAAAGACTCCTCCAATAATAAAGATATCTTGTGCAAGAAGTGACATGGATCCTAGCTTATTGCATTACTTGAGTTAGATATATAGGCATATGTTCTATCGGATCTCAGTTAAAAGCCCTATTTTTTAATATCATGGCGTGAAACATGCAGTGCTGCATTTAATTATGCATTACAAGATGCCTGAGTGGAGATTTTATTAAATTAATCTCCTTTTATATCAGTCAAAACAGAACTAATTAGGAGTTGTTATGGAACTTGATCCGCTCATGCTGTCGCGAATACAGTTTGCGTTTGTTGTGTGTTTTCACGCTATATTTCCGGTATTTACTATCGGACTTGCCAGTACCATTGCTGGTTTTGAAACCCTAGCATACAAGACTGGGGATCCCGTTTGGCATAGATTGTCGAAGTTTTGGATCCAAGTATTTGCTGTAGTATTTGGTATCGGAGTTGTTTCTGGCATTGTTATGTCATTTCAGTTCGGAACCAACTGGAGCAATTTTTCCTATGCTACAGCGAACTTCCTCGGACCTGTTCTTAGCTACGAAGTAATTACTGCATTTTTTCTTGAGGCCTCATTTTTAGGCGTATTACTATTTGGTAGAGATAAAGTCCCTCAGGGTGTACACCTTTTTGCTGCCATCATGGTGGCATCAGGTACCTTTATTTCGTCATTCTGGATATTAGCTGCCAATTCGTTAATGCAAACACCTGACGGACTGGAGCTTATCAATGGTATGTATCATGTAAAGTCATGGACAGACTCCATATTTAACCCTTCATTTGGTTACCGTTTTATGCATATGGTGGTGGCTTCGTTCTTAACTGCAGCATTGGTTGTTGCCGGTGTCAGTGCTTGGTTTGTTCTTCAAAAAAGAGAATTTGTTGCGAATCGAAAAGCCCTTTCTGTGGCACTGTGGTTTCTATTGATATTGGCGCCCGTACAAGCCGTGATAGGTGATTTTCATGGTCTTAATACGCTTAAGTATCAGCCCACTAAAGTGGCGGCCATGGAAGGTAATTGGGAAACCTCATCTGGCGTTCCTTTATTGTTGTTTGCCATACCAGATAATGAAAATCAGACCAATCATTTTGAAGTTGGCATTCCTAAATTAGCCAGCTTTGTATTAACCCACGATTGGGATGGCGAAGTGCCTGGACTTAAAGATGTGCCGGTAGAAGAACAACCACCAGTTTTGATCGTGTTCTGGTCATTTCGTATCATGGTAGCACTTGGTCTGCTGATGATCGCTTTTGCAGTATGGGGATTGTTTTTACGCATCAAGGGACGTTACTACCAATCCACTTATTTCCTAAACGGTTTGCGATTAATGAGTTTAAGTCCCTTTATTGCGGTGTTGGCTGGTTGGGTTGTAACTGAATCTGGTCGCGCGCCATGGTTAATCTACGGGCAAATGACTCATGCGCAGGGTTTAACACCTTCACTGACTGGTGGCATGGCATTGTTTACATTAATTGGGTACATAGTGGTGTATAGCTTGGTATTTAGCGCTGGAGTCTATTATTTACTAAAAGTGTTTCGTGGAGGGGTTGAGAAAGCCAATGCGCCACACGAAATGGAAGAAGTTGAGCGCCCAATGCGTCCATTTTCTGCTGCACACGTTGCTATTGATGAGGAGATATAAGCATGGAACAACCATTTGATTTGACCGTAATTTGGGCTGGGATAATTGGTTTCGGCATAATGATGTATGTGTTGATGGACGGTTTTGATTTAGGCCAAGGCATATTGTTTCCTTTTGCGCCTAATGAAAAAGCACGTGACACTATGATGAATTCTGTTGCACCTATTTGGGATGGCAATGAAACATGGTTAGTCTTAGGTGGGGCAGGGCTGTTAGCCGCATTTCCACTAGTCTATTCGGTGTTTCTACCGGCGTTGTACATTGGGGTGTTTTTATTGTTGGCTGGGCTTATTTTCAGAGGCATAGCATTTGAATTTCGTTTTAAGGCAAAGACATCTAAGTACCTTTGGAGCTGGTCATTTTCTGTTGGTTCTATCGTGGCTGCTTTTGCTCAAGGAGCGGTGGTCGGGACTTATATTCAAGGTTTTAAGACCGAAGGTTTTGTGTATGTAGGTGGTGCTCTCGATTGGTTAACGCCCTTTACAGTTATCACCGGGTTGGGTCTAGTTGTTGGTTATGCCTTACTTGGTAGCACCTGGTTGATCATGAAAACAGAAGGCGAAGTGCAAGATTGGGCCTATAAAATTACTCCTAAACTGCTAGTGGGTTTAATGACGGTGTTTGCAATAGTGTGTGTTTATACCCCCTTTATTGATGAATACGTGAAAGCGCGTTGGTTTGATAACCTGAGTATCATCTGGGTGCTTCCCGTATTGGCATTGTATTGTGCATTTGTGGTGTTCAGTAACGTGAGAAAGCGAAAAGATGGTATGCCGTTTGTGGCGACTATGGGAATTTTCTTGTTTAGCTATTTAGGTTTATTGGTGAGCAAATGGCCTTATATCGTGCCGCCTAAATTTACTATTTGGGATGCGGCCTCAGCTTACAATTCGCAGCTGTTCTTACTGATAGGGTTTTTATTTGTTATTCCTATTATTCTGGCTTACACAAGCTGGACATATTGGGTCTTCAGAGGAAAAGTCAAAGAAGGCGGATATCACTAGGCTAATGCTGAGTCATAATAAAAAGCGGCCTGCAGAGCAAAAGTTTTTGACAGGCCGAGCATTATTAAATCATTTTGCTAGCGACAAAAAGCAGGTACTTTGGCTGTCGGTTATTGCTGGCACCTTAGCCACGTTTTTTCTCGCCATGCAATGGATTTCCTTTGCATGGATGGTTGAGGATGTGATCATCTACCAGCATTCATTCACTCATCAACCTGAATGGTTAATACTGTTTATTTGCAGTGCCATAGGGCGTGTGGTTTCGACTCGATTGCAAACCATGTTTGGGCAAAATGCCAGTATTGCTATTCGTTCAAATATTCGTAAAAAGTTGTTGTTACTTTGGCGACAACAGAGTCCGTTGTCATCTCACTTGCATTCGCCTGCTGCTGCCGCGACCCAATGGGTTGAAGATATTGAATCCATGGATGGGTATTTTTCTAAGTATTGGCCCCAGCAAATGCTAGCTTTTATTTCTCCATTAATCATATTGTGTGTAGTGGCATGGCTAAATTGGCTGTGCGCTGTACTTTTACTGATATCCGCGCCTCTTATCCCCTTGTTTATGATTTTAGTGGGGATGGGGGCAGAGCAACTTAATCAAAAATACTCCCTTATCAGGCAACGCCTAGCGGGGCATTTTTTAAATAGGGTGGCTAATCTTACAACCATAAAATTATTACATGCTGAGCAAGCGGTATTTGGTGAAGTTGAAGCGGCGAGTGATAGTTATCGAAAAATTATCACTAAAACACTTAGAGTCGCTTTTTTGTCATCTACTGTGCTCGAGTTTTTTACCAGTGTAGCCATTGCTAGCTTAGCTATATACATTGGGTTTTCGCTCTATGGTGCGATTAATTGGGGACCCGCTTCAAGTATTAGCTTGTTTAGCGGTTTGCTGATCTTGATACTGGCTCCTGAATTTTTTCAACCCTTACGTAATTTATCTCAGTATTATCACGACAAAGCTGCTGCTTTGGGAGCCGCCAATAATTTGCTTAAAGTGTTTAATGAGGAGCCTAAGCAGCAAAGCGAAGATCAAGTTTTTACAGAAACTAAAACTGATGCAAAATTAAAGCAAAGTACTGATAAACAAAACATTACCCCATTTCCTAATCAACAACCGCTGTTGAATATACATAACCTAGCGATAGGTTATAGCCCTGACTCTGTATTGGCTGATGATATCAATTTACAAGTTAAAGGCGGCCAACTTTTAGCCATAACCGGTGAGTCTGGTGCAGGAAAGAGTACCTTGCTTTATACCCTTGCAGATTACCTAAAACCATTAAAAGGTAATGTTGTTACTTTTCCGGGTAAGCAGATGCCAATTGCCTATTTACCTCAGCGTCCATGGCTAAAAAATGCCAGCGTTTTAAGCAATCTTGAAGAATTTGCCCCCAATGCGACTCAAGAGCAAATGCGAGAGACGCTAATCGAATTAGGTCTTAATGAAATTTTTGGCAAAAATCACAATGGCCTTAACACTATGATTGGTGAACATGGTCAGGGTTTTTCTGGTGGGCAATTACAGCGTTTAGCGCTGGCGCGCGTCATGCTTAATCCAACAGCTATTATTTTACTCGATGAGCCAACCGCAAAATTAGATTTAAGCAGTAAAAAATATATTTATGCAGCGCTAAAAAAGCTCAAGTCAAATGCGATCCTAGTTGTAGCGACTCATGATCTGGGCTTATTAGATATTGCTGATGTGCATTTAAATCTTAACCAAAAGGAGGGCGTTGAAGGTGCGGTATTGGTTTAATCTACTTTATAAAACACAAGGTAAACGCATTTTTAATGGGGTGTTGCTGGCTTTTATTACCGCCTTTTCTGGTGTGAGTTTGTTGATGCTTTCTGGTTGGTTTATTACTGCTACAGCCTTGGCGGGTTTATCCATCAGTGCAGGCTTGATCATTATTTTTGATATGTATATGCCTGGTTCTGGGATCCGTTTTTTTGCATTAAGCAGAACGGTGGGGCGTTATGTGGAACGGCTTTATAACCATGACACTATTCTACGATTAGTCTCGGTTTTCCGCCTACACCTTTTTAAACGATTATCTGCTCTTCCTATGCAGCAATTACGTGCCACTACCGACAGCGAGTGGTTAAGCAGGTTAACCGCAGATTTAGACGCTTTAGATAGTCTGCTATTAAGATTTACTATTCCACCTATCATCAGCATTTTGTTAATCATCAGCGCCGCTATTTTTGTGAGTTTTATTTGGCCCGAACTGGCACTTTATTTGGCTGGTTTTTTACTTTTTTGTGCTATTTCAGCGATTACACTGACAATAAAGTGCACTAAAGAATTAGGCATTAGAAGTGCTAGTTTGCTTAATGATATGCGAGCCGATGTGATTGAACATCTCAGCGGCAGATTGGAATTAAAATCCCATAAGCTATTACAACATCATGAGCGACATATTCTAAAGCGATTGGATGAACTTGATGACACTCAAGCAAGCATGTTTTCTCGTATAGCAAACATCCAACTATTACTCGACTTTCTAATGGTAGCAGGACTTTCTGTACTGACGATTGTTGTGCTGTATTCAGTGCAAATACAGGTTATTGATGGCGCTGTAGCCGTTATGTTGGTGTTAATGTTTTTAGGTCTTACAGAAGTGTTACAAAGCCTTCCAAGTCAATTTTCTGCATGGGGTAAAACCTATTTCTCCGCACAACGACTACGCCCAGAAAATGACAATGTAAGCGCTATTAAAGCGCCTAATAAATATCCTGCCAAATCATTAACCATTACTTTGAATAAACACCCGAATATAGCGATCAGCCAAGTAAAACCTTTGGAGGTTGTGCTCAATGAAAATGAATTGTTGTTAATCAGTGGTCGTTCAGGCGCTGGGAAATCGACCTTAGCCAATATTTTAACTGGCATGACAGATTGCACAGACATTAAACAAAGTATCACCTCTATTGTGGTTGACGGTAAGGCTCAATCCGTTGATTTAGGTGTGGCGAATTGGTATGCCAATATTGGATACGTAACACAAAATAACTCCGTACTAACCGGGACACTGGCTTACAACTTGTCACTTGGGCTAGGAGATATTTCTGAAGATAAACTTTGGACTGTATTACAAATGGTTGAGTTGGATGCCTGGGCGCACAAACTGAAACATGGCCTTGATACATGGTTAGGTGACACCGGAGATCAAATTTCAGGGGGGCAGGCGAGACGTGTCACCTTAGCCCGTTTGTTGTTGCGTGATCCTAAATTGCTGGTGTTGGATGAACCTTTTAATGGTATCGATGCATTAATGGCGGCGAGGATATGGCACAACATATCTAGTTGGTTAAAACAGCGTACAGTTGTTTTACTCAGTCACGAGCGGCCTGCGTATTTGCCTACTGATGTTGTTATCCAACAAGTGCGCTTGGACTAATTAGACCACATAAAAGGATCGGCTAATCATGGCAAGCTACTTGCTGATACTTGTTATTAGTCGTTATTAATTTCCCCAAAAAAATAGGCTTAGAGTTATGTCAAAAATCGATATCACCGCATTTTTTCATGATGACACCAATACCATCACCTACGTAGTGGTTGATAAGGCCACATCTTGCTGCGCCATTATTGATCCAGTATTGGATTATGACCCTGCATCGGGTCGTACTAGTACTGTTTCAGCTGACAAAATTGTCAGTCATATTGTCAAAAATGGCTATAAGGTGGAATGGATATTAGAAACTCATGCTCATGCTGATCATTTATCCTCAGCGCATTATTTAAAAGATAATTTGACTGGAGACATTGGCATTGGAGAACATATCTGTCGTGTTCAAGAAACCTTTAAAAAAATATTTAATTTAGAAACCGAGTTTAAAACCGATGGCAGTCAGTTTAGTCATCTTTTTGCGGATAAAGAGATGATTAAATTAGGTCACGTTGATATCACAGTGCTGCATACTCCAGGTCATACACCTGCCTGTGTATCTTACTTGATTGAAGATGCCGTTTTTGTAGGTGATACTTTGTTTATGCCGGATTATGGCACCGCAAGAACAGATTTTCCCCTTGGTAGTGCGAAGGTACTGTATCAGTCAATTCAACGAATACTGTCATTACCCTCTTTAACCAGAATGTTTGTTGGTCATGACTATAAGGCGCCTGATAGGGATGTTTTTGCATGGGAAACATCTGTGATTGAACAACAACGTAATAATGTGCATGTTAAAGCCGGTGTGTCAGAAGATGAGTTTGTCAAAATGCGTGATGCCCGAGATGTCACCTTGAACGTGCCTCGACTTTTATTACCCGCCATTCAGATTAATATTAGAGCTGGCGCTATGCCACCAAAAGAATCGAATGGGCATGCCTACATAAAAATACCTTTGAATACGCTGTAAGCCATTGAATATTCTTATTGTTTTAGGCGCAGTATTGATTGGGCTGAGTTTAGGTTTATTAGGCTCGGGTGGTTCCATTATTACTGTGCCGCTGCTTATATATGTAGCAGACGAACCGGCAAAACTGGCCATCGCTGAATCACTTTTTATTGTGGGCTGTATATCTGCATTTGGCAGTTTGTCTTATATAAAACGGGGTTTAGTTAGCTGGAAATTTGTTATGTTGTTTGGTGTGCCAAGTATGTTTGGTACCTATCTAGGGGCATGGACTTCACAGTATGTTTCTGGCGTATTGCAATTACTCACTTTTTCTATTGTTATGCTGATAGCCAGTCGCTCAATGTTTTCTCCGCTAACGTCAGGCAGTAATACTGCATCGCCACCTCGTAAACTATTTGTTATTAGCGCCGGAATCTTAGTTGGTGCCCTTGCTGGTTTTGTTGGTGTAGGGGGAGGGTTTTTGATTGTACCTGCCTTGTTTTTGCTAGGGAAACTAGATTTTAAACAAGCTATTGGTAGCAGTTTGATCATTATTACCATGCAATCACTTATTGGGTATCTCAAATACCAAGATGTGCTTGAACAATTTGCTTTGGTGATGAACTGGAAAACCGTTGCGGTGATAGTTTGTGCGGGTATTTTAGGCTCAATGTTGGGCGTGCGTATCGCTGATAAAATTCCGCAACAAAAAATAAGAAAATTGTTCGCATTAGTGCTGGTTATTTTAGGTATTTATATTTTGGGTACATCAATTTACGACATTTTATAAGTAGGAGTTAAGCATGAAGAAGGTATCACATAACTTTTCTATATCTGGTCCGATAGACGACGCATCTCTCGAAGCCCTTAAAACACAAGGTGTCACAAAAATTGTCAATGTGAGGCCGGATAATGAGGAGCCAGGGCAAGAAAGTGCAGAACAGATGGCTATTAAGGTGCGCGCTCATGGCATTGAATATGTGCACATACCGGTAAAAGCCAACTGTTATTCAGAACAGGATATTGCTGAGTTTTTTAAACAATTGGCTACTGGCGATGACAAAGTACATGCATTTTGCCGCACAGGTAATCGTGCAATTCATTTATGGGCACTGGCTAACTCTCATTCTGAAACACTAAAATATATCGAAAAACAGTGCGAAAAAAGTGAGTGTAATATCAGCTCTGTAAAAGATCTTATGCAAGGCATTGAGCGTGAAAAAGTCTGGCTTGGGGCCAATATTTGATAATAGATATATTGTCGAGTAGGTTATCTTCATTCTCGTTAGCCCAAACAACCAAAAAGAAAATGTATAAATGGAAACGATAACGTTAATTGGCGCTATTCTCGGTGGCTTAGGATTGTTTCTACTGGCAATTGGCATGATGACTGATGGCTTAAAACTGGCTGCTGGTACATCTTTAAGAAGGTTGCTGTCGGAATCCAGTAGGACACCCTTAAGAGGAATTTTTTCGGGCTGTTTTATGACGGCTGTGGTGCAATCTTCCAGTGCCGTCACTGTTGCTTCGATAGGGTTTGTTAATGCTGGTCTTATCAGCATGCGTCAGGCATTAGGCATAGTTTATGGAGCTAATATTGGTACCACTATGACAGGGTGGTTAGTCGCGCTGCTGGGATTTAAGTTCGATATTCAGGCGTTTGCATTGCCAATGGTTGGTGTGGGAATGATTTTGAAAATGGTCAAACAGAAGGGCAAGTTAGCATCTTTTGGCCTAGCTCTGGTGGGCTTCGGATTATTCTTTATCGGTATAGATGTGCTTAAAAATGCGTTTGAGGGACTGGTTCAGACCTTTAATATTAGCGAACTTTCCGCTGATGGTCTTTCGGGTATTTTTACTTTTCTTCTGGTCGGTATTGTTATGACCATGCTGACGCAAAGTTCAAGTGCTTCAATTGCGCTCACTATTACTGCTGCATCCAGCGGAATGGTTGGGATTTACGCTGCAGGGGCGATGGTGATTGGTGCAAATATTGGTACCACATCTACCGCAATGCTTGCCGCAATTGGAGCTACACCCAATGCTAAACGTGTTGCTGCTGCTCAAGTCATCTTTAATACAACCACCGCCTTGGTTGCTTTGGTGATTATGCCAGTCATATTTTACCTTATTGAAGCCTTCACCCATTTTTTTAACATAACCGCAGATATTGCTATTTCATTGGCTATTTTCCACAGCATATTTAATGTGTTGGGAGTATTGTTGGTGTACCCCCATAATGATCGTCTTGCTAGGTTTCTTGAGGGGAAATTTCATGCACGGCAAGAAAAGGATTCTCGTCCACAATTTCTGGATAACACTATAGCGCAAACTCCAGTGTTAGCGGTTAATGCGCTGTTACTTGAAAATCTCGCATTGTCCGATAAAGTCATGACTCTTTATTCAAAGTCGATACAACCCAGTTCATCAAAGGCATTTGATTTCGAAAATGAAGTTAAAATAATCAAGATATTATCTGCAGAAGTATCCAAATTTATCGCTAACGTTGGAAGCTCTGAAATGAGCGAAGACACTACCGCGGACTTAGCAACATTATTGAGAATTGAGCAGTATTTCTTAAGTTGTACATTATCTATAGAGCGTATTGATTATCAGTTTGAGAAAAGAGATAAATTTTCGTCATATCCACTTGAACAGGAGATTACGCAGTACCTCACCACTGTGTCGACATTTATGCAGAGTAGTCGCTCAATGGAATTTGGTACCTTAGACTTACTGCAAGAGCAATTAAGTGAATTACATTCTGAGCATGATAGGTTAAAAGCCAAGTTACTTCTTGAGGGAACCCGTTCACAAATTTCCATTACGCAAATGTCTGAGTCCATTGACTGTTTATCTGAGGTGTTTAGGTTAGCGCAGGAGTGGCATAAAGGGCAGGTCAGAATTAAAACCTTACAAGGAAAACTCGACTTTAAAGATAGCCCAGTACCAGAGGTTGTCGCTGACGACTAAAAACATAATTATTGTTAAAACATTAGCAAAGCAATGTACCTAGTTGTGCCGTCACGTTTGATTTTTACATGATCGTAACGATTAAGACATTCCAATTAACACTTTGATATATTTGGCTGAGATCCGTCTAACGGTAAATTGTTACTGTCCTGAAGTTCTCAATTTATGAAATTTTATTATTTTTCAACTGTTTAAGTTATCTCCTTGTTTCCTTATAGCTGCA
Source organism: Paraglaciecola arctica BSs20135 (assembly GCF_000314995.1). Lineage (GTDB taxonomy): Bacteria > Pseudomonadota > Gammaproteobacteria > Enterobacterales > Alteromonadaceae > Paraglaciecola > Paraglaciecola arctica. The sequence goes on along the minus strand of NZ_BAEO01000029.1, from coordinate 99,173 downwards.
ATCCAGTACAACCTTTTATTTCTTAATTAAAAATCGCCCACTTAATGTTGCATAAAAGTAAATTATTCAAAAAAGAATTGTTAACCCTTGATTTAATATATTGTATACAATATATTAAATTGGTGAGAGTGATCTTGTGATGTCATGATCAGAATAACAATATTTATAACAATAACAGGAAAGAACAATGAGAAAGCATAGCTTACTTATGTTGGGGCTAATGTGTGGTGCATCGATACTTTCGGCGAACGCCACTAGCATTAAACCTACATTAAATGAAAATGAGAACATTGCTCGTCACCACGGTGTTGAAAATTCGCGTTTATCTACTTCCCCAGTAGATCAGGATCCGGGTAAACCACAATACTTTTCTAACATCACCATAGAAAAGACCATTAAGTTAGCAGCAAAACGTTCAGTGTTGGCTAAAACAGCCGTTGTAGCCGGTTGTACTGTGGCGGCTGACCTTCTTAGTTTATATGACGAAGACCTAGTTAACGCTATAACCCAGGGGGACTTGTCCGCTTGTTTATATGGTTTATACAATAAAGGGCATGCAACAACAGAGATGTTTGCTGACGAAAAAGCCCTGACTGTTGTTAATGCTATCAATGACAGATTAGCGACCTATGATGGCACTAATAGTAGCGACGCGAGTGAATTAGAGAAGTTAGTCACTTTTTTAAGAGCCATGCATTGGGTGCACAACAGTCGAGAATTTACAGCTGTTTATCATGACGCATTAACCTTGGCTTTTAGCCAATATTTTGCCGATGATAACTTTGCTCAGTTTAATGGTGATACCACCCGTGACTTCATGGTACGTCGTGAAATGATGGTGCTATTGGTCAGCAGCGGCACAGATAGCTTAGCATTTTTACCGCAATTCAGTACCGCCATCCTTGGCTACATGAACACTGTGGCACAACATGATGAAGCTGGTGTTTATTATGAAGAAGATGCCATGACCCGATTATTAACTGAGTTATTCTATGCTTCAAAAGATAACCCTTCAGGCACTGAGGCCATATTAGTTGCTCATCCAGAAGTTATTAGTAACTTAAAACAGGCGGTTGAATCAGCGGGCACATGGTTGATTGGCAAAAAGCGCGAATATCAATGGGCTGATACGATTTCTGAGTTGGGCCGTTTACTGCAATACCCTGAAGCAATTGCTCAGCAAGTTCGTCCGACCATACAAACAGTCTTAAACACTTACACTTATGATGGTACAGGTGCAGATGGTTGGCTAAATGCTCAGAACATGGTGACTACTTATGATAATGAAAACTGTGAGCTTTATGGTGATGTGTGTGACTTTAATCTAGAAGCAGCTATTTTATCTGGCAGCCATACTTGTAGCGCAACGATAAAAGTACGTTATCAAGGCATTATTAATGAAGACAATCTAGGCGGCATATGTGCATCACTTGCCGTCAAAGAGCTGGAGTTTCATCAGCGTTTTGGTACCAATTCAGAAATGCCAGTGGCGAACGACAACAGTACTGACTTAGAAGTTGTAGTCTTTAGCTCGTGGAATGAATATAACAAGTATGGCGGAAACTTTTTTGATATTAATACTGATAATGGTGGTATGTATTTAGAAGGCACGCCCAGTGATTTAGACAATCAAGCAAGATTTATTGCTCACCAAGCAACCTGGTTATCTGAATTTACTGTCTGGAACCTTGAGCATGAATTCATTCATTATTTAGACGGCCGCTTTAATAAATGGGGCAGCTTCTCAGAACAACCAGAAAATTCAGTGTGGTGGGGCGAAGGTGTTGCTGATTACTTAGCCAAGGGCGACAATAATTCAGGTGCTTTAGCCGTTGCCAGCGGAAAAACTTACCAGTTAAGCGAATTGTTTGAAACAACCTATGCCAATAGCAACACTGAGCGTACTTACAGTTGGGGATACTTAGCCGTTCGTTTTATGTTTGAGAATCATATATCTGAACTAGAAAATGAACTACTGCCCAGCATGCGCGCAGCGAAAAAGTTATTACCAAATACAGAATGCACCTTTGACTGGTCATGGCATCGTAAAACTGAAGCGACAGCCAACAACTGGTTCTGGGCTTACGATGATAGCGAATGGTCTACGGGAGCTTGGGTATGGACCTGCGGTCAATCCAACGAAGGTCTTGCTGGCGAATTACCCGAATATACTCCCTATCAAGATGTATTGGACGGCTGGAATACCCGTTTTGATATGGAATTCCACGAATGGTTAGATTGTTTAGTGCAAGGTGAAGGTGTGTGTCAAACAGTGAGTACTAGGCCTGCAGATATGGACGAAAATGGCAGGGTTGATAAAAATGACATCGTAGTGTTTACCCAAATGTTACGTCAGCCTGATTTAAACATAATGTATGACTTTAATGATGATGGCAAAGTGGATCGAAAAGATGTCAGAGCCATGATGAAACTATGTGACTTACCCCGTTGTGCTGTAGCCAACTAATTAAAAAGGTTAAAAAAATGAAGAATTTTTTATTAGCATTATCTCTAGTATTAAGTGTCAATGTGCAGGCGGCAGTAATCAAATTTAACCTAGATGCCTCTGATTACCAGGTGGGTGATACCATTAGCGGCCAATTGGTAGTGAGCGACTTTAGCGGTTTGTTAGGCGCGTTTTGGGCGGATATGGAATACTCTACTAGCGGCGTGTCAGTGCTAGGTTGGAGTTTTGGTGTTGGTTTTGATGATGGTTTGGGCTCTCTATCAATCGGCAATAACGATAGTGTTTCAGGCATTTTATCTCTTGAAGAGTACTCAGATCCCTTTGCTGACACCGCTATTTTAACCGCTGCTCAAGGAACCGCCTTTGTGTTGGCTAACTTCACCTTAGAAGCCTTATCAGCTGGCGATTATGATCTATCCCTAGGTCTTTTTGGTTTGCTGGATTTTGATAATGCAGACGTTGATACTACGGCTGAGAATGCACGATTTTCTATCACGCAAGTGCCAGAACCAGCCACTATTGTCATTTTTGCTTTAGCTTCAATGATGTTGTTGAGGATTAAGCGTAAGCAACGTAAAAATTAATTACTAGCATAACTACTTGTTAAACATGCCGCTTATTAAGCGGCATGTTTTGTTATAACGAGCCGCTCAAATCATTTATTACTATTAATTGGTGAAATAAATGCCTAACTCTATAAATTTGTATCCATATTCCTATCTCCTGCTTTGTATTTCCTTATGCAGGTAATGGATTGAAGGATCCGCTGTCGATAAGTGGCATTAGCCAATAGTGAATATTAGAGCTGGCACAGGCTTTTTTTAGCATAGATTTTACGTTATCAAGTTGACTATTATCTATGACTATTTCGAATCGATAAAAGGCTCTGTGTCCCTCAACTAGTTCACTAATATTAAAATGGCTGTGATTTCGACTGTAACCTTCAATCTTGCCTAAGCTAAAGCCACTCACTTGCTCTTGACTTATTAAGGTATCGACAATCTCGTCTTTTAATTCAAGCGGAACAATCAAGGTTAATAGAAGCTGTTCATTGTGCATTTTTTTTGTTCTCCATACGCATATAAAACAGGGGTAATAGATACAAGGTTGTAATGGTGGAGGTGATTAATCCACCAATGACCACAATGGCCAGTGGCTTTTGAATTTCAGCCCCCGGTCCACTGGCAAATATAAGTGGTGCTAGTCCAAACATTGCCGTTGTCGCCGTCATTAATACGGGACGCAGGCGTCTTATGGACCCTTCTATCACCCGTTGTGAAATATCAGTAATAGTAAGTTTAATTTGTTCAAAGTAACTCACCATTACCACCCCATTGAGTACGGCAATACCCAGCAAAGCGATGAACCCCACAGAGGCTGGCACTGACAAGTATTCTGAAGAGATATACAAAGCGATGACACCGCCCATTAACGCAAAAGGAATATTCAATAAAATCAGTAATGCCTTAGGAAGTGAGCCAAATGTCGTGAATAGGATCAGCAGTATTAAACTAAGGGCTATAGGCACCACCATTAACAAGTTGTTAGTGGCTCGTTGTTGGTTTTCAAATTCACCACCATAGGCAAGTGTGTAACCCGCAGGCAGAGTTAAACGGCTATCAATTAATAGTCGTAGCTCGTCCACATAACCCACAATATCTCTATCAATCACATTACTGGTCACTACCGAAAAACGATTGCCATTTTCACGTTCAACCAATGACGGGCCTTGTTTTAACTCGAGTAACGCAATGTGCTCGAAGGGCATCAATGATCCGTCAGGCATTAAAATAGTCATGTTTTGAAGTTCGTGTAGTGTGGCCACACTAGTGGATAATTGTTTATTCATGCCTAACACAAGTGGTGTCTTTTTCTTGCCTTGAATAATCTTGGAAATTTCGACTGATTCAAATTGAGCTCTTAGGTAGATGGACATATCGTCTACTGTCATGTCGTATTGCATGGCTATTTCTGGTTTTAGGCGAACATTTAAAAATTGTCCTCCTTCAATGATGGCGGTGTTGACATCAACACTACCTTCAAGAGTTTTGATGAGCTGGCTTATTTGAGATGCCAAATCGGACAAAGTGTTTATTTCAGCACCAAACACTTTGACAGACACATCGCCAGTACTTCCCGTTAGCATCTCTGATACGCGCATTTGGATGGGTTGGGTAAAACCAAAGTTAATACCTGGGAAACGTGATAATACGGAGCGGATATCTTCAATTAATTCAGCCTTGGAGCTGAAGCGCCATTCATCTATGGGAAGTAACTCCATAAAAATATCGGTTTCATTCAAACTCATGGGATCAAGTCCAATTTCATCTGAACCTGCTCGTGCAACAATTTGTTTTATTTCTGGGACGTTTTCTAACAATGCTTTTTCAATCTGTATATCCAATTCTGTTGATGAACTTAGGGATATACTCGGTGATTTTTCCAATTGAACAATGATGTCGCCTTCATCCAAGACGGGCATAAAGGTTTTACCTAAGAGTGTAAAGAGGCCAACACTGACAATCAGGACCAAAATGACTACGACTATTAATGGCATGGGTTTGTTTAACGTCGATACTAAACTCGCTTGATAGTATTGTTGAATTTTGGCCACAAGTTTTGGCTCTTTACTGGCATCCGTTTTCAAGATAAGTGATGCAATGGTAGGCACTAGGGTTAATGACAGCACCAAAGCACTTAACATTGCAAAAACAATGGTTAAGGCGACAGGAGTAAATAGTTTACCTTCCAAGCCGCTTAGGCTTAGTAGCGGCGAAAACACAATAACAACAATAATGGTGCCAGACACAACAGGTATAGCTACTTCTTTACATGCCCTAAATATCAAGTGTAATTTAGGTAGCTTACTGTTCTTGGTTAATTGATTGACGACATTTTCAACTATCACCACAGATGAATCTACAATCATCCCTATGGCTATCACCAATCCACCTAAACTCATAAGATTGGCTGAAAGACCATACAGATCCATTAGTATAAATGTGGACAAAGCAGCAAAGGGCAGGGACAGTGATACCGTGATCGCAGCGCGAATATCACCTAGAAAAAATGCTAATAGCAAAACAACTAATACAACGGCCGCTATTAGAGCTGTGGTGATGGTGCCAATTGCGGTATCAATTAAATTGGCACGATCATAGAACACATTAAGTTTTGTACCGCTTGGCAAAGAAGGAGTGATCTCTGCCAGTTTTTGTCGTACTCCGGCCACTACTTCGGCCGTATTGGCATTTTTCAATGAGATCACAATAGCTTCTGTGGTTTCAATCCCATTTCGAGTGACTGAGCCATAACGTGCCAAGTGGCTAATGCTGACAGTTGATAAGTCTGCTAAGCGGTAAACGTTTCCGTTGGTAGCATGTACAACCATTTTTTCCAAGGATGTTATTGAGTCAATGCGGCCTTCGGTACGCAAGATAATTGCGTCGTTACCTATGTCTAGTCTGCCTATACTGCCGTTGAGATTATTTGCTTGAATGGACTGTGACAATAATGCAAAGCTTACTCCTGCATTTGCCATTTTTTGTGGGTTTGGGCTTATTTGATAGGTTTTTGCATATCCGCCTAAGACATTTACCTCCGCTACACCGTTTACTGTGCGTAGCAAAGGTCTGATTTCCCAATCTAATAATTGCCTGCGCTCCATTAGACTCATAGCTGGATTTTCCACGGTAAACATAAACATTTCGCTAAGGGGGGTACTCATCGGCGCTATACCTCCCGATATCCCTGTGGGCAGTGAATCCCATACATTAGCAAGTCGCTCAGTGACCTGCTGCCTTGCCCAGTAGATTTCGGTGCCTTCTTTAAAATCTAAGGTGATATCTGTAATGGCGTATTTAGTGGTTGAACGCAACATCTGTTGTGCAGGTATGCCCAATAGTTCCGTTTCAATAGGTTGGGTTATCTGTGCCTCAATCTCTTCTGTGGTCATACCCGGGGCTTTAATAATGATCTTGACTTGTGTCGGTGAGATATCAGGAAAAGCGTCGATTGGAATGTTAAACCATGCATTTAGACCAAAAAAAACAACGGCTAAACCTAGTACAAGTACAAATAGGCGTTGGGTTAAGGTGAATCGTAATAATCGAGTTAACACTTATTCGCTCCCTAAACCCAAAAGTACACCTTGTACGGCACTGACTGATGAAACGAGAACTTCTATCGTGCCCTCAGTTACTGAAGCATCCGCTTGTTGTATTTGAGCAATATAGTAGCCAGCGTCTGAAGAGAGTAAATTGACTTGAAGGCTAATCAACACAGTGTCTTGTTTTACAAAAACATACTGCGCTGCGTCCCAACTAAAAACGGCTGATTTAGGTATTCTATACGCAATTTCAGTATAAAAAGGCATCGCCGTGACTTCCTCACCTATTCGCCAAGTGCATTTTTCGGGCAATGGGGTCGACCAAGCGGTAACATAAGCACCACTGCTAACGGATTCGATTTGAGCTACTTCAAGTTTACAGTTGGAATAGGTTAAATAAGAAAGGTTATTGGCTTTGTTCGAAGGAACAGCAACCTTTAATCGAATAGCCGCTTTGGGGACAAACTGAGCAATGTTGTCTCCTGCATTGATGTTTAATTCTGAGCCCTTTAAAAATATGCCTTCAATGGGGGAGCCCAAGGTAATCGCATCTTGTTTTTCATCAACTTCAATTAAATGTTCAAAAAAATGCTCATATTCTTCATATGCAAGCTGTGCAGCGTAATAGGCTTGGGTAATATCTATCCAGCGTTGCTCATCAATGACCTTTTGCGAATATAAAGCCCGGTTGCTTTTAAATTGAGATTCTACAAGTGTATAAAGTGACTTTTTTATCTGATACTCGGTGTAATAATGAAATACTTCTGCGCCTCTTATTATCGCAAAGGGTTGATTTTTCTTTAGTGTTTGTCCTTGTGATACTAAATACTCGGTCTGTTGAACATCTGCTGGAGACTTAAGGGTAAATGACCTACCAGGCATTACCTCAACCTTGGCTTTTAATTGGTTGCCAGGATAGTGTTCCACCATTTGCACGACTTCTGTTGACAGTTCCAGGTCACCCAAGGTCGCTACATTAATTTTTAGTTCGCTGGCACTGGCTGATTTGAAAATTAATAGAGAAAAGCTGATGAATAAATACGATTTCAAGCTCATAGTGGAATTCCTGCGATTTGTCTTAGTGTGGAGTTGAGTTGTTGAATTTTTATCTGATTCAATGCGTAACTTGATTGGATCTCGATAGCCTCTAACGTGCGTCGCAACAGCACATCATGTTGCAATACGTTTGAACTGGACATCGATTCAGTTAATTGTTCTATTTGCTGACTAATCTTTAAGGACTCAGCGAGAAATGCATGCTGTTTTTGTAATAGTTGTAACTCATTTAGCGCGCTTTTAAGCCCTAATTGAATCGTTAGACCTGCTTGATCGCGGGCCAACTGATACTCCTTCATTGCATTAAAATAACTAGTGCGTGTCGCTTGTGACGAGTTGCTGGTAAAAGATAACGGAACATCCACTGCCAGACCAATTTGGTTATCAACAAAGTCAGGCGAGTCGACTTTTTTTGCGGATATTGAAACATGCCAAGGTGTTAGTGTCGTGTCGGTCGCTTTTAGCAGATTTTTTTGCTGTTGCCAGGCCGCATCAAGAGACTGAATTACGGGATGTTTTTCAATAGCTTGCGGATCAATAACATAAGGTGCTTCTGTGAGTTTTTTTGGTAAAATAGTCAAACCGGTCAATTCTAAATAGCGGTCTAGCCAGCTTTCTGTTTTATTCTGATATTCCAACTGTTCTATTTTTGCATCTAATAATTCTTTTTTAATGGTTAACAGTGGATAGAGTGAAACGGTATTGGTGTTATAGCGCTGCTGAAATTTTTGCTCCAATTTATTAAGAACGGATAGCTTGTGAACCGCTTTTTTCATCAGAAGGTAATCTACTTGATAAGCGCCTAGAGTTTCCCGAATAAGCATAGAGAAGTGCAGCGCCACCTCAGCAGTTGTATAGCTGTTGGAATTATCCTGACCTTGGACAAGTTGTTGCTCAAGATTTTTTTGTTCATTGGTTTTGAAGGGGAGGTTAAGTCTAATTTCAGCCTCATCCGAGCCATAGTTTTCCTGACTTTGCAAAAAGCTAAATGACAAGGATGGATTAGTAGCAAGCCAACTCGAGTTCTTAAAACTAGCGGCTGAATCTAGTTGATTTTTTGACTTTGAATGATAGTGTTTCTCCATTGCTGCCTGCAGGGTATCGGTTAAACTTATTTCACTGCTCTTTATTGAGCTCGACATCATAGAGCTCGACATCATTGAACTCGACGCTAGCGCAGTACCCATCAATATGCGTATCATCACGAGTGGCAAAACGTATAATTTCATATGTTGCTCTTTATGCTGCAATTACCTGATATAACTATGTCATTTGTCAGTAGTTTATACATCGAACATATGTGGTATGAATCAAGTAAATACTTAAAAAACAAACATTAAAACGGAGCTAACGTCTTACATGAAAGATAAAGTCATCACTATTATTTTATTCTGTGTCATGTTGTTAAACAGTATCGATGTGTTTGTTGATATTGGACTTGGAGTGCCTATTGCTCACGTGATCCAAGAATCAATGATTGTCATAATCTCAGGGTTCGCAGCGATGTTTTTGGTTTTTGATATGCGCAAACGTTCGACCGAATTGGATAAATTAGCGACTGAGCTCAAAAATGCAGATACACAAATCCATTCACTTAATAATAAAATGAACAAGGAGCGCAGGCATTTTAGTGAAGTCATCAAACAGCAGTTCGAACAATGGAGTTTGACTAAAGGAGAACAACAAGTCGCCTTTTTATTACTCAAAGGATTAAGCCTTAAAGAGATATCTGTGGTGAGAAATACCAAAGAGACGACAGTGCGACAACAAGCGTCAAGTATTTATGCAAAGAGTAACTTAGATGGTCGCCATGAATTTTCAGCATGGTTTATAGAAGACCTGTTTATGGAACAAACTATTTAAAGGACGCCGAGTTTGGATCATGTCATCGCAGGTTAACCAGTCGAAGGAGGCTCGGTTGGAGTTTAATAGAACGTGTTATGCTACTTAGTCTTATAGAACATTCAAATCGATATCTATGAACGATAGTCCCAAAGATACAAGTCAGAAAACCTTGGCTGAAGCCGCCCATTCCAAAACTCAAGGAGTGGGTCGTTTAACCATTGATGCGATATTAGCTATCACAGATATTGTTGAATCAGTGCATAAGCGCATAAGTCCACTTTCAGCCGAAAATCCAGCGACTGACAAGGAGCAACTTTCCGGTATAAGTGGCTTGGTGTATCGCAATATCCGTAACCTAACGGCATTGGTCGGTAAAAGTATTGATACGCCACTTGCTGCGATTAGTAAAACATTAACCTCTGAACCAGATTCAGTATCAGCTCAGGCTTTACTCTCGGCATTAAACGGAGTCTTGGGCGATTATCTCTTGCTTCGCAATAATCCCTTGGCTATTCCAATGCACTTTAAAAAAGATGGGGAAGTGTTGAGTGATGCCCAACTACTTGATGTTATAAATCACAGTAATGGCAAACTTTTAATAATGATCCATGGCTTGTGTATGAATGACTTGCAGTGGTGTCGAGATGGTCATGATCATGGCGCTGAACTCGCAAAAGAGTCGGGTATGGGTGCTATCTACCTACATTATAATACTGGGCAGCATATTTCCGATAACGGTAAACAATTTGCTGATGAATTGGAGTCTCTGATAAAATTAACCAATAGAAAATTGGAAATTAATGTTTTGGCCCACAGCATGGGAGGATTGGTTGCTCGCAGTGCATTTCATGTGGCTGAACATAGCGGTCACAAATGGCCTCAGATGCTCAAAAAGTTAGTGTTTTTAGGTACGCCTCATCATGGCGCCGATCTTGAAAAAGCCGGTAACTGGATTGATTTGATTTTAGGGGCGCATTCATACACAGTGCCGTTTGCACGTATAGTGAAAGTGCGCAGTGCGGGGATCACTGATTTACGCTATGGCAATGTGCAAGGGGCGGATTGGAATACAAGGGAACGTTTTGAGTTTAGTGGTGATAAACGACTACCTATGCCTTTGCCAGAAAGCGTGCGGTGTTTCGCTATAGCAACCAGTGCTAATGACAGTATCAATAATCCTTTAGGTGATGGGCTGGTAAGGATAAAAAGTGCGTTGGGCGAGCATCAAAACCCAGCGTTTAATTTAAGGATCCCAGACAATCAAAAATGGGTCGGTACTAACATCAATCATATGCAACTACTAAGTGACCTTAAGGTTTATCAAGTGTTGAAAACGTGGTTTGAGATCAGGTAACCAAAGTTCAAGTTAAGTAATTATTTTGGTTATTACCATGGTGATATTTCGTAATTAACATTTGTATTAAGTAGAGGTTTAAAGAGTGATTGAAGTCGTAATTCTTGCATTAGCATTAAGCATGGATGCATTTGCAGTTTCTATAGGACTGGGAGCAAAACATACTGATAAAACCATATTTCTTGCCATTAAGGCTGGATTATATTTTGGTTTTTTTCAAGGATTAATGCCATTGATTGGTTACATGGGTGGTAAGGAAATTTTTGGCTGGGTTGAAGCATATGCAGCATGGATCGCCTTTGTTCTGCTTTTTATCATAGGTAGCAAAATGATTTATGAATCTGTCGCAGGAGGCCCTGAAAAAGACATAGTAAAAATCACCCATAAAGTCATGATAGTTTTAGCTATAGCTACAAGCATAGATGCATTAGCAGCAGGTTTTTCACTCACCCTACTTGATATAAATTCTATTCTAGCTTGCGCAATTATAGGTGTGACTACTCTGGTTTTTAGTGGGATTGGCGTATTTGTTGGAGCTAAGAGTGGTACCTGGCTTGAGAGCAAAGCTGAGCTATTGGGTGGCGTAGTGCTCATATTAATAGGGGTAAAATTACTGTTTACTTGAGTTGTAGCTGAATTACCTGCCGGTCATCAATTAATAAGATTGATGACCGGCTTTTTTATTCCTACTTATGCAAAATTGCCGCAAATTAATTCTGTTAACTTTGCTACTTTATTGCGATATTTAAGCAACTAAAAGTCTTTTTTAGCCATCGTTTTATTTTAATTTCACTTATTTATATTTAGGAGCCGCTATGCATATTTGGCGTTGGGTATGGACATTTATATTTTGTTTGCTTGTGGTGAGTGTGTTGGGTTTTGTGAAATTTAATCAAATTAAGGCGGCCATCGCGTTCGGTGAGTCGTTTCCTGAGCCAAGTGAAACCGTGCAGACAATTATAATTGAGCAGAGCCAATGGCAATCTAAATTAAATGTTATGGGTGAAGTTGTTGCTTCTCGAAGCCTTGACCTTCGTAATGAATTAGCAGGGATCATAACTAAAATTGGCTTTGTTTCCGGCGCTAAAGTGTTTAAAGGTACGTTGTTATTACAATTAGATGTGGAAAACGAAGAAGCACAATTAGCGGCCTTAAAGGCACAAGTCAGTATTGCCCAACTGGATGTGAATCGATTTTCAGAACTTATCAAAAATAATGCTTCTAGCCGCGACCAACTTGATAGAGCTCAGGCTCAATTGGCTGTGGCTGAAGCCAACGTGCGTGCTTTACAGTCTACTATTCGAAAAAAGACACTGATCGCGCCATTTGATGCAGTGGTTGGCTTGCATCAACTTGAAGTGGGTAGCTATTTGTCGGTGAATACTTTGATAACTCGATTAGTGAGTGTTAGTGATGCAGTGTGGTTGGACTTTTTGGTACCCCAAGAGCACGCAAACTTGTCGGTAGGAGAGCTTGTGCAGGTAAGCTCAACAAGTTTATTGACCGATGTGTATACCGCTAAGGTTATCGCTCTCAGTCAGGAAATAGACCTAGATTCTAGAAATTTGCGGGCAAGAGCTTTGTGGTCGAATACGCCAAAGCAGATTAAACCTGGTGCTTTGGTTGAAGTGCAACTGTCAATTGGAAATAATCTCAACGTTGTCAGGATACCCAGTGTGGCAGTGCGTTACGATGCATTTGGCACATTTGTATTTATTTTGAATAAGGATAAAAACGCAGATTGGCGTGCGACTCGTCAAAGTATCGAAGTGCAGGCTAAAGATAACAAAACGGCCATTGTGACGTCTGGCCTTAATATTGGTCAGACTATTGCCACTATAGGCTCGTCTAAATTACGTGAAGGTATGTTAGTTAATGTAGTTTCCTCTGCCCAAGGGAATGTCGTCAATGAATAAGACCCAGGGCGAATTGCTTATTAGCGAGGAAGACACCCAACCTTCAATTATGGATGTGTTTTGCAGGCGTCCAGTGGTAGCCATAGTTTTATCTTTGGTGTTAGTGCTGGTGGGTATACGTGCCTCAATTGACTTGCCTGTTTTACAGTTTCCTAAAATCGCCAGTGCTTCACTACAAATTACCACACCCTATATAGGTGCATCCGCTGATGTGGTGCAGGGTTTTATTACCGAACCTATTGAACGAGCGGCTGCGTCTGTGCCCGGTGTAGATTATATCGACTCCAACACTAGCCTAGGTTTGAGCACAGTTAATGTATGGTTAAAGTTGAATGAAGACAGCACAGATGCATTGGCGGAGCTGTCTTCACGGCTTGACCAAATTCGCTTTGAGTTGCCTGAAGGAGCCGAAGATCCATCGGTACAAGTTGTTAGAGCAGACAGACCTTTTGCGGTGTTTTATTTAAACGTCGAATACGATGAAATAAATGCCGGCATGTCGCGCTTAGAAGTAACTGATTATTTGTCTCGTCGTGTTGTACCCAATCTATCCACTATAGTAGGGGTGCAAAGAGTGGGTCTTGAGGGCGGTCGTTCTCCTGCTATGCGTATATGGTTAGATACCAAAAAAATGGCAGCGTTTAATATAGCTGCAGATGATGTAGCGAATGCACTGCGAAATAACAACCTAATTGCCACCATAGGGGCGAGCGAGAACAATCAACAACGTATCGCCTTAATGACCGACAGCTCTTTGACCAATGTTGAGGCGTTTAAGCAGCTTATAGTGCGTGAAGTTAATGGTGCGCAGATACGTATTAGTGATATTGCCAATGTAGAGATTGGCGAAGTAGAAGGTCAAGTGACTGCACGTTTGGACAAACAGACCACAATATTTCTATCGGTATGGCCACTGCCCGGTGCAAACGAGATTGACATAGGCGATAGGTTGTATAAAAAACTCGACCAAATCAATCAAACATTGCCCAAAGGGCTGTCTATTACTAGCGGTTATGATGGCACCTTATACATGCGTAACGCGCTTAAAGAAATTTTTATCACCCTCGCTGAAACCATTATTTTGGTGGGTATAGTTGTGATTATTATGATGGGCTCTTTTCGCACCGCTCTTGTGCCGCTTATTACTATTCCTATCTCAATTTTGGGCGCAATTGCGGCCATGACCCTTATGGGATTTACCCTTAACTTATTGACTGTCTTAGCCATAGTGTTATCCGTGGGGCTGGTGGTAGATGATGCCATAGTAGTAGTGGAAAATGTGGCGCGTTATATGCGCAGTGGCATGAGCCGTATGCAGGCTGCACTTATCAGTTCCCGCCAGTTATTGGCGCCTATAATCAGTATGACTATTACCTTGGCAGCGGTTTATGCACCAATAGGTCTGTTGTCTGGTTTAACCGGGGCCTTATTCAAAGAATTTGCTTTTACTTTGGCGATTGCGGTATTGATTTCAGGGTTTGTGGCAGTAACGCTATCACCCATTATGAGCGCATATGCTTGCCCACAAGGTGGTAAAGAAGGAAAGTTCACCCTTAAAATCAATGCTGGTTTTGCATGGTTACAAGTTTGTTACGGTAAGTTGTTGTTACGCACTATAGATTTTAAAGCACAAGTATTAACAGTGGCAGTATTTTTGGCCTTGTTAAGTGTGCCTTTTTATTTATTGTCACTTAAAGAACTCGCGCCCACTGAAGACCAATCTAATATCACAGTCATTGTAGAAGCCGCTCCAGAGTCATCTTTGCAATACACCACTAAACATATGGACGAGGTGGTGGATGTGATGAAACAGCTCGATGGTAGTAAGTTTATGTGGCAGATTGTCAACCCTGTTGGGGCATTTGGTGGTGTTGAGCTTGCACCATTAAAAGAGCGTAGCGAGGGAGTGCAAGATATGTTTTGGAAGGCTTTTGGTGCACTGTCATCTGTGTCCGGTTTAAAAGCTTTTCCGGTATTGGGTTCAGCTTTACCTACAGCAGGTAATTTCTCTGTTGAAATGGCGGTATTAAGTACTGATGCTTATGATGATATGAAAATCTACGCTGATAAAATGGTGGCTGCAGCCTTGGCCAGTGGTAAGTTTTTATTCGCAGAAACCGATTTGAAAATTGATTTACCCCAAGCGCGATTTTTATTAGATCGTCAGCGAATAGCTGATTTAGGTATGGATTTGGCGAGTGTAAGTCGCCAGTTAGATGTGCTGTTATCTGGCAACTTCGTGAATCGTTTCAATAAAGATGGTCGTGCCTATCGGGTAATCCCTATGGTGGATGAAGACCAAAGAGTCAATCCAGATGCCATATTAGACTTACAAATTCGCACACCAAGGGACGCTCTTGTTTCTATTCGTTCTATCGCTAAGCTTGAAACCGAAGTTGCTCCAAGAGTGTTAGTTAAGTTTCAACAAAAAAATGCTTTTAGAATTTATGGTGAGGTTATTCCAGGTACAACCAAAGAGCAGGGACTACGCGCGTTAGAACAAGCTGCTGCTGAGCTTCTACCTACAGATTACAATATTGATTATGCAGGCGAATCAAGACAAATTCGTCTAGAAGGCAACTCGCTCGAAGGTGTGCTACTAGTGGCATTGGTGTTTGTATTTTTAGTTTTGGCTATTCAATTTAATAGTTTTCGCGATCCTCTTGTGGTGTTACTGGGCTCGGTACCTTTGGCACTGGCTGGTGCGATGATGTTCTCTTTTCTGGATTTCACCACTATTAATATTTACTCCCAAGTGGGCTTTATTACACTAGTGGGATTGATAGCTAAAAATGGCATTCTAATTGTGGAATTTGCAAACCATATGCAGATGCAGGGGTACGCCAAAATTGAAGCGATTCAACTCGCAGCACAAACCAGATTGCGACCAGTCTTAATGACTACCGCTGCTACAGTATTGGGGCATTTCCCTTTGGTGTTAGTGACAGGAGCAGGAGCTGAAGCTAGAAATAGCATAGGCATAATTTTGGTAGCAGGTATGTTAGTTGGCACCATGTTTACGCTTTTAGTACTGCCAAGCGTGTATATGGTTTTAGCGTCAAATCGTGCGCCAAAGTTGCAAACTGTAAATAACCCGAGTTCAGGTTAAATATGATTGTGAACACTCTGAAAATACTGATATTGCTCTTGGTTTATTTCAAAAGATCACTTTCAAACCTTTGGTGAAAAACGCTCTAACAGCTCTGCATTTGTCGGGTATTTTTCAAGTAACTCATGCAGTTTTCTGGCGCCCTCTAAAGGTTTTAAATGGGCAAATGCTCTGTGCAACATTCTTACACTTTCGATTTCTTTTGAATTTAGGAGTAACTCCTCACGACGGGTACTACTTTTAGCAATATCCAGTGCAGGAAAAATTCGCTGATCTGCAATCTGCCGCGATAAAACGATTTCCATATTACCTGTACCTTTGAATTCCTCAAATATCACCTGATCCATCTGACTTCCGGTATCAACAAGTATGGTGGCAAGTATTGTTAGTGACCCTCCATTCTCAATTTTTCGAGCTGCGCCAAACAGTTTCCGAGGTATTTCTAAGGCTCTGGCGTCAAGTCCTCCAGACATAGTACGACCGCTGCTTTTTCGTGCTGCATTATGTACCCGTGATAGCCTTGTGAGAGAATCGATCACAATCATGACATCGTGACCTTCGCCAGCTTGTCGGCGGGCGATTTTCAGAAGGTTGTTGGCCACACGCACATGTTGCTCATAACTTTCATCCGTGGATGAAGCGTGTACTTGTGCTGGCACGCTGCGCTTAAAATCAGTCACTTCTTCTGGTCGCTCATCAATGAGTAACGCATAAAGCTTTATATCGGGATAAGCCTTTCCTACGGCCTGGCAGATGTGTTTTAAAATGGTGGTTTTGCCGCAGCCAGGTGGAGCAACAATCAAGCCTCGTTGACCCATACCTATTGGCGTGAGTAAATCCATAGCCCGTGTCGTAAATTGCTCAGAACCTAATTCCATGCGAATACACTGAAAAGGATTGACGGCTACGCCATTTAAAAAATGCTTTTCTGGATCATCAATAGATACATCTTTGACCACTTCATCTACTTGTTTAGTTTCTTTGTGTCTTTTGACATTTAGAGATAATATTTTTCTTGTCATGATACCGCTTTATAAGGATAGAGAATTAATTGCTTTCGAGGTGTTTTGGTAAATTATCATAGGTGTATATTTAATTCTTGGTTAACAAATTGAGCCAAAGCGGGGAGAAAGCACTGCTGTTGGCTAAATGCACTGCAGCTGGTTAGGCGCTGCTGCCAGTTAAGCGCTGCTGCCAGTTAGGCGCTGCTGCCAGTTAGGTGCCGCTGCCAGTCAAAGGCGCAGATAAATAAACCAAGTCCTATAGGTGAATCATATAGCAGACTAACAACTATAACCACTTTGATTTTTGTTCTTACTTGAACAGGTAAACCCACTGTGCATATTATTTCTTGCTCTTAGTCCAAACTAGGCATTTAAATTAACTTAGGGAAACACCGTACTTTCCCAAGATCTTGTTATTATCTGTGATGTTTAGAGAATGTTAAGGCGATCCCTAGCGCTATTTGTTGGTTATCTAAGCTATGAGGAATTTGAGCATTGCGGCAGTTGTTCTCAAATGGTACAAATCCATTATTGTTAATCATTAAATTAAAATAGCACGTGCCTAAGCAATTTCTTACTACCGAACAAGCCATGCGTTACAACCGCCAAATAGTATTGCCTAATTTCGACTTAGAAAAACAAGAAATTCTTCTGAACGCCAAAGTGTTAATTGTTGGGGTAGGTGGCTTGGGCTGCGCCGCCGCGCAGTATTTGGTGGCGGCTGGTGTGGGAGAAATAACCTTAATCGATGATGATATTGTCGAAAAAACTAATCTACAGCGTCAGGTATTACATGGCGAAGCAGATGTAGGTATTAACAAATGTTTGTCTGCTAAGGCGTCCTTAGAACAATTGAACAGTGATATAAAAATTAATGTTATACAAAAACGCCTTGGTTTAGATGACTATATTGCGCTAATTGCTTCCCTCGATATGGTGTTAGATTGCACTGATAACCTAGCTATCAGAAACACACTTAATCAGGCCTGTTATCAATCAGGTACTGCTTTGGTTTCAGGTGCGGCGATCCGTATGGAGGGCCAGTTGATAAACATAGTTCCGCAACAAAATACTGCTTGTTATGCCTGTATTAGTGCTTATTTCGGAGAGCAAAATTTAAGCTGTGTAGAGTCAGGAGTTATGTCTCCTGTGGTGGGGATTATCGGAGCTATGCAAGCGTTAGAAGCCATTAAAATCTTGTGTGATTACGGACAAAGCAATATTAATAAATTGATGATGTTTGATGGAATGACGTCAAGTTGGCAAACGTTTAAAGTGTCTAAAAATCCAAACTGCAGTGTCTGCAATTGATTGATCTAAACCACCAACAGTGGACACTTTGTAAAGGCTTAATTTAGTTAACCAATAGCTAAATATATGTTCATTGTCTGGCTTGCTTATTTTCCAGTATGACTCAGCTATTGTTCACTAGGTTTGTTATCAATAAGCGCAATGTTTTACAGCTTCTAAAGTCTACCTTCAGTCTTGATACGCACTATCTCTCCACAATGTTTGCAATGCACTGCATCACTATCATGACGATTTAGGCCGCATGTTGGACATGCATATTTAACTTTCGCGGGGCGAAAAATAGTCTGGATTAAGCGCAAAAATAACGAAATCCCAAAAATCATTATCAGCACCGCTAATATCCGCCCGTCTGTGCCTAATAGGATAATATCGCCAAAACCTGTGGTAGTCAGAGTGGTAACAGTAAAATATAGGGCATCGACATAGTTGGCTATGCTTGAATTTTTGCCTTCTTGACTAACCAATACAATAGCAGTGATAACAAAGATAAAAACCAGTAAATTAACTACACTAAAGATGATTTCTTCGTTAGCCCGCACTAAGCTGGATTGCCGACGTAAAGCTTTAATCACGTGATAAGAACGTAACAATCGTAAGGCTCGTGCGATACGCAAAAAACTAAAATTTGCAGCCAGTGTAGGCGCTAATAATGATGCGATAACGATCAAATCAGCCAAGCCAACAGGATGAAAAATATCGCGAAGACGCCTTTTACTTATATACGAACGTGCAGCAAACTCTAATAAATAGATAATGCCAATACTAATCTCTAGCCAACGCATTTCGTGAATATAATGAAAAAACGACGAAACAACAAAGTACAGAATGGTTACTGCGTCAAACCCTAATAAGCCCCAACGAAATCTAGCCGAAGTTTTATTGTTACCGTTGTATAAATCGTCAATTTGTTGATGCATAGATTGGGATTAATTGATTTTGGGGGAGAGTTAGAATAAACACTATCTCTGATCTAAGCAATGAGGAAACTGCAAGGGCAGGTTTGTTGTAGTGCCAAATTTAGTCCAGATCACTCATACCTAGTTTTTGCATGTACTTAGCAAGGGCTAAGTCTTCATAACTACTTGAGCGGTTAAGTGCATCGTAAATGCCAGCTTGATCGTTTTTACTTCTGTTTTGCCCTAACTTCAATTGGCCTTCTAGTTTTGTTAACTCAATCTTAAAGCCAACTATGGCTGCTAACATTTGATGTTTGAATGGTTCGGTCACTATGTCTTGGTCAATCAATAGCTGCGGTTCATATTTTTCAACAACTTGGTTTACTACTTTTAATGTTTCTTGTGGATCTAATAATGAGGCAATGCCATAGGCATGAACAGCCGCGTAGTTCCAAGTTGGTACTGCGGGTTTAGTGGTGTACCAACTCGGTGATATATAGCTGTGTGGCCCAGAAAAAATGACTAATACTTTGGCTGCTTCAATACTTTTCCAGTGGGGATTGGCTTTGGCGCAATGGGCATACAACACACCTTGTTCGCCTTCGTCTGTTTGCAAAACAAAAGGTAGGTGTGTGGCTGATAGATTGTCCTCAGAAGAAATCATCACACCAAAGCCAAACTCTGCAATAAAGCGGTGTTTATCGGCTATCTCTTGCATATTAAATTTATTTGGAACAAACATACTGCTACTCGTCCGTGGTATTAAGAATTGTTGGTGTAGTCAACTTGGCTAGTAGTTTTGACTTAACTTGTGGCCACTCTGGTTTGATAATACTGAATATGGCACTGCTGCGAATGCTGCCGTCTTTTTGAATGCGGCAATCACGGTGAATACCTTCAAAAGTTGCACCTATACCCAAAATTGCAGTTCTTGAGCGGTGATTTTTTTCATGGGTTTGAAATGCCACTCTATTAAGTTTTAATGTTTCAAATGCATGACTTAGTAGTAAAAGTTTGCAGCGCCGATTAATGTGACTTCTTTGGGCACTAGGGGCTAAAAACGTAAAGCCAATCTCAATGGATTTATGCTCTAGTGAAATATTCAAGTAGCTAGTTGAGCCAACTATTTTGTCCTGAGTTTTATCCACGATAACAAAAGGCAGTTGCAGATTTAAACGGGCGTTTTCAAGGCAATACTCAACCCAATTTTTACTGAGTGCTAAGGTTTGACAATAGTTAGCTGTAGTCCATTGCCAAATAGATGGATCTTTACCTGCAGTAAATAAACCCTGAATATGCTCAGTTTGCATAGGTTTAAGTGCCACATATTCGTTTTCTAATATAATTGATTCTAAAGCCATTATTTGTGTCCAACTAAGTTTGGTTCGCTATTATTACTATATTTTGGTCTAATTAAATCAACCAATAATTTATTTTTAACTAGACCAATGAAAGTATTTAAACTACAGGATACAAACAGCTCCCAAGCCAAGTATTTACAACTAGCAGAAACTGTTAGATGTGCCATTAGGCAAGGTCAGTTGGCAACGGGTGATAAGTTGCCATCGGTCAAATCAATAAGCGAAGATTTAGGCTTAAACAGGCACACTGTGATGAAGTCTTTAGCTGAACTGGTTGCAGAAGGCTGGATAGAATCAATTCAAAGGGTAGGGTATAAAGTGCTGCATAATCTGCCTATAGAGCAGAGCAAAAGATTATCCAAGATTGCAGACAATAGCAGCCATATGGACTACCGCTTGGTGCGCTCGGGTATTCCATTACCGACTTATCCCGCCAATGACTTTGAGTATAACTTTGCGGGTGGTCAGCCTGATTTAGCATTGTTCCCTTTTGCTGAGATTAAGAGTTGTATGTCTGATGTATTGTCCAGGCCCAATACTGCACAATTGAGTTATGGGCAAAGTGCTGGTACGCCTGAATTAATAGACCAAGTAAAAATTTATCTTCGTAAATCCAGAGCCATTACTGAACGTGAAATTGTTATCACCAATGGGTCTCAGGAAGCACTATTTATTGTGGCTCAATTGTTATTACAATCGGGTGATAAAGTGGCTGTGGAAGAGTTGGGATACCCTCCAGCAATGGCTGCGTTTCGTAGCACTGGAGCTGAGTTGGTAGGGGTAAAGCAAGATGAACTAGGCATGTGCCCAGACGCTTTGGAAAGACAAATATTAAAAGGTAACGTTAGGTTGATATATCTAACACCATTGCACCAATACCCTACAACTGTCACCTTATCTATGAGTCGTAGAATGGCCATCTATCAGCTGGCAGTACAGCACAATATTCCCATAGTTGAAGATGATTACGATCATGAATTTCATTATCGTTGTCAGCCACTTGCGCCCATGGCAACCCAAGATCCCGCACAACTGATTATTTACCTTTCTACCTTTTCAAAGCTCATGTTTCCTGGTGCCAGAATTGGCATTATGGCAGTGAGTAAAGCCATGGCAAAAGCAGTGACTGAATACCGTTTATTGATCTGTCATAAAAGCAATGTGTTGATGCAAGCTGCGTTAGCAAAATGGATGGAAAGTGGTGGTTTTACAAGGCATTTAAGACGCACCACTCGGGTCAATCTGCAGCGTAGAGATCATGCCATTTCAGTGCTGAAAAAATACTCTTGTTTTGAATTTGATACCCCCGATGGCGGAATGGCACTTTGGGTAAAACTAAAGCATGGTACTGAGGTAAATGAAGGAAAACCCAGCGCCGAGTGGTTAGCTAATTTGTGCCAACAAATGGGCATATATATCCAACACGAAAGACAGTTTCAACTGAATAATAAACGCGACCGCAATGGTTATATTCGCTTGGGGTTTGCAGGAATGAGCGAAAATAAATTTGCTGAGGGCATAGAATTATTAGCTAATAGATTAGTTAACCTGAACTTGGGTTAAGACGTGCCGCTTTCAAGCAATATTCTGTAAATATCCTCGGCACTCAGGTGTTGGGAGTCTTTTTGTTTGAGGATGTTTAATATTGTTACTCTTGGATAGGTTACCTTTAAAGCTGATTTTTTTAGCTCTTTGGTTTGTTGCATCGTAATATTTCCAAACTATCCGCGATTGTATTATTTAGTGGTGGACTGGTGAGTGTGAATATTAAAATGCTACGTAACGCTATTGAATGTAGAGGGTAAAACGATGCGGACACATTTTACTGTGTCCGCATCGGGCATAAGGTTAAGCCAGGACCAGTGAAACTTAACCCAAGAGCAAAACTAGACTAATCTAAATGAAAATCATTATCAACATTATTTGAGAAGTGTTGAGAAATGAACAATTAAAATGTAAAAAACGGAATATCTCCCCCCTACAACCTATGCAAATAGAGTTAGACAAAGGCATCTATATTAACGTCTAATTTCCAGCTACCTCTAGTCAATAAATAGACGATGATACAGGTCAACAAAAAGAGAGAAAGGAGACAAAAATCAACTAATTCTACTAGTCGACTTCAACATTTATTGTCGATAGATATGATATCTATTATTTCCATTACTGTTGGTTTTCATGTACTAGGTGATGGCTTAGGTTGATCCATACTAATTATTTTTCGATAAAAGCCTGTTCAATTACATAATGGCCTTGGGTGCGAGATGTAGCTCTAGAGAAACCTTTGTTATCTAAAATTGTCATGAGATCTTGCAACATGCCATCATTGCCACAGATCATAAAACGATCGTGCTGTGGATCAATATTGTCTAAACCTAAGTCCTCACTAAGTTGATTACTTTCTAGTAAATCCGTTATACGCCCTTGATGTGGACGCAAACCATCAATGGTTTTTAAGCTATTGTATTGGTAAGTTTCACGGGTAACTGTTGGGTAGTAGAGAAGTTTCTGGGTGATCAAATCTCCAAAATATGGATTGTTGGGCAGGGTATGCTCTATTTCTTGCTGATAGGTCAGTTCTGATGCAACTCGCACCCCATGGACCAAGATGATTTTATCAAATTGTTCATACATATGAGGATCTCTAATAATACTCATAAAAGGCGCCAGTCCGGTGCCAGTGCTCAGTAAGTACAGGTTTTTACCGGGGATCAAATAACCAGGCACTAAAGTGCCTGCAGGTCGAGTGGTTAATATGAGTTCATCCCCCGACTGAATTTTTTGTAAGCGTGAAGTGAGTGCACCATCAGGCACTTTGATACTGAAAAATTCTAATTCATCTTCGTAATTTGCACTGGCAATACTGTAAGCACGCATCAAGGGTTTACCCTCAACTTCAATACCTATCATTACAAATTGACCATTTTCAAAAGTAAAAGACTTCTGCCGAGTTGTTTTAAAACTAAACAGTGTTTCATTCCAATGATGAACTTGGGTGACTTGTTCTACAACTGTGTTTCTCATTGTTTTTATCTTCCTCTTAAAAATAAATTTATTATGTCATATTATACGCATAATTACGAACTATTCTCATTCGCGTTTATTGTTTTTTGAAGTAAAACACAATACAGTTATGGAATAACACATGGCTATGTTTAAACATGAACTTCTTCTAGGAAGTCGTTTTCTTAGTACTGCTTGTTTTGGACACACATCTTATCTAAACCCTTTGTCATTTGAACCATCTTGGGCGGTTGTTAAGCTGAAGTGGAAGAAGATGAAATTTGTTGTTTTTACATCGTAAAAATATTACCCCAAGTATTTAAAACCTCTGAATTAGATGGAAAAGCCACTCCATGGAGATCCCTGCAGAGTCTAACCTAAGGGCAAAGGTTTAAAGATACTTACTTTGTGTTGGGCGAAATTGAAAGAGGCCTCATTATCAAGCTACTGGTGTTTAACGATTTTTGGATGGCGGTTCTGAGTAAAATTGGGAATAAATAGAAAAAGTGTTTTTCATTTTTGGCTTGGAGAGAGTCAATGCTATTTTACCCAGGTAAAATAAAAAATAGACTGAAATAATAAAAATTAAATCAAATAGCAAATAATGTAGCAATTCACGGTTAAAAAACTCAAGTGATTGTAATTCATGCGCCAAAATAACGCTGCTTTTAGTCAACAGTATAATGGTGCTAATCATTTTAATCATTACGCTCTCCTTAGATATATTGCCTACAAATTAATAATACACTTTGATTTTTATTATGTAAATAAAAATGATTCTCATTTGTATTTGATGTGTGATTATTATATCGTTACCTTAATCGAGTTAACTATAAATGAGTCACTTATGGCACTTAATTTTCTTTGTCCTGTCCATCGAGACTGGGTGTATTTCCATCCTCAAGAAGCGCTGTCCTATTTAGAAAATTCACAACAGCAAGGTGAGACACTTTTACAACAGCAAAACTGGCATGAGGCGATTGCTCATTTGGGTTGTGCGTTTGAAGCAACAGAAATATTGATGGAGTTGCAGGGGGCTGGTGAGTCTTTTTTATTGTTTAGGTTAACGTCATTGGCCGTGTTACTTGCCTCCAGTTTTAAGCATTTAAATGAACATGATTGTGCGCAGCTAATATTGAAACAAGCGCAACAAAAACTTCAGCTGGCAGCGGATACATCTTTCGGTAACAAACCGAGGTTAGCGTATATTCAAGAGTGTTTGTTTTCTATCAGAACAAACCAAGAGCAATTCAAGGTAAAACATATGTTTGAGCAACCGATTTTTACCTCGCAGGTTCATTAATTGTGTTTCATGAATATGAGTATCTATGTTAGTGGCTAGGTATTATTTCTAGCTTAGCTAGTGAAAATACCTATTGGTTAATGGATATTAAAATGTCCATCTACACCTTAGATTGTTTATATTTTAGTTTTATATAAATGATGCGAATAATCGGTTATCAAATTGTAGTCTGGTTTTAAAATAACGATTCAGTTTCTCAAAAAATGTATAATCTTAAGTACTGTATTTATAGGGGGGGTCATCAATGCCAAATTTTGTAATTGAATACAGTGGATCGCTAACTCAACAAATTGATGCTGATACCCTAATGGATAAGGTGTTTGAAGGCGCAAAGGATAGCGGTCATTTTCCACCAGAAGCCATTAAAATTCGAATTGAACCTCGTGCAAACTTTCGTTTGCACGATAAGTATAAAGACTTTCTTCATGTGTCTGCGCATATTTTAAGTGGACGCAGCGATCAACAAAAAATCGAGATTTCGAACGCGGTACTAACGCCACTTAAAACCTTAGGCTTAAGTAGCGTTTTTGTGTCTGTGGAAGTTGTGGATATTCATCGTGCCAGCTTTGTAGATTTTTGGTACTAATTACAATTGTTTAGCAGACCTTCATTAGGCCTGTTTCTGCCAACAACTTTGCGCTGTTTAAGCGTGCTTGCATATTATGTATTGGCATAGACACTATCAACTCATCTACTTTAGTGGCTTCAATAAATTGGCTTAGTTTATCGCTTACAGTCTGCTTTGATCCCACTAAAGCGTAACGTAAAATATTCGACAACATCGCTTGGTCTGCTGCAGTACAAATCTTTGTTATATCATCCACTGGCCTAGCAAAAGGGCGATTGACGCCAAGGCGTAAATTCATGAATTGTTGTTGTACAGAAGTAAATAAATATTCGGCTTCTTCGTCAGTGTCGGCAACCACCGCCATCAAGCCTGCCATCATGTATGGCTTTTCAGATTGTTCTGACGCTTGAAACGATGAACGATAAAGACTAATTGCATCGAATAGTTGATCTGGTGCAAAGTGAGAGGCGAAAGAGTAGGGCAGGCCAAATTGACCTGCAAGCTTGGCGCTATACAAACTTGACCCTAACAACCAAATAGGAACATGGGTATTGGCTCCTGGTACAGCAACAATATTTTGCCCTGCTTGTGGTGCGCCTAAATAATGTTGCAGTTCACGGATCTCTGCAGGGTAATTATCCACATCAGACGTGAGGTTACGTCTCAATGCTCTGGCTGTTGCCATATCTGTGCCGGGCGCACGTCCTAAGCCTAAATCTACTCTATTGGGAAACAAGGTAGCTAATGTGCCAAATTGTTCAGCAATCACTAGTGGGGAATGGTTAGGTAACATCACACCACCTGAACCAATTCTAATTTTAGATGTGGCTGCGGCAATATGTCCTAGGACTACAGCGGTGGCAGAGCTGGCCACGCCATACATGCCGTGATGTTCTGCCAACCAAACTCGGTTATAGCCTGATTGTTCGGCCTGTATTGCCAGTTGACGTGAATTATCAAGAGCGTCAGCAATGCTTGAACCTTCAGCAATAGGCGCTAAGTCTAAAAGTGAGAATGGCAATGTCATAGGTAACCTGTTGGATGTAACAAAATTAAATGTACATTATCATAAGTGAATCAGACTAGGCGGTCTTAACTGTTTTTGATTTATCATTGATATAGGTAATCAACAAAGGATATTTTTGCATATAAACCTCAATTTAGACCCGTTAAATTGTGTCTATTTGATTTTCTGGCGCAGCTTTAATAAAAGCGTCAACTTGATTGCAGTTTTTATAGGTATGCATAATGTTGGGGAATGAAGTCATGTCTACTTCGAATCGCAAAGCGTTGTATACCTGTGGGATCAAATACACATCAGCTAAGGTAATTTGATCGCCAAAGCTATATTTTGTGGTTTCTAACATTGACTCAAGAGCTTCAAAACCCACCACTATCCAGTGATTATACCAAGCTAACTTTTGCTGAGGATCTACTTTGAGTACCTCTGTAAGGTAATTGAGTATGCGTAAATTGCAAATAGGGTGGATATCGCAAGCAATCATATCCACAAAGCTTTGAATTTTAGCCGCCTGAAAGGGATCAGGCGGTAACAATATCGAACTAGGATATAGTGTATCTAAATAACTCAAAATGGCGCCCGATTGAGCTAAATACTGGCCATCATCGGTTTCTAAACAAGGCACTAATCCTTGTGGATGTTTAGTTAAATAGTCTGCGCTTTTGTGTTCCTTTTTTAGTAGATTGACTGGCTCGATAGTATGCTCAATCTGTTTTAAGTTTAAGGCGATCCTGACCCTATAAGCAGCAGATGAGCGATAATAACTATATAATTTCATGGTTAAGGCCTATACCTTAGCTGGTAAAACAGTCGCGACTACCTCTCCAAAACCAATTCTTGTCGCGCCGTCTTTACTGCACGATGCGCGCATAATAATACTGTCACCATCTTCTAAAAATGTGCGTTTTTCGCCGTTTGGCAAATCAACAGGGGTTTTGCCACCTTTGCTCAACTCAAGTAGCGAACCTGCTTCTTCATATGTGGGTCCCGACTGAGTACCTGAACCTAATAAATCGCCTGAACGCATGGCACAACCATTACTCCCATGATGAGTTATCAGTTGTGCTGGTGTCCAATAAGAATATTTAAAGTTGGACTTAGATAGTTGTGCCATTTGTTGATTGTTATCACGCATAGCTTGGGTCTGGATAAAACAGCTTAAGTCGATATCTAAACCGCCATGTTGATTATTCTGCTCGCTACTCAAATGTGGCAATGGCTGAGGATCGGCTTCTGGGCGAGTAAACTTAGTGCGATAGGGCGCTAAGGCTTCCATGGTGACTATCCAAGGTGAAATAGTCGAGGCAAAACTTTTCGCTAAAAATGGCCCTAAAGGCTGATATTCCCATGCTTGAATATCCCGTGCCGACCAATCATTAAAAATACATACGCCAAACAGATGTTGTTCGGCATCTTCAATGTTGATTAGATCGCCCATCTCGGTGCTTTTACCCACAAACAAACCCATTTCTAATTCGTAATCCAAACGTTTACAAGGGCCAAAACTCGGCTCGGAGGCATCAGGCGCTTTGGTTTGTCCTACTGGCCGATGAAATTTTTGACCCGACACACCTATAGTGGAAGAACGGCCATGGTAACCAATAGGTATCCATTTATAGTTAGGTAATAATGGGTTGTCAGGGCGAAATAATTTACCAATTGCAGTGGCGTGATAAATAGAGGTATAAAAATCAGTATAATCGCCAATCTGGCAAGGCATACCAAGCTCGATATCTGCTTGAGCAACCAAAGTGGACGCTATTGCACTTTGTAGTGGTGAGTCTGTCCGTAGAGCCTCAGATAATGCCAATCTTAGTGCAGAGTTGGTCTCAACACCCAAGTCCATCAAAGCATTTAAAGTAGTTTGGTTCGCCGCTTCTAATGCTGTTTGTGCTTTACCACTGAATAGATCGAGTTTGGCTAAGGCGGCTAAATCTACCACTTGATCACCAATGGCTACGCCACCTCGAAATGCTTCTTCTTGGCCCTTACGCTTAAAAATTGCAAAAGGTAAGTTCTGGATCGGAAAATCGCTATCAGTATTGGCACTAGTAACCCAACTGCTAAGTTTCACATTATGTGTTTCATTGATCATTAACATATTTTTTCTCTCAAATTGTTTTTAGCTACAAGCTACGAGTTTCTAGCTTTTAGCTCGAGGCTCGCAGCTAGAAGCTCGTCGCTGCTTTTAAGCCTTGCCATCAAAGTGTTTTTTAAGATTTCCCCAACAACCAAGATAATCTTTTTGTCTTGTGGTTGAGTTTAACGCGTATTCTGTGGGCGCAATTACATAGCGAGACTCAAACATAAACGCCAATGTATTCTCATATTTTTGTGGAGTCAGTTCTGCACTTGAGGCTTTTTCAAATACCTCTGCTTCGGGTCCATGGGGTGTCATACAGTTATGTAAACTCATACCTCCCGGTTCAAAGCCTTTTTCTTTTGCATCATATACCCCATGCACTAAACCCATAAATTCACTCATCACATTACGATGATACCAAGGTGGTCTGAAGGTATTTTCTGCGACCATCCAACGTGGTGGAAATATAACAAAATCCATATTGGCGGTGCCTTGAGTTTCTGAGGGGGAAGTCAGTACCGTAAAAATGGAGGGGTCGGGATGATCAAAACTCACAGCGTTGATCACATTGAAACGGGATAAATCGTATTTGTATGGCGCGCTATTACCCACCCAAGCCACAACATCAAAAGGACTATGATCTAGTTCAGCTTGATACAGCTCACCGCAGAACTTAGTGACTAAACCACTGGCTTGCTCTTTGTCTTCAAACCAGGCTGTTGGGTAATAAAAGTCTCGCTGATTAGCAAAGCCATTAGCACCCACTGGTCCTCGTTCTGGCAAGGTAAAAGGCGCTCCGTAGTTTTCGCAAAGATAGCCACGGATAGGTTCATTTGTGGGTTCTATTTGAAACTTAATGCCGCGAGGAATAACCATTATCTCACCGGGTTTCACATGGAGTAATCCTAACTCGGTGCGGGCTATTAATTCACCTTGCTGGGGCACAAATAATAACTCGCCATCTGCATTGCAAAAATAACGATTGCCCATGTCTTTATTCGCTGAATAAAGATGGATGCCAATGCCTATTTGGGTTTTAGCATCGCCGTTGGCCGCTACAGTTATAAGTCCATCAATAAAATCAGTAGGTGTATCTGCAATGGGTTGTGCATTCCAGCGCATCACATTTGGTGGGCAAGGTTTACCGCTTAAAGGTGCGGTGCGCAGCAGACCCTTATCAATAGCTGAATAGTCACCCATGCTGATTGATGGTCGAATACGGTACATCCATGTGCGACGGTTTTCATGTCTAGGGGCGGTAAAGGCTGTGCTACTAAATTGTTCTGCATACAAGCCGTATGCACACTTTTGTGGATTAAACTGACCAATAGGCAATGCACCAGACAAGGCTTCAGATTCATGTTCGTTGTTAAACCCATGGGAATAACAAATATCAATGGGCTTAGTCATAGATTTACCCCTTTGTAATATGTGTTTGCAATATACTCTCATATGAAACTATATTGCTGTTATTATCAACCTTATTCAGTTTGATTGTGGTGTATTTTATTCTTTACGCGGATTGGTATAAGTAGGTAAAAAAACATGCAAAATTTAAAGAGTGATGTTGTGCAACTCAAACAATTTGTTCCTTATAGAATGGTGCATTTGGCTGCAAATATAAGCTTGGCATTATCCAAAATATATAAACAAGAATTTGATATTAGCATTCCAGAATGGCGAGTATTGGCGCAGTTAGCGCAACAACAAAAGCTGTATTCCAAAGATATTGGTGAGATCACTTCTATGGATAAATCTAAAGTATCCCGTGCGGTGAAAGTGTTAGAAAGTAAACAGTATTTGATAAGGAAAACTGACACCAAAGATAATCGCGCAGCATATCTGTCTTTAACTGCCCAAGGTAAGACGCTTTATCAAAAAATTGTACCTAAAGCGCTGCAATGGGAAAGGGAACTGACGGGAGTACTGGACGCCAGTGAACATAAAGATTTAATGAAAATTTTGGATAAGCTTGATGAACAAGTTGTGCAGATTGAAGCACAAACAAAGCGCGGTAATTCAACTGAGTAGTTCAAAAATAAATAGCGATAAAGTCAAAATTAAGCATTGCTAGGTATTATTCTTCATACTTTGTTGCACTATCACTTCTATTTCACCGCATATCACTGTTATATTCTGCTACCTAGTCATCAGTTTATTGGGAAAGTGTTCAATGGCACGCCGTGTTTGGAACAGTATGTTTTTAAAGGTTTTATGCATTTTTTTTGGATTCGTCAGCCCTGCCAGTTTTGCGCTTAGCCAAAAAGTACTTGAACAAAGCCCTGATACCATAAAAATTGGACTTGTGGCGTTCGCAGTTGTGTTGGTTTTATTATTATTGTTGGCCATTATCTTTAAAGTTCAACTCAGTAACGCACGTAAAAAGCAGCAAACGCACTGTAAAGAATTGTCAGATAAACAATCACTTCTCAACGATTTCAAGGTTGGCATGTTGCACGTCAATCAGGCGGGTGAAATTATTTTTGCTAATCGAGTGGCGGCATTTTTTCTTGGCAGTAAAGAAGACAAGTTAATTGGAAAACCTTTGATTGAGGTGTTTGCTCAAGATGTGCATGAATCAATTAACACCGCTTTAGGATCTACTCAGTATGTGCCTTTGCAAACCTATGTGGCAGCTAGTAAACGTCAATTGCAATTAGGATTTACTAAGCAGTCCGTTGTTAATGATGGAATAGCTAGCGTGATTTCTCTTGCTGATGTAAGTAATTATCATCATCAAATTGAGCAACAATCTTCTAATTTAAACAGCTTAAATCTTGGATTGCACCAAAGTGGTTTAGCTAAGCTGACTATTGACTTTGATAACAATACTTTTACTACAGATCAGTTGTTTGCTGATTTACTTTTAGCAGCAGAACCCTTGAGTGGTGAGCTCAATCAGTTAAAGAAAATGCTTAGCATTAAAGCAGCGTTGGAATGGGATAAGGCCTTAGAAACGAGTAAAAAACAGCATCAAATGGACATTAGCTGCGAGTTTTTACTGATAGATAAAAACCACATAGACACTCAGGGGAGTGAACCAAAAGAAGCGCAACAACAAGACACCATCCCATTAAGGTTTATTGGATTGAGTAGGAAGAAAAATGATAAAGGTGAAACCACGCGTTTAGATTTTATTGTGCAAAACCTCTCAGATTTAGAACAATATAAAGCTATGCATCATGCTAGCCAGCAACAAGTTAACACTTTGTTAGCAACCAGTCCGAATCCAGTTTATTTGCTGGATGAGCAAAATAGATTCATTGCTTGTAATGCCGCTTTTGAGTCGTTGTTTAAACAAAAATTCTCAAAAATAGAAAATAAAACCATCCAAGAATTAGACATGTTACCCACTGAGATAACTCGTCTGCATTCAGAAAATAATTCCAATTTTAGTTCTGTGAATGTAGGGCATGATAAAGAATTCGAATTACAGTTGGCTGATGAGGTGCTGCACACACTTAAGTTAAAATTAAAGTTTTATTCAGGTAAGAATAAAAAACGAGCCGGTGTTGTGGGGGTGATCCAAGATGTGACCGAACTTAAACGTGCCAAAAGTCAGCTTGAACAAGAGCGAAAACATTTCATAACAATATTGGATTTAGCGCCTGTTGCTGTTGCGACTATTGATGCCGACGATCGCATTGTTAGAGCTAATATTGCTATGACTGATCGACTCGGATTAAGTGAAAGGGAATTGAAGAAAGACACGTTTTATCAATTGTTTAACGACTCTAGTAATGCAGGAAAAGCTGCTAAACAAATTCATCAAAGCGGCAGATTACGTGGTTTTGTGGCGCAATTAAAAGGTAAAAATGACGAGTTGCATCCTAGTGAGTTACATGTCGATTTACTCAATAATGAAACCCAAGAGTACTTGTGCTGGATTTCGGATCGTACTAAAGAACAGTTCCATCAAGATAAATTCGATGGTTTGTTGCAACACAGCAGTATGCCAATGGCAATTTTGGGTGAACAAGGTTTTACTAAATTGAATCCTGCCGCTTGCGCATTTTTTAATATAGAAGATGAACATGATTTATTCGGTAGCACACCTTATGCTGAAGCGTTAAATCTAGACCAACAAGCTTCTGAAGAGCTAGAAAGGCATATATCCAAAGTTAAATTGGATGGTCAGGCCAAATCATTACAATGGGAGCATCGAGTAGGACTGGAGCCTTTACCTTGCCACGCGACTTATGTACCTATGTACAAGGGCCAAGAATTCGATTCAATTCTATGTATTTGGACCGACTTTAGAGATTTACAGCAGGCGGATGAAGCGCGAATTGAGGCGCTGAACTTGCACCAAGCTGCAGAGAAAGAAATCGCTGAGAAGCAGCAGTTATTGCGCAGCAGTCAAGATCAGTTAGCGTCCAAAATGAAAAACTTGGCAGATACAGAGTCAAAACTACAAGCAGCCCAAGATGACTTATCAGAAAAACAAAGCGAATTTAGTGACTTGCAACAGGCTCATCAGAGTGTCACCGATAATCTGCAAGAACTGCAACAAGATTACAATCAAAGTCGTTCTCAGCTTAGTGAGGCGCAGAACGCTAACAGTGAGTTGGCCACGCAATTAGAAGAGTCCACAGCTAAAGTGTCTGGTTTACAGGCGCAGCGCAATCAAATATCAGATGCCCTGCAAAACAGTGAGAAAAAGTACAAAACGGCGCAACAAGAGTTGCTTGAAAGTGAGCGCAATGCCGAGAACCTTAAACAACAACAACTCAGCCAACAATCTAAGATGGAAAACTTTGTGGCAGAAATTGATGGACTTAAAGAGTCTATTGAACAAAAAGATCTGCAGATAAATGAAGTGGGTGGACAAATAAATTCATTGCAGTCTGAGTTAACAAGTTCTGGCAATACCACTGAAAAATTACGTCAATTATTGGTTAATCAACGTAAAGCCAGTGAACAAGCAGAAGAGCAACGCAGAAACCTAGAGCAGACTTATAAAATAGCTGAGTCAGAGTTATCTAATAAAGTACGTCATGTAGAACATTTACAAAATGAAATGCAAAAATTCGAAGAAATGTCGAATCAACAAAAAGGCGATATGCAACAACAGCAAAGCCAGTTGATGCAAGAATTAGAGGAAAAACAACAGCAGTTGCAAGAAACGCAACAAGTTTTAGACGAAACTAAACAAGCAGCCGAACAAGAAAAAGTAGCCAAACAACAACAGCAAAATCAATTAGAAATATTGCAAAAAGAACTGTCTGAAATGGAAAATAACAGTCAGCAGCAACAGCAAAAAATGGCAGAAACTGAACAAGAGTGGCAGGCACAACAGCAACAAATTCAACAAGAACTAGCCGCTAAACAACAGCAATTGCAAGATACCGAGCGCACCTTGCAGCAAGCCAAAGAACAAAGTGAAAAAGAAAGAGCGGATAAAGAGCAACAATTAGCCCTGTTCGAAAAACTCCAAACAGAACTCGCAGAAGTGGAACAGCGTAATACCCAGCAGCAGCAACAAATAGCTCAAAGGGATAGCGAATATCAGCAACAACAAGAAAATATGCAGCAAGAGCTCAAAGCCAAGCAGCAACAATTGCAAGAAACTGAACAAAATTTGAGCCAAGCAAAAGAACAAACAGAAGCAGAGAAAAAACAACAACAAAGCTTGTTTGAAAAGTTGCAAAGTGAATTAAGTGAAATGGAAACACGCAACGCACAACAGCAACAACAGATGGCAAAAAGTGATGAAGAATGGCAGATACAACAACAAAAAGTGCAACAAGAGCTGATCGCTAAACAAGAACAATTACAACAAACGGAACAATTGTTGTCACAAACCAAACAGCAAACAGAAGCAGAAAAAGCAGCAGAAAAAGCCGAGAAAGAACAGCAGCTTGCACTGTTTGATAAATTACAAAATGAGCTTGCAGAAATGGAGCTTCAAAGCACCCAGCAGCAACAAAAAATTGCTCAGAGCGACCAAGATTGGCAAAAACAACAACAAGCCTTGCAAGATGAAGTCGAGGCTAAACGACAACAACTACAAAATACCCAAGGTAATTTAGACGAAATTAAACGCCAAGCAGATGACGAAAAACTGGCGCGTTTAGAACAACAACAGAAACTTGAACAATTAACCGTTGAACTAACTGATGTAGAAAGTCGTGCGGTCAAACAAAAAGAAATGATTGAAGGCAGCGATGAACAATGGCGTAAACATCATGCAGAAATTGAACAACAAAAATTACAATTGCAGCAGGCCTTGATTGAAGCTGAAAAGCAAAACAGTCAAATGCAACAAAAGTTGGAAGGTAACTTACAACAGCTTCAACAAGCTGAGTCACAAGTTTCAGAAACCCAGTCAGGCGAACAAAAGCTACAAGATGAACTCAATCACGCCCGAAACGAAGCAGAGCAGTTGCAGCAACGTATACAACAACAAGAAGAACATGAACGTAAGTTACAAGAACAGCTCGAACAGCAACAGCAGAGTCTGCAGGGAAGTGAAAAAAGTATTCATTCTCTTGAAGAAAAACAAGCGCAATTAACCGAGCAATTACAAGCGGTACAACAAGAATATTCAAACAGCAAAGAAAGTCTAAATGATCAACACAGTGATCACGCTGAATTAGCAGAGCAATTACAAAAACTGGAACAGGATTTACACAACAGCCAATCGCAATTAAGTGATAAAGAAAGTGCCCTGCAAGAAGCAAAACAAGAGTTGGAGTCAAATCAGGCTAAACTAGCTGAACAAGAGAGCGCATTGCTGACTGCACATAAGGAAGAGCTACAACAAGCCATTGAACAACAACCTGTACAAGTAAATAAAGCACCATCTGAAATAGCCAAAATTGAGATGCCATCTAACCCCGCAGTATGGTTCGATTTATTGCCCTATTTACAAAATCAAAATGTGACTAAACCATTGCCGGTTGCTTTAAATGAGCTAATGGAAGAGTTGGAAAACGGTATTAAAGAAACTGACAATGCGATAGATGAAGACGATGTGACTGCTATTTTACGTGGTGCTCGTAAGTTGGTACTGGTGGCTAATAAAGTGAATTCTGAGGCATTAACTGATGTGGTAACCAGGTTAGAAGCAGACTGTCGTCAGGGCCTAGTTGATAATATTTCAATCTCTTGGCCCACAGTGCAACGTTCGTTGAATAATACTTTAAGGGTGATTTATTCTCATTTAAATAATTGATGTTTGCGAAAGTTATCACTGAATTGATCTAAATCTATACTTATCTAGTATAAGTAGATTGCCATCAGATGTTGGGGGGTATCAATTGTGACAGGTTCTTTCCTTGAAGAATTAACATAATTGTTGCAAGCTCAACGGTCAAATAAAAGGTTCTTTTATTTCTGACACGCTGCTCTAGAGGAATTTTAAGAGTATGAATTATGATTAGTCATCTTAACTGGAATAAATTATTTTGAATTTTTATGTGGCACGCCAGCCTATTTTGGATAAAGAAAAAGATTTATTCGCTTATGAATTATTGCTACGGGATAGTTTGGACAATTATTTTCCAAAACACATAAATGAAGAGGAAGCCACTGCCAAAATCATCGAAGGCTTAGAGTTTAATTTAGGCTTAGAAAGTTTGACTCAAGGATCTTTAGCCTTTATCAATTTTACCCATGATTCTATAATTAATGGTTATCCTTTGTTATTGGATAGAGAAAAGATTGTGGTGGAGATACTCGAAACAGCTAAACCAGGTAAAAAGCTGCTTGCAGCTTGTATCGATTTAAAAGAAAAAGGTTATACCATTGCCTTGGATGATTACGAACATGATCCCAGATGGATGCATTTTTTCCCTTATGTGGATATTATAAAACTCGACTATTCTCTGACATCTGAACAGCAGTTTCAGGAAATCATAAATGTATTACGCTCTTACTCTCATATTAAGTTATTAGCTGAAAAAATTGAGACATATGCTGAGTTTCAACACGCCTTGAGTATTGGTTGTGAGTATTTTCAAGGCTACTTTTTTAGTCGACCAGAAGTGATAAAGACTATTGCTTTTAACCCTTCTCAAGTTGCTGTGGTTAACTTGTTGTCCGAAATTAATAAAGACGACGTTGATGTTAAAAAGATCACTTCTATTTTTGAAAATGAAGTCAATTTATCTTTTAAATTACTGCGCTATGTAAAATCACCCATCTTTAAACGTGATGTTTCCATAGTATCCATAAAACAAGCCATATTAGTTCTAGGTTTTGAAGAGTTAAAACGTTTTATATTTTTGCTGTTTACCGCTCAATTTTCGGTTGGTAAACCCAAAGAGTTAACTGTTATGGCCTTATCTAGAGCACGCTTTTGTGAGTTAATGGTACAAGCATCCTTGCCAACGCATTCACAATCATCTGCATTTTTAATTGGATTATTATCCTTAATCGACGCTATGGTGGATGGTGATATTCAAGAACTTATGGGCAAGTTACCCCTACAACAAGAGATGAAAGATGCCATCATTAATCGCAAAGGTGAATCGGCCAAATTTTTAAAACTATGTGAATTATTTGAAAAAGCAGACTGGCAAAATATTGAACTGTATTGCCAACAACTAGGAGTTGAAACCGAACAGTCTAGTAGTGTATTCCAAGAGGCTTTAAATTGGGCAGACCTTAGGATATCTGCAATTCACTGAGGGCGTTAGGGTAGTTGTAGCCGCAATTGAATATATATTGTATTACGGAAAAGGTAAAAAGAGTAGTGCATCAAGGCACTACTCATGAGCTTCAATTTCAAAGGCTCCTTAGAAATAAAACTAAAGGTAAAAATACAAGGGTGAGTGTTTCTTTAAGAGTAGGTTAAACCAAAGCCATACGGAAATAACGGGTTGTAGTTTTTATCTCCCTTATTCACTTTAGGTTGCGATAACTGTGGCCAACTGAAGGACAACTTACCTGTAAAATCATAATCTCCAAATAACACATCGCTAACACCTTGCCCCTCTGAACCGGGTAACCATGCTGCTATAAAAGCGCTTGATCTATCGAGTTCTGGTTCAATGATAAGTGGTCTACCTGAAACCAGAATAGCGATAACGGGCACACCTTTACTACTGATGTTTTTAATGGTTTGTAAGTCTTCTGGGTATAATTTGTTGAGTTCAAGAGAGTCACCACTAGCCCGCAATACTTTTACTTGGCCATGGATCTGAGCGCCAGATTCAGTGATGACTTTATCGTTGCCTCTAATATCGCCCATACCTTCAGCGTAAGGTGTTTCGCCTATGACCACTAATGCAACATCATGCATCTCAGGTGTAGCTTCTATGCCATCGCCATTGACGCTGAGTTGCGCTTTTGTGGCGACTTGTTTAATGCCTTGCCAAATAGATGTGCCACCTTCTATTTCGTCGTTGCCAGACACACCTTGCCAAGTGATAGTAAAACCACCACATTGATGACCAAGATTATGGGCATTTTTCCCAGCGACTAAAATTCGGGCATTTTTACTTAAAGGAAGAATGTTGTTGTTTTTTAATAAAACTAAGGATTTTCTGACCGCTTTACGTGCTACTTGACGATGCTCTTCGCTGCCAAATGAAGCGTGATTTGACCATTTTCTCAGGGCAGGGCGAGGTTTATCAAATAAACCAAAAGCATACTTTACCGATAAAATACGTCTTACCGCATCATCGATTCTGCTTATAGATACAGTACCAAGTGCAATATGGCTGAGTAAATTTTCTATAAAAAGTGGCCAATTTCTGGGCACCATAAACATGTCGATACCTGCATTAACCCCTTGTGCAACAGCCAAATAAAAATCGTCTTCTAGGTAATCAATGCCTTGCATATCTGAGATCAGAATACCGTCAAAAGCCATTTTTTGTTTAAGAGTATCGACCAACAAAAATTCATGAGCATGACATTTATCGCCATTCCAGCTACTAAAAGACACCATAATACTCAGCACACCAGCTTTGATCGCAGCTTTGTACGGCTGAATATGGGTGGCTTGTAATTCATCCCAATTCAGTATGGTATCGCCTTGATCAACGCCATATTGAGTTCCGCCATCACCCACCCAATGTTTGGCGCAAGCTAAAATATTATCTTGACTAAGGTTGCCCTGTAAGCCGTCAATCATTTTGTTTGAATATAGAGTTACTAGACTTGGTACTTCAGCATAACTTTCGTAGCTGCGTCCCCAATGATAATCCCGAGCAACGGCTAAGTTGGGAGCAAAGGCCCAATCAACACCTGTAGCTAAAACCTCTTTACTGGTGATCTCTGCAATACGTTTAATAAGTTTAGGATTGTTGGCCGCGCCTAAGCCAAT
Organism: Paraglaciecola arctica BSs20135; assembly: GCF_000314995.1. Lineage (GTDB taxonomy): Bacteria > Pseudomonadota > Gammaproteobacteria > Enterobacterales > Alteromonadaceae > Paraglaciecola > Paraglaciecola arctica. Next base: position 60,492 of record NZ_BAEO01000029.1, on the reverse strand, counting down.
ATTGTGGGGAAATATGGTGGCACCTTTAACATTGTTATTACCATGAATAGCATCAAGCCCATAAAGAATAGGGATCCCAAGATGTTGTGTGTCTTGGTCAGTTGATGCCTGCCAATAAGCATCGTTCATCTCTACCCAACCTTTAGGGGAATTGTCATCAGGACATGAGCCTGCGCTACTTAAAATAGAGCCCAAGTGATACTGTTTTGCTTCTTCTGGCGAGCAGGTCATACGGTCGGCCTGGGTCATTTGTCCGATTTTTTGTTCGAGAGTCATTTTGCTCAACAAATCGTCAACTTTTTGTTGTATCGATTTGTTTTGTAATACTTTATTCATTGATGATCTCAAACTCGCCTTTGAGTTTTGTTGGTGTTGTAAAAATTAATATTATATTGAGTCTCAAACAGTACCTAGTTTTTTACCTTATTTAAATGTGGCAATTACACAATGTAAACGAGTTAAAGTGAACTGAATACAGGGTGAGGTGGAAACATATAATTACCATGTCACTTGTTGCCAACTAGGAACTAATATTTCTTGTTTATATTCTAAGGCATAGGATTAATGTTGAACTGGCTCGCTCTAACTCTCAACAGCTAGCTATTGATTCGCAAGCTCACCTTGAAAAACACTATAAAATCAGCATGAAATGAATTACTAAATCAATTGTGGTCTTTTTAGTCTCAAAAAGAGTCCGCCTTAGCTTTTTTCATTTGTGTTCATTATTGAATGGCTTAAGGTGCAAAAGCAAAGAACCAATCTTTGCTTTTTTAACAATAAAAAATTAAAAAGAGAGTGTGATGATGAACGGTTCGGCCCCCCCAAATAGCGAAGTCAACGGTAAGTTTATTGATATGGATGGGGAGCGTTTTTACGTTATCTACAATGCTGAAATAATGCCAGCGTTTTTTATTAGTTTAGTGTCTGACAGTGATCATTGGTTGTTTATTGCCTCAAATGGTGGATTAACCGCAGGCAGAGTATCACCAGAAATCTCATTATTTCCTTATGTGCCAGTTGACCGTATTTACGAAAGCAATAGTCATACTGGCAGCAAAACCTTGCTTAAGGTTAATAAAGGCAATAAAACCTATAGCTGGGAACCCTATAACAAAGACTTTAATCATCAGTACAGCATTAGCCAAAACCTGTATAAAAATACCCTAGGTGACAAAATTTGCTTTGAAGAAGTTAATCACGACTTACAATTAGCTTTTCGTTATAGCTGGAAAACCAGTGATAAATATGGTTTTTGTCGCCAATGCGAATTAGTTAATTTGGCGGCAGAACCTATCTCGGTTCAGATGGTTGATGGCATACAAAATATCCTACCGGCCGGCACCCCTCGTTTAACACAAGGTAATTCAAGTAATTTAATTGATGCCTATAAATGGAATGAATTAGAGCAGTCGACAGGCTTAGCTATGTTTACTCTGTATTCAGGGATCACTGACCGAGCGCAGCCTAGTGAATCCTTAAAAGCCAATACGGTATTTAGTTTAGGTTTTGATTGTCCTCAGATCCTACTAAGCAACACCCAACTGGATAAATTTAGGCGCGGTGAAACACTACAAGATGAACCCCATAAACGAGGGATCCGCGGTGCTTATTTTCTGAATGTTGAATTTAACTTAGCCGCAGGCCAGTTACAAAGTTGGCAAATCGTCGCCAACCTTGAGCAAAGCCAATCACAAGTATGTGAAGTGATCCAACAGCTTGAAAACCCTAAGAAGATGGCGAGTGATATTGACCATTCTATAGCGCATGGCTCGGATGAATTAGCTAAGATCATGGCCGGTACTGACGGTTTTCAAGTGACTAACGAAGAAAATGTCACAGTGCATCATTATGCTAATACCTTGTTTAATTCTCTAAGAGGTGGTGTGTTTGATGATGACTATCGTATTTGTGCGGCTGATTTTATTGCTACCTTAAAAACTTTTAATTTACCTTTGTTTGAAAAACACCAACTGGCATTAGCAAAGTTACCAGAAAAACTTGAATTTAGTCAGTTTACTCATTTCACCCAAGCTTTGAACGATAGGCAAATCGATCGTTTAGTTGCTGAATATTTACCGGTTACCTTTGGTCGTCGACATGGCGATCCTAGTCGACCGTGGAACCAGTTTGAAATAAAATTGAAGGATGGTGAAGGCAATAGATTGTTGTCCTATCAAGGTAATTGGCGAGACATATTTCAAAACTGGGAAGCCTTATGTTTTAGTTATCCTGAATTTATTGAGTCGGTGATTGCTAAGTTTGTTAACGCATCAACGATTGACGGTTATAACCCCTATCGCATTACAAAAGGTGGCTTAGACTGGGAAGTTGAAGAGCCAGAAGACCCTTGGAGTTTTATCGGTTATTGGGGCGACCATCAAATTATTTATTTGTTAAAAATGTTGGAATTGTCTGAACAGTTTCATCCTCAAAAACTGACTGATTTACTACACCAACCAATATTCTGTTACGCCAATGTGCCTTATCGGATCAAGTCATTTGAAGCCATGCTGGCAAATGCCAAAAGCACAGTGGATTATGATCAGCAATCAGCCAATAAGATTGCGCTAAAAGTACAAAGTGTAGGGGCCGATGGCAAGTTGATTTGGGATAAAAATGGCGACGTTTATCAAGTTAATTTATTAGAAAAACTGTTGGTGCCTTTGTTGTGTAAATTAGGCAACTTAGTGGTGGAAGGCGGTATTTGGTTAAACACTCAAAGACCTGAATGGAATGATGCAAACAATGCATTGGTAGGTCATGGGGTGTCGGTTGTCACTTTGAATTATTTGCGACGTTATGTACATTTTTTACAAAACTTGTTGGCAAAACAACACAAAACCGTAGAACTTTCTGCAGAAGTGGCTTTATGGGTGCAGGATACTGCCTTTGTGCTTTGTGAGTTAGTACCTAAGTTAAGTCATACACAAGTGACAGATGAGCTGCGCTTTGAAGTGCTGGAAGGCTTAGGCCAAGCAGCGTGTAAGTATCGTACTAGTGTTTACCAAAAAGAGTCATTTAGCCATAAAGTGATGACAAAACTACAGTCTATTCAGAGTCTGTTAGCGGATGCATTAACAGTGATAGATCACAGCATCAATAAAAACCTCAAAGAAGATGGCTTGTTTCATTCATACAATTTGTTGGCATTGAGTGATAACAAAGCGGCTATAAAAAATCTTTACCCAATGTTAGAAGGGCAAGTGGCTGCATTGTGTTCAACTGCCGTTAGTCCTGCAAAAGCGGCGGATGTATTAGATGCGCTATATGCCAGTGATATCTTTAGGCCAGATCAAAATACCTTCATGTTATATCCAGATAAAAACCAAGTTGGATTTTTAGCTAAAAATATTGTACCAACAGAGCAAATAAAACAAATCCCTGTGCTTATGGGTATGCTCAAGCACAACGACCATAGTATTGTGACCCAAGATGTAAAAGGTAATTATCGTTTTAATGCCAATCTTAAAAACAGTAGTGATTTATTGGCGCAACTTAAAAGGCAGATGCCTCAATATGCTGAGCTTAGTCAACATACAAATATACAAATTGAAAATTTGTATGAGCAGGTATTTAACCATCAAGCATTTACCGGACGCTCTGGTGCCATGTTTGGTTTTGAAGGGCTTGGATCTGTGTATTGGCATATGGTGTCTAAGTTACTACTGGCAGTACAAGAACACTTTTTCCAAGCGTTAGATGAAGACGCTGCTCCTGAATTAATTAAACGTCTAGGTGATTTATATTACCGCGTAAGGCAGGGGATAGGTTTTAATAAAAAGCCTGAAGAATACGGCGCTTTTCCTTGTGATCCTTATTCACACACACCAAAACACGCAGGGGCTCAACAACCAGGTATGACAGGCCAAGTAAAAGAGGAAATTCTGACTCGTTTTGGTGAGTTAGGGATCAAGGTTGAGCAAGGAGAAGTGCGATTTGTACCCAGATTATTGCGTAAACAAGAGTTTACTCAATCTACTCAAATCTTTAGATATCTGGACCTATCTGATCAATGGCAAGAAATTGCCTTGCCCGTCAACAGTATAGCCTTCACTTGGTGCCAAGTGCCTGTTGTATATGAGCTAACTGAAGGTGATTCGATGTTAACTATGACACTTGCGGAAGGAGAACAACTAAGGAGGAAGTTTAACAGTCTGGATCAAACCCTAAGTAATGAATTGTTTACCCGCAGTGGTAAAATTAAATCCATACGAGTATTGATAAACTCTAGCTATTTATTTGATTAAAATATAGCTATATTAGCGTCCAAATTGATAACGCTCAGACGTAGATTATTTTTTGGTATACGTTAGGGATGCTTTTTATAGCAGGCTTAGCCAATGTATTAAATATACGAATTATTGGATGAGCAGGATAATCTAGATATGGGTGAAATGGCTAAATATAAACTTTATACAAAAAAACTGGTTACACATCTGAGCGTTGTTTTTGTAACTAGTAGTCTTTTAACAGCTTGTGGCGGTTCTAGCAAAAAAACAACAGTGATTACTCCTCCAGTCCCTCCAGTGGTGATAACCCCTGAACGGGACGGTCAGTCTGTTGCTCGCATGTGGAATGAAGTGCTTTTATTAGCCATACGTAATGACTATGCGCGACCCACTGTACATGCCAGAAACTTATTCCATATTTCTTCGGCGATGTTTGACGCTTGGTCAGTTTACAAACCGCAAAAACATGGGTTTTTATTTGGCAATGAGGTCGCTGGATTTTCTTGTTCAGCCGAAAATATCAAAGTGCCAGACGATGTTTTACCGCAACAAGAACTCGCTATTAGTTATGCTGCTTATCGGATTATTCAACATCGATTTAATTTCTCACCAGGCTCATTTAAGATAATGGAAGCTGCCGATTCACTGATGCAAAGTTTAGGCTTCAACCTTGATGACGAGTCATTGGATTATTCCCAAGGTTCGGCCGCTGCATTGGGTAATTATATTGCTGATTGTTATATTCAATTTGGTTTGCAAGATGGTGCAAATGAAGTGAATTCTTACGCTAATATATCCTACCAACCGGTGAACCCTCCATTAGTTTTAAGTGCTGGCGCCACTGGTAATCCATCCATTGCAGATTTGGATCGTTGGCAACCTTTGTCAATAAATGGCTATATTGATCAAGCAGGTAATCCGGTAGATGACGCACCCAGTTTTTTAGGTCCTGAATGGGGGCAAGTAGTTCCATTTTCTCTTTCTGAGAATGATAAAAATGTATTTGCTCGTGATGGTTTTGATTATCAGGTTTATCATGATCCAGGCACTCCACCTATGATTAATGGAGCACTAAGTGAGCAGTATAAATGGGGATTCTCATTGGTGTCTATTTGGTCGTCTCATTTGGATCAAAATGATGGTGTAATGTGGGATATCTCACCAAAGAGTCTTGGAAACATATCTGCCTATCCGAACTCCTTTACAGAATATGATGAATTTTATAAACAAACTGAAGGTGGCGACCCAAGTATGGGTTATGCACTTAATCCAATCACTAATCAGCCCTACGAAGAACAAATGGTACCCCGCGGTGATTACACTCGTGTATTAGCTGAATTTTGGGCGGATGGTCCTGAATCTGAAACTCCCCCTGGACACTGGTTTGTTATCTTAAATACTGTGAGTGATCATGAATTGTTTGAAAAACGTTGGGCAGGTGAAGGCGATATATTAGGGCCGCTTGAATGGGATATTAAGTCCTATTTCGCTATGGGAGGTACTATGCATGATGCTGCTGTGGCTGCATGGGGGATCAAAGGACGTTATGATTATATTCGTCCTGTATCAGCCATTCGAGCGATGGCGAAAGGACAGAGCAGTGATCCTTCATTAAGCTCATTTCGGATTGACGGTATACCTTTAGTAGAAAATTATGTTGAAGTGGTTACAGCAACTGATCCCTTAGCTACCGATAAACCAGAAAATATTGGCAAAATTAAACTTTATACTTGGAAAGGGCCAGACTATATAAACAACCCTTTGGTTGATCAAGCTGGAGTGGGCTGGATATTGGCAGAGCAGTGGTGGCCGTATCAAAGACCTACTTTTGTCACGCCTCCTTTCGCAGGTTATGTATCAGGTCATTCCACTTATTCTAGAGCCGCTGCAGATTTGATGACATCCATAACAGGATCTGCTTATTTTCCCGGTGGGATGAGTGAGTTTGAGGTAACTGCCAATGACTTTTTGGTTTTTGAGGAAGGACCCAGTGTGAGCATGACTTTGCAATGGGCGACCTATAAAGACGCATCCGATCAGTGTAGTTTGTCGCGTATTTGGGGAGGCATTCATCCGCCAGCTGATGATCTACCAGGTAGAGAAATTGGTGCTAAAATCGCCGTTGATAGTTTTGAATTTGTACAGTCGTTTTTTACTCAATAATTTATTGACGAGTCATCACTAGCTCAATTTTAACAAAGGGTAGGGAGTTTAATACGACTATTCTGCCCTAATTAATTGAGATTGGTCTATGTCTGATTCAAGTCTTAGATTTAGGCGATTATTTTTCTAGCGCTTGCACATCAACCGCAAAATATTACTAAAAGTAGCTAATAAAACAGAGTGTTAAGAAAAAGCTATTACCATAGGTGCAAAGGGTGAGGCCGATAGTACCTATGGTATATGTAGGGCTTAAGTTGGGTGGTTATTTGACCAGAATCGCTTCCAACTCTTCCAAAGATTTACCTTTAGTTTCAGGTAAAAACTTAAGAATGATCATCAGTCCAAAAAAACCAAAGACACCATATATCGCAAAGGTATAGGTGGCACCTAAGTTTGCAAGTTCCCATGGAAATACTAGCTGAACCAAGAAACTAATGCCTGAGTTAATTAAGCCAACAAATGAGATGGCAATTCCGCGAATTCGGTTGGGGAACAATTCTGAAAACAACACCCACATAACAGGACCTAAAGAGACGGCAAAACAGGCGACAAAGCCTAATATGCTCACTAGTATCATAGTGCCATTCATTTGGATCGCTGCGGACACTAATGTCGATTCAAATTGAACTGCCTGTGCCGTGCCTAACAGGTCGGTGATTGCTGATTTGAATGCTAAATCACTGGTAAATGTAGCGCCAATAATAGGTTGTAATGCTTGTAAGTCTATATCTGTCGATAGGGTGCTGATAGCTTGGGCAGTTAAGGTGTAAGTGGCTGCATTAAATTGATATGCCAAACTGAACATACACACAATAATCCCTGATACACCCATAACTAATAATGATTTTCGTCCGATTTTGTCAATAAGTGCGATAGCAATTAAGGTAAATACCACGTTTGTGATACCTACTAATATGGCTTGCATAAATGAGGCGTCGGTACCTAAACCCGTTTGCTCAAAAATCATCGGAGCATAAAAGAACACCGCGTTAATACCAGTGATTTGCTGTAATATCGCAATGGAGATCCCCACTATCATTACTAGGCGCATCGAGGGCTTAAGTAAGTCTATAAAAGCCCCTTTGGTTTTGTTTTGTTCAAGGTTAATGTTGTCACTAATATTTTGTATTTCTTGCTCAGCATTTTGCTCACCTAAAGCGCGTTTTAGAATAACACTCGCCTCCTGAGTACGGCCTTTCATCATTAACCATCGTGGGCTTTCTGGGACTATGGCAAGACACACAAAATATAACAGTGCAGGGATGGCTTCAATGCCTAACATCCAGCGCCAATTCCATTGGTCAAAACCTAGAGATTGTACCCATTGGGTATCAGAATCAGCAGCCTGTAAAATCAAATAGTTGGTGAAAAATGCCACTGAAATACCCAGTACAATATTTAACTGATTAAGGGAGACCATACGTCCACGATATTTAGCAGGGCCAATTTCTGCAATGTACATAGGTGCAATAATCAATGCCGCTCCTACACCTAAGCCGCCGAGCATTCTAGCTATAACTAGCATTAAAAAACTAGGCGCAAATGCTGATGCAATAGCCGACACAAAAAACAAAGTCGCGGCAATTTTTAATATAACTTTTCTACCAAATCGGTCACTAAGTGGACCCGCTGTAATCATGGCAAAGGTAGCGGTAAGGGATAATGAAGCTACGGCCCAGCCTAATTGAATTTTTGTTAGGTTAAATTCGGGTTCGATAAATTTGACCACACCTGAAATAACAGATGCATCAAAACCCATTAGGAACCCTCCTAATGCAACTATGATGGATACGTAAAATACGTAGAAAATAGATTGAGGCTGGTCTGTTTTCATTCTTATGCCTTATATGAAACGCTAGGAGAATCTTGGGTAGCAAAGCTAGACTATTCGTTCTAAAAAGACCGACTAATTCGGCAAGAGGGTCTTATACAGCGGTAAAGCGGATTGAACCGCTAGCCCACAGTATTTACCAAGTGTAAACTGAACTACGCAGTCTTTGCCAACTAAGTTGGCTGTTAAGGAATTTAATGCCACACTCATTTTTTCAAGAAACATCTTCTGTCGATGGTCGCAACCAAATTTATCAGTTTGGCCTTTTACATATCGGTTTTTGGACATTTGTAAGTATCATTAGTTTTTTTTCATTAACGCTCTGGTATGGGCCATACGACTGGTTTCATATTCTACATATTTTCTTGCAAGCCTTTATTGGGTTAGGTTTTACCATTTTTTTATATTGGATTTTTATGCATATTTGGGACAAACCCTTTGTGCAAAGAGCCAGCATAGGATTGTTGATGGTTTTGCTGGTGGCTTTTGTTTGGACCTTGGCCAGAATTGAATTGTTTATGTGGGTGACCGAGGCAGGTAACAAATGGAGTGAATTTGGTGGCTGGCATTTTGCCAGTTTGTTTATCTTTTTGTGCTGGACTGGGTTGTTTCATGGCATGCGCTACAATGATTTATTGCAAACTGAACATCGGATCATGCTAAAAGCAGAAGCTGAAACTCGTGAAGAACAAATCAAACGAATGCGCGCGCAGTCAATTGCGAGAGACGCTCAAATTAAGATGTTGCGTTACCAGCTTAATCCTCACTTTTTATGTAATACCCTGAATGCGATTAACTCCCTAATAGAAGTTAATGAATCAGAAAAAGCCCAAGGTATGACGGTGCAGTTAAGCCGCTTTCTAAGGCATTCGTTGGACAATAACCCCGACACCAAGATCACTCTCGAAAATGAAGTTAATGCGCTCAATTTATATTTGGAAATTGAAAAGACTCGATTTGGTGATCGACTCAGCTTAGACTTTCAGATTGAGCAGGACGCTAAGTTGGCTACGGTTCCAAGTTTACTGTTACAACCAATCATCGAAAATTCCATGAAACATGCTATTGCTCAAAATGAATCAGGTGGAACCATAAGCCTGTATGCCAAAGTAGAGAATAATAGACTGATTATGCAACTCAGTGACACCGGTAGTGGTAGTAAAGTGGCACACAGCAAAGTGGGCAGTACCAAAGGACGTGGCGTAGGCCTGCGCAACACTAACGATAGATTAAAAGCCTTATATGCACAGGACTTTTCTATTAACATCGACATACTACCATCGGGTGGTTTGAAAACGACCATTGAGTTGCCATGTGAATATCTAAGTAGTGAAAAAAATATCCCTAAACAAAGCCGTCGTTAGTCATCAACAAAAGAGAAAATACATGAATAAATTAAGGACACTAATTGTTGATGATGAACCACTCGCATTAAAGCTGCTGAGGGTGAAGTTAGAAAAAATTCAGAGCATAGAAATTGTCGGGGAATGCAAAAATGGTCGAGAAGCCATAGCCGCAACCTTAGACTTGGCGCCTGATATCATTTTTTTAGATATCCAAATGCCCGGCTTGAATGGCTTTGACGTGGTCAAAGGATTACAAAGTGATATTTTACCTCTAATCGTATTTACTACCGCCTATGAACAATATGCACTGGACGCTTTTGATGTTCATGCGGTCGATTATATTTTGAAACCTATTGATGACGAGCGAATTATTCGCGCAGTACAAAGAGCGCAAGAACGTTTGGATGGTGTTGATGGGCAAGATAATAAGCCTCGAATTTTAGGCGCGATTGATAGTATTAATCAAACAGAAAACCCAAAACAAGCGGTTAATAAGATGCTTCCAGGTATGTTGTCCAGCAATGTTCAAGTGGAAAAAAAGGTAGTTATTAAAGACCGTGATGAAATTACTATTTTAAAACAGTCTGAAATTGAATGGATTGATGCAGCGGGTGATTACGTATGTTTACATGCCCAAGGACAAACCCACATCAAGCGCAGCACATTGAAAGAACTATTGGCTGAGTTAGACGAGAATATTTTTAAGCGGGTACATCGCTCTACTATAGTCAATTTGAACTTCATTGATAAAGTGATCCCCCACACTAAAGGTGAATTTTTCTTGTTATTAGGGGAGTTTGAAAAGATAAAAGTTAGCCGAAATTATAAGGATGCAATTAAGCATTTTTTATTGGGGGAGTAAGTTTAAATACAGTTGCGAGCTTCTAGCCACGAGTATCGAGCTAGAAGCTATGGGGCTGATGTATCTTATTTTTTACCTTTGTTAGGTTTTGAAGCCCGAGCTTTTGATTTTTTAGCTTGATAGGGCGAAGACTTGTCGTTGCTTATTTTTATCTCACTGGCTTTGTTGCTGCGACTATTTCTAGTGTTCTTCGCGACACTTTTTAATAAGCTAATGCGATTACTGACTTCAAATCCTGCTTTAACAATACGTTTAATTTTACTTCCAATAAGCCCAATACGCGCAACTGTATTTTCTTCTTCGCGGCTAACGAATGATATGGCGTAACCTTCTTTTCCTGCACGGCCTGTGCGTCCAATGCGGTGCACATAATCTTCAGGTAAATAAGGTAGGTTGTAATTGACGACATAATCCAAGCCTTGAATGTCTAAACCGCGAGCTGCTACTTCTGTGGCTATCAATACTTGTAGTTTGGCTGATTTGAAGTCGGCGATAGCACGACGACGCGCACCTTGGCTTTTGTCTGCATGGCATACTGCTGCGTCAATTTTGCTGCGCTTTAACGCGGCCATAAGTTCATCGGCTTGTTGTTTGGTGCTGGTAAATACTAAAACCTGAAACCAGTTTTGTTCTTTTAATAAGGCTTTAAACAAATCAATTTTACGAGACTCTTCCACTGGATACATAACATGTGAAACTGTTTCGGCGGTGGCATTAATTTTGGTAACTCGTAACACCTGATGATTGTTCAATAACTTATGGGATAATTCATTTACTGCGGGTGATGAAGTGGCAGAAAACAATAAGGTTTGACGTTTTTTAGCGGTGAATTTTAAGATGTTTTGTACATCGGCGATAAAACCCATATCTAACATACGGTCGGCTTCATCGAGAACCACAAACTCAGCGTTTGCTAAATTAACGTTACTGAGTTCTAAATGTTCAATTAAGCGCCCAGGAGTTGAAATCAGAATATCCACGCCATCTTTAAGTTTATTAGCCTGACCGCCCATTTTTACGCCGCCATAAAGCGCAGTAATCTTTAAAGGCAAAAATTGTGCATAGGCACCTATAGTGTTGGCGAGTTGTTCAGCTAACTCTCGAGTTGGCGTTAAAATTAAAGCTCGCGGACTACCTGATAAGGTGTCTTTAGGTTTATCTAACATTTGTTGCAAGATAGGTAATGCAAAAGCAGCAGTTTTACCTGTGCCTGTTTGAGCATTAACTAACAAGTCTTTGCCTCTGCGAGCAGGGACTATGGCTTGCTCTTGCACTGGTGTCATTTCAGTATAACCACAGACTTCGAGAGCCTGTTGGATTTCTTTGGCTAAACCTAAATTTGAAAATTTCATACTGATACTGATCCTAAGAAAGGGCAAGGGCAAAAAACGAGGACGGAATATACAGTATTTTGAGATTGTTTGTGGTTTTTATGAGCGTAAAGTCTGTTCTTTTATGATCTATTCTTCATTTGTTGACTTTGACAGAAAGTAAAAAGCCGTTAGCATGATCCACACTAAACGGCCCAGGGAGAGTGGCAGTTCACTACGCTGCCAATAATAAGTCATCAAATTAGGATGAAAAGTTCATTTTTTTAAGAAATAAAATGATTTTTGGTATAAATATGCCATATGGCATCAAATAATTAGGAATACAAATGAATACTTTGGGTGTGTGTGTTGGATTACTTTTGCTGTTAACTGCATGTGATAAAAATGAAGTGGGTGATATTTCACTAGGCGTATTTACTACTCAGGATATTAAATTGAATACTTTAGTTGACCCAATTGTCACTGGAGTGACTTGTCATGTGGCTAGCATTGAAGCGGATCTCAGTTTGTCTGACCCATCTGATAGCTCAATTGCTTGCCGGCAAACAGGTGAAATTACAACTGCCATGATTGCTGCTATAGATAAGTCTAAATCAGGTGAAGTGGTGTTTAAAAAATCAAAAAGTATTTTTTTTAAAAGTATGAAGATCCGCCGTGTGTTTGATGAACAAAGTCAAACTTTGATGTATGTGTCATATTCAACCAAAGAAACATCAGGCAGTTTTAAACATAGTCTTTCAACTGTACCTTTGTGGGGCACCAAAGCTTATCAAGCACCTATGAAACCGGGTGTTTAAATCCAAAAGTAATGGATAAACTCAAATTAGTAGCTTTGTCGGGCAGTTTGCGTAACTTGTCTTACAATAGTAGCGCACTACAAGCATTAAAAATGTTGTCTGCTAATGACGCTGATATCAATATTGTATCTCTGGGAAATTTACCGTTATTTAATCCAGAGAGAGAGAGTGACAATATCCCCTCAGTTATGGCATTAAAATCCAGTATTGAAAAAGCTGATGGATTGATTATTTCTAGTCCTGAATATGCTCATGGGATCAGTGGTGTGATGAAAAATGCCCTTGATTGGTTAGTCAGTGGAGAAGAGTTTGTGAATATACCCATAATGCTCATCAATACTTCACCTAGAGCCACCCACGCTCAGCAGATGTTAAGAGAGATAATTGTTACTATGTCTGGGAAGATTATTGAAAAATCCTCTGTGGTTATTCCACTGCTTGGTACTAGTTTGGACGAACAAGGGATTGTTATTGATAGCCAATTATCAGCTTTACTTAAAACAGGCATAGGTGAATTTTGTTCAGTAATTAATAATAATTTGCACTTTGTTAGTTCGCAAACACTAATCTCTGATTAAGATATTAGATACGATTTTAGGTTGTTATGTTTATTGATTTTATAGATTACAGAGTACACAACAATGCGTTTACTATTTTTGATTTTATTGGCCGGATATTTGATGGGATTTACAGTGGAGGCAAATAATTTAAACAACGCAGTTGATGGGGTGCTCAAAGGTTCCATACCTGTAATTCACACTGCTGAATTAGACTCGCTATTAACCAAAAATAACAAACTGGTATTATTGGATGCCCGAGAGAAAGTTGAATATGAACTCAGTCATTTACCTAGTGCTCAATGGATTGGGTATGATGAGTTTTCTCTAAAATCTGTCGCCGATATTAACAAAGACAATACAATAGTGGTGTATTGCTCCATCGGAGTGCGTAGCGAACGTATAGCTGAAAAACTCAAATCAAATGGGTTTAAAAATGTTTTGAATTTATATGGTGGGATCTTTGCTTGGGCAAATCAAAGCCGAATTCTTTTGGATAAAAACCAACTGCCTACACAAAGTGTACATGGCTATAACAAAAAGTGGGCTCAGTTACTGGAACCTCATGTGCATAGCCCTCAAGCACAATAACCAACTCTCTAAGTAAAGTGTTTTTTTAAGTTAAGCATTTTTCCGTTTACTTCATGCTCAAACCAATAAATGTAATTTTATTGAACCCAAATCGAAAATGCTACGACCTTATACCCATGCCACCTCAAAATGCGCGTTTCAGAACAACTGGGGTGCTTCAATTCAAGGCGCGTCAATGACTGAATGTCGGCCACCTTCTGAATTGGCGCAACGAAGAAGTGGAGTGCCCCAGTTGTTCCCTTTAGGGCGGGTTTTAAAGCGATTTATCCGTTGTTGGCCATTTTTGACTTAGATTACTAAGCCTACAAATAGCCGCCTAGTCTAAATCGCTTTAAACTCCCGCTGAATTCGTCATTTTGAGGTGGCATGGGTATTGATTATGAAAAGAAATAGTGAACACATTTTAACTGAATGGTTAGTGGTGAATTGCCAATTAGGTGATGCCGAAGCCTTACAGCAGCTAATGAAAATTTGGTATCCCAAGTTGTTACGCTATGCCTATCGGCAGTTGGGCGACCAGCAAAAGGCGCAAGACGCGGTACAAAATACTTTTGAAGTTGTCGCAAAAACCATTCGTAAAATAAAAGACCCAGGATCATTTGCAAAATGGGTTTACCAAATTTTGCAACATAAAGGGGTTGACATCATTCGGCAAAAGCAAAGGCAAGATAGGCTTAGTAATGAATATGTTCAATTTCAGGATTTACATACTGCCGAGCAAGCTTGTGTAAATGATGGGTCTGAAGATTTTGAGTTCGAACAATTGTTGAGTGATTTGCAACCCCAGCTTTATCAGTTGGTGCATTTACATTATCTAGAAGGATTTACCATGCTTGAAATAAGCGAAATGTTAGCTATTCCAGCAGGAACTATAAAGTCGCGCCTGCACCAAGCGAGAAAACTAATACAAAGTAATCTACAAAATAGTAAATCTAGTCAAAGTGGAGACATAAAATGAAAAATATCAATCAAAAAATACTTGAAGCTTTAAAAGATGACAAAGCCGCCCATGAATTTTCTGAAGAACAGGCCAATGGATTGCAACTAATTGGACAAAGTTTTAAAGGTACGTTTCGATTAACCTTTATTGTGGTTGTTTCTCTGCAATTGATATTTGCAGGGCTGGCCATTTATTGTGCTTATCATTTGGTGAACGAGGTAGATATAGGTGTAAAAATAAATTGGCTGGCAGGCACGTTATCAACGGTTGTGGCTTTCGCGATTGCTCGATTATGGCTTTTTATGGAACTAAACCGTTTGTCGGTAATACGTGAAATTAAACGGGTCGAGTTACAAGTTTCTTTATTGGCAGAGACTTACCAAAAGTAATATGCTTTGATTTTATAATATGTCAAAGATAAAAATAGAGAAAATATTATGGACTACAAAGAGATCCTCAAATTTTGGTTTGCCGAAATTGAACCATCAAACTGGTGGTCTAAAGATCTTCAGTTTGATGGGATGATTAACACTCGTTTTGCAAAAGTGCACCTAGCGGCAAATCGTTGTGAGTTGTGCCATTGGCGTAAAACGTCACAAGGACGTTTGGCTGAAATTATTGTTTTGGATCAGTTTTCTCGTAATATGTTTCGTGACACTGCTGCGTCTTTTGCTTCTGATCCATTAGCCTTAGCATTGGCGCAAGAAGCTATTTCTGTAGGTGCAGATGATGAGTTAAATCAAAGCCAACGAAGTTTTTTGTATATGCCATTTATGCACAGTGAGTCGCTTATTATTCATGATGTTGCTGTTGAGTTATATACAAAAAACGGCTCTCAATATTCTTTGGATTTTGAGTTAAAACACCGAGATATTATTCAAAAGTTTGGCCGTTATCCCCACAGAAACTCTATTTTAGGTCGAACATCAACAGATGCTGAGCTTGAATTTTTAACCCAAGCCAATTCTTCGTTTTAGAGGCATTGATAGCTGAATGAAAAATTACACCTTGGTTCAGGCTACTAAAGCAGACTTTGATATCCTCCTTAAATTACGCTTGATGACTATGGCTACTCATCTAGAAAATGCTGGGTTGTTTTTGTCAGAAGAGCAACATAAGGCCAGAGTATATGAGGGGTATGCACACTGTTTTCTGATCCATTGTAATCATCAAATTGTTGGAATGCTCAAATATAAAGAGCTGCCTAATAGTATTTACATTATGCAGCTACAAATTTTTCCAGCATTTCAAAATAAAGGGGTAGGGCGAAGCGTGGTGACTCAGTTAATTCAAAATAAACAGGGTAAGAATATTGAGTTAACTGTTCTCAAAGATAATCCGGCTAAAAATTTATATGAGCGCTTAGGTTTCATCATAACGGGTGAAGATGAGCATGAATATTTTATGCAACGGCTAATTAACTGAAAAACGCTCACAAAAAACAAGCTTGTGATAAAGTGATAAAAATCAATTGTCTATCATTTTATCAGTCCGCAAGTATGAAATTTATTAAGTGCATTGGGTTTATTCTGTTATGGGTTTTTACTTTATCTACTGAAGCAAAACCTGTACATGTTGCTGTGGCTGCTAATTTTGGCAATACCATGCAAAGACTAGTGACAGAGTTTGAGAAAACATCTGATTATCAAATTGCCCTATCTTTTGGTTCATCGGGAAAATTTTATGCGCAAATTAAACAAGGTGCACCTTATGAACTATTTTTTTCAGCTGATCAGGCTAAGCCCGACGCTTTGCAACATGATGGTTTAGTGATTGCTGCTAGCCGTTTTACTTATGCTATTGGCCGTCTGGCTGTGTGGAGCGCTCGCCCTGACTTTGTTAATAAAATAGAATCTACCCTAAAACAGGGGACGTTTAATAAACTGGCGATCGCCCATCCTAAATTGGCACCTTATGGAGTTGCTACTTTGGAAGTGCTCAGATATTTGGAATTAATTGATGCTACTCAGTCTAAATTAGTGAGAGGTGAAAACATTGCGCAAACCTACCAGTTTGTTAGTTCTGGTAACGCAGATTTAGGTTTTATCGCATTGTCGCAGTTGTTAGGCAAAAATAAAGTACCCCAAGGATCTTATTGGTTGGTGCCAGACGCTATGCATCATGCTATTAAGCAAGATGTTGTGTTATTACGCTCCGCTGCAAAAAGCCAAGGTGCTAAAGCATTTTTGGATTTTATGCATACCCATAAGGCTCGAAATATTATCACTGAATTTGGCTATTTAGCTCCCAATAGATTAACTATGGGGCAGGATATATGAATCTTTCTGATGGCGATATGGCGACTATTTGGTTGACGTTACGCCTTGCTACAACTGTCACCATATTATTACTGATTTTAGCCACTCCCATCGCATGGTGGTTAGCCAGAACAAACTCTTGGCTTAAAGGCCTAGTAAGCGCCTTAGTCGCTTTACCTCTAGTGCTTCCGCCAACAGTTTTAGGTTTTTACTTGTTGTTAGCCATGGGGCCAAATGGGGCGATAGGGCAGTTCACGCAAGCGCTTGGACTGGGTACTTTACCTTTTACCTTTTGGGGTCTTGTAGTGGCGTCTATGGTGTATTCCATGCCTTTTGTGGTGCAGCCTATTCAAAATGCAATTGAAGCTATTGGTAATCGACCTTTAGAAGCGGCCGCTACTCTTGGTGCCGGCCCCTTAGATAGATTTTTTACTGTAGTGTTGCCTTTAGCTAAACCGGGTTTTATGACAGCAACCATTCTTGGTTTTGCCCATACGGTAGGCGAATTTGGCATTGTATTGATGATCGGTGGCAGTATTGCTGGAGAAACCCGTGTGGTGTCTGTGCAAATATATGACCATGTAGAGGGTTTGCAATATGCTCAAGCTCATGCATTGTCGGGCGTTATGATTGTCTTTTCCTTTGTGGTGTTATTAATGCTTTATACCTTTCAGCGTAAGCGCAAAGCCGTAGGTATGACTTATGGTCGATAAGATAGAGTGTGCTAAAGGTATCCAAGCGCAATTCCAATTAAATTACCGACAATCTGCAAAAACTCACTTTGAACTAGATATTGATATTGATATCCCTGGCCAAGGTATTACCGCTATATTTGGCGGATCTGGCTCGGGTAAAACCTCCTTGTTACGCTGTATTGCAGGTCTTGAACAAAATGCTACTGGCAGTTTGATGGTGAATGATGAACTTTGGCAAGATACCTCAGTGTTTGTTGCTACCCATAAACGTAGTCTTGGTTATGTGTTTCAAGAAGCCAGTTTATTTGAACACTTAACCGCTATGGGAAATCTGCGCTACGCCATAAAACGCAGTGCTCAAACTACTAATCCAGAATTATTAACACAAGTTGTCAGCGTGATGGGGATAGAAAGTATTTTGTCACAATTTCCCCAGCAACTATCCGGTGGAGAAAAACAGCGAGTTGCAATAGCCAGAGCATTATTAAGCCAACCTAAGCTGTTGCTGATGGACGAACCCCTTGCGTCGCTCGATACTCCTCGTAAGTTAGAAATTTTGCCTTATCTAGAACGCCTACGCAGCAGTTTTAATATCCCTATTTTGTATGTCAGTCATGCTGTCGATGAAATAGTGCGGTTGGCCGATCACCTTGTGATCATGGAACAAGGGAAAGTGCTTGCCCAAGGAGGCATAACAGAACTGTTTTCAAGGGCTGATTTGCCTTTAGGTGTGAGTAATGAAGTTGGGGCTATTGTTGAGTGTAAAGTCGTAGAAAGAGATACACAATGGCACTTAATGCGAGTCGCTTTTGATGGTGGTGAACTTTGGTTACCTAATGTTGCAAACAAAGATAGTAACTCTCAAAGGATACGAGTGTTAGCGAGTGATGTAAGTCTGACCTTAACGTCTCATACTGATAGCAGTATTCTCAATGTGTTATCAGGACAAATAGCAGAAATAATCAACGACCAAGACCCAGCTATGTCATTAGTGCGGTTAAAAGTAGGAAAGAGTTATCTATTGGCTCGTCTGACTCAAAAGTCGTTGCAAAATTTAGCATTGACCTTAGGTAAGAGTGTATGGATACAAATTAAGTCAGCCGCAATAGTAAGGTAAAGGGAACTGAACGTTGAGATTTTGGAAGGCTACTTATTACCAATCCGTAGAAAAAATTGCTTTCTGAGCGAGCACTTCTTTCTATGGATTGGTATAGCTACTTACTAATCTGGATGAAAGGCTTGCGCAACCCGAGCAATCTGCTCTCTCATCCATATGTGCGCATCGTCTAAATCGGCGCTCATATGCCAATATAAGAAGTATTCAAGCTGTGGTAATTCAAACGGCAATTCGTACATCGACAAGTCATAATGTTTGGCAAGATGATAGGGTAAACAAGCAATCAAGTCGGTTTTGACTAGTGTGGAAGGTACCGTTAAAAAGTGCTGACTACGCATGACTACTTTGCGTTTTTCACCTGCTTTGTCTAACGCTACATCAATTGGTCCTGCACCGGTTTTTCTATGAGAAACGTTAATATGACCGAGTTGCAAAAATTCGTCCATGTTCATACCTTGTGATAATAAGGGATGATTTTTACGTGCCAGTACTACAAATCTGTCTTGAGCGATTTTTTGTTTACATAAATGTTGGTCGCTAAATGATGACGCATCGGCGTAAAAGTCCAAATTCCCGCTTGCCATGGCAGAAACAATATTTTTGCGTTCAATTTCGTAGTTGGTCAAAGATATTTTAGGTGCGCTTTTTTGTAGCGCCCCTAGAAGACGAGGAATAACGCTAACTTCAAGTAAATCTCTACAAGCGAAGTTAAAGGTTTTTTCTGCTTTAAGAGGATCGAAAATATGACTTTCTTGCACACTTCTTCGCAATAATCCTAAGGCTTCTCGGGCAGGTCCAATGATATTTTGTGCCACGGGGGTGGGGGTCATGCTGTGCCCCGTTCGGACAAACAAAGGATCGTTGAGCATTTCTCGCAAACGGGCTAAGGAGTTGCTGACTGCTGGTTGAGTGATACACAACACGTCTGCGGCTTTAGTTAAGCTACCTGCAGTGTAAATAGCATCAAATACAGCAAATAAATTTAAGTCAATACGGTGTAAATTCATAATTATTCCTATACAACTAATCTGTGAATAGGATACGTTATTTATTAGTTAAATCAATGTTTAGCTATAGTTAATATTCATTACATTGATATATCAAAACTTGATAAACTTATGTTATCTGAAATAAAAGGGTCAATCTTATGAATAAAAAACTATTAGAACTATCAACAGGTGAGCAGCTTCCAGTGGGTGATTGGATTACCATTTCACAAGCAGATATTGATATGTTTGCTAAAGCGACTAATGATCATCAATGGATACATGTGGACCCCGAGCGTTGTGAAAAAGAGAGTCCATTTGCAACAACTATTGCACATGGTTATTTAACCGTAACCTTAATGCCAAATTCGCTGTATCAATCGATTCAAGCGGATCCTGTTTACAAGTCGTTGTTGAATTACGGTGTAGACAAAATTAGATTTATTGAGCCAGTTAGAGTGAATGACAAGATTAGATTTGTTTCAACATTGCTTAAAACCGAGCAAAAATCTTCTGGCAAATTGTTTTATTTTGAAACGACTGCTGAGATAGAGGGCAGAAACAAACCAGCCATGAAAGGTGTATTTTTAACGCTATTGGTAGGAGCAGCATAAGAAATTTAAACTCTGAATATGAATACCAGTAATTATAATCGAACCGTCGCTTACAATTACTGGTCAGACCATATAACTTATCAATGCCTACATATAAATAACATTATATTTACATAATGTGCCCATCATCCTACTATCACCATTAGGTGTCTAAAATTTTGTTTATCAGACACTTAGCGAAAAATAATATTATTGGAATTAAATAGCTTGATTATAAAGTTTGTTATTAAGCGTAATCCGTCCTATCGATGGTTATTTAATATCTGATAGCTCACCTAAATGGGGACACATGATGAAGATGAAAACAAAATTAACTACTTTGGCTGTGGCAATTTCTGCACAGTTATTGGCATCGAGCGGTATGGCTATTGCTCAGGAGCAAGAAGTTAAAGAAGATAAAAATATCGAATTAATTATGGTGACAGGGAGTTTTGTGAGGCGCAGTGAAAACTACGAGTCGCCGTCTCCCATGGCCGTGCTTGATAGCGTAAATATTGATTCTATTGGGGCTAAGAGTATTGCTGATATCACTCAATCGCTTACGATTAATACCGGCTCTGAAAATACTCCTGATGCATTTACACAAAATGCGACAGCAGGTACATCAAATATTAATTTACGTGGCCTAGGTGTTGCTTCAACACTGGTACTGCTTAATAACAAACGACAGGTAACTAACGCACAACCAACTAATGAAGGCTTGAACTTTGTTGATACAAGTTCATTGGTGCCTATGATTGCGATTGATCGCATGGAAGTTATTAAGGATGGAGCCTCTGCATTATACGGTTCAGACGCTGTTGCAGGTGTTGTTAACTTTATTACTCGCCGTGATTATGATGGTGCCAAATTCACGCTTGATTATCAAGACGGAGCTTACGGCGACAATAGTGAATATAATATACAGGGCCTTTGGGGCGCTAATGGTGATAATGGCAACGTGATGGCAGCGCTGAGTTATACCAATCGTTCACCATTATTTATAAGTGATAGACGCTTGTCTCGACCTCAAGATGACAGCAGTAATTTGGGGAATCCAGGTTCATTCTTTGGTGCTCCAGGGGTGCCTGCAGGAGTTCCAGTTCTTGACCCAACAGGTTGTGCGGAATTCGGCGGCGTAGTTAATGATCTTGGTCTTGGTATCCCTGGCATTGGTCTATGTCAATTTGACTTTGGCCCAGGTTATTCTTATGTACCTAAAGAAACACGTCTAAATGTCTATTTCAGTGGCAGCTATGATTTTGACAATGATGTGTCTTGGACCACAGAAATAAGCCTTGCACGTAATCGTGCTGAGCGTGGCGGAGCACCTAGTTTTCCAATCCTAACTGGTCCTGTTGTGCCAGCAACTCATCCAAATAACGTGTTTGGTGCACCAGTTGTGTTTTTCGGCCGTGCTGAAGGAAATGGTTATGATGCTGATCCGGCAAACACCGAGTCGGATACGTTCAGATTTAATACTATGCTAACCGGTGAACTTGACGATGGTTTCTGGGAGTTAAGTTATACCAATGCAAGTAATGATTTCTTGTTTAAGGTTGAAGATGTTATTAAAGACAAATTTACCCTTGCATTGAATGGTTTAGGTGGCCGTGGTTGTGATCCTATTTCAGGTGTGCCAGGCGAAGGATTGTGTGAATATTTCAATCCATTTGCTACATCGTTCACAACATCGCCTAATTCTCAAAATGTTATTGATTCATTCTCTGGCGAAGAAGTCATTGATTCAAATGCAGATCTTGAGGTGCTAGAAGGCTTTGCTTCAATTAATGTGTTCGAAATGGATGGCGGAACTGCCGGTATTGCGTTTGGTGCTCAGTATAGAAAAGAGCAGCTTAGCCAAGATTACGACGCATTAGCTAATGAAGATGCCTTTACATTCGTTATTGGTAACCCTGATCTCGAAGGTAGTTTGGACGTAATTGCAGCGTTTGCTGAACTTGCATTGCCTGTTAGCGATACACTTGATGTACAACTAGCGTTGCGTTACGAAGACTACGGCGGCGCGATTGGCGACACTCTTGATCATAAAGTTGCATTTAACTACCGTGCAACTGATGATTTTTCAGTAAGGGCATCGCTGTCATCTTCATTTAGAGCGCCTTCAATATTTATGCGTAACGGTGGTGCAACAAGTTTACAACAGTTATCAGATCCTTTAATCAGCGGCGGTAATGCTTTTGCTGCAGTAAGAACATCAGGTAATGAAGATCTAACTCCTGAAGAATCTGATGCTTACAACATTGGTTTCTCACTTGAGCCAGTAGAAGACTGGTCAATTGAAGTCGATTATTGGAACTTTGATTTTAAGAACTTGATTATTCAAGAGAATGCACAAGCTATCTTAAATGCTAATCCTAATGATACAACTCGTTTAATCCGTGCAGGGGATCCTGAGACAGGCCCTCTAGTTGGTGTTAACAATACCTACGTTAATGCAAGTTCGTTAACCACGTCTGGGATTGATTTTGTAACTAGTTACAAAATTGAGACCGATAATTTGGGCTCATTTACACCAAACATTACGGGGACATACATCACAGCGTATGACTTAGATGACCCGCAAGCAGGTAAAGTTGATGGTGCAGGACGACGTAACTTTTCAAACATCGGTGTATCTACACCTGAGTTACGGGCAAACTTTAGTTTGGGTTGGCAGATGGAAGCTTACAGCGCAAATTTATTTGCACGCTACGTGAGCTCATATGATGATGATCAAAACTGTACTGATGGAACATGTCTAGAAATTGATAGTCATGTTACCTATGATGCACAGTTTAACGTTAATTTATCTGCATTGTTTGATACAAAAACAGAGTACGTATTAACAGTTGGTGGGGTAAATATCACTGATGAAGATCCACCTCAGGTATTTACTAACAGTGGTTTTGATTCTAAGGTTCATGACCCTAGAGGCCGTCAAATTTATGCTCGCATAGCTGTTGAGTTTTAATTAGGGCCTAGCATTTGACTAATGCTTCAAGTTAGACATTATCCTCGGCTAGTCCGGGGATTTTTTTTTGTAAACAACTTATTCCGTATTGCCTATTTGTAATTATCTACTACCCCTTTTATTTATCCTTTGAATGGAGGAGGATTATTGCCTTATCAGTATTACAGGAAACCTGACAATGGTAGACAAATATAGTACCGAACAAATTAATGATGCCTTAGTAAAGATTAATGAAGGTCTGGAAGAGCAAAACCAATGGCAACTAAGTGAAGGAAAGTTGCTGAAAACCTTTAAATTTAAAAGTTTTATCCGTGCCTTTGGATGGATGTCACAAATAGCTATTTGGGCTGAAAAGCTTAACCACCATCCTGAATGGTTTAATGTTTACAATAAGGTTGAAGTACAACTTACCACTCATGATGTAGGTGGATTAAGTGAGTTAGATTTTAAACTTGCAGAAAAAATGGAATTATTATTTAAATAAGCCGCTGCAATTTGGTTATTTTATTTGAAATTACATGCAGTTTTACTGAAACACTCAATTATTGAGTGTTTTCGTTGGTAAATTCAACGAATTGTACGGCAATTAAGCGGTTAAACATCTTTTTAGTATTTATATGTATTAACCCCTTGCGCGCCTTAGTTTGCTATGTATAATACGCCCCACTTGAGGAGAGGAAGGAAACATTAGCTTCCCACTCAAAGAAGATTTCAAGCGCGGGATGGAGCAGTCTGGTAGCTCGTCGGGCTCATAACCCGAAGGTCGTAGGTTCAAATCCTGCTCCCGCAACCACTTTTAAAACTTGGCACTTGCCAGTTTTTTGTAAGATGAGTGGACTAGGGTCCAGAAACAAATAACCCCGCTTGTACGGGGTTTTTTGTATTTTAAATTTCGATTTTATTTCTGGGCATTTGGCCCTTTTTTTGTTTTTGGAGCAAGATATTGTCGCAACTCGAACAAAAGCTGACGGATATGTTAACCGCACCCGTTGAAGCATTAGGCTTTGAGATGGTGGGCGTAGAGTTTTTACGCGCAGGTAAACATTCTACGCTACGTATTTTTATTGATCATCCTGACGGTATTGGTGTTGAACATTGTGCCGAAGTTAGTCGTCAGGCTAGCGCTGTACTAGATGTTGAAGATCCTATTAGTACCGAATATAACTTAGAGGTATCATCTCCAGGTATGGATAGACCTTTATTTAAAGAAGCCCACTATCTTGAATGTTTAGGTGAAGTGGTGTCGCTTAAGTTAAGAATACCTATGGGTGATAGACGTAATTTTAAAGGAAAAGTGTTGGCGTGCGAAACTGGCAATCTAACATTAGAAATTGATAACCAAACACATGTTTTGGCTATTGCGAATATAGAGAAAGGTAATCTAGTCCCATCTTTTGATTAAAAAATGGTGACCTGACAAGAACTGTCGGAAAGAGTAATCAGTGAGGCAACAATGAATAAAGAAATTCTGTTAGTGGCTGAAGCCGTTTCAAACGAAAAACAGGTTCCAAGAGAAAAAATCTTCGAGGCGTTAGAATTTGCTATCGCCAGCGCTACCAAAAAGAAAAATGAAGGCGAAATCGAAGTACGAGTTAGTATCGACCGTGAAACGGGAAGTTTTGACACCTTTCGCCGTTGGTTAGTGGTAGCAGATGATCACGAACAAGAAAACCCTAGGGCAGAAATGTCTTTATCTGCTGCTCAGATAGATGAGCCTGATAAACAGTTGGGTGAGTTTGTTGAAGAGCAAATTGATTCTATCGCGTTTGACCGGATCACTACACAAACAGCTAAACAAGTTATCGTTCAAAAAGTACGTGAAGCTGAACGCGATCAGGTATTAGCAGAATATGAAGAACGCGTTGGCGAACTGGTCACAGGTACAGTTAAGAAAGTTAATCGTGATAATGTCATTGTTGATTTAGGTAATAACGCTGAAGGTGTTATTTACCGCGACGATATGTTACCTCGTGAAACATTCCGCCCCGGCGACAGAGTACGTGGTTTACTTTACGTTATTCGTCCAGAAGCTCGCGGTGCTCAGTTATTTATAAGCCGAACGCATCCAGATATGCTGGTTGAGTTGTTCCGCATTGAAGTGCCGGAAATTGCAGAAGAAACATTAGAAATTAAAGCTGCGGCTCGCGACCCAGGTTCAAGAGCTAAAATTGCCGTTAAAACTAACGACAAACGTTTAGACCCAGTTGGTGCCTGTGTTGGTATGCGTGGTTCTCGTGTGCAAGCCGTATCTGGCGAACTTAGCGGTGAGCGTGTTGATATTGTGCTTTGGGATGATAATCCTGCGCAATTTGTTATTAATGCCATGGCACCAGCAGAAGTTGCATCTATTGTTGTTGATGAAGACAAACATTCAATGGATGTAGCTGTCGAAGCAGACAATTTGGCGCAAGCCATTGGTCGTAGTGGTCAAAACGTTCGATTAGCTAGCCAACTAACAGGCTGGGAATTGAATGTCATGACAGTAGAAGACTTAGCATCCAAACATGAAGAAGAAAACGCTAAAGTCTTAACTGTATTTACTTCAGGTTTAGATATTGACGAAGATTTTGCTTCTATTTTAGTGGATGAAGGTTTCACTACACTTGAAGAAATAGCTTATGTGCCTATCAACGAATTGCTCGACATCGAAGGATTAGAGGAAGAGATGGTCGAAGAGCTACGAAATCGTGCTCGTGCGACTTTAACGACTCGTGCATTAGCGACTGAAGAAACACTTGAAGCTGCAGAGCCTAAAGATGAGCTGTTAAATCTTGAAGGTATGGACAGACATGTTGCCTATACATTAGCAAGTCGCGGCATTACCGATCTTGAAGGCCTTGCAGAACAGGGTACCGATGAGATTTCAGATATAGAAGAATTAAGCGATGAGAAAGCCGGTGAATTAATCATGGCTGCTCGTAATATCGTTTGGTTTAACGAAGAATAGGTCAACAGGAGGAATTCCCATATGGCAGAAGTATCCATAGAAAAACTTGCCACCGATATAGGTACGACCGTTGACCGTTTGGTTCAGCAATTTAAAAGTGCCGGTATTGATAAAGTTGCCGACGCTGATGTAACAGAAGACGAAAAGCGCATATTATTAGATTTTTTAAGTAAACAACACGGCGGTTCAGGCTCAGAAGGGCCTAAACGTATGACGTTACAACGTAAGACTACTAGTACCTTGAGTGTTGGTAAGTCTAAAGGTGTGACAGTTGAAGTACGTAAAAAGCGTACTTACGTGAAGCGTTCTGATGTTGAAGAAGCCACAATGGCTGAAGAAGAAGCCAAACGTTTAGCTGAAGAACAGCAAGCTATGCTGGAAGCTGAAAAGCAAGCCGCTGAAAAAGCCAAATTGGCTGCTGAAGAAAAAGCACAAAAAGTCGCTGAAGCTAAAGCTAAAGCCGATGCTGAACGTGCTGCTCGTGCTGAAAAAGCTAAAGAAGTTCGTGCTGCTGAAGAGTCGGCTCTAAGTCCAGAAGAAAAAGCTGAGCAAGAGCGTAATCGTGCTGAAGCTGAAAAACTTCGCAAGACCCAAGATGAAGAAATTCAACGCAAACTTGAGTTAGATGCAAAAAATGCGGCAGAAGAAGCTAAAAAGCTTGCTGCAGAAAATTCACGTCGCTGGAAGGAAGAAGAAGAGCGTCGTAAGAAGCAAGAAAAAGAAGAAGTGCACGTTCACTCAAACCGTTACGCGCAAGAAGCTGAAGATGCAGATGATATTAAAACTGAACTTGGTGGCCGTAGACGTAAAAAATCTAAGAAACATGCTGGTTCAGATCTGAAACATGCATTTAATAAACCTGCACAGCCAGTTGAGCGTGTTGTTCGTTTGGGCGAAACCATTACAGTAAGTGAACTAGGTAGCAAACTCGCTATTAAAGCCACTGAAGTAATTAAAGCTCTAATGAAAATGGGCGAAATGGTTACAATCAACCACGTACTTGACCAAGAAACTGCTGTATTAGTAGTGGAAGAAATGGGTCACAAATATGAATTGGTTAACGATAACGCACTTGAAGATGAATTAATTGCTGACGCTTCTGGTGGCGAAAAGTCTTCTAGAGCTCCTGTTGTTACAATAATGGGCCATGTTGACCACGGTAAAACGTCACTGCTTGATTACATTCGTCGCGCTAAAGTTGCAGACGGTGAAGCCGGTGGTATTACCCAACATATTGGTGCTTATAGTGTAGAAACAGCTAACGGCCGTATCGCATTTTTGGATACACCTGGTCACGCCGCGTTTACCGCTATGCGTGCCCGTGGTGCCGTTGCCACTGATATCGTTATTTTGGTTGTTGCTGCTGATGATGGTGTTATGCCACAAACAAAAGAAGCAGTACAACATGCAAAAGCTGCAGGTGTACCCTTAATTGTTGCGGTTAACAAAGTTGATAAAGAATCTGCTGACTTAGACCGAGTGAAAACTGAATTATCGCAAATTGAAGTGATTTCAGAAGAGTGGGGCGGTGAACACCAGTTTGTTTACGTCTCAGCTAAAACTGGTCAAGGGGTGGATGAGTTATTAGAAGCCATTAGCCTACAAGCCGAGTTACTTGATTTACAAGCAGTACCTAATGGCCCTGCTAAAGGTATAGTTATTGAATCACGCCTAGATAAAGGTCGTGGTCCGGTTGCATCTGTGCTTATCCAAGAAGGTGAACTTCGTGCTGGTGACATCATGTTATGTGGTGAAGAATACGGTCGTATTCGAGCTATGCGAGATGAAAATGGTAAGGATGTAAAAGTCGCAGGCCCATCTACACCTGTAGAAATCCTTGGTTTATCAGGGGTGCCTATTGCTGGTGAAAATGCGATTGTGGTACAAGACGAGCGTAAAGCACGTGAAGTAGCCACTAAACGTCATACCAAACAACGTGAACTAAAATTAGCCAAACAGCAAAAAGCTAAGCTAGAAAATATGTTTGCCAATATGGAAGCTGGCGATGTTAGCGAGTTAAATGTTGTACTTAAAGCCGATGTTCAAGGTTCTGTTCAAGCAATATCTGAATCTTTGACCAAATTGTCGACTGATGAAGTGAAAGTGAACATTGTTGGTAGCGGTGTTGGTGGTATTACTGAAACTGACGCAAGTTTAGCTGCCGCTTCAGGCGCAATAGTGGTTGGTTTTAACGTTCGTGCTGATGCCTCTGCTCGTAAAGTAATAGATACTGAAGAGATTGATTTACGTTACTACAGCATTATTTATCAATTGATTGATGAAGTTAAGGCGGCCATGAGCGGTATGTTGGCTCCTGAATTCAGACAAGAGATTATTGGTTTAGCCGAAGTACGTGATGTATTCAAATCGCCTAAAATTGGTGCGATCGCTGGTTGTATGGTCACAGAAGGTATTGTTAAACGTAGCAGTCCTATCCGTGTATTACGTGACAATATTGTCATTTATGAAGGTGAGCTTGAGTCATTGAGACGCTTTAAAGACGATGCACAAGAAGTCCGTAATGGGGTGGAATGTGGTATCGGCGTGAAAAATTACAATGACGTTAAAGTCGGTGACCAAATCGAAGTATTTGAAACCGTTGAAGTTAAGCGCGAACTGTAAATTTGGTATAGGTTCAGCAGCTATTAGCTTATAAGAATAAACGGAGGCTACGGCCTCCGTTTTGTTTGTGAAAAGATACCTTAGGTATCAGGAGAAATTAACATGGCTAGAGAATTTTCACGTACCGACAGAGTCGGTCAACAAATTCACAAAGAAATCGCCAGTATTCTACAAAATGAGTTTAAGAATCGAGATCCTCGCCTTGGTATGGTGACGGTTTCTGGTGTGGAAGTATCACGGGATTTAGCCCATGCTAAAATTTACGTGACATTTTTCGAAAATGATGAAGAACAACTCAAAAATTATTTGACTATTCTTGATGATAACAAAGGCTTTATCCGTACTTTATTGGCAAGCCGTATGCGTATGCGCGCGGTTCCCGCAGTGAAATTTGTTCGAGATGGCTCTTTGGCTGAAGGTATACGTATCTCAAACTTAGTGAGTGATACATTAAACAAAGATGAAGAACGAGCTAAACTTGCAGGTCGTACTCTTGACGATCAAGAGTCAGACACAGACGATCAAAAGTAGGTTAAAGACAAAAATATGGCCAGAAAAAGAAAAGGTCGTGCCGTTAACGGCATTATATTGCTGAATAAAGGCTTAGGCCTGTCATCTAACCACGCATTACAACAAGTTAAACGTATGTTTAATGCGGCGAAAGCTGGTCATACTGGCGCTTTAGATCCTCTTGCGACAGGTATGTTGCCCATTTGTTTAGGTGAAGCAACTAAGTTCTCGCAGTTTTTATTGGACACAGATAAAACTTACCAAGTTACGGCTAAGCTTGGAGTACGTACTACTACTTCAGATGCCGATGGTGAGGTGGTTGAAACTCATCCCGTCAATGTGACTGAAGCGCAATTAGTTGAGGCATGTGAGCAATTTAAAGGGCCTATTAAACAAGTGCCTTCGATGTTTTCAGCGTTAAAACATCAAGGTAAACCTTTGTATTTTTATGCCCGTCAAGGCATTGATATACCAAGAGAAGCCCGCGACATTACAATATTTAGCTTATCCATTGATAGATTTGAAGTGGATGAAGTGGATATGACAGTGCACAGTAGTAAAGGGACTTATATTCGTTCTTTGGTAGATGATCTTGGCCAGCTTTTAGGTTGTGGGGCTTATGTGAGTAAGTTACATCGTACCCAAGTGACTGATTACCCAGCAGATAGAATGATGACAATGGAAGCATTACAAGCGCTCAGAGATGAGATAGATAATGAGACGGCAGATTTATTAGATGACGAAACATTCACAGCCATGGATCAGTTATTAATGCCTATGGATTCTGCGGTAAAAACTCTAGATTCAGTTGAGTTAGACCTAATCGCTGAAGGTTTCTTTAGAAATGGTAACCCAGTTAATTTTTGGGGAGGAACTGAATACCCAGAAGAGTCCTTAATCCGAGCGTATAGCAAGGAAAGTGGATTATTTTTAGGTGTAGGCTTTATAGATGCTGACGCTAAGATCGCGCCTAAACGTTCTGTTGTTTATAGCTAAAAATATTCGACTTCGTATAAGTGTGATAATTGGCGATATAAAACTTGTTATTAAGTTTGGCATCGCTATAATACGCGCTCTTTTTGACTCGCTGAATTAGTGATTGGCGAGTTGTATCTTTAAACTCTTATTTATTGGAGACAATTATGTCACTAAGTACACAAGAAACAGCAACAATCCTTGCTGAGTATGCAGTTAAAGAAGGCGATACAGGTTCACCTGAAGTTCAAGTTGCTTTGTTAACTCATAACATCAACAAATTACAAGGTCACTTTGCGGATCATAAGAAAGATCACCACTCACGTCGTGGACTTCTTCGCATGGTTAGCCAACGTCGTAAGTTGCTTGATTACCTTAAAGGTAAAAACGTTGAACGTTATCAAGATCTTATTAAACGTTTAGGCCTACGTCGTTAATTCGATTTAAGCTTTAAAAAAGACGCGAAAGCGTCTTTTTTTATGTCTGGAATTTATTGTTTTTAATGAGTTATTTGACGCGTTTTTTATTTGGTGGCGGCAAAATTACTTTCTAATATCAAATCTCACTGACATATCCGAATCTAGATATTCATCTGAAATTGTTAGGGAGAGTTCACGAAGTAAGTATTCAGCTACCTCCTTTTTGGCACCATGAGTATCGGGTTCATTTAAGGTTCGGCCAATTGCTGAGGCAATTAAATCTGCTATTTGAACGAAATTGCTCAAATGAGATGAAGTGGTAATGATGTTTGCTAATCGAACATTTTTTGAATTCGATTCCTCAAGATTATTTTTGATACAGACACTTAGTTCTTCAAGCGCGATTGCATCAAGTGAACTTTCATCGTCTAAAGCAACCTTAATAATAGAGTTCTCTGAAATACGGTTACTTTGGACTTCATGTTGAACACCCTTACTAATAAGTATTTCATGTAGCTTTCTTAATTTTTCAGATTGGCTTCTTCTTAATTCAGAATTCTTTACAGTAATATATTTAAAACCAAGGTAACTAGAATTAGCCTTTATTAAATCTATAAATTTTTTAATCCGTTCAACATCACCATTACTAATTTTCTTGAAGTGAATTTCTCGCCCTGTTAGACCATTTCTTGATTTCCATTCATCTATCTTCTGACTAAATATAAAGAGGTCAACAGCCTTTAAAACCCAAACAGAACCAATAACAAAATAATCTTGATTTTTACCACTTTCATCAGAGAAAACATGGACCTGCTTAATAGCTGGCGCAACATCAGAACGAACAGAGTCAACCATTTTAAGCTCAGCTTTTATCCTAAAACGACGTATTTCATCGTTGGCCATAAAAAGCCTATATTCATTTTGTATTTTCGCCCTAGCTCTAACAATATTGGTTTGTCGTTCGAGTTTGAAAAGATCTTTCTTATCAATAAATTCACCATTAAAAATAGTCGACTGGTAAGTTTCCCAATACTTCCATGCTAGAGTGATATCACTATTTCTGGATTCTGGATATATATTGAGAATATAAGCTACTTTAGTTTGTAATTGCTTAAAGTTACCAGCTTCCAATCTTTCTATTAGAGACTTTTTTTCTTTTTCAATTTTTGTTTGCTTCTTAAGCTCTTTGGCTTCTGAATCGTTTAACTCAGTTGACATAACGGTACTGTCTTCCATGTGTGTCCCTATAAATTGTCATTCAAGAATGACTAAAAAATTATTTTTGTAAACTCTTAGGTCTAAAACGGCTTGTATCCAAAGCTTTAATAAGACTCTCAATGCAGCTTTCCCAGCTTCAACTATATAGTGCCACTGTTATTTGGATTATTTAGTTTTAAAGTTGATAATTTTCAATTTTTAGAGCTGGATGCGTTAAAAATGATTATTTACCAAGCCACCCATAACAATTTGACTAAACACCAAGAGCTTATACTCATAATATTAATTTGAGAGTTTGATAAATAGCTCTTCTGATCTTTCAAATTAACATTTAATAAAATCTAAAGCATTGCTGTTACGTTGTTTTATATTATCCTAAAAACTTTATCCCTTAAGATGTAGGTGTATGAAGGAATTATTTACAAAGGCGAAACAGGTTGTGAGTTCCAAACTCGATATTATTGTTAGTGAGTTGGATTCGGGAATGAAAATGGTAAAGGAAGTGGTAAATGGCCTTCCTATTTTTGTTTCGCTAGAGCATGTAGATAACGACAAGGTAGAATATGATGAAAATGTCCTGACC
The DNA here is from genome assembly GCF_000314995.1 of Paraglaciecola arctica BSs20135. GTDB lineage: Bacteria > Pseudomonadota > Gammaproteobacteria > Enterobacterales > Alteromonadaceae > Paraglaciecola > Paraglaciecola arctica. Next base: position 27,948 of record NZ_BAEO01000029.1, on the reverse strand, counting down.
CAATCGCCCATTACAAAGAAAGTCTTAGGTTATGGCTTATTTCTTTTATAAGTGTGTTCGGCACATCTTGTTCTGAGGCCAGTTTATCCCAGTGTGATACCGCTTCAATGGTTTGATTTAATACATCATCAATATTTCGTTTGTTGAAGATAGGGCTGAGTTTTTCAAAACTATAAAAATCATTTCTTGTGAAATTGTCTTGTTTACCGTTTAGGGTCATCCAATGTTTACTTACCCAATGGCTATCGGGTTTGTAGCTATAGGCTAGATCGTAAGCCGGGGCTAGTTGCCATTTATTATCTGTATCTAATAGAAACCCAAAATTTTTGCTGTGATCATCATGATTGCGAGCAATAACATTAAATACCATGCGTTTGAATAACTGCATAGCATCGTCTGGGCTTAAGCGTAGTTTTCTGGCGGTGCTAAATAGCTCTGCATAAGAGTATGAAGCAATTTGTTTGTAGCTTACGTGCTCGAGAGCATTCAGTGTTTGTACGTGTATTTTTTCATTACCATTACGATCAAATCTTTCGGTAATAAAATGTCTACGTTTACCTTCATTGAGTAGATGGCATGGCATCATATTAATACCGCACTTTTTAGCTAATAAGTGGTAGGTAAACTCCATCGCTCCATAGCCCATAGGATCGCCAAAGGTTTCTTGATTTTTATTATGTTCGCTAACACCGTCAAATTTCATAAGGTAGTGGCTAAAGCCATTTGGCGCATCAGTTTGGCCTGACCGTACTTGGCTGAAATCTTTATTGAAAGCAAGCACTGCTTTTGGCCTTGCACCACCTGCACTCATACCAACTGACAGCAGGGCCATCATTTCTTCTTTCTTTTCTAGCCCGTCATTGTTCAGATCGACGCTAAATTGTTCGCGTTTATCTAACACTTCTTGGGCCATAGAAATTAGGGATTCGATATGTATTGGCTGAGAAGCATTAAGATTTTTTCTTTTTGTAGCTGGCGAATAAGTTAAGGCCCCCATACCACGCATGCCTGTGTACTGTAGTCTTTGTAGAGGTGTGATATCCCTTGTCGATTTACCTTGACTGGCTATCCATGCATTCATTACTGCATTACCAAAATCATCGGGTAATGAATCTGCTATAAGCCCAGGTAATCCTTTGAAAGTAGCCTGATCTATCTGCGGAAATGAATAAATTTTTTCTGCCAAAGGCATTTTTATTGGCGATAATTCAATGCCCGTTTTGATAAAATCAGGGAAATATTCAAAGGCTCCTACTTGAGTATCAGTGTTGTAGCTAACTGCACCAGCATCGTATTCTTTATATTTAACCTTTATTACTTCGGTTACCATTTTGAGGTGTCCTTAGTTTGGTTGTTATTTTTGGCGCTACTAGTGGCTCTTTTTCGTTTTTTACCTTGTAGTTTAATTAATTGAATGGGGGATATTTGTTGTTTGGGTATAAATGAATTTAACTGCTCTGTCATTTCAAGGGCGATTAGAATGGCGATCATTGATTCAAGTGTTGATTTGCCTTTTTCCCCATTTGTCACGGCCTTGAGAGATATCCCTGCTTTTTTTGCTAATGCTTTTTGGGTTAGATTAGCATTGAGCCGAGCAGTTTTAATTCTATTCCCTAGTTCACCTGCAATAGCATTAGCTGTCAAATGGTCAAGATCCATAATAATCCTTAAAAGATGGCTTGTGGTGAGTATGTATATTTACCATCCTTAAAGGGATTATTACATGGGCTTATAAATAGATCAATTTAAGTTATTAACCTCCTTAAAAGCATGCTTAACTCCATAATGGCCATTTAAATTCCTTAAAGGGGTGGTTAACCGCGTGTGATGTTTGGATTAGTGGTATTACTTGTGTTTGTGGATTTTAAAGTCAAGGTAATCTAACCGCATTGACCATTTTGTCTGGTAACTCTGTTTTAGCTGTTGCAAAAAGAGTAACTGGTTCCAAGGGAATCGAGTCAAAAACTGGCATGGAGGCCAGTAAGCGCTGCATATGCTTTAACTTGGTTTAAAATCTCATATATAAATGTGAGATTTTAAACCAATCAAACTTCCAGAGACAGCCACTATTTGTTTTACAAATAGATTAGGGGGTTAGTTAATACCTATCATCAAAACCAAAAATTGGCTTTCGAGTCATCCATTTACCACGTGTGAAATCTGGGAAGTGCACGGGCTCGCTGCCATTGGCAATAGACTGTTCTGTAAGGCAGGTGACCGCCGCCCAAGAGACACAGTCATAAACGTCCATCGGCATCGGTTCATTTGCTTTGAGTGCTTCGACAAATGCATGTATAACGAAGAAATCCATGCCGCCATGGCCCGCGCCTTCGGTATCTGATTCATACTTTTTCCATAAAGGGTGATCATATTTTTTCATGTACTCAGCATCCTTCTCCCATTCGTGGGGAGGGCTTTTACCTTCGATATAGATGCCGTCATTAAGGTCCATCCAAATGCCATCGGTACCTTGAACTCTAAAACCTAAAGAGTAAGGTCTAGGTAGATTAGTATCGTGGGTGAGTACAATTGTTTCTCCTTTGGCACATTTAATAACAGTAGTGACAACGTCTCCAAGCAAAAAATCTACTTCAGCATTAGGATGATCTTTACCGCCTTTAGGGTGCTCAACTATATATTCGTTGAGGCCTTTCGCCTTGGATGCGGTAGAGGTCAGGTATACAAACCTATTGCCACGATTATTATCTATATAGTTGGCGACAGGACCTAAACCATGGGTTGGGTAGAGGTCTCCGTTTCGATTCAATGAATGGTTTGTTCTCCAGCTAGCCTCGCTATAGGCCTTTTCTCCAAATTCAACACCACCACCATATAACTGCTTGCCGTTGTTAAATTTCACTGCTCTGAGATCATGCTGATAGCCGCCTTGCATGTGAATAATTTCACCAAAAAGGTTTTGTCTGACCATATTCAAGACAGCCATAATATCCCGTCGATAAGCGACATTTTCAAGGATCATAAAGGGAGTGCCGGTTTTTTCATAAGCATCTACAAGGGCCCAACACTCTTGAATGTCGAATGCTCCGGCGACTTCTAAGCCTACCGCTTTTTTGGCTTCCATAGCATCAATTGCCATAGGGGTATGCCAAACCCAGGGGGTAGAAATAATCACTGCATCTACTTCGTTTGATGCGAGTAGCTTTTGATAATCATATGGGCCGTTGTCATAACTTGTGGGTTTTGGCATGCCGGCGTCTTGCACCATTTGGGATGCATTAGCTACGCGTTCTTTATCTATGTCGCAAACCGCGGTCACTACTATATCTTTTCGTTTTAAAGTCAGGGCAAGCTGCCCTGTACCACGGGCACCTATTCCTATAAATCCTAGTCTGATTTTATCTGGGCTCTTTCCCATAGCGAAAGTTATCGCCGGCGACGCAGCGGCGAGCGCTGCACCTGCAAGTGTTTTAACCATAAAATCTCTTCTTTGCATTTTTTTTCCTATCGAAATATTAAAAACGAACTAGAGGTAGGTAATTTTTATAAATAGAATAATATTTTGAAAGTCAGTTTAAAATAAAAAACAATAAAATGAAATGATGAGTGTTGACCTTTAAGTCTAGATAGCTATTTTGTTACCCATCACCTTGCGCATATCAATTATAAAAAGTTTACTCGAACAAATTTATGGTTATAAATTAGAAATTCTACACTCCACTTTACATTTAATTACGAATTATTCACTGCTTTTATTGGTAAATTTTTGGGTATGAATAGTTATTTTGGGAGGGATTTATATAGTGTAATAGGCAAAAGGTTCTGAAAATTATAATCACGTTTTTTAAAATCTATGTTTGTTATATTTTTTGCATTTAAATACCAAACCGTTAAATTACAATAACTTAGGTACGGTGACTAAAGAGGACTTTTAATGTCGATGTATCTGTCTTTTTGTTTCATTATGTTTTTTAGGTTTCATTTTGATTGATTATGTCAAGGTTGATGGATACACTAATTAGGATGATTAATTTAAACTGGCGATTTCATGGTATTTAAAATTAACAACGGAATTAAGAATCGAGCGCCTGTATTTTCATTGATTCCTTTGGTTTCTACTAGTTGCGGCGCTAGTAATAAAGTCAATAATGACTGGCAAGATGAAAGTTGTATGGCTGATATTAAGCTGCGTCTGGGTTACCGCCTGAGTACAGTATTCAGTTTGCCAATAGAAACACATGGAATGAGGTAGATGCTTATAATTCGCTACTTCATAGCATTAACTTGACTGAATAATTCTTTCTTATAGCAATATTTGAATTCACACTTTTTTCTAGCAACTTTGTATCAGTTATTAGAGAATATATAGATTAATAATTCATTTTAATTTCAATAAAAACAATAAATTAGGTGCAGTTATGACCACTATTAATAAGTCCCCCTCTACTTTAATGCCTATGTTGATTATAGGTTCTCTGTTCTTTATGTTTGGTTTTGTTACATGGCTCAACGGGTCGTTGATACCGTTCTTGCAAATTGCTTGTGAGCTTGACCATATCGAAGCGTATTTCGTGACTATGGCTTTTTATATTTCATATACTGTGATGGCGTTACCTATGTCTTATATCCTGCGTAAAACAGGGTTCAAGGAAGGCATGGTGCTTGGTTTATTTGTTATGGTTGCTGGCGCGTTAACATTTATTCCTGCTGCTTATACTAGGGAATATAGTGTGTTTTTGGTGGCATTGTTTATGTTGGGGGCAGGGTTAACTATTCTGCAAACCGCTTCGAATCCTTATATCGTACTTCTCGGACCTCGTGAATCAGCCGCTGTGCGTATCAGTATTATGGGTATTCTAAATAAAGGTGCAGGTGTTATTGCTCCGCTTGTATTTACTGCGTTTATATTAACCGACATGTCACAATTTACCGAAGTTCGTTTAGCTTCATTAGATGCAGAGCAAAAAGTTCTTGAACTAGCTGAGTTGTCTTCAAGACTGGTTACCCCTTATTTGATGATGGCCTTTATGTTGTTGTTACTTGGGATATTTATAAAAATGGTGCCTCTTCCTAGTGTCAATTCTGATGATGAGACTAGCGCCAATGACACTAGCAATAGCAGTATCTTACAGAAACCTCAGGTTATCCTAGGGGCTATTGCGTTATTTTTCTATGTCGGTGCTGAAGTGGTTGCCGGCGATACCATTGGTTTATTCAGTAAAGAGTTAGGTGTGAGTAATTTTGGTCAGATGACCTCTTACACTATGGGATTTATGGTGCTGGGTTATATTCTAGGTTTGTTGGTTATTCCTCGCTGGATCAGTCAGGGAAAGGCACTGGCGATTTCTGCTGTTTTGGGCGTGGTACTGACTGTGCTACTGCTTAACGCAAGCGTTGATTCAAACGGGATCTGGGATGTGGTATTTGGTTGGACGGGTTTGCCAGCTATTCCAAATGCCGTGCTTTATGTTGCACTTTTTGGTTTAGCTAATGCTTTAGTGTGGCCTGCAATTTGGCCTTTAGCCCTTAGTGATTTGAATCAAAAAGATACCAGTACTGCGTCTGCTTTACTTATTATGGGAATTTCTGGTGGTGCATTGTTACCCTTGCTTTATGGTATTTTGGTTGAGGCTTCGGGTAACGCAAAAAGTGCCTACTGGATAATGATCCCTTGTTATGTATTTATTATTTTTTATGCAGTTAAAGGTCATAAGTTGAGGCAGTGGAGTCGTGATTAATCAAAAATTGAATACTGATCTAATGCATTATGGTCTTGATATTGGTGGCACAAAAATTGAACTCGCCATTTTTGACTCTAAACTAGAATTAGTCACGTCATGGCGTATGCCCACCCCTAAAGATGATTATCAAGAGTTGCTGTCTGCAATTACTCAGATGGTTGCTGATGCAGACAAAAAAACTAATCAAAAAGGGACTGTTGGGATCGGCTTTCCTGGTTTTCTGGATAATCAAGGCCGTTCAGTTTCAGCTAATATTTCCTGTGTTAACGGTCAGACTATTGTTGGTGATACATGTGAGCAGTTAGGTCGTGCTGTGGCCTTTGAGAACGACGTAAAGGCATTTGTTTTATCTGAGGTTCGTGGTGGTGCTGCACAAGGTAAAAATAATGCCTTGGGCGTGGTGGTAGGAACAGGATTTGCGGGGGGATTGTGTATAGATGGTCAACTTTATAAAAGTAGACAAAATGTTTCTTGTGAATTTGGCCATGTTTCACTACCTGCAGTTTTACAACAACGTTATCAGTTTCCATTGCGCCAATGTGGTTGCGGATTATTAGGTTGTGTTGAGGAATATCTAGCTGGTCCCGGATTGTTGTGGATGTGTTCACATTTTGAAACTGATTATACGTCTGTGCCAATTTTAGTAGAGGCTATGAGGGCCAATGAACCAAAAGCGTTAGAGGTGATGGATGTTTATATTGATTGTTTAGGGTGTTATTTCGCACAGCTAACACTCATGTATGATCCTGATATCATTGTTTTGGGGGGAGGACTATCTAATATAACTGAAATATACACTCGTCTTGGGCAAGCAATGCAAAAGTATTTTTTTGGTGGCGTGATCGCACCACCCATAGTGGCTGCTATGTATGGTGATTCAAGTGGCGTACGCGGTGCCGCGATCCGTGGACGAGACAATGCCTACAACACTGCAGTGTTAAATTAAGTAACAATCTGGATTATTAGCAAAAATGATTAAATCTATTATCAATGGCCATGTTTTTAATGGTGAAACACTACTCAAAGATCACGCTGTGATTATTGATGGCGATAAAGTTGTGCAGGTTTTGCCGCAAGAGCAGTTACCAGCAAATATAGAGGTCGATTTTGACCTAAAAGGCAATTATTTAGTACCAGGTTTTATTGACCTACAAGTCAATGGCGGTGGCGGGGTAATGTTTAATAATGAGCTTACCGTTGAAGGGGTGCGGACCATAGCGAATGCACATCGCCAGTACGGCACGACTGGCCTTTTGCCTACCCTGATTACCGACAGTTATGACGTAATGCGACAAGCAATTACTGCCGTTACTCAGGCAATACAAGAGGGCGTTCCGGGGATCTTGGGTGTTCATCTAGAAGGGCCGTTTCTAAATCCTGAGCGTAAAGGTGCTCATGCCGCAGAGAAATTTTGTGTTATTGACGAGCAAGGGTTTGAAATTATTACCTCGTTAAAGGTAGGTAAAACATTAATTACCATTGCACCAGAATTGACTACCACCCCAATGATCAAACGCATTTGTGACACAGGAGTAGTGGTTTCTGCTGGGCATACCGGTGCTGATTATGACCAAACTTGTGAAGCCTTAGAAGCTGGTCTAACGGGTTTTACCCACTTATATAATGCTATGACACCGTTACAAAGTCGTGCGCCAGGAATGGTTGGTGCGGCTCTCAATGATGAACATAGCTGGTTTGGTATTATTGCTGATGGATTTCATATGCATCCAGCTGCATTTCGCGTAGCTGTAGCTGCGAAACAACAAGGCGGCGCGATTTTAGTTACCGATGCGATGTCTACAGTGGGTGCTTCTGATAAGTCCTTTATGCTTGATGGTGAGACTATTTATGCCATTGATGGACGTTGTACAAATGCTGCAGGATCCTTGGCTGGTTCAGATTTGGATATGAATACGGCAATTAAAAATGCAATGAAGTTTGCCCGCGTTGATTGGACGGAGGCCGTGCGTATGGCAACTGTGTATCCTGCACAAGCAATAGGTATTGCGGATCAATTTGGTTACATTAAGCCAGGTTATCAGGCGAGCTTTGTGTCGTTAGATGCAAACCAGAATGTAACGGGCACTTGGATTAACGGTGAAAAATAATTTTTGTCGCAAATAGAAAATCCCAAGCTTAGTGATCTAATAGCGATTAAATTAACTCGTCAACAATGAGTTTAAGTAAAAAGGTTTCTCGTTCGATAGACAGGCCTTTTTTGTCGCTATTTTTTATGGTGTCTTCATTGTGTTTAATGGCGTCATGAATATTCAACCACACTGGGCGCATGCCGTTGTGCAATTCATAATCTTCGAGTTGAGTTTCGCCTAACTCATCGTGCACGCTGCAAGTAAAGCAATATGAATTCATGTGTATTGTATTAAAGTTATCTTTATACCAAGGACGAAACTCTTCATAGCGGCCAAAAGGTATAATATCAGTAATGCCTTTAGCACCTGTTTCTTCTTTGAGCTCTCGAATAAGCCCTTTAATAATATCCTCACCTTCATCAATACCACCACCGGGTAGGGTGTAATCATGGTAGCGCTGCGTATAAAGCATCAGGATGTTCTCACCATTTAACACTATCGCGCGAGTTGCTTGGCGGCTAAATATAAAGGAGCTGTTAGGATCAGCATCAGGATGGATCGCAGTTTTTAATAGGCGCATGTTGTTACTGGTTTAGTTTAAAGCGCAGCATTCTAACCAAAGAAAAGAACTGTTGTACTGTTATTTGTAAATGGCAGTAATTTAAAACTCAATTATTCATTTTGGTAAAATGAATAATACACACAGTCCGCCTTGCGCACGATTGTTAAACACTAACTTACCCTGATGAGCTTCAATTACTTCACGGCATAGTGCTAAGCCAAGTCCAGTGCCAGAGTGTTTGGTCGAATAAAAAGGTAACAGTGCATTTTGGATCACTTCTGCCGACATGCCACTACCATTATCATTTATCGTAATCTCAAGGGCGTTACTTGTATCTTTAAATGCCATAGAAACATTTTTTGTTTGGTCTGCTTCATGGGCATTTTTTAAAATATTAATAAACACTTGTTCAAGCTGAGCTAGATCGGCATGTAGTGTTGAGTCTGGCAATGGGGTTGTCAGTGTGAATGGATACAGTGTTTGTAGTTGTTCCGTTAATGTCTGCCAGTCAATAGGGTGTTTGTTGGGAAGTTTTATTTTAGTGAGTGTGGCATAGCCTTTAATAAAGTCGTTGAGGTGGTTTACTCTGCGGCTAATGGTATTAAATACGCGGTTTAGTTTGGGCTCGTCTAAGTTTTTAGCAATTAACTCACCGCTGTGGCACATAGAACTAATGGGAGCTATGGAGTTATTCAGTTCGTGGCTGATGACACTGATGACTTTTTTCCATGTGACGACTTCTTGTTTAGATAATTCTTGGGTAATGGTTTTAAGTAGAAACAATTGGTGCGGGGCTTGATGAATTGTCACGTTTGAATTAGTCACGTGCCATGCCTGCCTTGTGCCTTGACTGTCAGTTAAGGTGAAAATAGATTCACCATGATGATTCAACGCATGTTGAAACTCTGGGGCTAATGATTTAACTAGTGTGGTCCATTGGCATCCAACAATCGAACCGTTTAATTCAAAGGCTTGTTGTGCACTGTTATTAGTGAAAATAATAGTGTCGCGGTGGTCAACTAATATGGTCACCATAGGTGAAGCATTCAGTACTTTGTCTAACATCATTTCACGTTGATAAAGGCGTTGTCGTTCGTCCCGCAATTTATCACTGGTTTGATTAAATGCATCGATAAGTGAATTGTAACTCGCTTCTTTTTGATGATTGAGACTAACTGAAAAGTCATTGTCACGCAGGCTTTGCAGGCCGTGATCTAAACTCAATAAAATAGTTTGATGGCGTTTATATTGCTTACGCAATAATAAGAATGACACTAGCAATGCAACGGCTAACAACAGACTGATATAAATAGGATGTTGCGCTGCAAAAAAGTACACCAAGAACATTAATGTGGCATGTAATAACCCTAATGAAATAATGAGTCGCATTTAGTGCTCGTTTTGAGAAGGTAGAGGTGGCTGACTGAGTTGATATTTCTCAATACGCCGATATAGCGCTTGTCTGCTTAAACCTAGTTCACTGGCTGCTCTTGTTATGACCCATTGATGTTTATCTAACACGGCCTTTAAATTCGTTTTGTCGTCTTCAACTTTTAATGAAGTACTTGATAAAACATCAGGCAAAGCGCTCTGCTTACTATTGGTTGGTTCTACTAACATAAAATGTTCAGGTAGCAACAGCTGATCATTACATAACACCATGGCACGTTGGCAATGATTTTCTAGCTCGCGTACATTCCCCGGCCAAGGCTGTTGTTTGAGTAGTTGAGCGGTGATATCACTAAGTTGATGACTGCCTGATACAAAGTGGCGAGCCAGTGGAATGATGTCATCTTGACGTAGCGCCAGCGGCGGTAGATGTAGCTCTACTACGTTGAGGCGATAATACAAGTCCTCTCGGAATAAGTTGTCAGCAATAGCTTGTGTTAAGTCACTGTTGGTTGCGCTAATCACACGTACATCGACACTGATTGTATTGCTTGAACCAACTCGCTCGAATTGACCTGTTTGCAAAACCCGTAATAACTTCATTTGCCCGGCTAAAGACAAGTTACCTATTTCATCTAAAAATAATGTACCGCCATTAGCGGCTTCAAAACGACCTATTCGGGTTGTTGTTGCACCCGTGTAGGCGCCTTTTTCGGCACCAAACAACTCGGCTTCCATTAATTCACTCGCCAGAGCACCCATGTTCACTTTGATAAACGGATTAGCGCTGCGGGTCGAATGTTGATGAATATAATCGGCAACGCGTTCTTTACCGCTGCCGTTAGCTCCGGTAATGAATACGCTGATGTCACTGCTGGCGACTTTGCCTGCCATCGCAATGAGTTGTTTCATTGGCTGACTTTCAACAATAAAAGTAGAAGATTGCCCTTGCTTAGCAATGATTGTTTTAGTTGATCCGACTACGTTAGTATTAATGTTAGCCGCGATAAGTTCGAGCAGCTTTGTATCATTCCATGGTTTAGGTAAGTAGTCAGTCGCGCCTGCTTTAACCAATTCAATGGCTGTCTCAAGTTGGCTCCAGGCGGTGATTACAATTACGGGAGTGCTAGGTGCGATGTCTTTAAGTTTATAAAAAAGAGATTTCCCCTCATCACCAGAGGTTGTACCTTGACTAAAATTCATGTCTTGGATGATTAGATCAATACGTAGATTATTCGCAGTCAATACGGCATCTTTAATGGTATTAGCTGTGCTGACTTGATAGTCATGCAAGCTAAGTAATAAATCTAATGCGTCTAAAATATCAGGATTGTCATCTACCACTAATATGCGTTTCACTTTCTCAATCCTATATTTATTTTTAGAGCTTTTTTAGTATTTGTTGCCACATTTGGTGGCAACTCACTATTTTTCACAAGGTTTTTGTGGCGATCACAGGAGATATTTTTGTTGTTTTGTAGGCTGGAAACCATGTCGCTAAAGAGCCTGCCATAAATATAACTAACACCGCTAAAAGATACAGCAATACGCTTGGTTTTTCGATAGTGATGACTTGGGATAACGCGATGTTTAATCCAATCATGGTCGCTATACCTAGTAAACTCGCACCAATATTTAATATCCAATTCTCACTAAAAACATAAAGCATGATGTCTTTTTTACGGGCTCCTAACGCACGGCGTATACCAATAAATTTACGTTGTTGAGTAACATGAAAATGTGCATGGGCAAAACTACTGACTATCGTCACTAAAATCATTAATAAAGACAACATGGCAAACAAGCTGGCTAATCCAGAATCTTGGCTATAAAACTGTTGAAAACGCTGGGTCATGCTCTGTATCAGAATAATGTCGCGTTCTGCTTGTACCGATAAAATCGCATCACGTAATTTAGTTTGTACTTGTGCAACTTTTCCCGGTTCAACACGAACAATATAATGTTGGGTAAAATCTGACTGGGAATACATAAAATTACCAAAAAAAGCAAAGTACTTTGCATTGCCTTTGGAAGTTGGGCTGATGACAAAATCTCTCGCTACACCGACCACTCGACCATTGTTTGTTAGTTCTCCTACAGCCGATTTATTTGGAAAAACAGCTTTTGCTAAAGATTCAGTGACCACTATATTTTGTTCAATTTCGCTACGCTTTCCTGGGGTGTAAAAATCAGTCGTTATATCGTCTGCATCGTTTAATGCTCTACCTTCAATAATTTCAACTCCAAGATTCGCTAGACCAATTTTGCTACTGTAAAACTGAGGTACAAACTGTAACTCTCTGGGTAAAACCGCGTCTTCGGGGAAATCAGCTGCTTGCATGTTGCCGTTCCAACCGCCTCGTTGAATGGGTAATTGGTTGTAATGTGCGGCACTGATAACCCCATCTATTGCCGTTATTTTAGCAATATCTTGATTAGTGATTGAGCGATAATAATCTGTATCTCTAAACGCCCCTGAAGTGGGAATTAAATCTACGCTAATAAGTTGCTCCACATCGAACATGAGCGGTTTTTTTAACTTTTCAATGGCAGTGTTGGTTAAAATAACCGTATTGACCATTAAACCAATGGTTAAGCTTAGTTGTAATAGTAAAAGGCCGGTGGCGAATTTACGAAGACGTAATGCTTTTAATAGAGCTTTAATATTCATAATAATGCCTTACTTTAATGTGGTGGATAAAGGTGTTCTACACGAACGAATTAACGGGTAAAGCATGCTGATAAAGGACGTAACCAGTGCAATGCCAATACCGATAATAATGAGAGGGGCGTCTATATCACTGGTATGTTCAAGGGCTGGGAATAACGTTATTGAAATTTGTAAGAAGATCCAGCCAAATAATAAGGCAAGAATGGCACAACACACTCCCACTAATACACTTTCTACTAGCCCTTGGTAAAATACATCTTTCATTCGCGCGCCTACTGCACGTCTTAATCCTGTTTCAAAGCGGGCACTATGATAACGGGCGAGTAGCAGACTACTTGCGTTAAAAATACATACGGCTAAAAATAATGATGTCGCTAAAGCAAATGCTAACATACGTTCATCAACCACTTCTTTATGTTTAAGCCATTGATTTACATCTAATAAACGATTGTCGTTGGCTCGTAAATATTCACCTTGTTGCTGCCTATGTTGTGAATAATTATCAATATACTGTTGCATTGCATTTTTTTGCTGTTGGTTATCAAGCTGTACAAAAGTTTGGATAAAAAATACGTTTTTTCCACGATTGTCAGATACTGAGTCACTACGTTCTGTTGCTGAACTTCTTACATTAACAACCCATTCATTATCCATTGCGGTTTCAATTGGTGCGTAAATATCATCCGTGGTTGTAAATTTTTGACCATCTTCTGCATGATAAAATAAAGGTTTTAACTCCCATGGTTTGAGTACACCAACAATTTCAAATGGTTTTCCGTCTATTTCAAGTGTTTTACCTACGCTGTTACCACCACCAAAAATTTGTTGATTTAACGTATCGCCAATAACTATTTGTTTGGCTCGGTCTTGCTGCCAGCTGCCACCAAATGCAAAAGGAGCATCTGTTAGAGGGAAGAATCCAGGAGTTGTGGCACGCACAACCGCTTGATGGCGAGTGAGGTTAGTTGAGTCAATATCTCGTGTGTATACTTGAGATTGATAGTGCACCATAGTGTGAGTCGCTATATTGTTTTTTAAAAGGTGCATAGCGTCGTCATAACGCATAATTTCAATAAGTTCTGCATCTGGTGTATCGTTAGGCCAAATATTTAATGACACATTAAATATATTCTTGCTTTTATAGGGAATAGGATCAGATGACATCGATTTAATGATCGCAATGTTAGCCAAAAATACGCCCACACCTACAGCTAGTGTCGATATCATTAAGATGAAAAACAAGCGGTTACGTATTAAGTTGCGGATACTCAGTTTAAAATAATAGTTAAACATTTCCATTACGGATCCTTAAGCCTTAACTTCGATAGGCGCGTTGTTATTAACTGGGGCGTAGACACTATGATCGGTAATTTGGCCGTCTATAACTTGCACATTACGGCCAATTGCGCGGGCTTGATCTGGATCGTGGGTTACCATAATGATGGTGCTACCTGCTTCATTTAAAGTATGTAGTAATTCCATTACCTGGCGGGCCATGAGCGAATCGAGATTACCTGTTGGTTCATCGGCTAATAGTATTTTGGGTTCCCCTGCAAGTGCTCGTGCGATGGCAACACGTTGTTGTTGTCCACCTGATAATTGACTCGGTAAATAATTGCTACGGCTGGCTAAACCCACTTGCTCTAAGGCATTAGAAATGCGGCGCTTACGTTCAGCTGCATTAAAACTGCGATAGCGTAATGGCATATCAATATTATCAAACAATGTGAAATCTGGAATGAGATTATAATTTTGAAAAATAAAGCCAATTTTTTCATTACGTAGTCGTGATAGCTCGTCATCACCTAGTCCTTGAATATTGACTCCATCAAGCTCGTATGAACCTTCATCAAAGCTATCCAATAAGCCTGCGACATTTAAGAATGTTGACTTTCCAGAGCCTGAAGGCCCAGTTACGGCTACAAATTCGCCGGCGTTTACTTGTAAATTAAAGTCGCGCAACGCATGTGTTTGAATAGTGTCGCTGCGGTAAATTCGGCTAATGTTATTCATGTTAAGCATAGTTTTTCCTAAATAATGTTTTTATCGAGCTAATTAGTTTTGTTCGTATATTTATTAATATGATGATTAATTTAATAAGATGGTCGAGTGAGTATCAAACTTTTCAGTTGAAGAAATAATGATGCTGTCACCTGCGTTTAATCCGGATGTTATTTCAATAAATTCAACACTTTGTGAACCTATAGTGATTGGTTTTTGGTAAGCCTGTTCGCCATTGATCACATAAGCAGCTTGCCCGCCATGACTCGCTAAAAAACTGCCACGTTTTACCATTAGTACATTTTCTTTCTTTTCAAATTCTATACGTGCATTGAGTCGTTGGTTTTGACGTAACTGAATGTCAGAAAGGTTATCAACCGAGACTTTTACCATCACTTGACTATTTTTCACTTCTGGCGAGATTGAGATCACTTTGCCAATAAGTGATTTTCCAGCAATTTTCATTTGTACATCAAGACCGAGTCCTAAATCATCAGCGTAAAACTCTGGCACATTGAGTTCAGCTTCATAATGGCTTAAATCAACAATTGTCATAATGGCCTGAGTATCATTTACTCTCTCTTTTTTTTGTACTAACCAGTTACCCACAACGCCATTAACGGGAGCGCGAACTTTTAGTAGTTCAACGCGACGTTGTAGTTCATCAACGATCAGCTGTTGGCTTTTAACTGAAAAATCACGAGTTTTATTTTCAAATTCAAGGCGTTTTTTCGCCAATTCAACCCGTTTTTCTGCATGTTTGAACAATAATTCACTTTCGAGTTTTGCATCACGCTTGCTGACCAAATCGATCTCACTGATGACTTGTTTTTTAAAAGAAAGCTCAGCGCGAGCCAGTTCTCGGTTACTGGCATTAATGCGAATACTCGCAGTATCAAGAATACGTTCTAAATCAAGTTTCGACTCAAGATCATTTAACTCACCTCGACTAGCATCAATTTTTAGACTTTCTAATTTTGCGGTCGCTTGTTTAATGGTTGATTGTAATTCTGGACTCAATACTATTGCGACGATCGCTCCTTCTTTAACGATGTCACCAGGCTTAGCTAACAAGGTAACTTGTCCTGATTCGGAGCTGTATAGGGTAGGGGCGTTTGCTGCAACTAGTTTTCCATTAACCGCGACATCTCGAATTAGTGTGCCGTTAAATACTTCAGAACGAGTAATTGTCTGTGGTTCAACGCTTGGAACGCCACCTGTCCATTGACTTAAAGTGGGTAATATAAACCACACCGAGGCTGTAAAAATAATAGTGCCCGCAACTATTTTACCCCAAGGTTTATTACTTGCCATTTTGGGTATTACTTGGTCTTGTCCGTCTGTAGAGTTAATCATATTCATTTCACGGTGTTGTTTTGTATACGGAGTATTGCGAAGAGTGTGCCAATAATTATAATGTTCATAACCCACTGTTTTTATTGAATTATATTTGCACTTTGAATAATTTCAGTGTCCAATTATTGTTTTGAAGTGTCCGTTCGGACAATAAAAGTGTCCGCTATATTCAATCGGACATTCAAGTTTGATAGAAAGTAGACAGTATTAGTTGGTTTTAAATTTGCAAGTGCTTTAAATCTGAAAGGAGAGCTGAAACTTTAATTGCTTGTGTCTGCAAGCGCAGTTCCAGTGAACAATGCAGTGAATATGTTATGGAAGCAAGGAAAAGTATTTTTAGCCGTAAAGTCGAAAAATAGTAAAAAAAAAGCCTGATATAAATCAGGCTTAAAATGAGAACACACATAAAAACTATATACTCAGAGGGGGTGTATCAGCATAAGTTCAATTTGTAGCTAATTATTTTTCAATCAGTGTTGTGTTATCACAAACAAAACGTTTTATGTGCTGCAGCGGAGTTATCATGGTGTGTTGTTAAACTCCCCTTTAGAACTTATCAAGTCAATCATGATAATTTCTCATTCAGAAGCAAGTTGTGCTGTATATTACAAATAACAGGTGTCGTTTTTTATAGTGTATTTTTTACATGAAATAGTGATTCAGTCTGAAGTTAATAAATCATGAGGTTAACCTTGTCATCAATACAAATTGCACGTTTTATCATTTCATTTAGTTGGTTATATCATGGGATTTTTCCAAAACTTATTCATATTGCACCATTGGAAAAAGCGATGACGGCGAGTATAGGTTTATCAAGTGAGCTTTCTTATTGGGTGACAAAATCAGCTGGGGTAGGGGAAGTTATTTTTGGCGTGTTATTTTTTATTTTGTATCGTTCCAAAGCCATTATTTTGTTAAATATTATCGGACTAACTGGATTATTAGGCTTTGTTGCTGTTTTGCAGCCTCTTATTTTGATTGAAGCATTTAACCCCGTTACCACGAATATTGCCTTAATAGGTTTTAGCCTTATTTTATTGAATGAAACTAACAAAAATAAATCACTTTAACCTTAAGGTATGGTCAATAATGAGGAGTGTTTATGACTATTAAAAAACTCCCACCTAACATTGCTGAAAATGATTGCGTCATTTTATTTGATGGTGTTTGCAAGCTCTGTAATGTTTGGAGTCGATTTATCATTAGGTTCGATAAACAACAGCGTTTTAAATTATGTAGCGTTCAATCACCCGAAGGTCAAAGTATATTAGGTCACTTTAAAATGCCAACCGAGCATTTTGATACGATGTTGTACGTCGAAGGTAATCAAGTTTTTGACAAAAGTGACGCATTTTTAAATGTTATAAATAAACTCCCAATACCATGGCGATTATTGTATATATTCAAAATTATCGCTAAAGGCATAAGAAACTGGTTTTATGATCGCATCGCCCTTAATCGATACTCTTTATTTGGTAAATACGACAGCTGTATGTTGCCTAGTACAGAGAATAAAAACAGATTTCTGAAGAATAAAACTTAATCTCTCTAGTCTTTAATATTATCAACAGCAAACACTAAACGCCTTAAAGGGATGTTATAAGGTACAAATGCCATAAAAATGTGGGGCGTTTTATGTTATTGAGTGATTAATTAATAAAGGAATGGTAACTCTCTTTCCGCCAAATCAGCTTGTCGTTCATTGATTAGAGTTGAAGTAACGTCTATTCTACTGTGCACTCAAAAACAGATGTAATTATGCAATTTACAATAAACTCATTGGTATTCTTTTTATGTATTAGCGCTTCTATATGCGCTTTAGCGAAGGAAAGTATTGAGACTAATTTATTAGCAGTAGCCAATGACAATCGCCTACTTCAATATTATGAAAACGGTGAGAGTAAAGGTCCTTCCATTGAGATCCTTCAAGCCATTTTAAAAGAAGCACAACTCGATGCCAAAGTTGAGTTTATGCCTTGGGTACGTGCTTTTGCAACCGCGAGCAATAATCCTAATACCTTAATTTTAAGTATGATAAAAACACCTGAACGGGAAGATGATTTTTATTGGCTTATAAAGGTCAGTAATTTAACAAGAGTATTTATCTCATTAACAAGCAAGCCAGAAAATTATGTCGATAATATGCAGCAAGCTAAGCAAAAATTGATCGCCCTAGTGAAAGGCTCTGCAGGGTACAAGGAGCTCACCTCACATGGCTTCTCAGAGCAGGAAAACCTGTATGTTGTCACTGATGAGGAACTAGTGGTTACTTTACTAGAAAATGGCCGAGTTGACTTAGTGTATGGCGATCCTGATAACGTTAAAAACATCCTAAATAAAAGAGGAAGATCAGAGGTCGCTATTAGCTACAAAGAAATAGCCCCAGAAAACCAACGCAGTAGCTATATTGCAATTAATAAAACAACAGATATTAAAATAGTGAATCGCTTACAACAAGCCGCTCGCAAATTTGAAAAAACCGCTGAATACGCACAACTCCTTATCAAATGAGACGATTTGAAGTATTTTCAATAATCATACACAGCTGCATGGACATCCAAGAATGACGTTGGGAGTGACCCAATAAAAACCCAGATACCAATGTGAACTGATAACCCATCCACGAATGACATCGAATTATTTTGACTCCAATCCTAATTAAGAAGGTTCTGATAATGCGTATAACAGGCAAAAAAAAGCCTGATAAAATCAGGCTTAAAATGAGAACACACATAAAAACTATATATTCAGAGGGGTAGTAACAACATAAGTTCAATTTGTTGTTAATTATTTTTCAATAAGTGTTTATAACATCACTCAGGAAGAACATTTATTTTAAACAGTAAAATCAAACGCTCTTAAAATCCTCAAGTCAGCCCCCGAGCTTGTGTTCAGCTAGGCTACTGGTTTGTTACAATGAAAGTCCCAGTAGGCTCTTGTAATAATCCTTAAAAGAATGTTTAAGGTCTAAAATAATAAATTTAACTCCCTAAAGGGATGGTTAGCTACGTTTGTTCCATTCTGATGCGAGTAGGCCATAGTCGTATTGATCAGTCCATTCATCCCCTAGCAAATAGTGTTCTTTAAAAAAGGCCTCTCTTTTAAATCCCTGTTTCTCCATTACTCGATATGAACCAGTATTTCTAGGATCACATTTGGCTACCAACTTAAAGAAGCCTAGGTCTTTAAATAATAAATCCACAAGCAACTTTAAAGCTTCTGTGCACACCCCTCTACCAGCTGCGGTTTGGTTAATTCGATAGCCAATCTCAGCTCTTTGGTTATGCCAATCTTCTACTCTAAAAACTATTTCACCAATAACAGTGTCATCACCGGTCAGACAAATCACAAAACCATTCCATTGTCCTTCTTTGAATCGCCATGGTTTGCATAGTCCATCGACGATCCTTAGTGTCTCATCGTCATTTTCAGGTGGTCTAATATATCTGGAGTTTTCAGGATCTTGTCTATAGATTTTAATCGCCTCAAAATCCGACATCTTTGCTGTTCTCAGATAAATGTTTTGTCCTGTTAATTTTGTGGGAAGCAGCTCAGAGTTTTCTTCTACATTCATAACAATTCTCGTGTGCTTTATTCAATGGCAAGGAAGATAAATATTTATACTAGTTGACGAGCCTTGAGTCGAGGGTAGGGGGAAAAGCATCGGCTTCACAGAGAACGAATTTGGTGGCTTCGCCACTGTTTTCGTACTTGTAAAAAATTCAGAATAAGTCATTTTAAAATCAAAGTGATCTGACCCTATCGATCGTTAAGGCTATTATGTCTTAACTAGGGTGGTCGTATCTATTTAACCATGTGGGGCACTATAGTCTTCAAAAAGACTGGGTTGGGGTACAACTCCTGTAGAAGGGGACCAGACTGGGAAGATATAAACGCCAAGCTTTAAGCCTTGTTCTTGTATTAATTTAGTAAAGCCATGTCCAGACACATAAAGAGAAGCAAAGCGTTGTTCGGGGATCTTAAATATTTGTAGATCATCTGGTATCGCATCGGCAATGAATGCGGGTCTACGTAATTGGCCTCGACGACCTTTTATACTTTTTTCAAAATCTACAGCGTTTTCAATCACGTTGGTAACGTTGTAATAAAAATAAGTCACACCTTCTACATCTAGGGGTAACAGTTCACCAAATCGTAGCCAAAAGTTTTCCAATCGCTCAGCTGCCATTTTGCTTAGTATTATATCGCCCGGATTAAAGTTTCCAATGTCGGGTACTATCCGCATTTTGCCATCAACGTTCTTTTGATTTTGTTCGTAACTTTGCAAGAGCATTTGGGGTGGGTTGTGCATATCCCATTTTTTCGATTTTGATTGCCCGTCAAACTGCAACCATTCAGCCCATATGTCTAGTTTATCTTGTAGGATAAAAACCATTGAATGTGTTGTAGTAGAAAAAATCTCGATGACTTTTTTTCCAGACTGTACCACTTAAATTAACCCCTCAACTATGTCTTCCCCAAACCCTATTGGGACAGTCACGTTAGTTCAGGCTTCCTGACGAAGATAAAGAAATAGACCGTCTCCACCTAACTTAATGCCATGCTCAACTAATTTCAGCTTGATGAGTTGATTGGTTTGTTAATGTGAGTGTTCAATTAGTGTTCGCCACTGCGCTTTCGACTTTAAAATTTTAATAAATGAGTTTCTTGCAATATGTTTTTTATAATGCATTGATTTAATTGTAATTTTATTGATTTGTTACAATGGCTGTCTCAATAGGCTTCGAGTGAAACGCCCTCGGCTACCCGATTATGCAGCGTTCTCATTTTCAACATCCCATCCAGGAAACACGAGAACTGCGGGATGACATCTTAAAGCCCTTGCTAGAGATTTAGCTCGTTCAATTCCAAGATTAACACGACCATTTTCGATTGCAGAAATGGTGGATTGAGGGATATTGGCAAGTCTAGCTAGCTCATTTTGACTGAGTTCTTGAAGTTCTCGTATAATCCGAACAGACTCTCCGCTCGATACAGAAATACGTTTTTTTGCCTTTTGAAAATTTTTCACTACGACCTCCTTCGATAGTCATGGGGAGATACTTCAAGGACATGAACAACCATTTCCCCATTTTTTACAGAGTAGATAATACGATATTGTTGATTGAGACGTGAAGAACGAAATCCCTTCCAATTTCCTGAAAGAGCCTCATCGTTAAAACCACGAATCAACTTCAAACCAGAAGGGCCAGATAACTCAACAATATCCTTCCATTTTTCATATCGCTTCTGGATTTCAATTGGAGCTTTCGATAACTGTTTATCTAATTTTTTATGTTCAAATATCGTCCACATACTTAAAAGTATATATACCTTTTATAGTATGTCAAATCTTCAAGCTGCATAACAATTTAATAAAATGCGTGACGCCCGTTTAGTTTTTTCATTGCGCCTGCTTAGTCATTTGCAAAACTACTAACCACATATCACGGTTTTATCTTAGGTGGCTTTGCCTCTGCTTTTTCCGCCTTTAAAGTTTCAGCACAAAAAGGCTTATTTTAGGGGCAAATGACAGGACGTCATTTGAGCGAAAGTTGGAGGGACACATTTGTAGCGACCCTAAAATAAGTCTTTTTGTGTGGTTAAAAACTTTACTAGCGAGCGGTGTTTTCTGGTTACTCTTTTTTGCTGTTGACCATATTTACGGGATAAATATGGAACAGCTTTAGCTGGCCTGAAAGGTAAAGTGCAAGGAGGCACTTTATAAAAAAAGTAACTGGCTCGAAAGGACTCGAGTCAAAAACTGGCAAGGAAGCCAGTAAGCGCAGCGCATGCTTTATACTTTTGAATCTCACATAAAATGTGAGATTCAAAAAAACTAAACCTCCACATACTCCCCATTCCCAATCCCCTCAATACTCCAATCCCCCACGCTATACCGAACCAACCGCAAAGTAGGAAACCCAATATGCGCCGTCATACGCCTAACCTGACGGTTTCTGCCTTCAGAAATGGTAATAGATAACCAACTAGTCGGCTTGTTTTGCCTAAAACGCACAGGCGGGTTGCGATCCCATAAATCGGGTTCGTCAATTAATTCGACTTTGGCTGGTTGGGTCATACCGTCTTTTAAGCTAACGCCTGTACGCAATTGTTCTAAGTCTTGAGGTAGAGGAATGCCTTCTACTTGCACCCAATAGGTTTTATTTGTTTTAAACTTAGGTGAGGCGAGTTTATTTTGTAACTTGCCATCATTGGTTAAAACCAATAACCCTTCGCTGTCTTTGTCTAAGCGACCAGCGGCGTAAACCTCTTGTATAGGAATAAAATCCTTGAGGGTTTGTCTGCCTTCTTGGTCGGTAAATTGGGTCAGAACATCAAATGGTTTATTAAACAAGACAATACGTGTTTTAACTGGGGAGGTGATTGCAGGTTTAGCTATGATTTTTTTACGTGAGTAAGGCTTATTGGACATATTTAACTACTATTTACCTACTAAGTAAGGCCGTAAATTGATTGATTGATGTACATTATTGGGTGAAAGTGTGATTTACAGCATTTATTATGCATACAAAACTTGAACTTCTCAGATCAACCCATATATTATTTACTCTTGTTCTAGACTCAATCTAGGCAAGACATTTTCTAATTTCGGTATAAAACACCGACCCATAGTGTCACAAAATTGTGACTTTGCGTGTTTATTATATCGCGAAAATGTGGGTTGTCAGTGTTTTGTCATAAACATGAGGCTTATAATGACAATTTCCAAGTCAAAGATTATCTACACTAAAACGGACGAAGCGCCGGCGCTTGCTACTTATTCACTGCTTCCCATTATTCGCAGCTTTACTTCAAGTGCAGGGATTGAAGTTGAATTAAGTGATATTTCATTAGCCGCTCGTATTTTGTCAGTATTCGGCGATCTTCTCCCAGCTGACAAACAAGTACCAGATGCTTTAGCTGAATTAGGGGCTTTGACTCAAGTAGCGTCAACTAACATTATAAAATTGCCTAACGTCAGTGCTTCTATTCCACAGTTAAGAACGGCAATTAAAGAATTAAATAGCCACGGTTTTGATTTACCTGAGTTTCCTGAAGATGCTCAGACAGATGCAGAAAAAGATACTTTAGCTCGTTACGGTAAAGTTCTTGGTAGTTCGGTAAATCCAGTGTTACGTGAAGGTAACTCTGACCGTCGTGCACCTGTTGCAGTTAAAAATTATGCTAAACGGCATCCGCATTCAATGGGAGCGTGGAGTCAAGCCTCACAAACTCACGTTGCTCATATGCGTAAAGGTGATTTTTACTCTGGCGAAAAGTCAGTCACTGTGTCTAAAGCTGGTTATGTAAATATAGAATTCACTGATAAGTCAGGCAATGTCACTGTACTTAAACCGAAAATTGATTTATTGGCCGGTGAAGTTATTGACGGTATGCGCATGAGCAAAAAGGCTTTATGTGAATTTTTTGAAGAACAAATTGAAGATGCCAGAAAAACTGGGGTGTTATTCTCGTTGCACGTAAAAGCGACCATGATGAAAGTGTCCCATCCAATTGTTTTTGGCCATTGTGTTAAAGTTTTCTACAAAAAATTATTTGATAAATACCAAACTTTGTTTGACGAGTTAGGTGTTAATCCAAATAACGGTTTAGGTAGTGTATACGATAAGATATCGACTTTACCACAGTCTCAGAGGGCTGAAATTGAGCACGACATTAATGCTTGTTACGCTGATCGTCCTCCTATTGCTATGGTTAATTCAGATAAAGGTATTTCTAATCTACATGTACCTAGTGATGTAATAGTTGACGCATCTATGCCAGCAATGATTAGAAGCTCTGGTCAAATGTGGGGTCCAGATGGCAAGTTACATGATACTAAGGCCGTTATTCCAGAAAGTACTTATGCGACTATTTATCAAGAAACCATCAATTTCTGTAAAACTCACGGAGCGTTTGACCCAACAACTATGGGTACAGTGCCTAACGTTGGTTTGATGGCGCAAAAAGCCGAAGAGTATGGCTCACACGACAAAACCTTTGAAATGACCGGTGACGGTAAAGTACAGGTTGTTGATCAAGACGGTACTGTTCTAATCGAACATGCTGTTGAAGAAGGTGATATCTGGAGAATGTGCCAAGCCAAAGACGCACCTATTCGTGATTGGGTTAAGTTGGCTGTTAATCGAGCTCGTCAATCTGGTATGCCAACAGTTTTCTGGTTGGATGATGAAAGAGCCCACGATGCTCAAATGATTTTAAAAGTGACTGAATATCTTAAAGATCATGACACCGAAGGCCTAGATATTTCTATAATGGCTCCTGTTCGCGCTATGCGTTATACAATGGAAAGAGTGATACGTGGACTAGATACTATCTCAGTAACGGGTAACGTTTTACGTGATTATCTTACTGATTTGTTCCCAATTTTAGAGTTGGGAACCAGCGCTAAAATGTTATCTATTGTGCCACTAATGGCTGGTGGTGGATTGTTTGAAACTGGAGCTGGTGGTTCTGCGCCGAAACATGTTCAGCAATTTGTTGAAGAAGGGCACTTACGCTGGGATTCACTAGGTGAGTTTTTAGCGTTAGCGGTATCTCTTGAAGATTTAGCTATCAAGACTGACAACAGTAAAGCAAAATTGTTGGGTGAAGCTTTAGATAAAGCGACCGAGAAATTGTTGACTGAAGGTAAATCACCTTTACGTAAAGCTGGTCAGCTTGATAATAGAGGGAGTCATTTCTACTTAGCTATGTATTGGTCAGAAATCTTGGCTAAACAAACTGATGATCAAGAGTTGGCTGCGAAATTCAAACCTATGTTTGAAGCGTTATCTGCTAATGAAGACAAAATCATGGCAGAAATCGATGCGACTCAAGGTAAGGCCGCAGACATTGGTGGTTACTACTACCCAGACGAAGCCTTATTAACGAAAGCAATGCGTCCAAGTGCTACATTGAACGATATTATTGCTGCTAGTTAATTAATGCGCGCCCTGTATTGACGGGGCGTTACCTAAGCGCAAACTATGCACTCACAAAAAAGCAGACTTAATGTCTGCTTTTTATATTTCAGATAATAATTTATCTTTCAGGCTCACCTTTGAAGTCAATATTTTCTGCATGCAACCCTTTAGGGCCCTGCTGAACTTCATATTTTACTTCTTGGCCTGCTTTGAGAGAGCGATAGCCCTCCATCTGTATTGTTGAGTAATGGGCGAAAATATCTTCACCACCATCATCGGGTACAATAAAACCAAAACCTTTGGCATTATTGAACCATTTTACTTTGCCGACTGCCATACATCTGCTTCCTTTTTAATCCCTTGAACTAATACAACTTTGCCCCCACACTAATGTTTAGGGAAAGACGTGTTAACTACTCAATACAACCGTCAATCTAAAATGTAGGTTTTTTAACCTGTTTTTGTCAAGGTGAATTTAACATTTCCTTGAAAATGTAAGATTGCTGTAACATTAGTGATAGTTGCAATCACAGGAATTATCTTAAAATATTTGGGCTAAATAAGTGAATTATGAGTAAAGATAACACCATAGATATTGAGCGTCTTAAAGACATTGATGCAGTAAAGAAGAAAGCTGCACCACCACCCATGTATAAAGTGTTATTAAATAACGATGATTACACCCCAATGGATTTTGTAATTGACGTACTTATGCGATTTTTTAATTTGAATGGTGAAAAAGCACAACAAATAATGCTTACTGTTCACTACCATGGTAGGGCAGTATGTGGCGTATATACTGCAGAGATTGCAGAAACGAAGGTGATGCAAGTTAGTCGATACGCAAAAGAACACCAACATCCACTCATGTGTACCATGGAACAAGCGTGATGATTGGATTGAGAAAAGTACAATCTTCGAATAGGCTAGTAGTCAGAGGGCATTCTTATGTTAAATAAAGATCTAGAGCAGACGCTAAATGAAGCGTTCATTTTTGCCAGAGAGCATCGTCATGAGTTTATGACGGTTGAGCATCTCTTACTTGCCTTGCTTGATAATAACGCAGCTAAAGATGCGTTGAAGGCCTGTGGCGCCAATATTGAGTCAATAAAACAAGAACTTACTGATTTTGTAAAAGATACCACCCCTTTATTGTTGGATGAACAGGGTAACGAGCGAGAAACTCAGCCAACCCTTGGTTTTCAACGTGTACTGCAACGTGCGGTATTTCACGTGCAGTCATCAGGTAAAGAGGAAGTCACTGGCGCCAATGTATTGGTAGCCATTTTTAGTGAGCAAGAGTCTCAAGCCGTTTATATATTGAAAAAATCTGATGTGACACGTTTAGATGTAGTGAATTATATCTCTCATGGTGTATCCAAAGTTGACGATGAATCACCAGCACACAGTGAAAGTGGCGATGAAACCAGCGAGCATGAAGAAGCAGAGTCTATGTTGGATAAGTATTCGACTAACCTGAACCAAAGTGCCAAAGACGGCAAAATTGATCCGCTCATAGGTCGCGACAGCGAATTAGAGCGTAGTATTCAAATATTATGTCGTCGTCGTAAAAACAACCCTTTACTGGTTGGTGAGGCAGGGGTGGGTAAAACCGCTATTGCCGAAGGTTTAGCTTATCGTATCGTGAATAAAGAAGTGCCAGAGGTGATTGCAGAAGCCACCGTTTATTCTTTAGACATGGGGGCGTTATTGGCAGGCACTAAATATCGTGGTGATTTCGAAAAACGCCTTAAAGGTATTTTGAAAGAGTTAGCAGAGTGCCCTGATGCTATTTTGTTTATTGATGAAATACATACCATTATTGGTGCGGGGGCCGCTTCTGGTGGGGTAATGGATGCATCGAACTTGCTTAAACCGAAACTAAGTAGTGGCGAGTTACGCTGTATGGGCTCAACGACCTATCAAGAATACCAAGGTATTTTCGAAAAAGATCGTGCCTTAGCCCGTCGTTTCCAAAAAGTGGATGTAATAGAGCCTACCGTAAGTGATACCACCAAAATTTTGATGGGATTAAAATCTCGTTACGAAGCCCACCATAGTGTGCGATTTACCCATAAAGCTATTCGCGCTGCAGCTGAATTATCAGCGAAATATATTAATGAACGTCATTTGCCCGATAAAGCTATTGATGTCATCGATGAAGCGGGCGCTAGCCAACGTTTGTTGCCTGCCTCCAAACGTAAAAAAACCATAGGTGTGAGTGATATTGAACATATCATTTCTAAAATTGCGCGCATTCCAGAAAAGTCAGTGTCGGTTTCTGACAAAGAAGTACTTAAACATTTAGATCGTGATTTGAAATTGGTGGTATTTGGCCAAGATGAAGCCATAGATACCCTAACGGATGCCATTCGCTTATCTCGTTCTGGTTTGGGTAATGAAACTAAACCTATTGGTAACTTTTTGTTTGCTGGCCCAACTGGTGTGGGTAAAACTGAAGTCACCGCGCAGCTGGCCAAGGTTATGGGCGTAGAATTATTACGATTTGATATGTCTGAATATATGGAACGTCATGCGGTGAGTCGTTTGATTGGTGCACCTCCAGGGTATGTGGGCTTCGATCAAGGCGGGTTATTAACCGATGCAGTCATTAAAAACCCGTATTCAGTGATTTTGTTAGATGAAGTAGAAAAAGCCCACAGCGATATCTACAACATATTATTACAAGTTATGGATCACGGAACCTTAACGGATAATAACGGCCGTAAAGTAGACTTTAGAAATGTTGTGTTAGTCATGACCACTAACGCTGGCGTGCAGGAAACCATTCGTAACTCTATTGGTTTTAAACAGCAGGATCATAGCCATGATGCCATGTCTGAGATCAAGAAAATTTTCACACCTGAATTTAGAAACAGGCTAGATGCAACCGTTTGGTTTAATCATCTTAATAGAGATGTGATCCTGCAAGTAGTGGATAAATTTATTGTTGAACTACAAGTGCAACTTGATAACAAAGGTGTGTCACTTGAAGTCACTAACCAAGCCCGTGATTGGCTAGGTGATAAAGGCTATGACAAAAACATGGGCGCACGTCCTATGGCTAGGGTTATTCAACAACATGTTAAGAAAGAATTAGCCCATGAGTTATTGTTTGGACGTTTGACTCAAGGTGGAAGTGTGAAAATTGCGTTGAAAAATGATGCATTAAGTTTTGAATTTTTCTCTGATAGTAAAGAAAAACCAGAAGCACTTAATTCTTAACTTTATAAAAGTTAAATAAAGAAAC
>NZ_BAEO01000030.1 GCF_000314995.1 Paraglaciecola arctica BSs20135 | reverse complement strand
ACATTTGAGCCGAATATATAAAGGCAGAGCTACGCACCATTTTCCCGCGCGGCTCCCACCTGATATTTTTCTCACAGAATCCTTTCTGTGCGACTTACTTTTTGTCTACAGCCACAAAAAGTAAGCAAAAAGGGCCGCTCGTCAAACTATGTTCTTCATCCAATCATTTTTGGTATTTAGCAGGTCGTTTTCAGTCGTTCCTACCTAATGACATGCTCGTTAATTATCGGCTACGCCGATTTCATTCTTTGGTGGCTCCGCCACTGCTCTGGTTCCCGCATTTAAAGTTTCAGCACAAAAAGGCTTATTTTAGGGGCAAATGGCATGGATGAAACTGGTTGTTTTAGAAGCACGGCTTCGCCCAGTTGAACAGCTCGACAGGGAAGTCGAAATTGGGTGCCGATTATCATGGACGTATGATTGACTAGGTTTAAGCGTTCACATCGGGTAGGAAAAGACACATTTGTAGCGACCCTAAAATAAGCCTTTTTGTGCGGTTAAAAACTTTGGTAGCGAGCGGCATTTTCTGGTTACTCTTTTTTGCTGTTGAAAAAGAGTAACTGGCTCGAAAGGATCCGAGGCAAAAACCATCAGGGATGATGGCGCGAAGCGTGTTTTAAGTCTCGAAATCAAAAATAATTCGTATAAAAAACGGCGACCTCTAAAACTTAAAGGCCGCCGTCTAATCTAGTCACGTTAATCTACTGAGATTACAAATTATTAATAAAATAATTCGCTCGCATGGTACTTAAGTGCAATGAAGTGCCTTTACCTTCAACAATACCGTGACGTCTATTAGGGTAAGACATCAGGTCAAATTGTTTATTGTGTTTGATTAACTCATTGATTAATCGCTCACTTCCTTGATAGTGCACATTGTCATCACCTGTGCCATGAACTAACAACAATTTCCCTTCTAATTTGGCGGCATGGGTAATAGCTGAAACCTTGGTATAGTTTTCAAAATTGTCTTCTAACAAGCCTGAATAACGCTCCTGATAAATAGAGTCATACAATCTTTTATCAGGTACTGGTGCCTGTGACACACCCACTTTAAACACATCTGGATGCCTAAACAGTAAGTTGAGGGTTAAAGAGCCGCCACCAGAATGCCCCCAAACTCCGACACGATCACAGTCGATATAGCTCCACCGGCCGCACATGGCACTGATAGCATCTGCTTGATCTTGAGTTTCTAAGCTACCGTCGCCAGCGTAAATAGAGCGTCTCCAATCATGACCTCTAGGTGCCGCTGTACCTCGATTATCAATGGAAGAAATAACAAACCCGCGTTGTGCCATCATTATGCCCCACATACCGCGATTACCTTGCCAAGCATCGCGCACAGTTTGCCCAGCTGGTTCACCGTATACATAATGGATTAATGGATACTTTTTGCTTTTATCGAGTTCAGCGGGCCGCAACATATACCCATCTAAACGTAAGCCGTCTTGGGCTTTTACGCTGTAAAATTCAACGTCACCTATGTTTAACTCAGCGAGTTTTGCTGAAAGAGCAGCGTTATCTTCAAGCACATGATGCGCTTTGTGATCAGGCAGTGAAATTAAACTATAAACCGGTGGTGACAAAAACGAAGAATGGGTATGGATAGCCCAGCTGGAATCAGCAGAAATTTTATAAGAATTGCTACCACTAAATTGATTTGGCGTAACTTGCTCCATCTTACCGCTGCCGTCTAAACGAGTGCGTTGCAAGTATCGTTGCGATACATTGTCTGGAGAGGCAATAAAATACAACCACCCATTCTTTTCATCAACTGAAACTAGCTCAGTAACATCGAACTCACCAGGAGTCAGATCTTGATATTTTTTACCATCGCGAGATACAAGATAAATATGTTTCCAGCCATCTCTTTCACTCTGCCAAATAAAGTCATCCGAGTTTTTAAGCCACTTAGGCTCAATCATTAACTCAATAAAGGTATCTTCTTTTTCAGTTAAAAATGCTTCGGCTTTGCCTGTATTGGCATCTGCGTAAAACAAGGTATTGGTATCCTGTTTACGATTAAATTGCTGAATCAATAACTGCTCACTGTTATTCGCCCAGTCCATACGTGGTACGTACATATCTTTGGCAATACCTGGTAGTTCTACCCACTGAGTTTTAGGCGTATCTAGGCTAACAACACCGATACGAGCAGCTGCATTTTCTTCACCTACTTTGGGATAAGGTATCGCGGTCACTTCAGGATAAAGCGTGTCGGTGTTATTGATGATCAAAAAGTCTTTAGCTGCGTGAGTATCCATTTGCCAATAGGCGATACGCTTACTATCTGGACTCCAGCGGAAGCCATCGCGGATCGAAAATTCTTCTTCGTAAGCCCAATCGAATAGCCCATTGATGATAGTGTTTGAAGCATCGGAGGTCAGTGCTTTTACTTCTCGTGACTTTAGATCTTGCACATAGATGTTGTTCTGCCACACATAAGCAAACTTCAAACCATCGGGTGAAAACTTACCAAACATCATTTCTGCTGGTGCCGATAACTCGCCACCTAATTGCCATAAATCATCAGTATTAAGGTCGCGGATCCAATAATCGCCGCGATCTTTTTTACGCCAAACATATTTTGCATTGGTGTAAATCAAGATCTTAGATTTGTCGTCAGACCATTGGTAATCGTCTACAGCTAAGGCTTTATCTGATCCTTGTGGAATCAGTTGTTTTAAAGGTAATAACACAGTGCGTTCTAAGGTAGCAGGATCGTATTTTACAATTTCCTCATACACCTTGATGTCGTCACCGTATTGATCTTTTTCAAGCTCGGCATCTTCATAACCTGGTGCAGTTTCTAAGGCACTATAATTGGCGCCTTCATCTAACCAGCGCACTGCACCTGGTCTTTTGGCGTTGTATTCCCAGTTACCGTATATAGCTTCATTGGTTAATTTTACGCCATTTTTAACTGGCTCAGTGGTGTTCAATTTACTGTCAACTGTACAAGCAGACACAATAAACAAGCACAAGGTAAGTATTGCAACATTGTTGCTCCTTATCATAATTTTCATAATTAATTTCCCAAATTTTATTTGTTTTTATTTTAAATCAATAACTTAATATTAAAGAGATTGACTTTGAGCAGCAGTATACAGATTAACAACACGAAAATAAAAACTATCAAGTGATAGGGCTATGCAGTTTCGAGCTAAAGATAAAAGCTATTCACCACAGAGGAAAAGGAGCGCTGACGCTGCACAGAGAAAAGATATATTTACTTTTTGCCTCTGTGGTTTAAATTCTTTTGCTTTGCGAGCTAGTTGAAGATCGTACCTCTTAGCTGCTTATTTCTGTTCGAAGGTCTCAAACTGATTAGGCAAATAGTCCACCAACCTTCCAGATAATCCAACATAGGTTTTTAAGGTTTGCGGAAAAGACAAAAATATCTTCGGCAATATATTAAGCAATTGATCGTTACCTCTACTTTCAGCTTGTTTAACTGCAAGTGGAATATCCGCGAAAGTAGAGAACATATATAAACAATGGCTTAAGTCTTTTTGAAGTTGCTGCATTTGTGTCATTTCACTCACTTGCATTTTGTTCCAAGCATCTTGCCAAACTGATTCAAGTTGGCTATGTCCAAACAACATCCCTTGGCACCAAACTGCCACTGAGCTTTGCTCTTTGCCTTCCTGATTAAACGTAATTCCCTGTGGTAGCTGTATTTTTTCCTCACTCATATCTTTTAGCTGTATTTGTAAGGTTTTCATCAAAATATCGGTGAGATTATCTGCTTGCTCAGTACTAGTCAGTTGATGACTGGTTTTTATCGCCCAAGGTAGCCATTTTTCAGGCATAGGTATTTCGGGTGCAGCGGCGACAGCAAAAACAATGCCTTGGATAAAAGCATAAGGATGTAACACAGCTAATAATTCTTCTGACTCACATAATGAGCTTAACGAGGCATGAGCTGCTGATTCAAATTTTTGCATAACCTAACACTACCTTTTACCTTGTTATGCCTAAGACACATTATCTTTATTACAAGCCCCTAGATTAACAGTTGAGATAATATATTCAAAAAGTGATTGCACAAAATCACTATTGTTATAATATAACATCACCTTACAGTTTAATATCTGATGTCTTATGCCTTTTAATTTATCTAAAATCACCTTATTAATATTAGCAGTTACTGCCAGTCAACCTGCTTTATCACAAGAGAAACCAATCCAAAAAGATGAAGGTGATATTGAAAAACTTATTATCACTGCTTCTCCCCTTGGTCGCTCAGTTTTGCAGTCGGCCACGCCGGTTTCCATTTTAAGTGGTGACGAATTAGAAATGAATCAAAGCGCGACCTTAGGTGAAACATTAAAATCTGTACCGGGAGTGAACAGTACGTATTTTGGCCCTGTATCTAGTAGCCCGATTATTCGTGGACTGGATGGCCCTAGGGTAAAAGTCATACAAAATGGATTAGATAGTTCTGATGCATCTCGCGTCGGGCCTGATCACGTCACATCCAATGAAACTAGTACAGCGACTCAAATCGAAGTGTTACGTGGACCATCGACATTGTTATACGGAAGTGGAGCAATTGGTGGTGTGGTAAACGTAGTTGATAACCGCTTACCTAAAACACGCCAAGATGAAACATCAGGCCGAGTCAGCGCACTTTACGATTCAGTTTCAAATGAACGTTCCGTATCTACTGATCTTAATGGCGGTTCTGGTGACCTAGCATGGCATCTTGATGCGTTTAAGCGTAAAACTGATGATTATGATGTGCCTGAATTTGCCCTTGAAGATGGTGACATAATAGACACCATTGATAATTCAGATATAGATTCCCAAGGTTTTACTTTTGGAGCAGGTTGGATTGGTGACGATGTGACAGTTGCTTTATCTTATGGCCGATTAGAAACGGATTATGGTATTCCTGGTCATTCTCATGATGATCATGAGCATGAGCATGAAGAGGAGGAAGACCACGACGACGAAGAGCATGTTGAAGAGGAGCACGAAGAAGAGCAAGAAGTGTTTGCTCGTATGAAACAAGATCGTGTTCAATCAATGGTAGATTGGAAGAACCTCTCGGGCTTATTCACCGAAGTACATTGGCATAGTGCTTATACAGATTACCAACATAGTGAAATCGAAGAAGGCATGGTAGGTACTACTTTCGCCAATGACTCTCTTGAATCAAGACTTTGGGCTAAACATAAAGCTGCAAATGGCTGGGAAGGCGTTGTAGGTTTACATTATACCAATTCTGAATTTTCAGCTGTTGGAGAAGAAGCCTTTACGCCATCCACCGATTCAACCAATACTGCTTTATTTGTACTAGAAGAAAAATCAATTGGCGATTTTTTATGGCAGCTTGGCGGTAGAGTTGAGCATGTATCTCACAAACCAGACAACGACTTTTTTATCGATAGCGAAGTTGACGCAGATTTTAAAGACCTAACCTATACAGCAGCCAGTGCATCAGCAGGCTTTGTTTATAAAGTGAACGATAATCAATCACTTGCATTAAACTATGCCTACTCTGAACGGGCACCTTCATCTGCTGAAATATTTTCAAATGGACTTCATATCAGTACATCTACTTATGAAGTTGGCGCTGGGTTTGATTTAGAAATTGATGATAGTGACCCAGATGATATTGAGTTTACTGTGGTGCAATCTAGTCATTCAGTTGATAAAGAAATCTCTAATAATTTAGATATCACTTACAGGATCCAAACTGATAACCTGCAAGCTAACTTCAGTGTATTTTACAACCAAATCGACAACTATTTGTTTCAACAAAACACCGGCTTAGAATACCACGATCATGAAGTAGAGGAAGACGGTCATGATGAGGAAGAAGGCCATGACGAGGAAGAAGGTACACCAGTATATGCGTTTAACCAGCAAGACACCGTACTTTATGGTTTTGAAGCTGATGTTGACTGGCATTTAAATGAGAATTTACGTGTAAGTGGCTTTACAGACTTTACTCGCGCCAAGTTGAGCGATAACGATGATGGTAATGAAAATTTACCTCGGATCCCGCCAATGCGTTTTGGAGCTGAGTTACATTGGGAGCAAGGCAATTGGCATGCAGAGCTAGGAGCGACCTATTATTCCAAGCAAGATAAAATTACTGACTATGAAACTCAAACCGATGGATATACCTTAGTTTCTGCGTCATTTAATTATTATCTTCCATTGGGCGACAATGATTTAACTTTTTACGTGAAAGGTAATAACTTAACCAATGAATTAGCTAAGGTTCATAGTTCTTTTATAAAAGATGTGGCTCCTTTGCCAGCCCGTTCATTTGTTTTAGGTGCTAAGGTTAATTTCTAATTATGACTTTATATGGCTGGTATCTGTTTTAAATTTTGGTAAACCTGTAGCAATGGCCAACATACCAAAAATTAAAATCAACATAGGGTACCAGCAATAAGGTGTCAGTGAAAAAGGTGAGACGCCGGCTAAACTAGCGGCGGCTAACAATTGACCTCCGTACGGAACTAAACCTTGAAACCCACAAGAAAAAATATCCAAGATGCTAGCTGTACGTCTTGGATCAACATCATACTGATGGCTAAAATCCTTGGCAATTGGGCCACTAGTGACAATGGCGATAGTATTATTAGCGGTTGCCACATCCAGAAAACTAACCAAAGCCGCACTGCCAGCCTCAGCCCCTTTGCGACTTTTAACGTGCCTTTTAATAACAGCAACTAACCACTGCAATCCTCCATATGCTTGCATCAAGGCAACAATACCGCCTATCATTAATGCAATTGCCACCATATCTTGCATCCATCCCATGCCTTTTTGAATGCTGTGTAACATAGTGGGGAATGTAAAAATGCCTTTACTGATACCCACTACACATGCCGCGCTAATACCTACACCTAACACGGTAATCACGTTTAACCCAAGTAGCGCACATACAATAATAATTAAATATGGGGTGATTAACCAAAAATCATAATCCTCTGGAGTGACTATCCCAGCGCCATTGATCTCAACAAACATTAATATCACAACAGTTACCAAAGCCGCGGGTAAAACAATCAATAAATTAGCTTTAAACTTATCTCTGAGTTTCACACCCTGAGTTTGAGTGGCTGCAATAGTTGTATCTGAGACAAAAGATAAATTATCACCAAACATTGCCCCACCTACCACTATCCCTACGGCTAATGGCACAGGTACACCTAAACTATTGGCTAAACCAATACCTATTGGGGTAATGGCACTGATAGTTCCCATGGAAGTCCCCATGGCAAAGGCAATAAAACTGGTGATAATAAACAAACCAGGTAACAACCAATCAGTAGGTACATACTGTAATGCCCAATTAACAGTGGCATCACGGGCCCCAATATCTATTGTCACTGCATAAAAAGCCCCAGCCAGCAAAAAAATCATCGCCAACAATATAATGGTCTTGTCCCCTCCCCCCTTACAAAATAATTCGACTTTATCGGTAAAGGACAAGGTTTTATCTTTACGGTTAAGCATTAAGGCATAAGCAGTACTAAGGGTAAATGCCACTAATATAGGCATAGTGTTAAAGTCTTGAGTAATAATTCCAGAACCAACAACAAGTAACACAAACAAGATGATAGGGCTCAGACCAAGCGCATTATTTTCGGGAGAATTGCACATGAAAATATCTCTTTGATGCAGACAAAATTAATTAAAAAAACAAGATGCGGAGTGCATCAACTGATGTGATGCACTCTTCTTCTATTAGATTTAAGCTTTAGGCTTTAAGTAGAGCAATCGCTTGCTCTAGTTGAGAACGAGGGCAACCAAAGTTAATTCGAACGTAGTTTTTGTCACCAAAATCGATACCTGGTGAGGGTCCGACACCTTTATCTTCAAAGTATTTTTGCGGGTTTTCCACACCTAAACCACTACAATCGATCCAAGCTAAAAACGTCGCTTGTGGACGTAACAGTGTTAAGCCATCAATACTGGCGATTTCTTTTTCTAAATAATCTAGATTAGCTCGTAGATATTGTATTAATTCGCCATGCCATTGGTCACATTGTGTAAAAGCAGCCATGGTCGCTTCTAAACCTAATACCGTTACCCAAGGCATAATACCTTTAGCGCTATTATTAAATTCTAGCCTTGTTTTTGGATCTTCAATTATTGCAAAAGACGTACCTAAGCCCGCCACATTAAAGGTTTTACTGGCTGCCATTAAGGTAACTACCTTACCTTTAAACTCAGCAATTTTTCCGGCAGGAATGTGTTTGGCCTCTTCATCTAAAATTAAATCACAATGAATTTCATCAGAACACAAAAGTACATTATTGTTGACGCAGATATCTGTCACTCGCTGCAATTCTTCAGCGCTAAATACAGTGCCCACGGGGTTCATGGGGTTACATACAATAAACAATTTACAGGCAGGATCTGCAGCTTGTTTTTCTAATTCGACAAAATCTATGCTGCAACGGCCGTCAACTGCAACTGTGCCTATATCGACTCGATTTAAGCCATTAATTTTAGGCGCCGCTAACAAAGGAGGGTAATTAGGGGTTTGTACCATCACTTTATCACCTGGTTGGCAATAAGCTTTACATACAATGTTAAACGCTGGCACAACGCCAGGTGTCCAAACAATCCAGTCGGCTGAAATTTCCCAAGCATATTGTCGAGACATCCAATCTACTACGGCTTGATTAGCCTCTACATGATGCGCTGGCACTGTGTATCCCAATAGGCCATGCTCTGTACGTGCATGTAACGCATCCAAAATGGGCTGGGCACATTTAAATTCAGTATCCGCAATCCACATAGGTAATATGTCTGTGCCTTTATACTTTTCCCATTTGTAGGCGTAGGTCGCTTTTCTATCGATAATTTTGTCAAACTGCATGAGGTACCACTTAAATTGGAAGGTTAAAGTAAATTTTTATTATTGATATGTCGATCTAATTTGCATCCCGAATAAGTCGCTCGACTTTAGTTATCAAATCATTAGTGTGAAATGGTTTCACAACAAAATCATTTACGCCTAAACGCATAGCATCAACCACCAACTCTTTAGTTGCATTAGCGGTTAACATCAAAAATGGGCAATGAGGTTTACATTTGCGAAGCGCAGCGAGTATATCTAAGCCACTAACGTCTGGCATTAACCAGTCACACATCACCAAGGAAATATTATCCATACTGTCACTTTGTACATAATCTAACGCTTGTTTGCTGTCAGAAAAAACATAAATTTCACCCGACGTCACTTCTTCAAGAATGATCTGCACCAATTCAAGAATAATGTTGTCATCGTCAATTACCAAAATATTACAGTCGTACATTGATTTCTCCTTGGTGAATTAACTTCAATGTTTAAAACACCTACCTATAATATACCCCAATAAAAAGCCCAGTAAATACTGGGCTTCGATAATATGACAATGATTTTTAGTCTAATTTGTCAGTGGCAATATGATATCGAGGATCCTCATTTAGATTCATCTCCACATAACCTTGCGCTTTGGTCATCAACTCACGACATTCTGGGCTGATATGCCTGATATGCAACTTTTTTCCTTGTACTTTATATTTGTCTGCTAATCCATCAATCGCATCAATTCCTGATGAATCCCAAACCCGTGATTCGTTGAAATCAATCACCACATCTTGAGGATCATTTTTAGGATCGAACAAATCTTTAAAATGTAAAACTGAACCAAAAAACAACGGCCCTTCAAGCTCATACACTTTCCAACCATCATCATCGGTGTGAGTACGTGCATTGATGTGAGTGGCATGTTTCCATGCAAACACTAAAGCAGAAACGATAACACCAACCACAACAGCTATGGCTAAATCAGCAATAACAGTAACTGCCGTGACCAAAAACAACACAAAAGCATCTTCTTTATTGATACCGCGGATAATTCTGAATGAAGCCCATTCAAATGTGCCAATCACCACAATAAACATCACCCCAACCAAAGCAGCTAATGGGATCATTTCGAGCAAAGGTGCAGCAAATAGGATAAAACCAAGTAATACCAAAGCAGCGGTAATACCTGATAAACGACCACGACCACCTGAGTTAATATTGATCATACTTTGCCCAATCATGGCACAACCGCC
This sequence comes from Paraglaciecola arctica BSs20135, assembly GCF_000314995.1. Taxonomy (GTDB): domain Bacteria; phylum Pseudomonadota; class Gammaproteobacteria; order Enterobacterales; family Alteromonadaceae; genus Paraglaciecola; species Paraglaciecola arctica. Next base: position 10,145 of record NZ_BAEO01000030.1, on the reverse strand, counting down.
CATGCCACCAAAGAAGCCATTTACTGTATTGGCTAAGCCTTGGCCTAGGCATTCTCTGTTACCGTGACCACGAGTGTCAGTCATTTCGTCAATCAAAGATAAAGTTAACAAAGATTCAATCAAACCCACTAAAGCCAAGATGATTGAAGTTGGCAAGACAATATAAAGTGTCTCTAAGCTAAAAGGCACCATAGGAATAGAAAAACTTGGCAGTTCTCCAGCCAAAGTAGCGGCTGCTTTTTGGTCGGCAGGTAACATATCACGAACAAAATCGATAACCGTTCTGGCTTCTAAATCTAACCCATGAACCAGCGCAGTCACACCTACAATAGCTACCAATGAGGCAGGAACGGCTGTGGTTAGTTTGGGCAAGAAGAATATGATAGCCATGGTCAAAGCCACTAATCCCAGCATCAAATAAAGGGTTTCGCCTTGCATCCATACGTGATCACCTAAGCCATCTAATACTTTAAACTGACCTAGTTGCGCTAGGAAAATGACTATTGCTAGGCCATTTACAAAGCCCAACATAACGGGATAAGGCACCAGTCTGATAAACTTACCTAACTTAAATACCCCAAACATTAATTGTAGTAAACCCGCTAAAATGACCGCTGCAAATAGGTACTGAACACCGTGCTGCGCGACAAGGGCGACCATTACAACAGCCATAGCGCCTGTGGCACCAGAAATCATGCCTGGTCGGCCACCTACGGCAGACGTAATCAACCCCATCATAAAGGCCGCGTATAAACCAACCATAGGCTCAACCCCTGCAACGAAGGCAAAAGCAACGGCTTCAGGTACAAGGGCTAAAGCAACTGTGATCCCAGACAACACGTCATTTTTAACGTTACTGTCTTTATTGGTGATCAAATCAAACATTTGAATTCCTCATAAATGATCGATGATTAAAAAATAGCCGCGGAGTCTAGCAGAAAGACTAGTCCAATTCTTTTAACAGATTGTTAATTTTGAGTATAAAAGACACAAAAAATCCGCACAAAACGCCCTACTAAGAAGTTTAATTTGAAAAAAGCGATCCCCTAGCTGATATTTATTTCAACTGTGAAACTTATCAAAAATATTGTCTATTTGCGCCTGTCCAATTTTCTTCCAATAGCAATTACTAACAACACACGTTACACTACATAATGTAGCACAACATATTCAAATAGGTGTTTTATGGGTATAGTAAAAATTTCAGATAAACTTCATGAAGATGTAAGGAAAAACAGCACAGTGATGGAGCGGTCGATCAACTCACAGGCTGAGTTCTGGTTAAAAATTGGCAGACTAGCCGAGCAGAATCCGACTATGACTTACGAAGAAATTCTAAAACGCGAAATGCAAAGTCAAAATGTCACCTCAGTGAGACTTGTCAATGAGTAATATATTAATTAAAACGCAAGACGAGATCTCATTAATGCGTGAAGCTGGGAGATTGCTTGCTAGTGTGTTTAGTGTGCTAGACCATTTTGTCAAAGCCGGAGTCACGACCCTAGAAATCAACGATTTTGTCGAAAATTATATAGTAAACGAATTAAAATCGAGACCAGCAAGCAAAGGGCAATATGGTTATCAGTATGTTTTAAACTCATCAATAAACGAAGTCGTTTGTCACGGCGTGCCATCCCCAGGGAAAAAACTGCGGGAACGGGATATTGTTAACTTAGATATAACCCTAGAAAAAGACGGATTCATAGCCGATAGCAGCAAGATGTATATGATTGGTGATGTTCTACCAATCGCTAAAAAGCTTGTTGATGTGACTTACGATGCTATGTGGAAAGGGATCGCATGTGTTAAACCTGGCGCCACAATTGGAGACATAGGTCACGCTATCCAAAGCTATTCTGAAAAGCATGGTTTTAGCGTAGTACGTGATTATTGCGGTCATGGAATTGGACGCGAGATGCACGAAGATCCTCAAATTTTGCACTTTGGGAAACCAAACACAGGAATAACGTTACAAGAAGGAATGGTATTTACAATTGAACCTATGATTAATCAGGGCTCATATAAAACCAAACAAAAGAAAGATGGTTGGACTGTAATAACCAGAGACAGAAAGTTATCAGCTCAATGGGAGCACACTATCCTAGTCACCTCATCAGGCTTTGAAGTGCTTACGTTGCGAAATGAGGAAATGAATACAGCTCACAATTAACGACGAACATTCCATTAGGAAATTTAAAGACATAAAAAGACCAGAAAATCCGGCCTTCATTTTTCTAATTAACATGGATAACTTGTCAATTATCATTATTTTTTACGGATTTACTGGCCAATTTGTCGGATATATACCCATAGATTGAATAAATAACGGCAAAGTAACAGACTGCTGCAGTTAACCCGCACGGGATCCATAACAACCACAAGCCAGAACTGTAGCCCCCCAGCGCCATAACAGTTAATATAACGGCTATTGAAAATTCAATAACAAATGCTTCGAGATCACCTTGATAGACTAAAGTTACTGTTTTTGCAGCGAAATGATTTACTTTAATACCCATGTCTTACTCCCCACCCAAAAGAAACCTAACAAGCCAGATAGAATTAGCTTTTTCATTTTTATCTACCCTCGCCGTTTGTCTTAATGAATTTAATAGTTACAGGACGAATGTTACAAATAACAGCCCATGCTTAAGGATTCGTAACACTTTTAAGACCGCTCTTTTAATGAATTATCCTTTATTTACTCAGTACTATATTCACCCATAACGTTTAAAAAAATTAGGGGATACCCAAGGTTTCAAAAACACTAGCAATAGTTATCAAATAAAACTTAAGGCTAGGGGCTGTTGATCTTTCATATGTCACCGAGATTTTCCTCAAAATGTGCTTAATCAAGGCGAAATCTGTGAAGTTTGGTCATCCAAATAAACAGGTTTCAACGCCGAGTAAGTGCGTTTTGAGGAAAACCCTTCGGGCTGAGCCATTTATTCGCCTATCTTCGTTGTTTACCTCTCGTTTAGAATGACTAAACTTCAAGGCAAACGCCTCGGTATCCAAATAAATGACCTCAGTCTCGAGGACGTATGAAAGATCAACAGCCCCTAATGATTAACCTCTAAAGAGCGAATTAAATAGGTTATTCCGTTTTACTGTTTTGTTCGTTATTTTTTTGAGCGTGTTGAGCTAGTCCAGTGATGCCTCCGATGGCTCCTAGATTCATTGAATCCAATGCTGAGCTAGGAACAATAATCAAAGAACCTTTCTCCTTCAGCCCTTCAAACAGCATATTCATGCCTCGCAACTGTAAGGCAACAGGATTATTCTTGTAGCGCAAACTGGCCTCTTCAAATTTTTCAGCAATTTCAAGTTCAGCGGTGCTTAGGGTAACCCTCGCTTGTCTTTCTCGTTCTGCCTGAGCCTGTTTACTCATGGCATCGGAAAGCGCTGGCGGAATGATGATGTCTTTAATGCCAACAGTTTGCACCGTAATCCCCCAAGGATTGGTATTTTTGTCCAAGTTCTCTTGTAGGTCTTGTGCTATTTTTTCTCTGTTTTGTAACAAGTCAGACAATTCATGGGTGCCTATCGTATCTCTTAGTGACGTTTGCGCAATAAAGGCAATGGCATCCCTGTAGTTTTCGACTTCTAGGGCTGCTTTTTCAACATCCCAAACGGTCCAATAAATCACTGCATCAACATTGACCGGAACCGTATCTTTTGACAAAGTTTGGTCTGCTGAGATGTCTGTAACACGGATACGCTGATCTACAAATTGGTCAACTCTATCGACAAAAGGGATAAGGAAAAATAACCCAGGTCCTTTTAGACCAACATATTTTCCTAATCTTAATACCACTGCTTTTTCCCATTGATCTGAAATTCGAATAGATAAAATCAAAAAGCTGATGATTAATGCGCTGCAGAATATGCTTGTTGCTTGCTCTGCATTGATAAGTGCAAAATAAAACGCAAGTGGTGATGCAATTTTCACTAGCAGCAAAATAATTAGTGCAACATGTTTTTTTGTCATTGTATCCATCATTAAACCCTTCTTAGTTTGAGGTTATGGCTTCATCATTTTTAATTTTTCAATTATTTCTTTATGTGAAAAACCGTAGGCGTTCGTTACAGAAAGAAATTCACTACAGGTGTCAGTCAACTTTTTAGCCCTTTCGTCATGATTCAATTCAACCTTAGTTGAGCTGATAAATGTCCCAGTTCCCTGCTGACTTTCTAAAACACTTTGTATTTCTAGTTCCTTGTATGCCTTGGCAATAGTATTGAGATTAATTTTCAGCTCAACCGCTAACGCCCTAACGGTTGGCAGCTGTTCTCCAGACTTAAGTTGACCAGAGGCAATGCCAAAACGAATTTGATTTATTATCTGGCGATACAAAGGAACGCCATTTTTTGGATCAAGAATGAAATTGATCAACTTTCACCTACTAGTAATTCAAAGTGTGAATGTATTATTGTACTACGACACTAGTACAATATTAATCTATCGGTAGTTTGTCAAGGATTTATCAAGCCAATGGTATTTTCCCCACCACCCCATGCATCTGTGTTGTGTTTAAAACAGTCGGCTTTTCCAATCAAATCTTTGGTAGCGCTGCCACAGGCATCTCGCTTTTAAAGGAGTGAAACTGGATTCTTTAGAAGCACCGCTTCGCCCAGTTGAACAGCTCGACAAGCGAGCACCATGGACGGCGGAAGGTAGAACAATGCAGGAGCAATTGTCGAGAAGTTGAGATTGGGTGCCGATCATCATGGGTTAAGGCGAGGCTTTCTGGAGCACCGCTCCAGTCGACTTAACAATCCAACATGGATGTTGGGTTTGGGTGCGGATAATCAAGGAAGTGTATTAGAGTACCTCGAAGGTTTCACTTTTCTAGGTTGTTCAATGAGGAGTTTACAGACACAAAAAAAGCCGGTAGACCGGCTTTAATTTTGCAAATTGACTAACTTGCTAACTAAGAAAGGATATCAAGTAATTCAACATCAAATACTAGTGTGCTATGAGGAGCAATTGCCCCGCCAGCACCTTGCTCACCGTAAGCTAATTCTGCTGGCACATGTAGTTTCAACTTAGTACCGACTTTCATAAACTGAAGGGCTTCAGTCCAACCTTTAATCACGCCATTTACTGGAAATTCAGCTGGCTGACCACGGTCGTAAGAACTATCAAATACGCTACCATCAAGCAAAGTACCGTGATAGTGAGTACGTACAGTTGACGTTAAAGTAGGTACTTCGCCGTCGCCTTGAGTAATAACTTCGTATTGAAGACCACTATCGGTCACTGTTATTTCTTCACGTTTTGCATTTTCTGCTAAATACGCTTCGCCTTGAGCAATGACATCTGCAAATTCCGCTGATTTAGCCGCTTGCATAATTTCATGTATTTCATTGAAAGCAGCACGCAAAGTATCGTTATCAACTTGAGCGGGTAGATTATTGAATGCATCGGCAAGACCTTCTTGCACTGCTGCAATATCCAAACCTTCAAAAGGATTAGCGCGTAATTGCTCGCCCATTTGTAGACCAATACCGTAACTTGCTTGTGTTTCTATGGTGGAAAATTTATCTGACACTTTGGCTCCTAACTTGCCCCTTCTCTTGTCTTATAAGAAATCTGGGCACTATTGCTGTAAAAGCGCGTCAGTATATAGATAAACGACACAAAAATCACATTTAGGAATGAATAAGGGTTTGTTTGTTTTTCATATATCAGTCAGGACTGAAGTCATTTATTAGCACGGATTTTGAAGTTTAGATACGCTAAACAATTTGTACGCAACTAAAGTAGCTTAATAAATGGCTAAGCCTGAAGGGCTTCGCCAAAAATACTACCCTTTATTAACCCAGCAAGAATAAAACCGCTTACTCAGAGCTCCAAACTTCACTGACTTTGCATTGATTGAGAAGATTTTAAGTAAAATCCCGGCTATATACGAAAGTTACACATACCATCGCCTTATTTACTTAGACAAATAGTTTACATCTAAGTATCTTATAATTAGATTTTTCATCAATTTTTGGAGACGTATATGTCACAAGTGTTAGATTCCCAGTTAACAAGTACGGTGCGTAATTTGGGAGCAGTATTGGGTGACACCATACGTGACCAGTTGGGCGAACAGTGGTTAGAAAGAATTGAAGCGGTCAGAAAAGATGGGCGAAAAGCTCATCAAGGTGATGACCATTCAGCTAAACGTGTTAAACAATTATTTTCTGAATTAAAAAACGATGAATTACTCACTATAGGTCGAGCGTTTTCACAATTTTTAAACTTGGCAAATATTGCCGAGCAAGAATCCAATAGTAGTAACGATCAAGACGACCCCATAGATACCTTATTTAGTCATCTAGATGCCGCTGACATACAAGCCGAAACTTTTGAAAAGGCGCTTGACCATTTAAATATTGAGTTGATTTTAACTGCCCACCCTACTGAGGTTACTCGCAGAACACTTATTCATAAACACAGCGAACTAGCAAAATGTCTAAGCAAAGTGCATGTCTCAGATATTAGTGGATCTGAACGAGACAAAATTGAAACTCGTATTGCTGAACTCATTAGCCAAGCTTGGCACACTGAAGAAATTAGAACTATACGCCCCACTCCAGTAGACGAAGCGCGTTGGGGGTTTTCGGTCATTGAAAACTCATTATGGGAAGCAGTACCTGAATTTATTCGCGAGTTAGATAAACGTTTTGTCGATAAATTTGATTTGCCGATCCCTTTAGATGTGTCACCTGTAAAGTTTGGCTCGTGGATGGGCGGCGATAGAGATGGTAACCCTTTTGTTACCTCAAAAGTTACTGAACAAGTGTTGTTACTAGCACGTAAACGCGCCGCCAAATTGTTTGCGAAAGATATCGATATTCTGCAAACAGAATTATCCATGAGCGATTGCGACAAGAATCTTAGGGAGCAAGTAGGTGATGAGTTAGAGCCTTATCGTGCGATCCTAAGACCTCTTTTAGAAAAACTAGTCAAAACTCAAGAAGGCATAGTCGAAAAACTCAAAGATAAGCCTGTAGATATGAGCAATTGGATTGACAACAAAGAACAGTTGTTAGCTCCCTTGATGACCTGCTATCACTCGTTACAAGCCTGCGGAATGTCTGTAATCGCCCGAGGAAATCTGCAAGACACTATTCGCAGAATTCATTGTTTTGGCGTGCATTTACTTAAGCTAGACGTGCGCCAAGACTCAGAAAGACATGCAGATGTATTTTCTGAACTCACCCGCTATTTAGGTCTAGGTGACTATGGCCAGTGGAGTGAAGAAGATAAACAAGCATTTTTACTCAGAGAATTGGCCTCAAAACGTCCATTATTTCCACCCAAATGGCAACCCAGTGACGATGTACAGGAAGTATTAGATACCTGTAAAGTGATTGCACAAAATGGCAAAGATGGTTTTGGTATTTATATTATTTCTATGGCTAGCCTGCCTTCAGACGTACTCAGCGTAAACTTATTACTTAAAGAATTAGGCGTCACTTGGCCTATGCCAGTGGCTCCGTTGTTTGAAACCTTAGACGATCTAAACGCTGCGGCAAGTGTCACCCAAAAATTATTCTCTATTGACTGGTACCGTGGATATATTCAAGGTCACCAGCATGTGATGATCGGATATTCAGACTCAGCTAAAGATGCCGGTGCTATGGCGGCAGGTTGGGCTCAATATGAATCACAAGAATCCCTGGTTGCCCTAGCAGAAGAACATGACATTGAATTAACCTTGTTCCATGGCCGAGGCGGTACTATTGGTCGTGGAGGGTTACCAGCGCACGCTGCAATACTGTCACAACCACCAGGTTCATTAACAGGCGGGTTTAGAGTCACCGAACAGGGCGAAACCATTCGTTATAAATTTGGCATGCCAATTTTAGCTCAGCGCAGTTTAGCTATGTATGCCAGCGCGATATTAGAAGCGTTAATTTTGCCACCACCTGCTCCCAAACAAGAATGGCGCGACGCTATTATAAAAATGGCCGCTGATGGACGAGACAACTATCGCAAAATCGTCAGACATGACGAAAACTTTGTGCCTTATTTCAGGGTAGCCACACCAGAACAAGAATTAGGTAAATTACCCTTAGGCAGTCGCCCTGCTAAACGTAAACCTACAGGCGGCATTGAAAGCTTACGTGCCATCCCGTGGATATTTGCATGGGCACAAACTCGTATGGTTTTACCTTCTTGGTTAGGCTCGATGAAAGCGGTACAGACGTCACTAGACGCTGGCAAAGAAGACACCATTAAAGATATGTTAGCTAATTGGCCGTTTTTCTATTCACGCCTCTCTATGTTAGATATGGTGTTTAGCAAGGCTGACCCAAAAATCAGCCAAGAGTACGACCAAAATCTGGTACCCGAAGAACTTAGACACTTCGGAGATGCTCTGCGTACTGAATTACAAGAAAGCATCGACTTATTGCTGCAGCTTCTAAACCAAAAGACAGTAATGGAAGGGGATCCTAAAGGTGAAATGTCCATGAATATCCGTGCTAGTTACTTACAACCTCTGCACTATTTACAAATCGAATTGTTAAAAAGGACCAGAGCACTAGGCGACGAACACGACCCAACCCTTGAACGCGCCATGATGGTGACAATTGCGGGAATAGCCGTGGGAATGCGGAATACGGGTTAGAAGTATTTATAATCATTCATTTGCCAAGGACGGCAGTTTTGTGTTTAGGCTACTACAGAATATATCAAACCTGACACATCGACACTCATTCACCAGTTTGCGACGTTTGCCAACTGCCGCTAATCCTCTTTAACTCACCATTATCAGTTAATGTGGTAATAGCCATATTAATCTTATTCAAAGTACCTATATCGGATGACTTTTTACTCAACATAATAAAAATGTTTGTGCTGTATATTTCTAAGGGATGTGGTTCAAACTCACCTTGCATTTGGTATTTCTTTACAAAGGATTGCATAGTGTTTGGGTCAACCAAAAAGCCATCTAATTGACCTTTTATCAATAACGTCACGTTTTCTTCCAAATCAATCACTTCACTAATGTTTGTCTGAAAATCTGTTGTTTTGATCAATTCCTCGTAATCTGTACCGTAGTAATAGCCACTTTCCACACCTATCTTGTATTTACTTCCAACTAAATCTGACAAGCTATGTAACTGGATATTTTTAGCATTGCCCTTTTTTACAAAGAGTTTTACGGTTTCTTTACGATAAGGGTCCGAAAAATAAGCATATTCTTCACGATCCTTAGACCAAGAAGCCCCCATAGCCACATCCATCTTGCCTGTCTTAATAAAATGTAGATGTGTCTTCCAAGGTATCTCTGCGGTAGTAAAACTCAGTTTTGCTTCGGCCATGATGGCATTAAAAGAATCAATATCTAAGCCCACAAGCTGGCGATTTTCATTATGATATTGATAGGGATACCACAATTCCCAACCAACAGATAACTCTCCAGCTTTAACTTGAGACATACACAACATGGAAATGAATAAAAAAAGTGGCTTCATTATGTAACTTGCTTGATTAATTTATCACCAGCTTATCAACTTTTTATGGTTAAACGCTAATTATTATTATAATTCAACCTCTTCAATTATAAGCCTCCTTTTACTATCTCTATAAAACCCATGCCCATATAACAAAGGAAACAATACAAACAACACATATTCAAAAAAACCGAATAAGCCCGGACAAAATAGTTTCTGAGGATCCCATCAGCCGTCCGTACCTTAGATACTGGCTCCCATAAAAAAAGGCCACCTAGGTGACCTTTTTTAATAAGTAAGCTTGTTACTTATAGGATTTTAGCTACTACGCCAATGTTTGTTCGGCCACGTGATTCCGGGCGTCCTGCCCTACACCCCTGCGGGGCCATCGTCAAACAGCGACGATGTTCATCAAGATTTGTTGGAACAAATCACAACAACTTTAGCTGGCCTGCGAAGCAAGTGAACTACATGGATGTAGTGAATAAAATCGTTCCAGACGATTTTGTCACGGAAATATCCGCTCGGAGCCGTACTGTAGGAACTGGCTCCATAAAAAAAGGCCACCTAGGTGACCTTTATTAATAAGCTATATTTTCGCTTATAGGATTTTAGCAACTACGCCAGCACCTACAGTACGGCCACCTTCGCGGATTGCGAAGCGTAAACCTTCGTCCATCGCGATTGGG
>NZ_BAEO01000031.1 GCF_000314995.1 Paraglaciecola arctica BSs20135 | reverse complement strand
CAAAAGTGGCTCCTTTACCCTAAGTACCTACGGTGGTGAGTTGGCAGAAAGCACTTGGTCAGACTCGGATAGTGGAGGTGGCAATAATAGCGGAGGTGGCAATGACACCTCTAACCCTCAAAATAATCAAGCAGATGTCACGATAGCTAGCCGTGCCTTTTTAGGAGCCTATACAGGCAATAATATTTATGGGTATACAGAGCATAATCTAAGCCGGTCATATTTCGAACAAAACCGTGGTGTTGCTTTGATTTGGCAGGGGGCAGGGGAGTATGGCTTTGAGATTGAGAAGCGAAATGGTCAAAGTCCTTGGCAATCATGTGGTAGTGGTGATGAAGGAAATTATAGCTCTCATTTCGAAATCACTAATAACTATGGTAATCCTCCCGATGAATATTTTTGGGGAGGCTGTAATTATAATGTTGGCGAAGCAATTACCGAAGTTAGGCTACGTCGAGGGGGAGGCAATTGGTTTGTTGTTGATGTGCCACTTATAGCACCGTTCTTGCCAAGAGCAGACTTAATTGTACAATCCACCGCGGACGCAGCAGGTAATACAACTACTATTCAATTGATTCAAATGTTAGGTACTGATGGTGTCGAGCTACAAGTAAATTCGGGCAAAGGGGGTTGGCAAAGTTTACCTGCAGAGCAAATCACCTTTAATAAAGGGCAAAATCGACTAGAAATAAAAGATCTGTTGCCCGACCAGTATTCCTTACGTTTGCGTTCAACTCGAAATGGTCAAGTTAGTAGCTGGGTCAATAAAAGCCGAAATTTTAGTATATTAGCCAATGTCCCATTAGGTAAACCAGCTCCATTACAATTCGACCCTGTATATTATGGTGGTTATAATGCTTCGTGGCAGCCAGTTTTTGGTGCCGTTAAATATCAATATGGTATCAGGGACTTAAAAAACAATTATTGGCAGAATGATAATATAACAACTACTGATACCTCGTTAACAGGTATAAATACCCTGCCGTCTGGGCGTTTTCAGATGCGTGTACGAGCCATTTCAGGCAATCAAGGATCAGAATGGCAATATAGTCAAGAAATTCAAGTAGTTGAACAACCAGGAATCGCTATCCCTGATTCCTTGTCTGTTGAGCCTTATACATCAATTGATAATGGCTTTTTACTTGCCGCTGGGTATACAAAAGATAAATATTATCGCCCCATAGAACAATATCGTTTTGAGGTTCAAGTAAATAATGGTGAATGGTTTTCTGCATCTTTTGGCAGAAATGCATCATTACGATTACATTGGAGCCACCCTATAGAGGGCCTAATTCTAGGTACGGATAACAAATTAAACAGTGGCTTATATCGTTTTAGAGTGAGAACAGAGGGCAAGTATGATCCTGAAGGTTACCATTCTGGTTGGAAGCTGAGTGAGTATTACCCCATTGGCAACAGTGTTAGTTCCGTTCCATCACCTTCAGTCATTAACACCCAAATTGATGGCGATAACTTTTATGTTTATTGGGACGCGGTACCTGATGCTAAAAACTATCAGGTGATAATAACTGATTCAAATTTCAAAGAAATGGTTAACCAAATCACCTCAAATTTACAAATCGATGTTACAAATTTACAAGACAGTAATTATAAAGTAAAAGTGAGGTCTATCGATGCACAAGGCAATTTATCTCAATTTAATGTAGTCCCTTTTACTATAGATGCTGTGCCCACGGTGGTTACTAATCTTACAACGCAATATTATTCGTCGGGTAGCAATCCCTTTATTGCTGTTAATTGGGACTCTACTGAAATCGATGTTCAGTATTACATAGAATACCGTTATAACAGTGGGCAATGGCAAGAGCTTTCTAATACAGCCAATAAAAGTAATCCGTTATTTCAACCACTCAGTGGTAACTATCAGTTTAGGGTTAAAGTTCGTTCTAACATAACCCGAAAATTTTCAGAGTGGGTTTCTAGCGGTGACATTTCAGTCACGAATGACAAAAATACCTTGTTAGCGCCTTCTTCAGTCACTGCTTCTCATGTGGTAAACGGTAGCAGTGAGCATATGAACATAAGCTGGCAAGTGGCTAATACATCACAAAATAATGGTGCAACGTACGAAATCCAAAAGCTTAATATCAATCATAATATTTGGGGCTTTGTAGCATCAACAAGTGCTATGTATGTTAACCTTAACGACACCACGCCGGGGTCGCATTTTTACCGCGTTAGAGCAAAAAAGGACGGCCTTGCTACACCTTTTATCACTATGGTTGCTCCGATTAGAGTATTAGAGCAATCAGGTGAAATTATTCCGCCTCATTCACTTACTGTTGTTTCTTATACTGGTAGTCGACCCTTCTTAAGTTTGTCTTGGCAATCTGCGTCGACAAATGGACAATATTATATCGAAAAACGCCTTAATAATGGCCCATGGCAGGAGTTTACTAATACTGCTAATTTTGGTACTGCGCTATTTGACCCAGAACCTAACACCTTTTACGAATTTAGAATTAAAACCAAAGAAACGCTAAATGGTGTGCAATACTTTTCTGCTTGGTCTGAAATTGTCTCATATGACTTGGTAAACATACCTCAAGCACCAGTATTAACCATTGAAAATATTGATAATGCGCAAGGCAATATCCGATTGTCTTGGCCATTGGCTGAACGCGTAGATAATTATCAATTATATCAATCAATTAGCCCAAGTTTTGTTCTTCAGCCAGAGGGTGTTTCAGGCGATGCATCGTCGCTTATAATCGCTAGACCTGAAGCTGGGAACTATCGTTTTAGAATTGACGCCTGTAATACCGCTGGTTGTACGCCATCATTGCCTATCGATATTACTGTTTCAACTGATTACACTTGGTCAAAACCTGCGGTCAATGTAGGAGAAGAAGTTCATCTACCTAACCTTGACTCATCTATAACCTATTGCGTTGCCGCACAAAACACTGACCTGCGCTTTAACAACACCAATCCAACTGTATTTTATACGGTAACAATAGGTGAAGTCTCAGATTGGCAATGTTACGACGCTGCTGATGCACATGTCAGTACTATTGTCGCCCCCATCACGGTGAATAAGCTTAGTGCGCCGCAAAGCTTAATGTCGGTGCAATAACTGATGCGGGCTAGCAATCTACAAAGCACAATTAGTGACGAAGGGCGCGATAAACAATGGCTTATGAATTACGGGGACTATATATGAACAGCAAGATCTTTAATTAAGCTGCATCATAAAAATCATAAAACAGTAATGGAATTTCATCTTTAATGCAGTCTCGCTGATAGGGAACAGTATGTTATTTAGAATTTTTTCGCGCGTTTTTTACGTAAAGTTAATCAGTTTGTTATTAATTTTGTTTTCAAGTTTATCCTTTTCTGCAGAGCACTCGATTACTGGTAGTTGGGCTTCTTCAGTGATAGGAAATGTGCACTCAACAAGTAATCCTAATTTTCAATTTACAGTAAAAGACTTACAAGAGGTCAATTTTTCCATCTCGGCAAATTTCACTTTGAATAGTTTCAGTCAAGGTCTACATGCTTACATTTTGAACGATAAAAGCGTTGTGATAAAAGAAATGCAGGCTCGTTCAAATCTGAATTTGTCAATTGATTTGCCTCAAGGCGAATATTCACTTGTTGTATCAACACTAGTCCCCGGTGATAGGGGAACATTTACCGTTATTACGCCAGATTTAGATATGTTAATTGCTAAACCATTATTAGTAGTTGAAAGTAATTGGGAAAGCTCGGCAGGACAAGATCCTTATTCTATAAGAAACCCTCAATATTCATTCAGCATACCTGAAACAAAGGTTGTACATTTTGAAGTTAAAGCTAAGTTTCCTTATTACAATAGAAATGGGCATGGCCTTCATGTTTATATATTGGATGACACTGGCAGCATAGTAAAAGAACCAGCAGCAGGAGCATCACCACAAAGTGTTACGGTAGAACGACACTTTTCAGTAGAATTATTACCAGGTGAATATACTTTTGTAATGGGTACAAATAAGCCCGGAGGTAACGGGGCTTTTAGTATTGCGACATATGACATTGAAAATGAATTTATTACTCAATTACCTTCTAAGACTGTTGGTAGCTGGTCAAGCTCTGCTGGACAAACTCCCTTCTCTGAAAATAATCCAACATTCTGGTTTGAACTTACTGAAGCGACTGAGCTTTCTATAAGGGTATATAACCGCTTTCAAACCCCGTCTTGGGGGAACCCCAATAGTTCCGGTAGTTATTTATACTTATTAACCCCTCACGGAGAAATTTTGGCTGAGCAGTTAATGACTGATGGTCACTTTTTTACTTTCCAAGCTTTACCGGGCGAATATTACTTAGCTGTGGGTACAGATAAAGAGTTCAGTAGAGGTTCATTTACGCTTGAAACGTTCAGTTTAGCAGGAGGTTCTTTTGAGAAATTAGATATTGACCCACCTAGTTGTATCAATTTGCCAGCCCGAGAATTACCTGGACAAAGTTTTGATATAAACTGGTGTGGTGTTTCGAACGCAACAAGTTATAAATTATATGAAAACAACACGTTATTTTCTGAGCATACTGAAACCACAGTGCAAAAAGTTAATGTTGAGGGTAAGTACGAATATGAATTAAGAGCTTGTAATAGTTCTGTTTGCGGTTTTCATTCAGAAAAATCAACCATTTTAGTTTTCCCACCAGCGCCAGAAGTACCAGTGGTTAAAACAGAGAAAAAGGGCAATCATTTTGATGTAACTTGGAACAACGTGGCTAATGCTGATCAATATAGGCTTGAAGTACAATTTGAAAATGGTGATTGGGAATATGTTGGTACTTATGAAGGTAATATTCAATCTGCTAGCTTTAGTGACTTAAATGTAGGGAATTATAAATATCGAATTGTTGCTTGTCAGGGCGATAATTGCGCCGAGCCGTCTTCCGTAACTGAGCAAAGCTCTATTGATTTAATTCATAAACCTGGACGCCATACATTAACTGCTTGGACTACTAACTCCGGTAAAATACGCCTATCGATAAACCCTCACCCTTCTTTCGGTACCATTAGTTTGTTTTATAGAAACAAGTATAGTTTGGGGAACGTATCAGGGGTAATTGAAAATATTCATTATGGTAATTACCAGTGGGTTGTCGCCGACCAACTGCCAGGTGGATATTATTCACTTGCGTCCAAAATGTGTAATTTTAATGGTTGTTCTCAGCTATCTTATTATGTTAATGCTGTGCAGCGGCCTGACCCAGTGACAAATATATTAGTGCAGGTTAACGGGCAAAATATTTCATTCAATTGGCAGCAACATGATACAGGACAACTAAATACCGTAGAATACAGCTATGAAGGAGGGCAGTACCAGCCTTATAGTGGAACCAAACAACAAACCTTCACGACACCTAACTTGCCTGCAGGCAGTTATAAATTTAAGGTATCAAGTTGTCTCGAAGATTGTAGTTACTCAGAAGAAACCAATACAATCGAATTCCTACCAACTCCAGTTACAATTACTAGTGACAATGTTCGTCTAGAAAAAATTAAAAACAGATTGGCATTTACATGGAAAGAATCAAACGCAGTGCAAGAGTATATTGTGGAGCTACAGCATAATGACGGTGCTTGGCAGCCTTTTCCCGCCATTAATTCTACCGCTGCAAATTTGACAGTGCATGATGTACAACAGACTGGAGATTATAGGTTCCGTGTTAAACCTTGCAATGTTAGTGGATGTAACAACTTTACTGAATCTAATACTGTCATCGTTGATGATATTCCTGATAACAACCTTGCTAGGCTCAGTTTTCCGTATCAAGTAGGCTCCCCGGAAGACGGTGCAATGGCTCTGCAAGTAAGTTGGCCAGACCTAAGCGACAACAGTTTTTATACAATTGAGTCAAACGTTACGGGGCAATGGCAAACTATTTATCAAGGTGAGAATGCTAGTTACGAAGATAGAAGCCTATGGTACGAAAGTTATGCATTTCAATATCGACTCACTAAATGTACCAATGAAGATATGCTCACTTGTGAAGTGCCAACACTGCTTGATTTTACTTATTCCCCAATAGTCGACTTTCCTATGTTGCAGGCAATTCAGAGGCCAGTTCTAAGTAAGTTGTCAGAGCTATACCATAAAAGCGGATGGGCATTTGATTTGAGTTGGTCTTCTATTAAACCGACTAGTTATAGAGTGTATTCCACCGAAGACAAATCGCTGACTAATGGTCCGGTTACAGATTCTTGGGCGTTAGATGTTTTTGGTGGCCTAGATGAAGTGATGCCTGTTATCGAATATAGATTTCGTAGCGTTTATTACCGTATTTTTGCCTGTGATATATATGGTATTTGTCAAAATATTCCTCAATCAATTACTGTGAATGTGCCCTTTGCGCCAGAAAATGTAATCCCTCAAAAAGATGAAAGAGGGGCTGTTGTTACTTGGTCTCCATTATTTGATTTAGATTGCTTTGCGGTTTCTAGAGATATTTATCTTCCAGGAGAATCCAATCCTTTCTCAACTGGGGTGTGGGGGTCTGGTCGCTTTGTCGATAGTTGGTCAATAGAAACTGCGGATCCAAGCACATGGATAGTGAAAGTCGGCTCAATGTTAAGAGATGAAGCTGGCAAGTGTGACTTTACAACCACCACGTATGGCGAAGAGTTTTCAATTGAATTCGACACGACAATAATACGACCTCCTTCTACATTTAAATTTGAAAAAGATGGAAGTGGGGGGTATCAATTTGTTTGGAGTATTGGTTTCGGGGCCTTAGGATATAAAATAGAGCGTTCAACTGACGAGCAGCTAACTTGGCAAGATGTAGGGTACTATCAAGCCATTAGTCAAGATCGCACTTACACACCGGTACTTAATCCACCTCCTGGTAACAATATCTATCGAATTAGAAGCTGTAAGAGTGAGTCTGATTGTGCACTTTTAAGTAAAACAGCTAAAGGTATCTATATAGGTGTTTTGCCTCAACCAACAAACGTATCGGCCAATATTGTAAATGAAAGGATTTATGTAAACTGGAGTAGACCTGATAATGAATTCTTAACTGGCTTTTCTGTCGGTTACATTGATGATTCTGGTACCAATTGGATATGGGGAGCAACATTGTCAGCTAGTACAATTAGCAATGATTTTGTTTTACAGCAGATTAAACCTCAAGCTGATGGCAAATATTATGTCTTTGTTAAAGCCATTTTCGAAGTTAATGGCAGCAAACAATATAGTGAGCCGTCTGTTGTTATTTTATCAGATGTAACGCCACCAATTGAATATGAATGGTCAAAATCACCAGTAAATATCGGCGAACAAGTGCAGTTAACTAATCTTGACTCGGCCATATCCTATTGCGTATCAACAGATGACAGTAACTTACGCTTTGATAACACAAGCCAAATTGTATTTTATGCTGTGACAACAGGTGAAGTGACAAATTGGCAATGTTATGACGCTACTGATGTGTTGGTCAGTAATATTGTAGCTGGCATTACGGTGAACAAGCTTAGTGCGCCACAAAACTTAATGTCGGAGCAATAGTTGATGAATTATAACAAGATACAAGCAAAATTAGTGACCGAAGGCCTTACCAAAAAGGAGTCGCTATCCAGCCGACGAAACAGGGTGTACCCCTCGTCAGAATTAAAAGCAGAAACAAGATTACAACCCCAATATAAACAGTCAGGGACGAACAAAATAATGAAAAGACAGATGAAAAGTATGTACACATGGACTCAATCGCTTTTTCTGGCAGGCAGTATGCTTTTTTCTAGTTTGTCTTTTGCTGGCACTAGCGATATTACGCTAACTTGGGACGTAGTCAGCCATGCGACTCACTACCAAATAGAAAAAGACGTCGACGGAGCTTGGGTAATACAAACAGACCAACCGATTTCCGGTAATCAAATCACTATTAACGACCTTGAATCGGGTGAGCAGAAGTTCAGAGTCAGTGGTTGTGTTGAAGAGCTTGACGTTGCTATTCATTGTGGTGATGCTGTCGCTGATTATGCAGAAGGGACATTTACTTTGCAGGATTTTTTGCAAAGGCGCGTTATTTTTATCCACACTGATTTATTAGGGTCGCCAGCGGCAGAGACACAAGGAGTATCACAATGAGAAATATATTCAGCACAACTAACTTTATTTGTAACAGGTTATCCATTCTTAAAGCTTGTCTAATAACGGGGTGTTTTCTGTCTGTTTTTTATGTGCAAGCAGAAGATTTTGAATTCGACTATACACTTGTCGAAAAAATGAAAAAATCGTATGAAGTGTCGCCGTTGAGTACAGATCTGTTAGGTGACAAAGTCGACCATGCCAGTGGGTTACTCAAATTTGACCAAGTTGACGTGTCTATTCCTGGAAATTCCTCACTGTCAGTAGAGTTTCGTCGTGAATACAATACCTTTGTAAGCCAATGGAGTGAAGAATATAAAACGGAGCTGGACTTAGGTGACTGGGCTATTAAGGTGCCAGAGATTGTATATGATGTGGCAACGAACCCTTTGCTAAGGCCAGATGGATATAACAATGGTCAACAATGTTCGGGTAACATACACCCTGATATCGTCAGTACCCTTGTCTTGCAACAGCCAACATTGTTTAATCTTGACAGCCGTGTGACTCATATCTCTCCTAGTATGTATACCAGTGGACCAAGAATAGATGTGCCTGGTTTTATCAGCGAACCGCTTCATAGTATTTGGAGGAAAGACTCGGTACCCTTGGGGTTAAAAGATTATGACCTATCGACCCAAAGTAAATGGCGTGCCAGTTGTACCGACTTAACCATCGGCTCGGGAGAGGGGTTTTTAGTCGAATCACCGCAAGGTGTAAAATATTATTTCGACGTACTTGAAGTGATTGTGAAACATCACCCGACAGAAGGGATAGGGACGATTGATGAACATCACTTTAAGGTGAGCCGCGTAGAAGATAGATTCGGCAATTGGGTTAAGTATGAATATGACTCTACAGGCAAACAGCTAAATAAGATTTCCAGTGATGATGCTCGTGTAATAGATATTGCCTATGTTGATGACAGAGTCAGTACAGTTACGGCTAATGACAGAGTTTGGACTTACGATTATACAGATGACAGTGCAAGAACACTCGAAAAGGTGACGTTGCCGGATAGTGTTAAGCATTGGGAGTACAATCTACGTAAATTTATGCGGGACGACCTGACTCAAAATTACTTTGATGAAACTTGGGGTTGCGATACCTCTATTTTGTATCCAGACAATGCAAATGTAAATGCCGCATCTTTAACCGTAAAACACCCGGAAGGCGTGACCGGGACCTTTAAGTTAGGGTGGCGTATTCATGGTAAGACAAATGTGCTCGCCCGTGGCTCTGAAGGGGCGCAGCGAATTTCACATACAAATAGTACCAATCTGCGTGTGAGTAATAGACGCTGCTCTTATATGATAAGCGTGGTCGAGAAAAACCTGTCTTCTGGCCAGTCCTGGGATTACGACTACTCGCAGAATCACGGCCGCTATGACCCAACTGAGGATCGTAGCGACTTTGAAGCTTTATTGGACACGGACAGACAAAGAGCCAACGAATTTTCTGAGGACTTACCCGCAATGCGTCTAGCGGGTACGTTACCCAGTAATATTTCTGATAGCGGGATTAATCACAAATGGACACAAGTGACTCAAGGAAATGGTGATTCAATCGTCTACTTTTACAATCGAGACACTAATAGTCTTAACTACCAAAAACTTGTTGCAGAGCAACATAGAGATTCAAGTGTACTCACTCAGCAAGTGCAGTACAGCTATCAACGCGGTACTCATATAAATCATGAGTTTATCGACGACACAGATGTAACTGTCCCGCCTGATGTGATTACAAAAGAAACCAAAACCATTTTGTACGACACAACCGATACAAGCATGAGCACACAATACATTCAGAACATTGCTGAATTTGACTCATATGATTCCCCGACATTAGTGCATCAATATTCTAATGTGACAGATGCTAAACATCGGTACATCAAACGAACATATGAGCACGACGCCGTCAATTGGGTGATAAACAAACCCAAGGAAGTCTTTTTATCTGAAACCGATACGTTTCCTACTATCCCAGTGTTGTCTTTTACTTATCATACAACGGGTGATTACGCGGGTAAAAATCTGCTTAACGAAGAGAAGCGTTTTAATACTTGGGTGAAACGTCATGTAAGTTACCATACGGATGGTAATGTACAAAAAACTGAATTTAATCAAAAACTACGAAGTTCGTTAAGCGCATTAGGCACAGCCAATCGTTACCGGGAAGCCACAGATTATTACCGCGGTATTCCACGCTTAGTAAGTTATCCAGCCAGATACACGGTTACAGGCAATGTCAGTCAAGCTCGGACTGTTGATGTCAACGGATGGGTAACGTCCATATCTGACTTTAACGAAAATACGACGAGATACGGCTATGACGTCCTTGGCAGAGTGAGCTATGTCGACTCGCCGTCGTCACTGTTGGATATTTGGGTATCTTGGCCGGACGAAGTGAGTCGAGCCGAAAGTAATCTTCCCCCTGTTCGAAAGTTACAACACTGTGATTTGAACAGTGGAAATTCGGCGTGTATAGCGGACTCGATTAAATTCGAGTCACAGGAATTTTATGACAATTTACTACGTTTGGTCACAATCACCAATACGGATGTTGCAGTGAGTCCTAATAAGACCCGAAAACAACGTTATCAGTACGACGAAAACAATAATAAAACATTCGAATCCTATTGGGTTGATGGTGATAGCGAAACTAGCTTAGGGACTAATTATCAATATGACAATCTGCAACGATTACGCAAAACGGTATTCATTGATAACACCTTTTCTAAGATTGATTACATCGCTGGAAATGGACAAAAAATTACAGCCCCTGAAGGTAATGTTACTACTACTTATTATTTAGCCTACAGTGCCCCCGCTTATGGGAAAATGCTGAAGATGGTCTCGAAGATTGATACAACGCATAACGTGACGACGACTCAAGATATCAATGTGTTTGGCGAAGTGCTTTCAATTACACAAACGGGTCCGGGTAAGTCAGGTGAACCAGATGTCTCCCATACCGAATACCGTTGGTATGATACCAATCACCATCTTTGTAAAGTTAGCCGTAAAGATGTGGGCGTCACAGTCATGACAAACAATGTGCTTGGGGAAGTGACTAAACAAGCACAAGGTGTTACCAGTGCGTTGCATACCAGTTGTGACGCCACCATTGCTACTAATGCCCCTCTCAATCTCTTCTATGATAACTTAGGTGGCCGGTGGAAAATGGATTTTGCAGACACAGCCAGCCCAGATGTGACTTACACTTTAGATGATAACGGCAATCTTAAAGCACTTGCATCAGGTGCCGTTAGCCATGCCTACAATTACGACAATGTGAATCTGCTAAAAGACGAAACCTTGATTGTAGATGGCAGACGTATTGCTCCAGAACCATCGGCTAAGTCTTTGGTTTATGACTACAATGACTTGGGCTATCTAAAGTCTTTAACCTATCCTGACGGCGATGTTATCCAATATGCGCCTAATGGCTTTGGTGAGCCTACTCAATCGGTACGAGGTGCAAGAACAGGCAGAGCGACTTTTGATTACGCCACAGGTGCCACCTATTATCCAACAGGCAACATTAATACTTTTGCTTACGGTAATGGTTTAGTCCATAAAACTCATCTCAACTCACGTAAT
Organism: Paraglaciecola arctica BSs20135; assembly: GCF_000314995.1. GTDB lineage: Bacteria > Pseudomonadota > Gammaproteobacteria > Enterobacterales > Alteromonadaceae > Paraglaciecola > Paraglaciecola arctica. Next base: position 191,305 of record NZ_BAEO01000031.1, on the reverse strand, counting down.
GTGCCGCGAGAAATCAAAGATGCAAAAACTGGGTTAACAGCGCTGCACTATAGATATGAGTACGATAGCAATCTTAATATCACAAAATTACTGGATGAAGTTGATAATACTTTCAGTTTAGGTACCGATAATTCTCAAGGCCTTTTTTACGATGGGCTGGACCGGCTGACTGATACTCTAGGTGGCTCAGGCATAGGCAATAGCAGCATTAAATATGATGGTATTGGCAATATTACGGCCTATACCAACACAGGGCACCTCAGTGCGGGGAAAAACCGTGATTTAGATTATTCCTATGACACCAATAATCGCTTAGATGAAGTCCAGATGCCGGGTAGCACTCCCCTAAAAATAAGAGATATGGCCTACGATGACAGAGGGAATGTTACCGACAACTCTTTGTTAAACTTCAACTATAACCGTGCCAATCAAATGGTCAGTGCAGGAGCTGGCAAAACGTTTTTATATGATGGGCATAATCGCCGGGTGAGGAAAAAATCTGTTACAGATTCTGGGACTGAAACCAGCTACAGTCTATATAGTCAAAGCGGCATCTTGTTGTATCGTGAGACCAATGACGGTGTCATTAACTATATTTACTTGGGTAAAAAGTTAATTGCTAAAGATGGTTTTATTCCCGAAAACAGCAATAAACAGCACTATCGCCCATTTGGTGAAAGCATTGAAGGTGCGAAGGATGATGTCGGTTATACCGGGCATAAGTTTGATGCTGATTTAGGGTTGAGTTATATGCAGGCACGATACTATGATCCAGTTATAGGTCGTTTCTACTCGAATGATCCTGTTGGTTACACCGCTAAAAATCCAGTTATGTCGTTTAACCGATATATGTATGTTAATAACAATCCTTATAAGTACACAGACCCGAATGGTGAGTTTTTAGACATAATACTTGATGTTGGGTTTATTGCTTATGATCTGTATGACATGGCTACTAATGGTGTTAATGAAACAAATTCGGCATCACTTGCGGCCAATGTTGCTGGAGCACTTATTCCCGGAGCTACAGGATTAGGACTAGCAGCTAGAGCTGGGAAAAAGGTATGTTGTTTTGTTGCTGGCACTCAAGTTTTAACTGAAGATGGATATAAAAACATTGAAGACATAGAACTTGGTGAAAAACTTTGGGCTAAAAATGTAGAAACAGGAGAACAAGACTGGAAGCCAATAACTAAAATTTTCAACGAACCAGATCGTGGTATTTTTGAAATAAAGTTAAAAGGGGTTGACGATTTTGAACAAAGGATCGAAACAACCGATGATCATCCTTTTTACGTTGTTGGCGCAGGCTGGAAAACAACTATCGAGTTAAAAATTGGTGATCAAATCGAAACCGATGGAAATGATCCTATGGAAGTAGTGAGTGTTATTGACGAAAAGCGTCAAACTCTAACGTACAACTTTACAGTTGCAGACTTTCATACTTACTATGTGACTAAGAAAAACGTATTGGTTCATAATTGCCCAACAGGGTCTTATACTAATACTCATGCTTCAGGTAAAACCTACGATGGTAAAGGTGATCCTTCCAGAGCAGATGCTTCAGCTAAACGAATAGAAAAACAAACTGGTGACCCAGCGGTCAAAACAGAAACACGAACGGCTAGTTCAGATCGTGAATCATTCAAACAAGAATCTCGTAGTTTGGATGGTAACGGAGGGGCTGGCAGTGATTCCAATTATAATAAAATTGAATCTCCGGGGAAAAAGTATCGAAAGCAAGACGGTGAGAATTAATATTAAGCAGGCAATCCAATGATAAAAAATTTTCCAAATGATGATGATGGTGATGTTCTAAAAGGTTTGCAGGAGAAGGGCGTTGATTTAAATCAACCGCGTAAAATCGAATATTATTGTTACGCAGAAAATGAATCTGTTGCATTTAAGATAGCTGCAAAAATTGAAGATCTCGGTTACCAGTGTGATGTATTTCATGATGAGAATGCTTCTTCAATAGATAAGGTTTATTCAGTCTACTGTGCTCAGATTATGGTTCCTGCTTATGATGATATTATTAGAACACAAAGCGAGCTTAATAGTGCTCTAAGCAACTTTAATACTAAGTGTGATGGCTGGGGTACGCTGGTAGAGTAAACTTACTTTACGTGGACAGTCATCTTAATTTGAATCCAAAGCCTCGCCCTCGCGGGGCTTTTTGTTACCAAACGAGTGTTCGAGCTGACTCTTTGAATTCAACTTGCCTGTAGGGTGTCTATTATTGAGGAAAGAGCACTTCGACCAATAAATCTGATTGTTGAAATAAATGATTAGTGAATATTATGCTTGCTTATCTTCGTGGTATTGTAAATATAGCGCTCTTACATAAATAAATTTATAAGTATTAGCTAGCGGCAGGAAGCATAAAAGAATGACTAACTCACTTTTTTCATCTGGGGAAGATTGGCAAAGTAATGCTTGCGTTAACTGCTCTCATGACTCTATTGGCCTTTATATTGATGGGTATAGACAAGCCGCAGATACTCTAGCCCATAAAGTAGTCGAATCATCCAGAGATCAAGACATTTTAGTTTATCCCATAGTATTTCTTTTTCGCCAATATATTGAGCTTCAGCTCAAAAGAATAATAAGAGAATCGAATCAATGGGGTCAGAGACATTGATTTTATAATTTAGTCATCTACACTTACGATATTCTTTATTTTAGGGTACGAAGATGGCTAGATTACCTAGATTGAATTTGGCGGGTATACCCCAGCATGTTGTTCAGCGTGGTAACAATCGCCAAGTTAGTTTTTTTGCTGAGCAAGATTACGCGGTTTATCTTGATAAACTCAAAGACTACGCAAAAAAGTACCAAGTGAATGTTCACGCATTCGTATTGATGACCAACCATGTACATCTACTCATGACGCCCGAAACAGAAAAAGGTGTAAGTCAGCTTATGCAATCTTTGGGGCGGTATTATGTGATGTATATTAATAAAACCTATCAACGTACAGGGACTTTATGGGAAGGGCGATATAAATCTACTTTAGTCGATAGTGATAACTATTTTTTGTTAGTGAGTCGTTATATTGAGCTTAATCCGGTAAGGGCTAATATGGTGGAGCACCCAGCGGAATACCCTTGGTCCAGTTACCACGGCAATGCACTGAATAAAGATGTCGCGCTACTGTCGCCTCATCACTGTTATCAATCACTTGGCACGAACAAAGAAGGACGTAAGCAGGCTTATAAATATCTGTTTAAGCACCATATACCCGAACTGACGTTGCAGGAAATAAGGGATGCAACAAATAAAGCGTGGGTGTTAGGCGAAAATCGATTCAAACAACAGATTGAGCAGCAAACGGGTAGAAGAGCAGTGCCACTAGCTAGAGGTGGTGATAGGAAATCCAAGAGTTTTAAAGGTACAATCTAAATTAACGTCTCTGACCCTATTGATCTATTTCTCAAGTCGATGGATATGGGACACTGCCATGATCAAAAGCAACGTGAAGCATTGTTTGATTTAGTATTATTTTTGATTGTTGCTGATGGCGTGATCACCGAGCAAGAATCTGAGTTTATGCACAAATGGCTCGATACCATTGAGTGGAATGCAGATGTAAGTAAAGAAGAATATTACACCACCACATTGTTAAAATGTTATGCCGCAATTAAAACTGACACGGTAGAAGATTATCTAACCCACAGAGCCAAATTGTTGATTGATAATGATATGAAACAACAAGCAATGCAGTTAGTAAGAGACGTTGCTATCGCCGATGATGAACTAGATGCTGCAGAACAACAGGCGATTGACCTATTGTCTGAGCTACTAGAGAAATAACGTTAATTTATTGACCAAAATTTAACGCTTGTTGTTTTTTCTAGGGAAAGCCTTCAAAAGGCTAACTCAAACATAAAACCCATGATCAAAAATACAATTAATGTTGAAGTGTTGCCAATGCTGAAAAAGAAAATGGCGGCTATGGCTAATAGAGGTAAAACAACCCATCGACTTAATCATTTGTAGTCTCCATTTTTCTAGATGCTGATGACACGGCTGATCATACGTTTGCTGTTAGTGATCATATCGGTGGTTTTTGCTCTGAGTTTAAGCAGTAGCAAGTAGGCAAGAGGCACTAACACTAAACTGGTTAAGGTAGAAAATATCAACCCCCCTATAATCGAAATTGCCATAGGTGAATAGGGTGGACCATCACCTCCTAAACGGGTACTACCAAAAGCAAGGGGTACTAAACCTAATACAGTAGTAGCTACCGTCATCAGTATAGGTCTGACTCGGTTTAAGCAAGCTTCGATGATGGCCGGTTGCACCGCGTACCCTATATTGATCAGTTGGTTTATCCTGTCCACCAGCACAATGCCATTGTTCACCACTATGCCCATGAGTATTAACATGCCAATCATACTCATAATGGACATAGGTAAGCCGGCTGCAAACAACGCCCAAAACACTCCGGTCATAGAAAATAGCAATGAAGTTATCACAGCTGTTGGCAACAGTAATGACTCAAACAAGGCCGCCATTACAATGTAAATCATAATTAAGGCCAATAACATATTGGTTTGCATGGCACTTTCGTTTTGATTTTGGCGTTCAATACTGCCATCAAATGTCCAATCGTAACCTGTAGGCAATTTTATGTGTTGCATCACACCTTCAATACTTTTTTGGGCATCTTCTAGGGTAAAGCCATCTTGTAAATTGCCGCCAATAGTTATGGAGGTTTGACGATAGCTGCGGTTAATTTCTGAAAGTCTTGGTTTAACGGTTAATTCAGCAATCATATCTAGTGTGACATTTTGGCCTGAGATACGTGTGATAGTTAAGTTTTTTAGTGCCTCTACTGAATTTTGGAGTGCTTGATCGTACATTAGACGTATACCCACTTCGCCAGTGTCACCGTGACGAAACGTGCGTAGATTAGCACCCCGTAATGCGGTAGCAACAACTTGCGAAATATCTTTGGTATTTAGCCCAAAACGAAACGCTTTTTCCCTATCTATAACTACTTGTAATTCCTGCTTTTGTCGACTGGTATCAGTTTTGACGTCTGACAGCCCTTCAACATTAGTCAGAATCGGAACTATTTGTTTAGCGATTTGGGCAAGTCTTTCTGAAGAGTCGCCCATTATGGTCATTTGGATGCCACCACCATTGCCTTGATCCCATTGGAACGAAGGTTTAGCCCTTACAAAGCTGGGTAGGCTTTCGCTGATTAGTTTTTTCACTTCTGATTGTGACACGGGTAAATCATCTATAAGGGTAATACCCGAAACAGCAAACCCAGCTGTGTAATAGGTATATACCTGTTTGATATGAAATTTCTCTTGATTGGCGTAGAGGTACTTTTCCATTTTAGTAACGGTTTTTTCTACTTCTTCCAAACTAAAACTACCTTGAATGTCGTAGTTCATCCATACTCGATTTTGATCGTTGTCGTTATCATCATCACTAGTAACGTACTGCATCGGCAGCGCGGTACTCGCTAAGATTAAAATTGCAATTAGGCTGGTTTTTCCTTGGTTTTTAAGAGACCAAGAAAGAATACCTTTATACCAAGTTGCAATTTTACCGAGAGCTTTTGGTTGATTGTTGCTAACGTTTTTAGTTGCCTTAGATTTGATTTTGGTAGAGAGCAGGGGGATCAAAGTTTGAGAGATCAATAACGAAGCAAACAATGATATACAAATGGCAATAGCAACATGCTCTAGAAAAACAGTGACGTTAACCTTGGCTCCAACAATATTAGGTAAAAAAACAATAGCAGTAGTGATCGTTCCAGCGATAACCGCCAAACTTACTTTGCCTACTCCTGCTTTTGTAGCGGCAATCACATCAGGGTTATTTTCTTTTTCCTGTTCGATACTTTCTGTGACCACAACAGCATTATCCACCAACATACCTACCGCTAACATCAGCCCCATCATGGATAAAATATTAATGGTATAACCCATCATGTACATGCAGCCTAGGGTAATACAAATACTAAAAGGTACAGATAACACTACCAATAGAGTACTAGTGACATTGCGTAAAAAGGCGTAAAGCACCAATAGCGACAATAACGCGCCAATTAATCCTGCATTAAGTAAATCAGAAAGAGACTTGGTTACACTCTCTGCTTCGTTTTGCATAATAAATAAGTGGATCCCGTTAAAAGCTGGATTTGAATTCGCATCATCAATAACTTTTAACACTTCGCTGGATACTTCAACCATATTACTGGTCGACTCGCGATAAATGTTAAACCCAACTGCAAAGGACTGATCCAGATGACGCCCTTCAGTACGTTGTGGTTTTTCGTATTGAACCAAGGCAATATCGCTAAGGCGTACACCTTTTTTAACCATCATGTCGCGAATTTCCTGCAAGCTAGTAAACTCTCCCTGAGGGTTAACTGTGATTTTTTGCTGAATATCTGAGTCAATAAAACTGCCTGCAGCAAGTGAAAAGTTGGCGTTACTTAAAGAATTGGCTAATTCGTTGGTGTTGACTTGTAGTGCTGCCATCAGTTGTTGGTCTAAACGAATGGATATTTGTTTTTTTGTAACGCCGTATAGTTCGACTTTAGACACACCTGCCACTCTTTCGATGGGGCGTTTTAAATTACGATCAAGTAAATCGTAGGCGCTTGATAAGTCTCGATCACTGGATACTCGCATAGAAAAAATTGGCATATCATTGGTGTTAAATTGATAAACCAACACTCGTTCTACATCAGAGGGTAATTCAGCTCGTATAGCGTCTATTTTTTCTCGAGCCTCTATGCCTTTGGCTTTGAGGTTTTCATCCCAGGCAAATTGCAACTGGATTTCAGCACCATCCTCAGAGGAACGTGAACGTAATCGTTTGATACCAGACATAGTTGCTAATGCTTCTTCCACTGGCCGGGTGATCATTTTTTCAACTTCCACTGGCGTGGCATCATTATAAGGAATACGAATAGCGATTTCTGGGATATCAATGCTGGGAAATTTTTCTAGGGGCAATAACTGGCTAGATAAAATGCCAAATACCAACATCGATATAAACAACATCATAATGGTGACTGGGCGTCGTATCGCAAAATCCGCTAATGCAGAACCTGCGCTTTGGAACTTATCCATGAACTGTCTCCCCATCATCAGTTTTTGTCGGCAAAGCATATGCTTGATTTTCAAACTGCTTGCGGTCAAATAAACTGTAGATCACAGGGATAAAAAATAACGTAAGTAAAGTGGCAAAGAGCAAGCCATAAATAACAGTGATTGCCATAGGCGTGCGAATTTCAGCGCCTTCGCCTAACCCTATTGCCATAGGTAATAAACCTAATGAGGTAGTCAGTGTGGTCATAAGAATTGGACGTAAGCGACTTTGTGCTGCTTCGATAATAGCTGTGGTTTTTTCAATTCCTGATGCACGCAACTGGTTAATTCGATCAATTAACACTATGGCATTATTCACTACAATTCCCGCCAACATAATTAACCCTATAAATACCACTACGCTAATATTAGTGCCCGATAAGTACAATCCATAGATAGAACCGGCACAAGCCAAAGGCACAGTTAATAAAATCAGCAAAGGGTGTAACAATGACTCAAATTGTGAAGCCATAACTAGATACACTAAAAATATCGCCAGGGCTAAAGCAAACTGTAAAGACTGAAAACTGTTTTGCATTTCTTCATTCTGTCCGGCTATTTTAGCTTGCATGTTAAGAGGTAATTTCAAAGAGTCGATATGTTGTTGCACTGCTGCTACTGCTTCATTTAGATCTCCATAATTCAAATTGGCCGAGACCACAGCAACACGCTCCTGACCTATTCGGGTGATTTCACTTGGACCAATTGACATACTTATATCTGCTACGGCTGCCAAAGGAATAGCTTGGCTAGCCCCAGGATTAACGATCATTTGTCCAATGTCAGCAATGGAATCCCGTTGCGATTCCATGGTTCTCACTAAAATATCGACTTTTCTGTCTTCAATACTGTATTTAGTTGCTACTTCACCGCCAATTTCTGCAGACAGAAGTTTAGATACATCTGGAGCATTGATACCAAGTTGTGCCAGTTTTCCATGGTCGAATTTAATTTTGAGTTCTGGATTACCTGATTGTAATGAGGACTTTACATCGGCGAAGCGTTTATCACCTTGCATAATGGCCTGTAATTTTTGGCTATATTTAGTCAAGTCTTCAAGATCAAAACCTATGATTTGTACCGCTAATGGGGTCGCAAAAGTAAACAATGCTGGTTTACCAAACTTACTCTGAACCCCCGCTTGTTTTGACAAATAAGTGCGCATTTTGTCCATCACTATTTGAGTTGCCTGAGCCGAACTAGTGGTTTGCATCACTACATTTAGCTTGCCCCAATATTCACCACCTTGACTGGCTGATACGTTCATTAAACTCCCGGTTCCAGCTAAGGCATAAGTGCGCTCTACGCCTTCTAACTCAGCAGTAAAAATGCCTAAGTCTGCAATCACGTGGTCGGTATTTTCTAATTGTGAACCTGTGGGTAAAGTGATCTCTACAAAAAACTCACCTTGCGACATATCGGGGATCAGTTCCATGCCAAGTTTTGGTAATAACAACACTGAAGCTAATGAAACGGTTACTACTGCTGTTAAAACCAAGATACGAATACCTAACGCTTGTTTGAGTGCTGCCAAGTAAGCCTTTTCGATTTGTTTGAAACTTTTATCGAACACCCATAATAATGGTCGAAATAAGGTTCCCAAGACTTTGCTTAACAGTCTGAATAACAAAATAATGATGGAGCTGATAACAAAGGGAATAAAATGGAAAAGCAATTGAACTAACCAATAAAGCGGCAGAGTTACATAATGAAAAAACCAGCCCATTTTTGTGGTTGGAAGTGTTTTTTCGGGGCTTTCACCTAAGTCTAGGTTTGGTTTATTGTTTGGTGCATCAGTTGATTTTTCTCTTGCGGCCAACATAGGTATTAAAGTTAGTGCCACAACTAAGGATGCAGCCAATGCAAAGGTCACAGTTAAGGCCTGATCACTAAACAACTGGCCTGCAATCCCTTCTACAAAAACTAATGGAAAAAATACTGCCATAGTTGTTAATGTTGAGGCGATGATGGCCATAGATACTTCTTTGGTGCCTATAACTGCGGCCTGTTTATAATCTTTAGTGGTCGCTTTATGGCGAGCTATGTTTTCTAACACTACTATGCTGTTATCTACAAGTAGTCCAATGGCTAGCGCAATCCCCCCTAAACTCATGATATTTAAACTAATATTATTGCCATACATAAGATTAAAGGTAGCAATAATCGAGACTGGAATTGAGATAGAAATTATTAAGGTTGGCCAAATATTTTTTAAAAATAGATACAACACCACCATAGCCAGCAAACCACCGATAATGGCTGCAGTTTTTACCTCATTAATAGCATTAGCGATAAACCTAGACTGATCATAGACCAACTGTAACTGGTATTGGCTAGGAATGTTTTCTTGCATCTGTGCAATACGAAACTGTATGTTTTCAGCAACTTGCACTGTATTTGCATCACCTTCTTTATAAATCGCTATTTCTACACCTTCATATCCATTAAAACGGTTCATAGAGGTAGGTTCTTTGTGAGAATCTTGCACTGTTGCAATGTCGCCTAAACGAATATTTCTACCTTCGCGATTAGCGATAAATAAATTGCGTATATCGTCTAAACTTTGAAATTGGTTTAAGGTGCGTACCAAATACTCTTGTGAACCATCTTTTACTCGGCCACCAGAGGAATTTACATTTTCGTCTTTTAAACGTTTAATAACTTCATTAACTGAAATGTTCAGTTGGCTGGTTTTTTGTTGATCTACTAATACCTGAATTTCATTTTCTAAACCGCCACCTACTTTGACTGAAGCCACGCCTTCCACAGATTCGAGTTGCCGCTTGACTTGCTCTTCAGCGTAGATCCGCAAGGCCTTAATACCTTGGTCGCTTAATGCTACTTGCTGGTTATTTTTTGTTTTGCCGGGATCTTCAGTTGTTATGGGTTTTGCGCCTCCTAAGCCAAATCGCATAACCGGATCTAAGCTAGGATTAAAGCGTAACAATAATGGCTTTTTGATATCTAAAGGCAATTGTAAAGTGTCTAGTTTTTCACGTACTTCAAGACTGGCTAAGTCCATGTCTGTGCCCCACTCAAACTCGAGTAACACATCAGATTGACCCGCTTTAGAGGTTGATATTACGGTGCGCACACCTTTGACTACACCTATAGTTTCTTCAATGGGTTTGGATACTAGTTGTTCAATTTCTCCCGGTGCTGCGCCAACATAATCGGTGCGAATAGTCAGGGTAGGGTAGGACAATTCTGGTAACAAGTTTATCGCCAAACGGGACAGTGAAACCATACCAAATAAAATAATAGCGAAAGTAAACATCCATACGGTAACGGGCCGTTTTACAGCAATATCAACAATATTCATAACGCACCTTAACCTTTAGCTGCATGACTTGAGGGTTTCTGTGCGAGTTCTAAAGGCTCAACCTCATCATTAATTATTTCAACTGGTGCTTCATCCCTAAGGTTTTGATGGCCAGTAATCACTACTTGTTCTGTACCTAATAAACCGCTTAATATCTCCACAAATTCGCCTTCTTGATAACCCACAGTCACGGCCTTTTTACTTGCAATACCGTCTTTAACTACAAATACATTGACGCTATCGTCTATGGCAAGTAAGGCTTTACGTGGAAGCAATACCACGTTTTGTTTAGTGTCGTAATTCAATTTAACCTGGGCAAACATACCTGATTTGAGTAAGTTTTCTGGATTAGGCACTCGTAATGTGACTTTAAAAGTCCCCGTCTTAGCATCAATTACTGGGCTAATACGTTCAACAAAAGCATGGCTCTCACTACCATCAAAAGCGGCTAGATTAAGAGAGGCCTGTTGTTCTTTATGTACTTTAGATAATTCTTTCTCAGGTAAATATACTATTCCATAGAGTTCTTTTTGCTGAACTATATGAAACATTCTTTCACGTTGAAAAGATTCACTTAGATTACCTACTTTGGCATTTCGCTCAGCGATAAAGCCAGATATAGGTGCAGTGATCGTGGCTTCTTGTAAGTCTAATTCAGCTAAAGACAGAGTTGCTTTGGCTGATTCATATTGAGCTGTGAGCTTATCGTAGGTATCGTCACTGACCAATTTTTTATTATATACCTTATTAATTTTTGCTAATTCTTTTTCAACCCCAACTAAATCAGCCTTTGCTCGATCTAAATTTAAGTGGTAACGACGGGGCTCAATTTGCGCAAGCACTTGGCCTTTTTCAACATAATCCCCTTCTTCAACATAAATATGTTCGATGATCCCGGAAGCTCTTGGTACTACAAATGCCTCTTCTTTTGCTTCCAAAATAGCAGTAGTCGCGTAATTTGAAGAAATATTACCTAGCGACAGTGGGGCAACTTCTACAGGAACCGATATCACTAGTGTTTCTTGGTCGTCTAAGGCTTCGGCTTCACCACAGCTACTAAGTAGGCTAACGGATAGTAGAATTGGCAATATCATTAGTAATTTGAGGCCAACCTTTTTATTTATTATTGTTTCCATTTTTGGTTCCCTGAAAAGCAAGTTTAAAGTTAATAGTGAAAATGTGTATCTGACGTATTGTCAGAGCTTGTTGTTAGATAGATAGCATTGACTATGCCAACCCAATAAAAGCCATATAAAACAATTGGATAGTAGTAAATAGGAAATAAATTGATTGTTATATATTTTCAGTGTTAGCGATATTCACCATTTGTTGGTTTAAATGATTAACTTAAAAATTTGCAGAATAAATAACCCTTTTTATTAACTGAGCCGTTGGTAAGGCAAACACAGCAACTTTAATAAGTTAATAACAGAGTAATTTTATGAAAAATTTCAATAAACAAAGCAATAAAATTTCAAGTATCAAGACCTTAGTGATCAGTGGAACCTTGGTGGCGTTAACGTTAGCCTGTAGTTCTGGCACCAAAGAAATTAAGACATCCGAGGCAACCAAAGAACAACCCAAACCAGTGGTGGTTGTTAAGCGTCGAGTTGAAGGGGATTTGCTAAGAGAGTCTATGGCCGATGTACATATTCAAGCTAAGGGTTCTGCTTACCATTTACCCCAGAATTTCAGAGCTGTTAGCCCCATTGTGAATACAGAAAACTACCAACACTATCCTGAAAATGGTATCAAGTCGGTGTTGCAGGATCCTGTTTCAACTTTTTCAATAGATGTAGATACGGGTAGCTATACGAATATTCGACGAATGATCAATCAAGGCGTGCTGCCACCTGCAGATGCCATAAGAATAGAAGAGTTTATTAACTATTTTGATTACAACTATCCCCAGCAAAGTACAACGGGATCTGATACCCCTTTTAGTATTGATACTGCGATATCCACTTCACCTTGGGCAGAACAACGGCATATTATGCGTATTGGCCTAAAAGGTTTTAGCCCAGATGTAGATCAAATTACTGGTAGAAATTTAGTGTTTTTATTGGATGTATCAGGTTCGATGAATCACCCTAATAAATTACCTTTGTTAACTCGTTCACTGGAGTTACTTACCGCGCAGTTGAATGAAAATGACAGTGTTTCCATTGTTGTATATGCTGGGGCATCTGGGGTGGTCTTAGAGCCGACTCAAGGTGATCAAAAAGCTAAAATTAAACAGGCACTTACAAGTTTATCGGCGGGGGGCTCGACCAATGGTCAGGCGGGGATCGAACTCGCTTACAATATGGCAGAACAGGCCTTTATCAAAGGTGGTGTTAACCGAGTTATTTTAGCTACAGACGGTGATTTTAATGTGGGTATGAGCAATCATCAACAATTAATCGAATTGATAAAACACAAACGCCACAAAGGCATTGCCTTAACAACTTTGGGTTTTGGGCAAGGTAACTACAACGATCATCTTATGGAACAATTAGCTGATGCAGGTAATGGTAACTACGCCTACATTGATAATATTAATGAAGCTAGAAAAGTATTAGTAGATGAAATGAATGGGACATTATTAACCATAGCTAAAGATGTCAAAATCCAAGTAGAATTTAATCCTAATTTAGTGGCTGAATATCGTTTGTTAGGGTACGAAAATCGTGCGCTAAACAGAGAAGACTTTAACAATGATAAGGTGGATGCTGGTGAGATTGGCGCTGGCCATACAGTCACGGCTTTGTATGAGATAACCCTAAATACCTCTGAGAATCGTTATCTTGACCCTTTACGTTATCAGAAAACTCAAGTTAAGAACGAAGTTCAAGAACAAAACAACCAATTTTCTAATGAGTTAGCCTTGGTTAAGTTGCGTTACAAAGCGGTAAATAGTGAAGGAAATATTGGCGATAAAAGTAACGAAAAAAGTCACTTGATCAAACGAGCTGTGATGATCAGTCAAATTACTGATTTCACAAAACAGTCTAACGATTTTAGGTTTGCCACTAGCGTAGCTGGCTTTGCCCATTTATTAAAACAGAGTGATTATTGGCAAGATATGAGTTACCAACAAATAATCGATATCGCACAGCAGTCTAAAGGTAAAGATGAGTTTGGTTATCGAGCCGAGTTTATTAACTTAGTGCGTAGCAGCGCCTCTTTACAAGTCAATATGCCGGATCCGTCAAAAATAGAGTCTAAAACAGAGTCAAAATTACAGTCAGCAGAATTGAATATTCAAGGTTTTACCCGCAGTATTGAAGCTAAAGCAACTTTGTTGACTGCCCATTGAAACAACCCTTGGTTCCTAACGCTAACAATGCTGAGTCAGTGCAAAATATTACTGACTCAGCTGATTATCAACAACAAACAGATACTATCCTGATGCAGCAGTATGCATCAGGTGATCTTCGGGCGTTTGAAACCTTGTATAATAGGCACAAAGGCGGCTTGTATCGCTATTTTATGCGGCATATTCCTGAGTCAAGTTTGGCGGAAGATTTGTATCAGGAAATATGGAACAAGGTAATAGTGCAGGCAGATCACTACAAACCAGAGGCAAAATTCACAACTTGGTTATATACCTTAGCCCATAACAAGTTAGTGGATCATGTGCGGCATTTGTCTGTCGTGAATAAAGTGGTGGTGCGCAGTCATTGCGATGAAGAGAGTGAGTCACCTATAGAATTAAACCCCCAACCAATGCACAACGATCCAGAGAGTGAATTGAGCAGCGCTAGAGTCGCCGAATCTTTGCAACTATGCATTGCACAATTGCCTCAGGCACAAAAAGACAGCTTTTTGTTAAAAGAAGAGGCAGGTCTGTCAGTTAAAGAGATCTCAATGGTACTTAATACCAGCTTTGAAGCCAGCAAAAGCCGTTTGCGTTATGCCTATGAAAACCTAAGACAATGTTTGCAAGTGAAATCGGGGAGGGCGATATTATGAGCAATGATAATAAAAATGGATCTTTTGACTTATTAGCCCATGAAAAAAAACTCAGCGAGCTTTATCAGAATGATAAAAAACGTCAAGGTGAAGCGCCTAGTGCTCAGATAGACTCTGATATAATGGCGATGGCCAAACGACAACTTTCAGAAAATTCTCAATTATTGGACAAAGAGCAAACACTTAACTTAGAAGCGTCTGCCAATACAAATAAAAAAAGAAACTCCAAAAATTTGTGGCAATGGCCGTTTTCATTAGTGGCTTCTGTGGGAATTCTAGGGTTATTGTTTATAACTCAGCGAGACTATTTTATTCACCCCACTAATATTGTTGCTGGGGATGCTGGTATATTGAATGAACCCGTTTCGCTAGTACCTGATATTAGCCAATCTGCTGAAGAGAAAAAGGCTATAACGTCTGGATCGTCTTTTGATGCAATGCCAATGACGGCTTCGACGCACAAAGCTGAAGTACTATTAAATGAAGAGTCGGCCTTAGTCGCTAGTAAAAGAATGTCAATCAGCAAAACACCTAAAGTGTTAAACGAACAGATAAAAGAACAGATGTTGGATAGGTCGCAGCTCGAAGTTAATTCTGCGAAAATAGCAGCTATGTCATTGCCTGATATGTCGAAACTGGCAGAATTATTAAGACAGCAGTTGTCTAAACAAAATATGTCAGAGCTAGGGTCAAGTGCTTCAAGTATTAAGATGCAACAAAGCTTGTTTGAACATTTGGCTCAATACCAAAAAAGTCATAAGGATTTTAAAATACCTGAAAAATACTTAAACGTACTGACAGAAGAACAAGTAGAACAATTACAATCAATGGCTTCTAAAGCCGATTCAAATAATTAATTATTCATAAAAGAGAGTGTTACATTGAAAATTTGGGTAGATGCAGATGCATGTCCAGTGGTGATAAAGGATATTTTAATTCGTGCCGCAGAGCGTAAAAAAGTTGAAACCATATTTGTGGCTAACCAATATATTCGTACACCACCATCAAAATTTATCCGCTCCATGCAAGTCAGCGCTGGGTTTGATGTGGCTGATGACGAAATAGTCAGACAAGTCGAACTAAATGATTTGGTGATCACCAGTGATATTCCCTTAGCGGCAGAAGTGATTGAAAAAGGTGGCCAGGTATTAAGCTCAAGAGGTGAACTGTTCACTACTGAAAACATCCGTGCTCGCCTTAATATCCGTGACTTTATGGACACTATGCGTGCCAGCGGTGAACAATCTGGCGGGCCTCCACCATTGAACCAAAGTGATAGACAGAATTTTGCCAATCACTTAGATAGAATACTCACAGCAAACGTTTAATTGCTGCGTTACCACTATATCAAATGACGCTATTTCAAATATCGCGATTTTAAATGACTTGGCCTAAACCGATCACTAAGACATAACCTAAGGTATAGGCTAGTAATAACAATAGGCCGTACTTGGCATAACGAGCAAAACTTAATCCAGGTACTTTGCTCATGGTCACTATACCGGCGGCCGAACCAATCACTAGTAATGAACCGCCAACACCTACTGCGTAAGTCAGTCCTAGCCAAGAGGCTAAGTCCATTTCTATGCCTGTTTTTAGTAATGCCGCAGTGAGGGGCACATTGTCTACAGTGGCTGAGGTAATACCCATAATATAATTGGCATATAAGGGTGGTACATATTGATAAAGGGTAACCAAAAAGTCTAATGCATGAATTTGTTCTAACATTCCGACTAACAACAGTATTCCTAAGAAAAACAACAAAGTATCAAATTCAATATAGCGAATGTATTCCATAATAGGATCGTGTTCGTCGTCGTCATTACATAACCTAGCGACAATAAACATAATCGAAAGACCCGCTAAAAAGCTCAGTACCGGAGGGATTTCAAATAAAACATTACCCACTATGGTAAATAATATGGTGCATAGAAAAATAGCGGCAATGGCATAGTCTATTTTACGTATTTCAAGTTTTTGCTGCTTTATTCTGACTTTGCCGTTCATGCCAATACTCATCATTAAGGTCAAAGCCATCACGGCAGTAAAGGAAGGTAAAGATAACCATAACAAATTTAAAATACTGACCTTGTCAGCTAAAAAAATCATTAAGGTTGTCACATCACCGGTAATTAGTGATACACCACCAGAGTTGACAGCAAATACCACTAACACCGCAAAACGTATGGTCTTATTAGGGGGTAATGATAAAGACAGTATTAAGGCGATAGAGACTAACGTAGCGGTAATGTTGTCAGCCAAGGATGAAAAGATAAAACTAAAAATAGCTGTGAAAAATAATAATTTACGTTCGCTGATGGACTCTGGCATCGCGCGGTGTAATAAATTGGCAATTAAGCCTTTTTTATTTAAATAAGCGACAAACGTCATGGCAGCTACTAGAAATAACCATAATGATGAAATATCAGCGAGATTCTCCCGCAGGCTATGATCTATTAGTTGACGGTCAGCGCCTGTTGCGGCAAATACAAAAAGTAAAATCCAAGATAGGGTGCCAAACAATAAGGTGATTTTGGCTTTATTTATATGAATAACTTCTTCGAAAATAACACCGGCTAGCGCCAAAAATGCTAAGGCTATTAATATATAGTTTAATAACATGATAAGTAATTCTAGAAAATTTCGCCGCATAATAGGCTTTGCAAACCAGATTGCAAGAGATTCAATTATACGAAATTTAACTACTAAATTTTGTTTTTTGAAAAGGTGATTTATTAAGCGATTTTTGGGGCATATAAAAAAAGCCAGTACCCATCAATAATGAGTACTGGCTTTAGGCTTATCTTAGAATATTAACGATTGCCAGTGTTACCACTGGATTGGCTTCTATTTCTATTCCGTGAATGATTGCTTTTAGGGGGTTGTCCACCAGATGAATTACGACCAGAACGTTGCCCATCTCTATGACCTGATTGAGCTTGCTTTGGTTTTTTGGCTTTAATGGGTTTTTGACCAAGCGTTGATTCTGGTAGCGGCTGAGTGGGTTCAAAGCCTGCAGTCACTTTGCGCTGAATAAGTTGTTTGATCAATATTTCTATATCGACTAATTCCTTGAATTCATCTTGTGTCACCATGGATATAGCTTGACCTGTTGATCCTGCGCGACCGGTACGTCCAATCCTATGCACATAATCTTCTGGTACATTGGGTAAATCAAAATTGACTACTTGGGGTAATTGATCAATATCCAAACCTCGGGCAGCAATATCAGTCGCTATCAAAGCTTTCACTTTACCTTGTTTGAAGTCTGCTAGGGCTTTAGTTCTTGCACCTTGACTCTTGTTACCGTGAATGGCAGCAGCACTTACACCTTGAGCTTCAAGCTGTTTTACAATGCGGTTAGCACCGTGTTTTGTACGACTAAAAACTAATACCTGTTGCCAATCATTGTCTTTGATTAAATGGGTAAGCAGTTGCGATTTTTTACTTTTGTCTACGGGATACACCCATTGCTCAACTAAATCGACTGTTGTATTAGCTGGGGATACAGATATCTCTACAGGATTATTCACTAAACCTTTAGCCAGTTTTCGAATGTCGTCAGAAAAGGTGGCTGAAAACATCAAGTTTTGGCGTTTTTTCGGTAACAACTTAATGATTTTTTTGATGTCATGAATAAAACCCATATCCAACATACGATCGGCTTCATCCATTACAAGAATTTCTAATTCAGAAAATTTCACTGCATTTTGGTTGTATAAATCAAGCAGTCGACCAGGAGTGGCAACTAATATATCCACACCTTTACGCAATTTAAGCATTTGTGGATTAATACCCACGCCGCCAAATACCACGGCTGATTTTAAGGATAAGTCTTTTCCATAAGTTTGCACACTTTCGGCTATTTGTGCTGCCAACTCTCGGGTTGGGGTGAGTATCAAAGCTCGTGCTTGATTAGGCCTAGCTGATTGTCCTTGGCTTAGTAAATGTAAAATTGGTAAAGTAAAACCAGCAGTTTTACCTGTTCCAGTTTGGGCTGCAGCCATTACGTCACTACCTTGCAATACCGCTGGTATGGCTTTAGCTTGAATGGGGGAAGGTGTGGTATAGCCTTTACTAGCTACTGCAGATAAAATTTTTGGTGATAGGCCTAGGTCGGCAAAACTCATAGATATTTCTCAAATAGGGTGATTAGCTTATTTGTCAAACAAAGTCTTAGACCTTGCCAAACATAGCTTAAATTTTAAACACTTTAAAATAGTCGCGGGAGGATACAGTAATCAACACACAATAGCACTTAGACTATTAATAAAATGCCGCAAGACTAGAAGTCTTGCGGCATTATTCTAAACTCTTTCGAGTATAGCTTTATTCGCTTTGTGAACCAGGGCGTGTTGCTGGTGCAGTTGATGCGTTTGATGAACTTGAAAAAGCAGCTGACTTACCAGAGCGTTTAACTTCCGGTCTGGCAGCGTCATCAAGTGAACCAATTTTAACATCGACAAATGCTTCATCAATAGAAGCAGGTCGAGCCATTGGGGCTGAAACTGATTCTTTTTTGACTGGCTTAGCCGCAACTTTCAAAGGTGTTGCCTTTTTTGCCGGTTTTTTAGCTGGCGCTTTTTTCACTGGCTTTTCAGATCCATCAACCGCAACGTCACTTGTATCTGCACTGGCAGATTGTGCAACTGGCTCAGGCGTATCAACAACCGGTGCAGACTCAGTTGCTAATTCCATTGCCACTTGAGCTGGCGCTTCTTCAGCAATAATCACTTCAGGTGTTGTTTCAACTTTAGGCGCAGCTACAGGTTCATCAAACTGTAGTTCATCCTGTGTGACTTCTGCTGCTTCAGCTTTTACCGCTTCGTCTTTCTCGTCACCTTCTTTACGGCGTTTTTGACCTGCAGCGCGAATGTGTCTAGGAGAACGACGACTGCGAGTACGAGATGTTGATTCTTCATCTTTGTTTACTTTGCTAAGGGCTTTTGTTTCGCTAACGGCTTCTGTCTCGCTAACGGCTTTTACTTCGCTAGCGGCTTGAGTGTCAGTCGTTGCAACTGCCGGCTCTGGCGCTACAACTGCTGCTGCAGTTTCGGTGACTTTTTGCTCATTAGTTGTTTGACTAGCGACTACCGCATCATTTTGAACCACAGTATCTGGTTGCGCAATGACGGCTGCCTGAGTTTCTTGAACCGCTGTAACTGGGGTCTTTTGCTCAGTATTATCATCGTCAACTCTAACACTACGTCTGGTATCGCGGCGTTTTCTACGTTCTGCTACTTGCTCTTTTTTCTTGGCTGGTGCCGGTGTAGATGCAGCTGCAGGAGTATTGCTCTTCGCAACCGCAGCAGTGTCTTGCTTCGCTTCTACTGGTTTGTCATCGCGACGAGGCTTACGGTTATCATTTCTTGGCTTGCGCTCTGAACGTTCGTTTCTATCTGGGCGCGCATTGCGATTAGCAGATTGTTCACCTTGTTCTTTACGCTCGTTATTTTTGCCGTTACGTTTATTTCTATCAGGGCGAGCATTTCTATTTTGACGCTGATTAGTACCTTGATTACGGGTATGAGTAGTTTTCTTAGGAACCACTTTTTCTTCAGCTTTAAATAAACCAGAAATCCACTTGCTGGCTTTATCTAATAAACTTTCTGATTTAACTGCGACTTTAGCAGGAGCTACTTTTTTCTGTTCAGGTGCAATAAGGCTTTGTAGGGCTGGTTGTTCTTTAGCCATTGCAGGTGCTACGGTTTTATCAGTTATGTTTTCTTCTTGCTCAATTAATGGCAAGTTATAACTCATTTCCTGCACTGCATCGTCTGGACGTCTGCGGGCTACGCTGTATTGTGGCGTTTCCATGTTTGGGTTAGGGATAATAACTAACTGAACACTATGACGTTTTTCAACACCCTGAACTGAACTGCGTTTTTCGTTTAATAAATAAGTCGCCACATTAACAGGTAACTGAGCTTCGATTTGCCCAGTATTATCTTTAATGCTTTCTTCTTCCATGATGCGAAGTACAGATAATGCTAATGACTCTGTGCCACGAACTGAACCGTGACCACTACATCTTGGACACACGTTATTGGCTGAATCACCTAATGAAGGACGTAAACGCTGACGTGACATTTCTAGTAAACCAAAGCGTGAAATACGGCCTAGTTGTACTCGTGCTCTGTCACCTCGGACTGCATCTTTCATACGGTTTTCAACTTCACGTTGATGACGCACTGGGGTCATATCGATAAAGTCAATGACCACTAAACCACCAGCATCACGTAAGCGTAATTGACGAGCAATTTCGTCTGCGGCTTCAAGGTTAGTATTAAAAGCAGTTTCTTCGATATCACTACCTTTAGTGGCACGGGCAGAGTTAATATCGATTGAAATCAAGGCTTCAGTAGGGTCAATCACAATTGAGCCGCCTGAAGGCAGTCTCACTTCACGTTGGAAAGCTGATTCGATTTGGCTTTCAATTTGATAATGGCTGAATAAAGGTACATCACCGCTATATAGTTTTACGCGGTTTGCGTAGTCTGGACGCATTTGTTCAACGTGTTTTAATGCTCTTTCGTGCACTACGGCATTATCGATAAGAATTTCACCGATGTCCCGTCTAAGGTAATCGCGGATCGCACGTACTACTACATCACTTTCTTGGTGTATAAGGAATGGGGCAGGGCGAGAGTCGGCCATTTCTTTAATTCGGCCCCAACCTGATACTAGGTAATCCAAATCGTATGCAAGTTCTTCAGTTGTTTTACCTACACCAGCGGTTCGGACGATTAAGCCCATACCATCTGGTAGATCTAAACCACCTAAAGCTGCTTTTAATTCAGTACGCTCATCGCCTTCAATACGACGAGACACACCACCAGCGCGAGGGTTGTTTGGCATTAACACTAAGTAGCTGCCAGCTAGACTGATAAAGGTGGTTAAGGCTGCGCCTTTTTGGCCACGTTCTTCTTTATCAATTTGAATAATGACTTCTTGGCCTTCTCTGATCACCTCTTTAATATTGGGGCGACCTTCAAATCTATAACCTTGAGGGAAGTAAGTTCTGGCAATTTCTTTTAGAGGTAGGAACCCATGTCTGTCGGCGCCATAATCGACAAATGCAGCTTCTAAACTAGGTTCTACGCGGGTAATTGTACCTTTGTAAATATTGGCTTTTTTCTGTTCGTGGCCTGGACTTTCTATGTCCAAGTCATACAATTTTTGACCATCTACAAGTGCCACTCGCAATTCTTCTTGCTGAGTAGCATTGATTAACATTCTTTTCATTCTTGTTGCTCGGTAAAGTACCGATCACCACAAGTAAAGAACTACGCTGTAATGTGACAATTTTTCAATGCAGCCTCACGACTGTATACTAATGGTTAAGTTTTTGCGCCTAAGTGTTATTTGCATTAATTATTCAATGTATTGTTTTTTAAACACTTTACCTATATTTCATAGGCGCTAAACAAGACGGTATGTTTAGCTACTTATTTATCATTTAAAACTTAGTGGTATTCGAATAACAAATGCTTGTCTGGCTATTTTGTTATTCAAATATCTTGTCAATTCTTTTGTATTCTTTACACCTATGGCGATCAATAGGATATTTATATCGCTGATGTAAGGGTTCTGTTTAATCAAGCTTGTGAAAAGTTACTCGCTTCACAGTTGATTAGCCGTATTAGGCTTGCAAGTCACGTTATGATAAACGGGTTACGACAAATTGGTCGTTTTTGCATACAGAACTGATTAATCCATCTGTTTGTTTAAAACATTTATTATATGTTTGAAAACCGGCGTATTATCACATTAAAGCACTAACACTAGCAAGACATTAAAATACTGGACAACTACTAGAGCAATTCGGTTACAATGCGCGGCTTATGACAGACCTATCATTTCAAAAAGTTCAATTTGTTACTATCGATCCTGACCTGGAAGGGCAAAGGATAGATAACTATTTACGCACTTTCTTAAAAGGAGTGCCTAAAAGCCTTATTTATCGCATTTTGCGTAAGGGCGAAGTGCGAGTGAACAAAAAACGGGTTAAGCCCGAATATAAATTGCAGCCCAATGACGAGCTACGTATTCCGCCTGTGCGAGTATCTGAGCCAACTGATTTGCCTTCTACTAAGCTCAACAAAGTATCGAGTTTAGAAAATCACATACTATATGAAGATGATTGGCTAATTGTATTGAATAAACCTTCAGGTACCGCAGTACATGGTGGCAGTGGTTTAAGTTTTGGGGTGATTGAAGCTCTAAGAGCATTGCGCCCTCAACAAAAGTTTTTAGAGTTGGTGCATCGACTAGATCGCGATACCTCGGGTTGTTTATTAATCGCTAAAAAACGCTCTGCGTTAAAAAATCTCCACGAACAGCTCAGAGATAGAAAAGTAGATAAACGTTATCAAGCCTTAGTGGCGGGAGAATGGCCAGCTAATCGCTTTAAGGTAAAAGCGCCACTATTAAAGAACACCTTAAAATCTGGCGAACGTATAGTATTAGTTGATGATGAAGGCAAACCATCGGAAACCCGTTATCGTATTTTGGAGTCCTTCAACCAAGCAACCTTAGTTGAAGCCTCACCTATTACCGGTCGTACCCATCAAATCCGCGTACATTGTTTGCATGCGGGTCACCCTATTGCGGCTGATAATAGATACGGCGATAAAGACTTTGACCAAAGAACCTATAAGTTAGGTCTTAAAAGATTATTTTTACATGCACACTCATTGGCTTTTATTCATCCTAATACCGATGAACGAGTGAGTTATAAAGCACCTCTTGAGCCAAGTTTAGTCAGTGTGTTGAAGAGACTTAGAAGTGAAGTATAAAGCCATAGTGTTTGATTGGGATGGCACACTGATGGACTCCATCAGTAAAATTGTTGAAAGTATGCAAACCAGCGCTCAACAACTGGGTTTTCCAGTACCAGATTATGACCAAGCAAAAAACGTGATCGGTATTAGTTTGTTACCTGCGTTACAAAAACTCTTTAATATCGATGATGAAAAAGCCGCAATGGATCTTTTTCATACTTATAAAGAACACTTTAAAGATCATGCAACAATAAGTAGTCCGCTGTTTAATGGTGCGATAGCTTTATTAGAAGAGTTGAAGCAACGAGGCTACATATTAGCGGTGGCGACAGGGAAAGCTCGGCAAGGTTTAGATCACAATTGGCATCATTCCAATACTAAACACTATTTTAGTGCTTCCAGAACCGCAGATGATGCCCAAAGTAAACCCTCTCCAGATATGTTGCAGCAAATTCTGTCTGAATTAAATTTGTCGGCAGATCAGGTTTTGATGGTTGGCGACACTAGTTATGACATGGCAATGGCCGAAGCGATTAACATGGATCGCATTGGTGTGAGTTTTGGTGTGCATAGTGCTGACACTTTACAACAACATAAACCTTTAGCTGTGATTGATACCTTAGAAGAATTATTACTGCACGTTTAATACCATTAATCGGTATCTTTTTGCATATAATCAAACAAGTCCACATCCATAGAATTAAATAAATCCATTAAGGCAATCAGTGGTAAACCAATTAATGTATTGGGATCTCTGCCATGGAGAGATTCAAATAAGGCAATGCCTAAACCTTCACATTTAAAACTACCTGCACAGTCGTATGGTTCTTCAATTTGTAAGTAAGTAGAAATTTGATCCTCAGTTAAGGTCTTAAATGTCACATCAAAGGTTTCTACTAGCTGTGATATTTGTTTGTTAGCTGAATGCACTAGACATAACCCTGTGTAAAACCTGACAGTCTGACCACTGAACATTAACAGTTGTTGTTTAGCTTTAATAAAGTCTCCCGGTTTACCTAATACTTGCCCATTAAAACTAGCCAATTGATCTGAGCCAATAACATAACTATCAACGTGAGCCTTTTGTGTGGCGATGATTAAGGCTTTATCTTTAGCAAGTCGTTGTACCTTGTCCGATATTGACTCAGTCTCTATCGATGATTCATCGACATTAGGCGCGACACTAGAGAACGGGATATGGAGTTTTTTTAAAATAGATTGGCGGTAAGGGGAACTCGAAGCCAGAATGATTTTCATAAATGGTGATTACTACATCTTATTAATATTAGTTAAAGCATATAAAATGCAGCGCTGGGTGTCATTAACTATGATTTATTCTTTGACTAAACCGCGATGAAACTATAATATGCGCGCGCTATGCAGAAAGTGAAACTACCCAAGCTGGTTGACCCAGTTAAAAACGCCACATTACGCTCCGATTATCGGGGAGTTATTTTGTCGTCTGAGATGCCCAGATTACTTGGAGCAGTTGCTGATATTGCCAAAGAAGTTGATGTTGAAGTTAAGTTTGCAAAAGACGAGCAGGGTCTTACTTATTTTCAAGGTCATATGGCATGTTCAACATCACTTATCTGTGAGAGATGTAATGAAGTCTTCGATCATCCTTTGGATGTGTTTTTTTGTTTTAGCCCAGTGCAGAGTGCTAAAGAAGAAACCGAAGATGAATTACCGGATGTTTACGAACCGGTTGAGGTCGATGACCAAGGAGAAATCAATTTATTTCAAACTCTTGAAGACGAACTGATTTTATCACTACCGATTGTAGCCCTTCATGCAGAGGAGGATTGCAAACAAAAGCGTGATAAAATGAGCTTCGGAAAAATTGAACCGGCCGATGAACGTCCAAACCCGTTCGCGGTTTTGAAAGAACTTAAGCGAGACTAGGAGTAAAGTAATGGCTGTACAGAAGAGTAAGAAAACTCGTTCAAGACGTGGAATGCGTCGTTCACACGATGCACTAGGTTCTGCGACTTTGTCTGTAGATTCAACGTCAGGTGAGACGCATATTCGTCATCACGTGACCGCTGATGGTTACTACAAAGGCAAAAAAGTTTTATCTCTTTAATTTAAAGTGACAGAACTTTGAGTCGTCTGACCTTAGCGTTAGATATCATGGGGGGCGATCACGGCCCCCATATTATTTTTCCTGCTGCATTAACAGCACTTCAACAAACTCCCCATTTACATTTTATATTTTGTGGTCCTTTAGCACTTATGTCACTGTGGTTGAGCAAACAGCAACCAGATATCCAAGCTCGTATTACCTTATCCGACTGCCCCCAAGCCGTAGCTATGGATGAAGCGCCAGCTCATGCCTTACGGCACAAAAAAAATTCTTCGATGCGACGTATACTCGATTTAGTTCATAACAATGAAGCCGATGCGTGTGTCAGTGGCGGTAATACTGGCGCTTTGCTCAGTATGGCGTATTACGTGTTGAAAACCTTACCTGGCATAGATCGTCCCGCTCTTATTACTTTGGTGCCTACCATTAATAACGGCAAAGTGTATTTTTTGGATTTAGGCGCAAATATTAATTCTGATTCAGAGGTGTTATTCCAATATGCCGTGATGGGCTCTGTATTGGCCGAACATATTGCCAATATCAAACAGCCAAAGGTGGCGTTGCTCAATGTTGGTTCAGAAGAAATCAAAGGTAACGACCAAGTTAAACAAACTGCCAAATTATTAACTGACTCCAAGAACATTAACTATATTGGTTATGTTGAAGGTAACGATATCTTTTCCCAGAAAGCAGATGTGATAGTTACAGATGGTTTTGTCGGTAATATTGCCGTGAAATCTTGGGAAGGTTTAGTGAATTTTGTCATTCAAGAAGTTAAAAAAGCATCACAGCATAATTGGTTGTCTAAAATTGTGGCAAAAATAGCCATGCCTTTGTTTCGTGGTATTTATTTACGGATGAAACCCGACCAGTATAACGGCGCTAGTCTGATAGGATTGCGCGGAATTGTGGTAAAGAGCCATGGTAATGCCTCGTCAGAGGCTTTTTTGTATGCGATCCGTGAGGCGATACAACAAGTCGAAATGCAAGTCCCTGACAAGATAAAAGATAAGATTGAAGCTGTTTTAATGGAGCGTCACTAACAAATGAATTCCAGAATAATTGGCACAGGTAGTTATTATCCAAGTGAGATACGAACCAATGAACACCTGTCAACTATGGTTGATACCTCAGACGATTGGATCACCGATCGCACCGGGATCAAAGAAAGGCGTATCATTGGAGCTAACGAAACTGCTGCTACTATGGGTTTTGAAGCCAGTAAAAAGGCGTTAGAAGCGGCAGGTATTGATGCTAAATCTTTAGACATGATTGTTTGTGCTACTACTAGTGGTCGGTATGCGTTGCCTAGTACCGCCTGTGAAATCCAAAAAGCTCTAGATGTTGATGGTATACCTGCATTTGATGTGGCGGCTGCCTGCGCTGGTTATTGCTACGCCCTTAGTGTGGCTGATCAGTATATAAAAAGTGGTATGGCTAAACGAATATTAGTAGTAGGCACAGATTGCTTAAGCCGTATGATTAGCCCTGAGGATCGCACTATGGTGATCTTATTTGGCGATGCTGCAGGTGCCACTATTATTGAAGCAAGTGAAGAGCCTGGTATTTTATCCACACATATTAATGCTGCTGGCTCCTATGGTGATTTATTAACTATAGGCAACCCGCAACACGGTAATGAACAATCTGTGCATGAAAACTGGGGAAGCATGAAAGGCAACGAAGTATTTAAAGTTGCCGTCACTAAGTTAAGTGAGGTAGTTGAACAAACGTTAGCTGCCAACAATATGAAAAAATCAGATTTAGATTGGTTAGTGCCACACCAAGCAAATTTTCGGATTATTAAAGCGACGGCAAAAAAACTGGATATGCCACTCGAACGAGTGGTGATGACACTTGAACAATACGGTAATACATCTGCAGCTACAGTGCCAACGGCCCTTGATACTGCTATTCGAGATGGCAGAATTAAACGCGGACAGAATCTACTTTTAGAAGCTTTTGGTGGCGGTTTTGCATGGGCATCAGCGTTAGTACGTTATTAAAATACAATTTTTAGAGAATTAAATATGAGTAAACAAGCGTGGATTTTTCCTGGTCAAGGATCACAGACTTTAGGCATGTTAAGTGATTTAGCTGCCGAATTTAGCAGCATTCAAGATACCTTTGCCCAGGCTAGCGAAGTCTTAGGTTATGACTTGTGGGATGTGGTACAAAATGATGAACAACAACTTAATCAAACCCATATTACTCAACCGGCTTTATTAGCGGCGAGTTATGCAATATATAAACTGTTGCTCGAAAAAGAGCTCAGTCAACCGGCATATATGGCAGGTCATAGTTTAGGAGAATACTCCGCTTTGGTGTGTGCTGGGGTAATCGACTTTGCTGATGCTCTAAAGTTGGTTGAGGCTCGCGGTCAATTTATGCAACAAGCTGTGCCAGCTGGCGTCGGAGCTATGTATGCAATAATAGGTTTGGATGACGATAAGGTTGTTGCTAGTTGCGAGCAGGCACAAGGGCAAACCAATGAAGTTGTGGCTGCAGTAAATTTTAATTCACCAGGACAAATAGTGATCGCTGGGAATAAAAACGCCACAGAAGTCGCCGCAAATTTATGTAAAGAACAAGGTGCAAAACGAGCATTACCATTGGCCGTTAGTGTGCCGTCTCATTGTGCTTTGATGAAACCAGCAGCAGAACAACTGGCTAGTTTACTTAAAGACATTCAGTTCCACGCACCTAAAGTGCCGGTTATCAATAATGTTGATGTGGCTTACCCTAATGATCCAGAAGCAATAAAGCAGGCATTAGTTGAGCAATTGTATAGCCCAGTTCGATGGACAGAAACAGTCAATAAATTAGCAGAACTTGGTGTTGAAGCTTTATTCGAAGTGGGGCCAGGGAAAGTCTTAACTGGATTAACTAAGCGTATTGATAAACGTTTAAGTTGTGTTGCGATTAATACAGTTGAATCTGTAAATTCATTGATTTAATTTAATTATTGTTTGTAGAGAGAATGTATGGCTAATTTAAATGGCAGTATTGCACTAGTAACAGGTGCAAGTAGAGGAATTGGCAGAGCGATAGCCGAGCGTCTAATGGCTGATGGTGCAACTGTTATAGGTACTGCAACATCCCAAAATGGTGCTCAGGCAATCAGTGATTACCTGCAAGGTAGTGGTGAAGGTAAAGTACTTAATGTTGCCGATCCTGATTCGATGCAAACATTGCTGACAGAAATCACAGAAAAACACGGCACTGTGGATATATTGATAAATAATGCTGGGATCACTCGTGATAATTTACTGATGCGTATGAAAGATGACGAATGGCAAAGCATTATGGATACTAATTTGACCTCTATTTTTAAAATGTCTAAAGCTGTGCTGCGTGGCATGATGAAAAAACGCAAAGGACGTATTATTAATATAGGTTCAGTAGTTGGCTCTACAGGTAATGCGGGGCAAGCTAATTATGCTGCTGCAAAGGCTGGTGTGATTGGTTTTAGTAAGTCTATGGCTCGTGAAGTTGCATCTAGAGGTATTACCGTTAATGTTGTTGCTCCGGGCTTTATTGATACTGATATGACAAAATCATTAACTGATGACCAAAAAGAAAGTATATTTAAAGATATTCCAGCAAACCGTTTAGGTGACCCAAAAGAAATAGCCGCGACTGTTGGATTTTTAGCCAGTGATGATGCAGCATATATCACTGGTGAAACAATACATGTCAATGGTGGCATGTATATGGGGTAAGATGTGTTAAAGTTTTCAATTATTGATGCTTTATTGAATAAATGAATAATTACTAATCAGCGAGTGGTTAGACCAGATAAAAAGTTGAACCTGTTGCTTGCAAGGGCTCACTTAGCTGAATACACTACTCGCAAATTTATATCTAGCGACTTAAAGGATAACTAGAATTATGAGTACTATCGAAGAACGTGTAAAAAAAATCGTCATTGAACAACTTGGTGTTAAAGAAGAAGAAGTTAAACCAGAAGCCTCGTTCGTAGATGATTTAGGTGCGGATTCATTAGACACTGTTGAATTGGTAATGGCTCTTGAAGAAGAGTTTGATACTGAAATCCCTGATGAAGAAGCTGAAAAAATTACTACTGTTCAGTCTGCTATTGACTACGTTAACGCTAATAAAGACGCGTAATGTATTATAAACGGTCCTCTCAGGGCCGTTTTTTTTTCAAAAATAAACAACCATTCATAGATAAGCGGAGGCCAATGTGTCTAAACGTCGCGTAGTTGTGACCGGTCTTGGCATGCTTTCCCCTGTTGGCAATACTGTAGATTCTACTTGGAAAAACATTCTTGCCGGTAAAAGTGGCATTGCCCCTATTACTTCTTTTGATCCTTCTTTGTTAACCACTCAGTTCGCTGGTGAAGTCAAAGATTTTGATGTTGAGAAGTATATCCCCAAAAAAGAAACCAAGAAGATGGATAGGTTTATCCAACTAGGTATTGCAGCGGGTAAACAAGCCCTAGAAAATTCAGGCTTTAAAGTCACAGCACAAAATGCATCGCGAGTTGGTGTTGCTATTGGTTCTGGGATTGGCGGTTTGGGTTTAATTGAAGAAAATCATCGTAGAATGCTTGAATCAGGTCCGCGCAAAATATCACCATTTTTTGTTCCAGCGACTATTACTAATATGATCTCAGGATTCTTTTCGATATTTGAGGGGCTCAAGGGTCCAAATATTAATGTTGTCACCGCATGTACTACTGGAGTTCATAATATTGGTATCGCAGCCCGTATTATTGCTTACGGAGACGCTGATGCGATGATTGCCGGTGGTGCTGAGTCGACCGTTTGTGCGCTCGGTATTGGTGGTTTTGCTGCAGCCCGTGCTTTATCTACTCATAATGATAACCCTGAAGCGGCTAGCCGTCCTTGGGATAAAGATCGGGATGGTTTTGTAATGGGTGAGGGGGCTGGTGTTGTGATGTTGGAAGACTATGACTCAGCTGTCGCTCGTGGTGCAACAATATATGCTGAATTGGTTGGTTTTGGCATGAGTGGCGATGCTTATCATATGACCTCGCCGCCAGCTGACGGTGAAGGTGCTGCAACTGCTATGGTCAATGCTATTAACGATGCCAAGATTGACGTTAGCGAAATTGGTTACATCAATGCTCATGGTACTTCTACCCAGGTAGGGGATATGGCTGAAGTGGCTGCGATTAAACGTGTCTTTGGTGAACATGCCAACAGTGTTTTGGTTAGTTCAACTAAATCGATGATCGGACATCTTCTTGGAGCCGCAGGCTCGGTTGAAGCCATATTTACTATTTTGGCACTACGTGACCAAATAGCACCACCCACTATTAATTTAGATAATCCGGGTGAAGGCTGCGATCTTGATTTTGTTGCTCATACATCCAGACCTGTGAAGATGGATTATGCTTTATGTAATTCATTTGGTTTTGGCGGCACTAATGGCTCATTATTATTTAAAAAATAATAGGCAACATTTAACTTTTGGGTAATATTGAAGTTCTATTACGGCATCTAGATACAAAAAATAATGATTGTTAACGGAAGGCAGCAACAACATATAGAAATTGCAGATAGAGCTTTTCAGTATGGTGATGGCTGCTTTACCACTATGGCGTTTAGAAATGGTCATCTTGAATTTTTTGATGCCCATATTGAACGTCTAAAATTGGCGTGTAATACTTTATACCTAGATTTTGATAAATGGTCAGAGTTGACAAGTTGTATATTCGATTCGTTAAAGTCTACTTCTGACTGCGTAGTCAAAGTCATGATTACCCGGGGCGAAGGTGGCAGAGGATATAGTCCAGAAGGCGCCTTAAGCCCTAATTATATTATTACCCTGCATACAATCCCAGCACATTACACTCTTTGGCATACCAAGGGCATAAAGTTAACTATTAGTCCCATCACTTTAGCTAGCCAACCTTTGCTTGCAGGTATTAAACATCTTAACCGTCTAGAACAGGTTTTAGTCAAGCAAGCATTAGTACAAACTGGTTATGATGATGCGATTGTTTGTGACATTCAGCAACAAATAATTGAAACCTCTGTAGCTAATTTGTTTTGGTACAAGGATAATGTCTGGTATACCGCAGACCTTTCAAAATCAGGGGTTGAAGGGGTTATGCGTAACCATGTTCTGGAAGTTATGCAACAAAAAGGGATAGAATGTCAGGTGGTCAAGCAGGATGTCAGCGTTTTGTTTAGCGCTCAAGAGTTGTTTGTTTGTAACTCGTTAATGATGGTGGTTCCGGTGCTGAGTTTGTTTAATCCAATTAATCAGCGAACTAAAAATTATGTTGTAGAGCAGACAAAACAATTACAACATTATCTGCAACCTACAATTAATCTCAAAGCGATAAAAGTGTCATGAAAATTGTAAAATGGTTGTTTATCTTTGGGATTATATTAGGTTTTGTTTTTGTCGCAGCTTTATTTCATTTTGACAAAAAAGTACATCAGCCACTTAACCTTACTGAGGCAACTCTGTATCAAGTTAAAGCCGGACAATCTGCAAAAGGCATACTCAATAGATTAAAAGAGCAGGGGATCATCAAGGATAATATTGGCCTCAAAATCAGGTTAAAGCTTGTGCCAGAACTAGCTAATATCAAAGTAGGTACCTACGAATTATTGCCGTCAATGAGTGCACTAGATTTGTTAGAGTTATTATCTAGCGGCAAAGAATTTCAATTTTCAATCAGTTTAATCGAAGGACTAAATTGGCGGGAGTGGTTAGTAGCGATCAAGTCTCATCCACAAATTAAATTTAATGATAATTTTTATCAACAGCTTGAGACGTTAACCGCTGAATTGCCTGAACAGTCCATTGAAGGATATCTATTACCCGATACCTATCACTTTGTAGCGCAAACGGCGGCGATTGACTTGGTTAAACGTGCTCATCTTAGTATGCAACAATATTTAAACATGGCATGGCAAGATCGTGCCCAAGGTTTGCCCTATGATTCGGCTTACGAAGGCTTGACTATGGCGTCGATCATTGAAAAAGAGACAGGGGTGGCAGATGAACGTCCACGAATTTCTGGGGTATTTGTTAACAGACTTAACCTAAATATGCGCTTACAAACCGATCCTACTGTAATTTATGGCATAGGTGAAAGTTTTGATGGCGATATCAGGCGTAAAGATTTGAAAACTCCGACACCTTATAATACTTATGTCATTAAAGGGTTACCGCCAACGCCTATAGCTATGCCGAGTAAATTGGCCATTGATGCTGCGTTTAACCCTATGATAACGGATGAATTGTACTTTGTATCCAAGGGTGATGGCAGTCACAAGTTTTCAACCACTTTGCAAGAGCACAATCTTGCAGTGCGTCAATATCAATTAAAAAGATAAGTGAGTATTAGTTGCAAACATTAGGCAAATTTATTGTTATTGAAGGTTTGGAAGGTGCTGGAAAGAGTAGCGCTGTAGCTATATTGACTCAAACCATTCAAGCTGCCGGTCATACTGTGGTTAATACCAGAGAGCCAGGTGGTACTGCTATGGCTGAAGCGATAAGAGATGTAGTCAAACATGACTGGGTTGATGAAAAAGTCACAGTAGAAGCTGAGTTGTTGTTAATGTATGCCGCAAGAGCGCAATTAGTGCAAAACGTTATTTTGCCTAATTTAGAAAAAGGCAACTGGGTACTAGGGGACAGGCACGATATGTCCTCACAAGCATATCAAGGTGGTGGTCGTCAGATTGATCAGAATATGATCGAAAGCCTAAGAGTTATCACCTTAAAAAACTTTAAACCAGATTTTACCTTATATATGGATGTTGAGCCCAAAGAAGGGCTTAAACGCGCCAAAGGACGTGGTGAACTAGACCGTATTGAACAAGAAGATCTAAGCTTTTTTGAACGAACCCGAGCGCGTTATTTATTATTGGCCCAGCAGGATCATAATTGTGTGGTGATCGATACCATGCAGAGTATCCAGGCGGTGCATCAAGATGTTGAGCTAGCGATTAAACAATTTTTGGAGAATTGAGTGTTTCCTTGGTTAGATGGGACTTTTAAAAAGTTGAGCAACAGAATTGCAGCAGATAAGTTGCATCATGCTCTGCTTATTCAAGGTCCCTCTGGATTAGGTAAATCAAACTTTGCCCTAGAGTTAGCTCAGTTACTGCTATGTAAAGCTAGAAAAGGGGATGAAGTGTGTGGTTTTTGCCAGTCTTGCCTATTAAATGCTGCAAACAATCACCCTGATTTACATGTGGTGGAATCAGATAAACAAATAGGTGTTGATCAAATTCGCGATGCCATTAAAACCTTAGTCAGCTCTGCTCACATGTCAGGGGCCAAGGTTTTGATTATCTATCATGCACACACTATGACTGAATCAAGTGCTAACGCTTTACTTAAAACCTTAGAAGAGCCAACTGCCAACACGTTTTTATTACTTACCACGGATAAGCCGGAGCGCATATTACCAACAATCAGAAGCCGCTGTGAAAAGTTGGCTCTACCTTTACCTGATTTAGATACCACTATTGCTTGGGTGAAAACCCAATATGATGCTGAAATCGATATTAATTTTGCCAAGTTGTTTAGTGCCCGCCCTTTGGCCTTATTTGCCGAACTGCAAGAAGAACAGAGTTTCACTTATGAAACCTATAGCACCGGGCTAGAGTCTTTGTTGCAAGGTAAAACGAGTGCCACACAACTGGCAATGGATTGGCAAGATAATGCCGATAAAGTACTTAAATGGACGCAATATTGGGCAAGACAGCAATGTACCGAACAGCTTTCTGAAACACTTTGGCAGCTAAATCTACAAGCGACTAAAGTCATCCGACAATTACGCAACCCTGGGGTCAATAAAACCTTAGTGTTAACCGCGCTATTAGATAAACTTGCCTTAGTAAAAGCCGCTTAAACCTAACTCTTTAAAAATGGAAAAATTACGTGTTTGTTGATTCACATTGCCACCTAGACCGATTAGATAAAACCCCAGAAGAACTGTCAGATATACTCAATTTTGCTAGAAGTCGCGGTATTGAACACTTTTTATGTGTGTCGGTGTCGGTTAAAGATTTTCCTGCGATGTTAGATACGGTTAAACATTTCAAAGATGTGTCTGTTTCTTGTGGTGTCCACCCATTACATCAAGAGGATGCGTGTAGTTATGATGAGCTCCTTAACATGGCTGATAATGATGAAGTAGTCGCCATAGGTGAAACTGGCTTAGATTATTTTTATAGTGCCGAAACAAAGTCTGTGCAATTAACTTCTTTTGTTGATCATATTAAAGTAGCCAATAAGCTAAACAAACCTTTGATTATCCATACTAGAGATGCCCGTGAAGATACCATTGACTTACTTAAGCAACACAAAGACCCATCCACCAGAGGTGTGCTGCACTGTTTTACCGAGACTTGGGAGATGGCTCAGGCAGCAATAGAATTAGGCATGTATATCTCAATATCTGGCATAGTCACATTTAAAACTGCTACAGAATTGCAAGAAGTCGTTAAAAAAATTCCACTAGACAAATTACTCATTGAAACAGATTCACCTTGGTTAGCACCAGTTCCTTACAGAGGTAAACCCAATCAACCGGGATTTGTAAGAGAAGTTGGAGAGTTTATTGCAGAAATAAAGGGGGTAAGTGTGGAAGAGCTAGCTAAAATCACAACGGACAATTTTTATGAGTTGTTTGGGATTGTAAGAACGTAATATAGTACTTTTAAAACTCATAATACTAGCGATTTAAAAGGGTCTAATTCAACACCTTTTTTCATTGCTCTTTTAAAAGCAGTTCTAGCTGTTAATCTTGTTAGGTAGGAAGATACATCAGAATTAAAATGCTCCTTCAAACCAATAATGGTAGCAAAATGTAGCGCATAACCTACAGCGATATCAGCAACAGTGAATTTGTTACCACATAAAAATAATCGACCCGTTGATAAGTGTTGTTCTAACCAACGTAGACGCGCCGAAAACCATCGAATATAACCTTCTGCAACTTGTGGCAACTTACGGTCATCGGGTTCTAAATGTCGATATCTTAAAATAATTGCTAATGGGAATGTCAGGGTTGTATCGCTTTGATGCAAAAAATTTAAGTAATGACCATAATCGGGAGCGTTAACTGCAATACCAAATTCAGGTTTGTTGTAAACGTCGACTAAATATTGGCATATTGCTGATGATTCAGTCATTTGGCTTATGCCATCGTCAAAAAAAGGAATAGTGCCAAGGGGATTGGTTTCTAAATACTCACTTTGGGTAAAGCGAGGTGGGAATGGCATAACATTTAATCGATATTCTATCCCCATCTCTTCTAAAGCCCATAATGGACGTAAAGATCTAGTATTATAGCAATGCCATAATGTGGGTGGAACCTGGTTTGTATTAAAAGATGTCATTATTTATACGCTTATACTTAGTCAAGGTGTTAAGTTGAAACGGGGATCCCATCAGAATAAGTGAACAATCCTATCTGAATTTTAAGTAACAAAATAC
The DNA here is from genome assembly GCF_000314995.1 of Paraglaciecola arctica BSs20135. GTDB lineage: Bacteria > Pseudomonadota > Gammaproteobacteria > Enterobacterales > Alteromonadaceae > Paraglaciecola > Paraglaciecola arctica. The sequence goes on along the minus strand of NZ_BAEO01000031.1, from coordinate 155,580 downwards.
TGAATGATTGAGGCAGATCAAATCTAGGCTATATTGTATATTTGCTTGGCTAAAATCTAAGTAGATCTCCAATTTCCTATCTTGCACAACATTTCTTAAATTTTTTACTGCTAGCGCACAAACATTGGCTGTTACGTTCTGGTGAAAATTTACCAGAGCCTTTTTGCATTACTCCTTCGGTATACAGCCACCGTCCTGCTTCAAACACAAAATCTGATAGTTCATGCATCACGTAATAGCAGCTGTCGACTTGATAGAAGGCTTTGAATTCAACCTGAGCAGTATTTTTTTGAGAGAAATGGGTTAGGACTTGTAGGGATAACCATCGGGTATCTTGAGAACTTTCTGTTAATTCGCTAACTGTTAATTTAGCACGTTGAGCTGATGCGTAGGTTTGCAAAATATATTGATAGTTTTTTATTACATAAGCCGTAAAACGCGAACGCATTAACTCTTCGGCATTTTTCGCATTCACTTTACCAGCAATAATAGGCTGGCAGCATTGTTCAAATGTGAACTCGTTACCGCAAAAGCAGTTTTTAATAGACGTAGTCAAAGTTTTAATACTTAAGGAAGCAGATAGTGAAGACTAGGCGATTGTACTTAGTAGAGTCAATATCAAACGAGGCTAAATTTAACTAAGTGTCCCGAGTTCAGGTTACTTACCAAGGTCCTTTTACTACGTTATCTTTTTGTAGGCTGTTGGGCATTAGGTTTACTAACGCAACTTTGTAATCAATACATAGTTGTTTTAGTCGCTCAAAACTTATTTCATCTAATGTTAATTGTTCAACAAACAAATTTGAACATTGACCGCCAGTGACAATTTTTTCGAGCCACAGTGACAAACTCTGTTGTTTAGGTTTAGTTAGACGAATGCAATAGGTTTGTTTTTCAGCAAAACGAATTTTATTGGCCACCAAAAAAGTCCACTTGTGGTCATGGTTAACATTTATATTGTTGCTATGCTTATGATCCGCTGGCACTTGCATGGTGACTAGTGGAGTCGAGCTGTTAGTAAATGCATGTAAACTTGCCATAATGATTTCCAAGTAGTGATGTTATATACAGTGGTTGGATATACAGTAGTACTGTATAAATCATCATGCAAGCTTTTTTTTACTTTGTTGGGTTTTTGTTCGTTTATTGAAGCGTGATTGTATCGGTTTTAAAAACTTGGTCCTTCGTGCCACTAACAAAGCCAGTAATACTAGGGCGTATATTATTGGCTGAATGAGCTCGGATTTTACTGACCATATATAATGTAAAGCAACCAATAAACTTGCCACATACACCCAGTTATGGGTTTTTTGCCAAGTTCTTCCCATACGTCTTTGTATTGGTTTGGTTGAGGTGGCAGCTAAGATACTCAAAATGAGCAACGCGATAAAACCAACACTAATATAAGGACGTTTTAGTATTTCAGATAATAATAGCGACCATTCAAGTTGTAACTCAAACAACAAATAACTACTGAAATGACATATCGCGTATACAAATGCATAAAGACCTATGGGCCTTCTAAGCGTTACTAATTGCCCTTGACGTAGATACTTAGCCAAAGGTGATATTAATAATGACAGCAGTAACAAATTGAATGCACCTATACCGCTAAAATGTAATATGGCTTTGACTGGATCTGCACCTAATTGGTCGCTGAAAGCTTGATAGTAGGTGAATAACAAGAGGGACAAAGCCACTAGATGTAGCGTTACTTTGATCCAAAAAGTATGAGCAGCTGTAATGCGCACAGATTTAATCATTACAATTTCCACTTAATAGAATTTTCTGAGATCCATATCCGCATACATAGAAGCAGCTTCAGGATATCCGTTAAACATTTGGGTCTCAATACGGTTACGAGTAAACAATCCGCCTGACGTTATGCGACGCTCACTGGCTTGAGTCCATCGTGGGTGGTCAACTTGAGGGTTAACATTGGCATAAAATCCGTATTCGCTAGCAGCCAGTTTCTCCCAAGTGGTCTGGGGTTTTTTATCCGTTAAGCGAATACGCACCACAGACTTAATACTCTTAAAACCGTATTTCCAAGGTACCACTAGCCTTATTGGGGCACCGTTTTGTGGTGGTAGAGTTTTGCCATATAAGCCAACTGACATTAACGCTAGAGGGTGCATGGCCTCGTCAATCCTTAAACCTTCAACGTATGGGTAGTCAATTCCTCCACCTGTAAAGCGATTTTTCTGACCAGGCATTTGATCAGGATCGTATAGCGTTTCAAACACTACATATTTTGCAGAACTCAAAGGTTTAGCTTTTTTAATCAAAGCGGCCAAAGAAAAACCAATCCAAGGTACAACCATAGACCAAGCCTCAACGCAGCGTAGTCGATAGATCCGCTCTTGCAATTCAAAACTTTTATATAAGTCGTCATAATCTAATGTCAGAGATTTTTCTACTAATCCATCAATTTTTAGTGACCATGGGTCAACTTTGAAAGACTGTGACTGTGCAAGGGGGTCAGATTTTCCAGAGCCAAATTCATAAAAATTATTGTGACTGATGATTTTCTGCTCTGGCGTCAAGAGATCTTCTGAGTGATAAACTTGTGGTTGGGAAAATTCAAGTGGGGTGGTTTCAAAGGTTTTGTTTTCATCACCGCCAAACCAGTTTACTGCCTTAGCATGTGGACTGACCATTAAGGCTGAAGCCCCTAAAAATCCCATAGACTTTAATAGTTGCCGCCTATTTTGGTAGACACTTTCATCAGTTACCTGATTTTCTTTTATCTCACTGGGTTTAGGCGTGCGAATTAACATATTTGTCTCATTACTTTGATTCAGCTAAAGGTATATACGTATAGACAGCTAATTCAGCACAATAATTTCTTCACATTTTTATCACGATAAATACGGCCAATTGTTCTGTAACGATTTATGAACCGATTTTTTCTCCAACAATGCCTGAGGAAGGAAGAAATAAACTGCCATACAATTTAGAAGCAAAACCATCTGTCATACCCGATATATAATCGGCAATCACTCTATGACCGTTACCTGCATCATTAGCTTCTAACCAACGTTGACAGGTGTTGTCAGGTAATAATCGTTGAGGATCGGATGCAAAAGCCTGAAATAATTCCATGACTATTTGTTGGCCTTTGTACTCGAGCATTTGTATCTCTGGTTTTCTGATCACCCGATTAAAAACATAAGCCTTAAATATACCCAGTGCCTGATGGAAGTGAGCAGGGAAAACTGCATTGTATTTTAATAAATCATCTTCAAACTCTGCTGCAATTTCGATTATTTCAATATTAGTAATAAAACAATTAACCAAAGCACCAATGGCGTCTTTACGTTCATGATGGTGTTGGCTAAATAGTTTTTCACTGAGTGCCACTATGTTTTGGTTCATCCAATCAATGTCTAATTTAAGTAGCGGATCTGCCACTTCTTGATTAAATTGTGACTGATTGACTATACCCATAACAATGGCATCTTCGAGATCATGGATAGCGTAAGCAATATCATCGGCCAGCTCCATAATAGAACAGTCAAAAGATTTATATAGGGTTTTGTAATGGTTTTTGCCATTGCTGTTAAATTGCATAAATCGCTGAGTGTCTTGGCTAGAAAAGCCTTCAAGTAACCATTCAAAAGAAGCTTGATCACACTCATATAACCCTTTAGGTGGATGCCAAAGGGATGCTTTAACTTCTCTGTGAGGCACTGACTCTTGACCTTGTGGCGGCTGATTAAGTTGCGGCAGATAGTTAGGGTATTTGATTAAACCTAACAAGGTGCGCCTGCTAAGGTTCATACCATGTTCGGCGGTATAAGGTTCGAGTTTAGTAACTATTCTAAAGGTTTGGCCATTGCCTTCGAATCCACCATGATTGCGCATCATATAATGCAGTGCTACCTCGCCACCATGACCGTAAGAAAATACACACCCACCTTAATATGTAAAAACGTATGTTGTTTTAAGATCATTGTGCTATTGTCAAGTATCTTTTAGAAGGGGTTATATTTGTGTATTGGTTCAAAAGTAAACGCTTTGATGCGAAGCTTTTTTCTAACGAAGAGGGAATACCTTTGATATTTCCATGTATTTTCTGTCATGCACTTGCTAATAACAGAGCCATATATAAGTTGAATTATACGAATGATGGTTACCGAAGAATCAAAGGAGCTGAGCTGGTAAAAATAAATATTTCAGAAAATACTAGTGAAATTATTAACGAATTAAAAAACTTTTTACTGTGGGCAGAGGTTTATTGTCTTGATAAGAAACTAATCTCTTTCGATAAGCATCATAATTTTCCTGCTGAGCTGTTGAATCATTACTTAAATAATGTGCTAATCCAAATTAAAGGCAAAAGTTTGGAAATGGCAAAAAAAGCGCTTATTGCACTAAGGGCGTATTATAACTTTCTGGCATTCCACGGTTTTACGGAATTAAAAAATTTAGAAATAACGAAAGATTCACAGGCCATTGCACGTGAAAATACGAATCATCGAGGCGTCATTAAATATTTTTCTCCCGGATTGAGAGCACAATTATATGCAAATGCTCGTTGCCTAAGGGATGAGTGTATTTTGCGTGCCGCTGGGACAACTGGCGTTAGGGCAAAAGAAAACATCGGATTTTTGTTAAATGACTTTGTTGTCGGTAATAAGAAATATATGGGCCTGTTGTCGTTATTTCAGCAGTTAGAGCAGAGTCCTGAACAGGAACAATTTGAGTTTTGGTTGCAGGGCAAGTACTCAAAAGGACACAGAGGAGCAGGAGGTAAGTCGAGGAAGCTTTATATCCCACGAGATACATTACACAGGTTTAAGCAATATTACGACAAAGAACGGCCTAATTGTGATATTGACAACTTATTTGTTACAGAGCCGAGTTCGGGTTATTTAAAAGCTATATCGCCAGCTTGTGTGCAAGTTCTATTTAAACATGCGCGAAAGAAAATTCTTCTGAAACAAAAAGAGGGGTTATTACCAGACCATTTAGATCAGTTACAGGAAAAACAAACATATCATATTTTAAGGCATTCTTTTGGTACCGATACATTCTATGATGCCCTACTAATTAATGGATTGAGAGTGGACAATGTTACACCGACGTCCCAGCCGTATTTGGTTACAGCAGCTCTACTGGGGCATGTGGTAAATGGAAGAGGGGCCCCTGCAACAACCAAGGAATATATCCGCTCTTGTCATCTGAAAATTGAATTAAATAATTTTAATCATCGTGAAAAATGATCGTTCCCATCGTGGTGATGGTGCTCAGACTGAGTTGGATCTAATCAGACAAGAGAAGGGTATGCTGACGGAGTACCGAAAAGGAATAGATGTCGTACCTATCGAATTTAAACCTGAAACACGTCGTTTTATTGTACCAGCTAGTCTTAACCGAGCTATTCGCACTATTATCTTGAAGGATAATTCATGTCACGAAAAAAGGCTTGTGTTTTCAGCTCTGTATACCGCGTATTACTTGGCATTTGTTTGTAATTCCGACAATGCGTTACGCTCTTTGGTTTCAGATATATTCCCACGGTTTGTTGAGTATCTCAATCAGCTTGATATAACGTCAAACAACAAAGGAAATATATTAAAAGGATTTGAAACATTTCGCGTTAAAAATGATCAAGTTAAAACGCAGAGTACTGGATTGCGAGAATTAATCACAGCATTAAATAAAGCGCTGTCATACATACCTTTTGGTATTGAATATTTGTCGAATGACGAATACCGGTATTTAGATCAGTTATCAAAAACGAAACTTGCAGCTAAAGATGAAAGTGAACAAAACACTTTAACTGAATGGTTTGGTTTCCATTCCTGGCTACGGTTAGATGAAGTTGGGGTTGGGAGTGAACTTTTTAATCGAGTTGTGTCGCCTAAGTTGCTAACTAATTCATTACAAATTACTTGTGCTACAGCCTTAATCGAGTTGCACAATGCTAAGCATTCATTGATAAATTTGTTTATTGTTAAAGCTGTTAAACGTAATTATTTTCCTATGCCCCCTTCTTACCCGGATGCATCGCTTTATGCGAATGGATCAGTAGACCCTCAATATATAAAAGATATAGCCCAGTATAAAAAGAACACACTTAATTATAAACGAACTTTTTTTGAGCGCTTGGCTGAAATATTATCTTGTACGTCTGATGAGAGAGCATTTTCAATTAGAGTTGCAATAGATGCTTTAATATATTCTCAATGTACAAAAAATGTTATTGCTTATGTCAGGGATAGAATTGAAAAAAATGGCAACATTAATCAACAGACAACCTTACAAGGTAAAATTGAAACTGTATTCAAGCAGCAAACCCCACAATGCCTATTATTTACCATAGAATTTATCCTTGAACTTGTCGACTATGTAGGGGCTAAAGCTAAAAGTGTCATTGTGCCTACATGTAAAGCTGAGAACTATTTGTTTTCAGTTTTAATGGCCTATCAAACTGTTGCTGTAACTGATATTTATCGACTTAGGCGTTCGAATTTTAAATTCCTTAAGAAACAAAACGGTAAAGTCACACATATTGATTGTGCATATTTTAAGTCAAGAGCCAACTCAGTTCACAGTACAAATATGATTAACGCCAATTCCCAACTTGGTAATGCAATATTAGCGTTTATTAATGACAGAACAGCTGAAATGTCACAGGATTGCGGTGCACTGGTATGTGATACGGGAATCACTAAGTTAAAAACAGGTGCTTTTTCTTCAGCATCTACACTTTTTAGGTTTTTATCGTACTCTACAGTTCGACTAAAAATTGATAATGAAATTAAAAGATCAAATAGTTCGCCAGTTTTTTTAGATACTTTGAATAGGGTTCTTGATCATGGTGTAAAGAAAGAAGCTTTCAATCGGCAATCCAAGTCCGGCCATGATGATTGGTTGATGGAATGTCAAACTCCGTGTAAAGGGCGATTGTTCGGTTTGGAAAATATTAAGAATTCCAGCGTGCATGCAGCTTCTGACGACTTTGATGCGTCAAGATTAATGAACTACCGTTCTCATACTATGGAGACAGAGCGACATCACTATTTAAATAAGGAGAATGAGGTATGGTTGAACAACTGTGGGCGTATTACCAGAGCAGTAATGCATGATTTGCAGTGCAACGTATTTAGACCGTCTAAAGGTGATAAGGTCCTATTCCAAAGTGATTTTACGAAAGCTTTACGGTACGTTGAGCAACGAAAATCCGATGTATTATCTCGCCTGAAAATTATCACGGAAAAAAAGAATGGTAGGGTTGATGAATTAGGTTTTAGTAAGGCTGATGGGCATATTGAAGGGGAGTTGCCGGACAGTCTGTATTTAGTTGAAAGTCCTGAAACAGTGATGAAGTTAAGACATTATCTCGACGAGTTACACCGGACGCATGAGCAACTTGCAAAATGTAACCCAGATTTTTTGTTTTATACCGCTTTACCTACGGCTGAATGGATTGAAACTGTATTTTCAATTCGATTGTTTAACCGTGAAACTGTGAATCAAGGGGAAGTAATGTATAAGAAGTATAAGGAACACCTTCCTCAATTGTTTTTTGCTCAGACGGGAGGGAATTCTGTTGGTAACTAATATCAGTGAACAATCTACTGAATTACTTTCAGTTAGCCCAAAAGAAGCTGGGCTTAGGAATAGATGTTTAACATTACTTCAGCAAATAAGCCAAGTTGAAAACACAAATTTAGATGACTTAGTATGGGAGGTTTCATTTACACACCACCGATATAAAAATAGTAAGGTGGTACTTGATTTCGCGCCATTTTGTCAAAGTGAGTTGGCATTTGCTAAAACAGTTAAAGTATTGTGGGAAACCGATCAAGCGATAGAGTTATCGCCTGTTGTTTTTGCTAAGTGGCTTTTTCTTGAGCTAGTTCAAGACCAATCAGTCGATTATCGTTGTGTGTGGTTGTTAGATTTATTGAAAATGTTGTTTCATTACTTAAAAGTAGAAAAATTAATAGTTCTGACGGAGGCTCAATTACCAGACTTTTTTTCCCTATTATTAACCCACGACTTTGATAATAACCGTTTTGTAAAGCGATTTTCTATACCAGCCTATGGAAGTCGAATTAAATTGTTCACTCTTAGATCAATCTATAAATTACTTACTCGTCATAGAGTTAGAGTTTTATTAAACCAAATAGACATAACGAGTCAAAACAAGGCATTGAATGAAGCTTGTTTAAGTCAGACCGGTATGACCTTAACTGACTATAAGGCCGGTGGTTCGTTTGACTTTTTAGGTCTTGATATTGGTAGGCATTACATAGATTACTGTGCTGAATTTTTTGAACAAAATATTACTTTTGCTACGGCTGTAAGTAAGACACTAAAGCAAATGAAAACCTATATTGAAGGAATAGGTGGTTTAAAATCTGGGACGATAAGTAGGTTAATAAGAGTCGTCGCGAATATGCTGCAATTGGGACAACAACCAAAAAAATACAGAAATGGCCGGTTAGAACATGAAAAAGTTTATGAACTAGAGTTAATGGTACTTAACAAGGCATTAACGGTATTTCAGCAGGCGTACAATGAATGTGTGATTCACAATAAAGCGTATTCATTGGATGTGTTAAATGCAGTGGCAGCCGATTTAGGGGTCAAGGAATTTCGTCTCGATACGCACGAATTCATTCGTGCAATGCTGTATACGCGATTTGTTGACGGTGATATAAAATCGAGGAAGAGTATCTGTGAAGAATATAAGTCAGTAATTCTTACAAGCGATTTCGCAAATGGTGCCTTCAAGTGGCAGCTTGATGAATTTGATCAGGTTTGTGATAAATACATTGCGGGCTTCACCATTGAACAGAATGAAGTTAGCGACTTATGCAAAAAATTTTCTACCTCAAACAATTCAATAAAGAATAATAACGGTTTAAAAGCTTTTCTCTCTGATGTCGAAGCTGCTGGTATAACATTATTTGCAGCATATACTGGCTGGCGCGCTAGCGAATTCGGCTTTCCTTTATCTGCAATTTCAGTTGAAATTAATAAAGATATTGTCGACTCATCATATACCCCATTTCGTTTTTATGTGAACTGGACAGCATCGAAGACCAGCGGTGATACAGCCCTACGACGTGAAATTACACAATCAACTGCAATGGTTGCAAATCAGATTAGCCAGCTTAACTGTGCAGGAGCTGAAGATCCTGCACTTATTTCAGTAACGATTTCGAATAAAAATAACTTAGCGACTAGAGTCGAAAAGATGTGGTTACGATTTCCATTTGAATATGCATTGTTTAAAGAACTTGATGAACTTGAAGCTTTGAATGCAGTGAAAGGTGCACTATCTGCCGACAAGCGGATATCGTACATGCGGCTTAATAAAAAGTACGATATCAAAAATAGTCTCGCGCAGGAAGTAATAAAACTCCGCAATCAGTTACGACATGGTGTTGCTAAATTAGAGTTATCAAAACGTAGTTATCAAAAGGAAAACCGATCGACCGCAAGATTTTCTGAAACGTTAAGGCGTTATAAACAAGGTACTCTAGATACTACAAGTACGAATTTACTTAATGAAAGCCTCAGCGAGAAAACGAAGTCGCATATTTTTTCAAATGACAATGACAATGACAATGGCAATGAGAGTGTTTTCCGTTCGGAAACGGTTAGGGGGATAAGAGAGGAATTTGTCCATGATGTCCTAAAAGTAACGCCGCACGCGTTTCGACACATTTGGGCAGAGGCAATACTGCAACGTTATAGAGGAGATGTAGGCCGATTTATTCGTGCAAATTTTAAGCATATAGATGAACGGTTTTTCATGGCCTACCTGCGAAATAAAGAGGTAAAGTCTATATATGATGTAGCAAAAAGAACGACGATTAACTCGGTAGTTCAAAAGCACGTAGCAAGCCTTAAAGATGAGCGGAGATCCTATTCAGGTGGTTTTGACCGTTTTGTGTCAAAAGCGGTGAATCTCACGAAGGTTGTTACAAATGAAGAATACGTTGTTATTGCTAACAAGATAGCAAAAGAGCGAGTTATTGATATTAAATCCAACGCTTGGGCAACCTGCATATTAAGGGCGGGGACTGAAAGTCATGCGAAGTGCTCTGTTGATGGAATCCCACAGCGTCATAATGCTTCGCCTAAGCTTTGTTTGGGTTGTATTAATGCAGATATTATTAACAGTAACTTTGCTGGTATTGTCATTTACACACAGAATGATGTTGAAGTCTGTAAAAACCCAAATTTACCTTTATCAATAAAGGAATTTCATGTTGCAACGCTACGAAAAGCATTGTTACGAATTGCAGAGCTCAAAGTGAATGAAAAGAGCAGTTCGTATGATGACTTTATTACACACTTGGAAGGAGTGATAAGTGACGTCGATAAAGAAGGACATTTAAATGGCTGATGACTATCTAAATAGATTTTTAGGTGACGAAATAACGAAGGATTATATAGAGACTTCGGAAGTTTTGCCTAGCTGGGTTGATAAAAGTAACGCATCTTTTCCAGCTTATAAAATGATACACACGCTAAAACAGGAAAAATTTCGTTTTATACAAGGGCATGGGAAGAAAACTGATTACAACAAGAAATCAAATTATGAAATTAATAAAGCTGAGGTTGCCAAAAAAATTGATAAAACTGCGCAGTCAATATTTCATGCATCTTCATATTCATCTGAGTTGAGACGCTGCTTAGATGATGTGAATGAAAAGCTGGCAAAGGCTAAAGATAAAAAGCTAGAACGAAAAGCTCATGGTCTTCAACATTTATCCAAGGAAGAACTTAAATCAAAAACAAGAAGCTCAACAGAAGAATTAAAATTGATAAAGCAGTCAAACTGCGAAAAATTATATGCACGCTTATTAAGTAATATGCCCCTTGATGTTAAACGAAAACTGGGATTGTGAACGCAGTTTGGATATTTAAAGTAAACTGTACTCATATATATCAATCAAAAAGCCACACTTTTAATAGTAATATAATAAAAGACTTACAATCATTGTAAGAATTATTCTTTGAAAATAAGCAAAAATTTCATTTTAACTGAATCGATTCACCGCCCCTACCATGTCTAGACGTATACATTATTATCTCCTAACTTATCCTGTGTATCCTAAATCTACATAAACCCAAGTAATATAGGGAATATAACAATGATGGTAATGTAAAAAATGTTGGTAAAATCGCTGATTATGACATCCCATATTTTGGCCCGGACGCAATTGAGCTTGGATTATGGGAACCCTTAAGACTTGCGAATGAAATAGGTTTTGGTTCTATTTACTAGTGCCTTGGCAAACTGATAAGGGTGTATTAATACTCGTTCACGTTATTACTGACTCGCCAAAATCATGGCTGCTAGTCACTAAAAGTTTGGTTTTGAATCAACGGCAAGTATTATTATTTCACTATCTATTGGGTTTTAGTTTAGAGGCCTAAGACAAAGTACTCGCCAATTTAGTAGAAGAATTACACCAGCGAGTGGGTGACAAAAGAGTGGATATTATTGCACATAGTATGGGCGACCTAGTTGCAAAACGTTTATCCAGTTTCACCACTATCGCAACACATGTCAAGTTAACAAGCAGACTTAAAAACGTGCGATAATTGCGTAATAACATGAAACCGATCAGTCAATATTAGGTGATCGGGTTGGATGTTAATATGCAATAATCAGGGCATGAAAAATACTAATATTTATGTAGGATATCGCAATCCATCCCAAATTATCAGAAACGCTGTGTGGCTTTACACTAACAAGACGGGTTTCAGTGCGTCATGAGTCAAATTTGCCAACACGTTTTAGAAATACGTATGATTTCACGTATCACGTTGTCTATTACGCAGCGTAGGTTAGGGGAGTGACATCGCCAATTGTTTATACTGTCCCTGCAGTTGTGCTTTTTCTTGCAGAGCAAGCTGATATTCGCTCTGTAAATTGTGGTGAGTGATTTTTATCTTTTCCAGCTCTGCCGCTATGCCCTCATGAGATTGTGTTAATAATCCCCGTGTTTTGTCCGCCTCCACACATTGAAGTGTTAACGCGTCTTTCTGATCTTGCAGGGTATCAATTTCCTGCATTAGCACTGAGTTGTCTTGTTTCTTGGCGATAAGATCCTGTTGCAAGGTTGAGCATTGCGTACTTTTTGCGGCCAGGCGCTGACTCAACGATTGATTGTCATCCCTCATTTCCCCGTATTTTTTCTCGAGTTGTGTTTGTTTGGTCACGCATGTAGCAAGTTGCGCGGTGATATCTCGAACTTGCTCGGTCAATGATGTGATCTGTGCTTGGTCACGAAATTGTGTGGATTGAAACTGTTCACGCTCATGTTGTCTATCTTGTGCGGTGCGCACTTGATAGTGCTCAAAGTGGGCGCGGATGTCTTTAGATTCCTGCTTAATCTCCGTGTTAACGGCCTTTAATTCGTTAATCCTCGTGTGCGCTCCTTCCAGCTCATACACCGATTTATCATGTCTACTTAGCAGCACCTGATGAGACTGCGTGATTGTCTTGTTTTCAATCTGGCTGTCCCGCAACGTCTGTTTGATAGTCGCATTGTCCTCAGACAATTGAGCGATTTGGGCGGATGCATCAGCTAGCCGTTGGCTAAGCGTATCTGTAATGCTATTACACTCATCCTGGATCTGTTCGATTTTACCATCAGCATGTTGGTGCACGCGTGCATGCAACGATTTCACGACGTCCATAAGATCAGCGGGCAAACCATGGTCCACATTTTTGGACTCGTTGGATGCGCGCCATTGTTTGAGCAGGGGCGCGATGGTGCTTTTACTGCCAGTGCCGAGATAGTCCCTGACGCGATCGACTGTGGGCGTATGCCCGTCGGCCTGAATAGATTCTGCGGCTTGAATAATATGACTAGCGTTGACGCCTGCACGTGCCACTACGGTCTCCTGTTTATTTCGTACTGTATTATGTATTACATAATATTACATATGAATTAGAATTCAATGTGAACATTGATATTTCATTTATAACTAACGATAATGTTGCTTATCGTAGGTTATAGTTTTCTTAAAAAATACAATTTCTGTGTTCCTGTTACAAAACGGGGATTCCAACATGATATCAATGGGAGCTAAAAGTGGAACTTAAACAAGCTGAGTCCGCATCGTTAAAGAACGAAGCTACGCAGACAGCTTCGTTGATGGACAACAGTCAAACTGCATTGCAACTTTACATCACGGCGGGAACGTCTGATAACACCCGTAAGGCCTATCGTAGTGCCATCCGTCAATTCGAAAAATGGGGTGGCCGTTTACCTACCGACTCAAGTGTGTTGGTACGCTACCTTATCGAGCGAGCAGGGCAGCTGAATCCGCGCACCCTAGCATTGCATCTCACTGCGATCAGTCAGTGGCATCACCTACAACTCATACCTGATCCGTCTCGTACCCCGTTGGTTCGTAAAACGATGGATGGGATCCGGCGTACGCATGGCAAGCCCAAGTCAAAAGCAAAAGCCTTGCGTCTCGAGCACCTCGTTTCCATGCTGTCGACCCTTCACGCCTTACCTGACGGCAATAAGAAAGCGCGGGACAGGGCGTTGCTGTTAGTCGGTTTTTTTGGTGCGTTTCGGCGCAGTGAATTGGTCGCTATCACCGTTGAAGATTTATCTTGGGAGCAGGAAGGCGTGTTGATCAGCCTGCCTAAATCGAAAACAGATCAAGAGCTTGCGGGATTGACCCGCGCACTACCGTATGGAAATGAATCCATCTGTCCTGTAAAAGCGTTAAGGGATTGGCTGAATAGGGCGGGTATCACACAAGGGGCGGTCTTTAAGCCTGTTAATCGCTGGGATCAGATTCAGGATAAGTCGCTGAGTCCCGGGGCCATTAATGGCTTTTTGAAAGACTTAGGCGATAAATGTCTGTTTGATTTTGTGCCAGAACTGAGTAGTCACAGTTTTCGTCGGGGATTGTCAACGTCCGCGGCGAGAGAGAGGGTAGATTTTGCCTTAATAAAAAAGCAGGGTGGTTGGAAGAGTGATGGAACGGTGAGGGGATACATTGAGGAAGGTCAGCAGTTTACGGAAAATGCATCGTTGACGTTGATGGATAAAATGGCTGTACTTTGGCATCAACATGGTAAATAAACAAATATCGCAGAAATTGTTGAGTAAATAATAACTGCGAGAAGAGTCTAACCAAATCCGGAAAGTCTTATTACCTTTTGCTATCCTTATCCTTATTCTTCTTCTTTTAGTTCGCTAATAAAACATCACGTTTTCATAGTTTCATTTGTGGAGTCGTCAAATTTAGCTACCTTATCTTTCTTGAATATAATGGTAAAACAGGTGTTTTTTTCTGAGGATTCAGCAACGATATCGCCTCCGTTAATATTTACTATAGATTTTGCAATCGTCAACCCGAGACCAGCGCCATGACCATCTCGATTACGCGAGAAGTCTGCTCTGTAAAAGCGATCAAACAAACGACTCAAATGTTCTTTAGGAATTACATCGCCATGATTTATAATAGCAATTGAGACTACATCAGATGACGTTTTTGTTTTAATTATGATTTTGTCATTTTTAGGTGAGTAACGAATTGCGTTAGAAATTAAATTGCTCAGCGCTTGTCGCAACATAGTTTTATCACAAACTAACTCTAAATTTGAACCGTCTAATATAAGTTGTATATTTTTCTCATCAGCGAGCAACTCAAAATAATCGAACAGCCCCTTTATTTCCTTATTTACTACTACAGTATCTTTATTTGGTTTAATTAAGCCCTGCTCGGCTTGTGCAAGTAGAAGCATGTCACTTACCATTTTGGTCATGCGATCATATTCTTCAAGATTCGAATATAGAATTTCAATATATGCTTCACTATCTCTCGATTTGCTGAGCATTACCTGTGTCTGTGTTGTTAAATTTGTGATTGGGGTGCGTAATTCGTGTGCGATATCTGCTGAAAAGTGAGAAAGCCTTTCAAAGCCGTCTTCGAGACGCTTTAACATGGTATTAAAAGAATCCACTAATGTGGTGAGTTCGACTGGTACATTTAAAGGGTCCAGCCTAATATCAAGCTTATCAGCAGTGATGGACTCAATTTCCCTGCTTAATTGCCTTAACGGGGAGTGTCCTCTGTATACTGCAAAACGTGCCGCAAAAACGGTAATCACACCAGCTAAAAATACAATTCCCCACAGTGTACTCTTAAAGTTCTGCATGTAACTCATGTGGAATTCCATGTTGGATGCAACTGTCACTGTGTACCTTTCTGGTCCCAACTTGGTGGGTAATTCAAAGGTTATTTTTGTACCTCTCAACATATGCTTTCCATCGTTAAATAGAATTAAGTTCGAGGGAATAACTTGGTTATGGGCTTTAAACTTTGTCGGAAATGTAGATAAGTCAGCACCTTGACTGGTGAATATCGTATTTTCATTTTTGTCTTTGACGTGATAGTAAACGCCGTGATGACCGGACACTGCTTGAAAGAGGATACTAGATGGCAATACATTCAATTCATGAGCTTCACCGAGCTTACTTTGAACCGCTTCGAACACCTCATTTAGCTCGTCCGCATCCTGCTCTATAAAATGCTGATCTATGGATTCAATAACAATTAGGTTCATGATGCTCAGACATATAAAAATGGTAACCCCAACTAATACTGTGACTCTAAATGCAAGAGAATTGGGTTTCTTTAGCACGTTACTCTCGCTCATCTATCGCCAACTTATAGCCCATACCTCTGACAGTTTGGATCAGTTTAGGTGTAAACGAATCATCTATTTTGGCTCTTAGCCTCCTAATTGCCACGTCGATTACATTGGTATCACTATCAAAGTTCATGTCCCAAACTTGTGATGCTATTAGCGAGCGAGGTAACACTTCCCCCTGTCTTCGAACCATGAGTTCTAGAAGCATAAACTCCTTAGTCGTAAGGCTTATAGGTTTACCTGAACGTGTTGCCACGCGGGACGGAATATCTAATTCAAGATCAGCAATATTAATAGTATTTGACGGCACGGATGTGCCTCTTCTTAGCAGCGTTCTGACTCTTGCAAGTAATTCAGCAAAAGCGAATGGCTTGACCAGATAATCATCTGCTCCGAGTTCAAGACCTTTCACTCTGTCTTTTACACTATCTCTAGCAGTTAAAAACAACACTGGTGTGTGATTACTTTTCTCCCTCATAGAGCTTAAAATTCTCCATCCATCAATATCTGGCAGCATAACGTCAAGTATCACTAGTTCAAAGCTGCCGGTCATAGCCTTGTGGTGACCATCAAGCCCGGTTCTTACTAACTCCACTACGAAGCCTGATTCAGTTAAACCCTGCTTGATATAATCTCCGGTTTTAGTTTCGTCTTCGACGACAAGGATCTTCATTATTAACCTCGTTAGTTATGGAAAGGTGTTTTGTATTCAATCGGTCAAAGCAGGAACTTTTAACTGCATACCAATTTACCTCATAATCAGTGACTAACAACCAATATAAAATATAAATCAGTGTAATAGGTGTTGATTACAAAAATGTAATCAATGCGTAATGGCCGTGACATGTTAGGTGAGTATTATAAAAGTGTATTTTAACTCAACACTTCTCCAAGTTAAGACGTACACATTTTTTAGTGAACTTGGTTTTTTAAGTTTAAGGTTTCAAGTGTTATACAAAATCACCAAAATAATTATGATATTTATCATGCTCACAGCGCAAATCGGGGAGTCTTTTGCTCTTTCATTTATGCCGTGCGCCGATAATGGCATAATGGTGATGAACGATAAAAATATGGATCATTCTAAACACTCCATGGCCATGGATAAATCTAGCATGACTTCTGATAAAGATTGCTGTCAAAAAGACTGTTGTTGTCCAATGGGTTTGATGACTGTTGCCGTGCCTAGTGAACCCAATATTGATACGCCAATTGACTACAAAACAACTCAATTGATTATGAGTCATTCTACTATACACAATATATTCTTAGCTCTCCCTCAACGCCCCCCAAAAACAACTTTTTCTTAAGCAGGGTAGATCTGCTTGAAATTTGACTTTCCAGAGTAGCTGGAACTGATTTGTTTCGACCTTGTGTTACGCAATGTCAAAAAGAAAGAGAATATTAAAATGAAATTAATAAATATATTTCCAGTAAAAACACTGTCCATCTTATCTGTTTTGTTTGTGGTTGCTTGTTCTGATGCATCAACATTAGAAGCGAATGCAAAAGCAGGTAAAGAACCCAAAATGAACGAGGCCATAGAACTCACGGTTTACAAAAGTCGTTCATGCAAATGCTGTCAAAAGTGGGTAACACATGTCGAGGAGCATGGCTTTGAGACTGAAGTAAACAACATTACGCTTTTGTCTAAGCTGAAAGACAATAAAGGCATTCCTGCCAACTATCGTTCTTGCCATACCGCTGAATCAAATGATGGATACCTTTTTGAAGGGCATGTGCCTGCCAAATTTATTAAACAGTATTTAGCCAATGTACCAGAGGGGTCAATCGGTCTTTCTGTACCAGCCATGCCAGTTGGAACGCCTGGCATGGAGGTTGGGGATCGATTCATGCCTTACAACATCTTACTTCTTAATGCAGACGGCACTGTGACTGAATATAAGCAAGTGATGACTTATGAGGAACAGTTTTAATGAATAAACTCAATGAAATTCGTAAATTCCACATAAAATTCGGAGTAGGGATTTTCGCTTTTACTCTTTTATCTGCTAGTGCCACTGAGTTTCCATTGATGAACGCCAATACCCCTTTATCTTTCGAAAAGGCTATCAGGGCGGCCCAAATAAATGATCCTTGGTTAACTGGGAATGTTCATAAACAAAGAGCCATCGAATCGATGAGTATTGCAGTAAATACATTACCAGATCCTAAGGTGTCGATTGGTCTGGCAAACTTGCCCACTAACGGTTTCGATTTTGGTCAGGAAGGCATGACACAGGCAAAAGTAGGCATTACACAAATGTTTCCTCGCGGCGATACCTTAGATATTAAAAGCCAACAGCTAAAAACTCAAAGTGAAGCATTCCCATATCAACGAAAGGACAGAGAATCAAAAGTAGCCGTTACAGTAGGAAGCTTATGGTTGGACACTTATAGGGTCCAGCAAAGTATCGCATTAATTGAAAGTAACAGGTCGTTATTTGAACAGTTAGCAGATGTAGCAGAGGCAAGCTATTCATCAGCTTTAGGTAAAACTCGACAGCAAGATATTGTTCGAGCACAGCTAGAGCTAACACGTTTAGAAGACAGATTAGATCAACTAGAGCAACAGAAAAACAGCTATGAAGGCATGCTTGCACAATGGCTAACCACGTTTTCTAATGAAAATAGTGCTGAATATGCAGCACCATTAGCGTCTGATTTTATTTTACATAATATCGTTCTTAACCAAGTGCTACCTCAAATAGAGTTACTTAATAGTGATTTAGTTTACAAAGAAAATTGGCATAAGACAGAAGAGTTGGTCTCACATTTCTCAAATCATCCCTCGGTTGTCGCTATAGAAAAAAAAGTAAAGGCTTCTAAAGCAGGCATTAAATTGGCAAAGCAAAAATACAAACCTGAATGGGCTGTAAACGCAAGTTATGGCTATCGCGGGGATGATCCTATGGGCGCAAGTCGAGCTGATTTATTTTCGGTTGGTGTGACCTTTGATTTACCACTCTTTACTGAAAACAGACAAGATAAAGAGGTGCAATCAGCGATATCTGAAACAGAAGCTGTTAAAACCGAAAAGTTACTCTTACTTAGACAATTGTTAGGTACTTATTCGAGCGCAAAAGGCAGGTTATTGCGCCTAATCGACAGGCAGAATTTATATAAAACCAAATTATTACCACAAATATATGACCAAGCAGAAGCCTCTTTGACTGCCTATACCAATGATGATGGCGATTTTTCAGAAGTTGTTCGTTCACGTATTGCGGTGTTAAATGCCGAAATAGACGAACTAACACTCAACGTAGAAGAGCAGAAAATACGGCTAGAGCTTAATTATCTGTTTATCGACAGCCGCGATACTGTCACTACAAGAAATGATATGAATTTACCTAACAGCCACCAATATGCTGCAATTTCGGGAGAAAAACAATGAGCCCAAATATCTCAAAGAAACACATTAGCCCCATAGTTATTGGCATGATCTTAGGTGGCATTATCACTTTTACGGCAACTTATTTTATCGCTCCTTCAGAAGGTGATCCAATAACCAGCAAAACCACTGACGAAAAGAAGCCGATCTATTGGGTCGCCCCCATGGATGCAAATTATAAGAGAGACAAGCCGGGTAAATCGCCAATGGGAATGGATTTAGTGGCTGTTTATGACGATGACGGAAAAGGACCTGATGAAGGTCCCGGTACAATTCGTATCTCACCTGATGTTGTGAATAACTTAGGGGTACGTACCACAACAGCAGGTTTCAAATCACTGCATACTGAAATAAACACAGTGGGTTATGTGACTTACAATGAAGATAAACTTGTGCATATTCACCCTCGAGTTCAAGGATGGATCGAGAAGCTCTATGTTAAGGCTACCGGTGATCCTGTTGTAAAAAACCAGCCATTATACGATATTTATTCCCCTGAGTTAGTTAATGCTCAAGAGGAGTTATTATTGGCGTTAGATAGAAAAAACAGTCGATTAATAACGGCTTCTGAAAATAGATTATCAGCACTACAGTTACCTAAGTCGGCTATTGAAAAACTCAAAAAAACCAGAAAAGTGCAGCAAAACATTACGTTTTATTCCCCGCAAAATGGCGTGGTTGAAAACCTTAACATACGCGAAGGCTTCTATGTAAAACCTGGCTCAACCTTGATGGCTATTGGTGATCTATCCGATGTGTGGGTCGAGGCAGAAGTATTCGAAAGACAGGCCGGCCAAGTTAAAACTTCTACGCCCGTGACTATGACACTAGATTATTTACCCGGTAAAACATGGGAAGGTCAAGTCGATTATATCTACCCAACCCTTGATGCTAAAACACGTACGGTGAAAGTACGATTGCGCTTCGATAATGAAGAGGGGGAATTTAAACCTAATATGTTTGCACAAATTGCCATTCATGCGACAGGTGATGAACAAGCACTACTTATTCCAAAAGAGGCCCTCATTAGAACAGGTAATCAAGATAGAGTTGTGTTGGCACTAGGTGAAGGTAGCTTTAAATCTGTTGAGGTTTCTGTGGGTCGTTATGACAGCGAAAGCGTTGAAATACTTCAAGGATTAAGCGAGGGAGAAAGAGTCGTCAGTTCGGCGCAATTTTTACTCGATTCAGAATCAAGCAAATCATCTGATTTTAAACGTATGAATCATGACTCTTCCCAAAATGAGTCAACACAAATGGATATGAGTGAGAACAACGATAGTGTTTCCTCAGCCACAGTGAACGGTACTGTGGTGTCGGCAATGGTTGATCATCGAATGGTCACCATCGACCGAGAAGCCATCTTAAAGTGGGGGCGTGAGGCAGACAGAGTTGATTTTATTGTTGAAGAAAATGTTGATATGGCCTTATTTTCAAATGCTGCTTATGTGATGTTCACCTTTGAAATTAGAGACGGTAATTTTATTATTGTCAGCGCGATGGCAATGGATATGCCAAAAACAGAGCCTGCAATCAAAGATGCTGCTAGCGACAAAGGAGAGTAATGATGATTACGTCGATTATTCGTTGGTCTGTTAGCAATCGATTTTTCGTATTATTAGCGACATTTTTATTGGTTGGCGTTGGATTATACTCCGTCAACAGAACACCCATTGACGCACTTCCTGATTTATCAGATGTACAAGTGATAATTAAAACAAGCTACCCTGGGCAAGCACCACAAGTAGTCGAGGATCAGGTCACTTACCCAATGACCACTGCCATGTTGTCGGTGCCAGGTGCCGTTACCGTACGCGGTTACTCATTCTTTGGCGACTCCTATGTTTACGTTATTTTCGATGAAGATACCGACCTTTATTGGGCACGTTCACGGGTACTTGAGTACTTAAGTCAAGTGGCTCCCAATCTACCTTCTGCTGCACGTCCTCAATTAGGCCCGGATGCAACCGGTGTTGGCTGGGTATACTTATACGCCCTAACAGATACCACTGGCCAACATGATTTAAGTCAATTGCGCAGTATACAAGATTGGTTTTTAAAGTTTGAATTACAAACAGTACCTGGCGTTTCAGAAGTATCGGCCCTTGGCGGTATGGTCAAGCAATATCAGGTAAGAGTTGACCCTGATAAATTACGAGCGTTTGGTATTCCACTTTCTCACATTCAAATGGCCATTAAACAAGGTAATCAGGAAATAGGCGCATCAGTAGTTGAGATGGCCGAAGCTGAGTACATGGTCAGAGCGACGGGATACATCAAAAGTGTCGATGATTTAGAAAACATTCCTTTGGGAGTCAACGAAAATGGTACGCCTTTATTGTTAAAGGATGTGGCAGATATTGGCACTGGCCCACAGATGCGTCGGGGCATTGCAGAGCTTAATGGCGAAGGAGAAACAGTTGGTGGCATAGTTGTCATGCGTTTTGGAGAAAACGCTCAACAAGTGATTAAAAGTGTCAAAGAAAAACTCGAAAAGCTTAAAAAAGGACTGCCCGAAGGCGTAGAGATAGTGCCTGTTTATGACCGTTCTGCCTTGATTGAACGGGCTGTCGATAACTTAGCCTATAAGTTGCTGGAAGAGTTTGGTGTGGTAGCCTTAGTTTGCATCATTTTCTTATTCCACGTTCGTTCATCTTTAGTCGCGATTATTAGTTTGCCAGTAGGTATTTTAACTGCCTTTATAATTATGCATTTACAGGGGCTTAACGCCAATATCATGTCGCTAGGAGGTATTGCTATTGCTATTGGCGCGATGATAGATGGTGCGATCGTCATGATAGAAAACATGCATAAGCATATGGAAAAAACACCCTTAACGAATGAGAATCGATGGCAAATCGTCACAGAATCGGCGAGTGAAGTAGGCCCAGCATTATTCTTTAGTTTATTAATTATTACGGTGAGCTTTGTTCCTGTATTTACTTTAGAAGCCCAAGAAGGTCGAATGTTTGCGCCGCTAGCATTTACTAAAACTTATGCCATGGCTGCTTCTGCTGCATTGGCCATTACCTTAGTGCCAGTGCTAATGGGGTATTTTATTCGAGGTAAAGTGTTACCTGAACATAAAAACCCGGTAAATAGATTTTTAACCTTTATTTATATGCCAGCGTTGAAAACCGTTTTACGCTTCCCAAAAATGACAATAGTAGCTGCATTAGCAGTGCTTGCCATTGGCATATATCCACTGGATAAAATAGGCAGTGAGTTCATTCCACCCCTTGATGAGGGGGATTTGATGTATATGCCCACGACTTACCCCGGTATTTCTATTGGTCAGGCTCGCCAACTTCTGCAACAAACGGACAAGTTGATTAAGACAGTTCCAGAAGTAAAAACCGTGTTTGGTAAAGTCGGTCGTGCTGAAACAGCAACCGACCCAGCACCTCTAACCATGATAGAAACCTTCATCCAGTTAAAGCCTCATGATGAGTGGCGAGAAGGAGTAACCACAGAAAGCTTGAAAAAAGAACTGGATGCATTAGTCAAACTTCCAGGGGTAACTAACGCCTGGGTAATGCCAATTAAAACCCGTATTGATATGTTGGCAACTGGTATTAAGACACCTGTAGGAATAAAAATTGCCGGTCCTAAACTAGACGTTATACAAGATATAGGTAAACAAATAGAAGAAATTTTAGCAGACGTTCCTGGTACATCCTCAGTTTACTCTGAGCGTGTTGCCGGTGGTCGATACATAAAAGTGGACATCCAACGGGCAAAAGCGGCGCGTTATGGATTAAATATCGCTGAAATACAGCAAGTTGTAGCTACCGCTATTGGTGGTATGAATGTTACTCAAACAGTTGAAGGTTTAGAGCGCTATCCCGTGAGTTTACGTTATCCACAAGATTATCGTGATTCGCCTGAACAGCTATCATTGCTGCCTATTGTGACGCCTAATGGACAACGAATTTCATTAGGAGATGTGGCTAATGTCATCGTAGAAGATGGACCTCCGGGTATTAAATCCGAAAATGCACGTCTAAATGGTTGGGCATTCGTGGATATCGACGGCGTTGATGTAGGGACCTATGTTGAAGCTGCACAGAAAGTGGTGGCAGATAAATTAGATTTACCCGCTGGTTACTCTATCTCTTGGGCTGGGCAATATGAATACATGCAGCGTGCAAAAGCTAAGCTGACTTACGTTGTGCCATTAACCTTATTTATCATCGTTATATTACTTTATCTTAATTTTCGTAACGTGATTGAAGTTGCGATGATTATGGGTACTTTGCCGCTAGCCATGGTCGGTAGCATATGGTTGATGTATTTAGAAGGTTACAACTTCTCAGTGGCGGTTGGAGTGGGTTTTATCGCGCTAGCAGGAGTGGCTGTAGAAATTGGCGTCATCATGCTGGTGTATTTAAATCAAGCTTACAAAGAAATGCTCAGCGAACACCATTTAAATAATGTTTCGACAACAAAAGAAGATGTACTCCAGGCCGTTTTACACGGCGCGGGTATGCGTGTTCGCCCTGTGATGATGACAGCCGCAGCGATTATTGTTGGCTTATTACCTATTTTGTACGGTACGGGTACTGGATCTGAGGTCATGAGTCGTATTGCTGCGCCAATGGTCGGTGGGATGTCGAGTGCAGTCATTCTGACGCTACTTGTGTTACCAGCCTTATTTTATTTATGGCGCTCGTCATCAATAAAGAGTACAGCGTCAAAAGTATAATTGTATGAATTTAACTAGAAAACCTTAATGACTAATATAGGAATAAACCATGAAAACAAACTTAATTAAAACAATCAGTAAAATCGCTTTGGTATTAATACCAACACTTACTTTATCCATGACAGCTTCGGCACATGACCCCAAGTTGCACGCAAAAAAGCCTGAAAAAGCTGATTGCAGCAAAATGGATCACAGCAAGATGGATATGAAAGATCCTGTCGCTATGGCCATGATGAAAAAATGCATGAAACAAGCAGAAGCTTCGAGTGACAAAATGGACGGAAAGATGGATCACAGCAAAATGATGGATGACAAAATGGATGATAAGGATATGAAAAAAGATATGAAAAAGGATGAGCACGACAATCATTAATTAATGAGAGATAACACTTAGCCCAACGTAATGGGCTAGGTGTCTTTTAACCTAAGTAGGAAAAGGCTATGAAGATACTTAAATTATTACTGCTACTTGTTGTGTTAGGCATAGCAGCCGCTACAACCGTTATTTACTCAGGCATTGTTAATGTGGCAGCCGATGAACCTCACAGTGACCTAGTTTATTGGCTTTTAGAAGAAACAAGAGAAACGTCCATAAAAAAGGCAGCGGAAGATATTGAAGTGCCAGATCTAGTCGATCCTGAATTGCTCCTTAGTGGCGGTGTTGACTATAACTTTATGTGTGCAAGTTGCCATTTAAAACCAGGACAAAAAGAAAGCGACATGAGTGTGGGTCTATACCCAGCACCGCCAAATTTAACCATTTCTGCTGAAAGCCATGAAGGTCATGAGCACGGGGATGATGCACAAAAAGCTCGTAAAAACTTTTGGGTAATCAAACATGGTATCAAAGCGTCTGGTATGCCAGCTTGGGGTAAAACCCATGATGATAAACGGATTTGGGCCATGGTGGCATTTATAAACAGGTTACCGACTTTAACACCAGAGCAATATCAAATAATCACAGCAATAGAATAAAAAATATTACGTATTAAAAATAATTATTTTTAATACGAGGCTTTAGTAATGTACTTTTTTTACTAAGAAATTGAAGTTTCACAAATAACTGGCCGTTGGATGGCCAATCTATACTAGATATTGAGATATGAAAATGAATAAAATTTGTATAAGAAAAATGCTCAAATGTCTGAGCATAGTAATTTCGATTATGGTGATTTTAACCGCGTGTGGGGATAGCTCTAAAAAAGAAACCGTTGTTTTAACTCCTGAGCGAGAAGGTCAATCTGTCGCCCGTATGTGGAATGAAGTGCTATTGCATGCAATTCGCAATGATTTCGCACGGCCCACTGTGCACGCGAGAAACTTATTTCATATTTCCTCTGCGATGTATGATGCATGGTCGGTATACAAACCCGATACTCATGGTTTTTTATTAGGTAATGAGGTCGCGGGTTTTGCTTGTTCTGCTGATACTATTGATTTACCAGAGGATGTGTTGCCACAACAAGAGCTTGCAATTAGTTATGCAGCCTATCGGATAATTCAACATCGTTTTAGATTATCACCTGGCTCATTTGAAATAATGGATGCCGCCGACGCATTAATGCAGAACTTAGGCTTTAACATTGATGAAGAGTCATTGGATTATTCTCAAGGGTCAGCTGCTGCCTTAGGTAATTATATCGCTGATTGTTATATTCAATTTGGATTGCAAGATGGAGCCAATGAGCAAAATTTCTACGCAAACACCAGTTACCAACCAGTTAATTCACCATTAATCTTAAATAGTGGTTCTTTTGGTAATTCATCAATTACTGATTTAGATCGCTGGCAACCTTTGTTAATTGATGGATTTATTGATCAAGCTGGTAATCCAATTGATGATGCACCTAGCTTTTTAGGACCCGAATGGGGTTCTGTTGTCCCTTTTTCTTTGTCGGATAATGATAAAACGGTTTATACACGTGATGGTTTTGATTATCAGGTATATCATGATCCAGGAGCGCCACCATTGGTAGAAGGTCCTTTAAGTGACGAATATAAATGGGGATTCTCATTAGTGTCAATTTGGTCGTCACATCTAGATCAAAAT
Organism: Paraglaciecola arctica BSs20135; assembly: GCF_000314995.1. Lineage (GTDB taxonomy): Bacteria > Pseudomonadota > Gammaproteobacteria > Enterobacterales > Alteromonadaceae > Paraglaciecola > Paraglaciecola arctica. The sequence goes on along the minus strand of NZ_BAEO01000031.1, from coordinate 129,767 downwards.
GATGGAGTGATGTGGGATATTTCGCCTAACAGTATTGGTAATATTGATTCGTTTCCGAACTCATTTACAGAATTTAATGAATTTTATAAAAAACTTGAAGGTGGCGATCCAAGTATGGGTTATGCCCTGAACCCTATCACTAATCAGCCCTATGAAGAGCAAATAGTGCCACGTGGTGATTACACTCGTGTATTAGCTGAGTTTTGGGCCGATGGTCCAGAGTCTGAGACTCCTCCTGGGCACTGGTTCGTTGTCTTAAATACAGTGAGTGACCATGAACTTTTAGAAAAACGCTGGGCAGGTGAAGGCGACATTTTAGGGGCGCTTGAATGGGATATTAAATCTTATTTTGCTATGGGAGGCACGATGCACGATGCGGCTGTTGTTTCATGGGGGATAAAAGGATGGTATGACTCTATTAGGCCTGTATCAGCTATTCGTGCTATGGCTACTGGGCAAAGCAGCGACCCTTCGTTAAGTTCTTATAGTGTTAATGGTTTACCTTTGGTTGATGGCTTTATTGAAGTGGTAACAGAAAATGACCCCATAGCCATCGGTTATCCTCAAAATATCGGTAAAATAAAAGTTTACGCATGGAAGGGACCAGGCTACATAGCCGATCCCTTGGTTGACCAAGCCGGAGTGGGCTGGATATTGGCTGAGTACTGGTGGCCCTATCAGAGACCATCTTTTGTTACTCCTCCTTTCGCAGGTTATGTATCTGGGCATTCAACCTTTTCTAGGGCTGCTGCTGACCTGATGACAGCCATGACAGGCTCAGAATATTTCCCTGGCGGGATGAGTGAATTTGAAGTGAAAGCAAATGACTTTTTGGTGTTTGAAGAAGGGCCTAGTGTGAATATGACCTTGCAATGGGCGACATATCAAGATGCATCTGACCAGTGCAGTTTGTCGCGAATTTGGGGTGGGATCCATCCTCCGGCTGATGATATGCCTGGCAGAAAAATTGGTACAAAAATCGCCGTCGATAGTTTCGAATATGTACAGTCGTTTTTTGCGCAGTAAAGGTTTGGATGGATAATTCATCCCTTAATTCATCTGTAATCCTTTTTCAAAATGGAAGATGTTGCACAAAGTGCTCGTAAAAACTTTTGGGTAATCAAACATGGAATCAAAGCGTCTGGTATGCCAGCTTGGGGTAAAACCCATGATGACCAACGGATTTGGGCAATGGTGGCTTTTTTACAAAGACTACCGGAGTTAACGGCAGATCAGTACCAAATATTGACTGCGCTTGATCCCAACGTCAATCAGGAAATGGCGCATTAATGAGCCCAATTGAAGACCAAAACAGCTTTTAATGTTTAAAACAAAGGAAATAATCGTGAAAATAAAATCAAACGCTTTTGCTTTGGTATTTATTACTTTAGTTGGACTGTGTTTTACATCTTTTTCCTGGGCACATGGCGAAGAAAAACACTCCGACTCATCACCATTTTTTGTGAACATCGACACTGCACCCGCTAAGGTGGTAAGTGCCTTTCATCAGGCACTGGAGAGTGGCGACAAAGCCAAGGCTCGTGCATTACTGGCCGACGATGTGTTAATTTTTGAAGGGGGCGTTGAACGCTCAGCAGACCAATACGCCAACCACCATATGCTGGCCGACATGAAATATCTGGCTGTGGTTGAAACAACAACGCTCGAGCATCAAGTGGATATAAACGGGAACATGGCTTTGTCCATGTCACGCAGTAAAACGACTGGAAACTACAAAGATAAAAATGTGGATTACGAAGGTTTGGAGACCATGGTGCTAAAACTAAGTGACGACGAGTGGAAGATCACTCATATCCATTGGTCACGATAATTGAGTTTAAGGAGATATAAGATGAAAAGTCTCATCATTAAGTGCTGGGGTGTTAAATCGTCGCTCCATGATGGCGCTGCACCTTGTCTGATGGATTGATGCAAATTGAGGCCGTTGGCAAACAATTCTGGACAGGGCGTTTCGCCCTTGCCCAAGGAACCGGCTTATTTATCGGTAATGCGGGTGACAATTGTCCACACACACACTATGCCCACCAACTTAGTGTGGCATTGGACAAAACGGTAGAGATAAAAACAGACATGGGAGTGATGAGCAGTACTAGCCTGTTTATTCCAGCTGGTTGTCATCACCAACTTAACCCAGGACGGGTTATATCCCTGTATGTAGATGCCACTTCTACCATGGCAAAACAGTTACTGACCAGTTTTTCTAACCCTGAAAATGTCAGCCAATTGCCGAGTAAGTTAGAATTTACGATCCGTGGTCTGGTGACAGTTGAGGCGGATCTTCAGCAAACATTAAGCCAATTCGCCGACCAATTTCAGCCAAACTTCCGTGCAGATAAGCGACTCGAAGTGGTACTGACAATGTTGAAAAATGAGCTTATTGAACAACAACTACTGTCACTTACTCAGCTCGCCCATGCCGCTGAACTAAGTCAAAGTCGATTTTCCCATTGGTTTACCGAGCACACCGGCTTGCCTTTAAGAAGTTATCGAAAGTGGCTACGTTTATTGGCAGGCGTCAGATTAATTGCAGCTGGAAAACCCTTAAGTGAAGCCACCCAGGAAAGCCTTTTTTCTGATCAGGCCCATTTTAGTCGAACCTTTAAACAGATGTTTGGGCTAACACCTAAACAACTAGTACATATGGCAGCTAGCAATACATAAAAAAAATCAGGAATACAGCTGTTTCGTTCAATAGTCGATTCTGTTTTGCAAATACAATATTAGTACAAAATTGGCGAAGAAAGTCACGCCGGTTACTTTGTATTTGAGGTTTCTACCATGCAGTATTTCATTCGTTTAATCTATTTACCCTTATTCCTAATTGTGGGAAATGGTTTGGCTATATACCTTGTTCAGTCTGGCTACCCAACATTTTATTTGTTTGCCCTCTTAGCCTTATTTATAGGTTTATCATTTCTACTGGAGTATTTGGCACCCTATGATAATGCATTTAATCAGCCTCAGGGGGATGTTAAGCGCGATGTGATCCATGCGTTGGTCAATGAATCCTTAAGCGTAATAGGAATATTGAGTGTTCCTGCAATCGCCAGTTTCATTGTTCTGCCGCCCATTTGGCCTGTGAACTTCCCTCTTTGGTTACAAGTGGTTATAGCAATCTTCATAGCTGATGTGGGTATCACCTTGGCCCATTATGCCAGTCACCGAATAAATACCCTTTGGCGATTGCACGCGGTACATCATAGTGTAAAACGTATGTATGGCTTAAATGGATTAATGAAACATCCCTTACATCAGAGCATTGAAACCCTCGCCGGAACTTCACCGCTATTACTTTTGGGGGTGCCACAGCAGGTATTGATTCTGCTCGTAGTGGCAGTAGTGCTGCAATTATTGCTGCAACACTCCAATGTGGCCTATTTCAGCGGCCCCCTAAAAAAGATGCTGGCCATCAATGTTGTGCACCGCTTTCATCATTTAGGCACAGCCAAAGAGGGGGATGTCAACTTTGGTCTCTTTACTAGTTTAACGGATCGTCTGCTGGGCACTTGCTACTTTGACGAAGATAGAACTATCGGTTCAGAAGATATTGGGATCTCAACGCAGCCTAATTATCCAATCGCTTACCTAAGCCAACTTATTGAGCCTTTTTGGTCCCGATCGCCTGAAGAAAAAATTGTTGAATGATTAGGTCAGGAGAACCATATGCTTACCTTCTTAGTTATATTACTGGTGCTTATACACTGGATAAACTCGCCGGTGATATCGACGGCCTGATCGATGCGTTGGGTTACACTAAGGTATTTTTAGTGTCGTCTATATTTTGGAGGACTCGCACAATTATTTGAGCTAAACATCGGTCAGTCAAAACACGATATTTTTGCGGATAGTCAACAATAAACAAATTTTGTGCGTTAAATATCATAACGAATTTTAACCTCAAAGGAAGCAGCATACTGCTTGCACGATCTAACATGCTGATTGACATAGATTATTCAATATGGAAATGCATAAATTCTAGATAATCTTCTGGGAAGTACAGTCATTCAAGTCCCTTCTAATATGTAATCTATTGATTACATTACAAAAATGTAATCAACTTGTAATCCAATTGCCGTGAAATATTGATCAAGGTCAATTAATATATTTGTGTAAATACTAGTATGTCATTACACAAAACAAAGAGGGTTAGTTTCAAGTGAGAAAGTGATTTGTCGCACCATTAATTGAGGTGTCTAGTTTAAATGCCATTCCAATTGAGCATGGAGAAGAATTAGAAAACTCCTTTATAGCCTTTAGCGTCAAGAACCATATTTTCTCTTCTCTATTTACTCATCTTAACTACATATTTAAGTAAACAAAAATCGCTTGACCTGTGTCCAGCTCACAGGTTTACAGTTAGGTTCAATACCTAGGATTTAGTCATAGGATCGGTACGGTTACATGATTAGCTAGAAGTGAGGAGGACCAATAAATGCAGGTCAGACAATTAGCGGAAATGCTCGGTGTAAGCCCCGATACGGTGCGGTACTACACACGAATTGGCTTGTTAGAACCGAAAAAGTCGATTGACAATGGTTACAAATTTTATAGCCCAAACGATCAAAACCGTCTGCGTTTTATCTTGAGCGCAAGGGATTTAGGTTTTTCAGTAGATGACATTAAGCAGATTTTTCATAAAGCGGACGAGGGAGAGTCTCCTTGTCCAACGGTTAGGCGATTAATAGACAACCGCCTACATGAAACTGAACAACGTTTTCAAGATACATTGAGACTCAGAGCAAGAATGCACGTCGCAGTCGAAAGTTGGGGTGATAAACCAGATAAACGACCAAGTGGAAATGTTATTTGTCACTTGATAGATGATTTCAACAAGATGCCAGAGTGAATGTTTTTAAATATGAGGATTTATGAATACTGATAGCCACAAAGAAGGTGCGGGAAGTCCCCACAAATGTTGCCAAACCGAATCAGAACAGCCCAACGTTAAAACGGCTAGTCACTCTAAGACCTTGGAATCGACTGCGACAGGAAACGAAATGATCGAACATGAGTTAATAATTGACGGTGCTAGTTGTGCTAGTTGTGTGAGTAAAATTGAAAAAGCTTTGCTGTCAGTGTCTGGCGTGCATTCAGCAGAGATGAACTTCGCTCAACGAACCGTGCAAGTCAAAACAAATGTGGATGTAACCACATTAATTCAAGCGGTAGAAAAGGCTGGCTATAACGCCAAGGTATCAACTAGCGGGTCCGAAGAGGAAGCGTTAGATGAAAAAGAGCAAGCCGATTGGCAGTATTATAAAAAGCTAATGCGAGATATGACGCTTGCTTTGGTGCTTGGTGTGCCTTTAATGATTTACAGTTTGGTTGTCGGTGAAATGACCGTGAATACTGACACAGAGAGGTTAGTCTGGCTGATAATTGGCTTGCTTACACTGGGTGTTATGGTGTTTGCGGGTAAACATTTTTACAACGGAGCTTGGAATTCATTTAAAAATCATTCCGCTAATATGGACACATTGATTGCATTGGGTACCGGTACTGCCTGGTTATATTCCATGGTGGTGGTGTTTGCTCCAGAAATTGTTCCTTTAATGGCTCGGCATGTCTATTTTGAAGCCACTGCCATGATTATTGGTTTGATTAATTTAGGTTTGGCGCTTGAAGTAAAGGCAAGAGGAAAAACCTCTGAGGCTATCAAACGTTTGATTGGCCTTCAGGCAAAAACGGCCAGAGTTATCAGGGATGATAAAGACATCGATATTCCTATAGAAGACGTACTTTTGAACGACTTAATCCGAGTCCGTCCCGGTGAAAGAATATCTGTTGATGGCGATGTGGTTGAAGGGCATACCTCAATCGACGAATCTATGCTTACCGGTGAACCTATGCCCGTGGAAAAATCTAAGGGTGGGCAGGTGGTTGCAGGCACTATCAACAAATCAGGTTCAATCGTTTTTAAGGCCACCAGAGTAGGTAAAGATACTGCACTGGCGCAGATTATCAATATGGTTAAGCGTGCGCAAAATTCAAAACCCCCAATAGGGCGGCTGGCCGATGTTATATCTGCATACTTTGTACCTGTTGTAATGATTATCGCGGTGTTGAGTGCACTGGTGTGGTTGAATTTTGGTCCTTCACCCGCTATCGCCTATGCCATGGTATCCGCGACGACTGTGTTGATTATTGCTTGCCCATGCGCATTAGGGCTGGCTACGCCGATGTCAGTGATGGTCGGAGTAGGCAAAGCAGCCGAAGCGGGCGTTTTAATCCGTAACGGTGAGGCCTTACAGACAGCATCCAAGATCACTACCATGGTACTCGACAAGACAGGCACGATAACGGAAGGGGCACCTAAGGTAACGGATATTATCGTTGCCGGTTCGCAAACTGAAGATGAAATTTTACTGTTAGTCGCCAGTCTGGAGGCAGGTTCGGAACATCCTCTGGCCATGGCAATTGTTGAATCTGCGGCAGATAAGGGGATTTCCCCTAAAAAAGTCACTGACTTTGCCTCACTCTCGGGCATGGGTGTAGAAGCAACGTTGCAAAACAAAAAACTGTTGTTTGGTAATGAAAAATTGATGAAACAGCAGGGCATTGCAATCGATAAGTTCGTAGACAAGGCTCAACAACTGGCAGCAGAGGCTAAAACGCCTATGTATTTTGCCGTTGATGCAGAGTTAGCTGCTGTCATTGCCGTAGCAGATCCAATTAAATCGGACTCGATTGAAGCTATTAAGCGTCTTCAGAATAATGGGATCCGCGTTGTTATGTTAACCGGTGACAATCGAATGACCGCCCATGCAGTAGCTGGCAAAGTGGGGATCACTGATTTTGTGGCTGAAGTGATGCCAGAAGACAAAGCCAAAAAAGTCGCTGAATACCAAGCCAATGGCGAAATAGTTGGCATGACCGGCGACGGCATAAATGATGCCCCAGCGCTGGCTCATGCCAATGTAGGCTTTGCCATTGGAACCGGTACTGATGTGGCCATTGAGAGTGCAGATATCACGCTTATGCGCGGCTCTTTGCATGGTTTAGCCGATGCCATAGCCGTCAGTAAAGCCACCCTTACCAATATAAAGCAAAACCTGTTTGGCGCGTTTATTTACAACATTGCAGGCGTTCCTTTTGCAGCAGGCGTCCTCTATCCCTTTTTTGGTCTTTTACTGAGTCCAGTTATTGCAGGTGCAGCCATGGCGTTTTCATCCCTTACTGTGGTGACCAATGCCAATCGTTTGCGTTTTTTTAAAGCAAAAGAACATTAGGAGTTTGAAATTATGATGTGGATTAACGTAGCTGGATTCGGATTGATACTGCTCATTGTCTGGTGGTTTTGGATGTACAAACCACCCAACGTGGCTATGCAAGATGGAGCGATTGATATAGTCGTTAAAGATGGAGTATATCAACCGTCAACTATCAAAATAGCGGCTAATAAAGACACTGCGATCACTTTTACAAGAGTAGATGCGTCCTCTTGTTCTGAGACATTACTTATCCCTGATTTGGATATTAATGCCACCTTACCGTTAAACAAAAAAGTGAGTGTCAGCATACCCGCCGCATTACCTGGACGTTATCCATTTCACTGCCAAATGAAAATGTACCTAGGCGAGTTAATCGTCGAGTAATGCGGGCGCAAAGCCCACTCAACTGGCGATGTGATGCCTGATGCAAACACAAAAATAGGAGAATAAAATATGAGCGATTTAGATCACAGAGTAGGGGTGACAGAAGCAAATTTGGTACTTCGTCATCTAAAACTTTGCAACACCGATGAAGCCAATATTAGCGCCATTGTTCGTGATATTGACGCGACTTTTGGTATTGATGCCGTTTCATTCGAACAAGCCAAACAAACATTGCACATAGGTTATGACGCCACGCATTGTGAGCTGGACAGCATAGAAAACATAATAAAAACACATGGTGCTGATATTTCACACGATTGGTGGACAAACTTAAAAGAAGGCTATTACCAGTTTGTTGATGAAAACATCAGAGATAACGCTAAACATAAGCCTTGGAGCTGTCATGCCAGTCCTCAAGTGAATCACTCGAAGCACAAGAAAACGAGGATATGACATGACTAGCTGTCAGATCCAATTGAAATATACATTAAATTTACAGGGCTATTAATTAAAGGAAAAACTCATGGGCGGATTATTTACGCTATTGATTTACGCAGGACTATTTTACCTTTTTATGCGCTTTGGTTGTGGCGCACATATGACCCATGGCCATCATCACGGCCATGAAAAACCTAAAGATAAAGAAATTTTTATTGATCCGGTTTGCGGAAAACAAGTCGCGGATGATGAGGGGTACGGAGAGTTAGTTGACAAAAAATTGTTTCGTTTTTGCTCTAAAACGTGTTTAGAAAAGTTTGATGAAAATAAAGCCGAATTGAGTAAAAAGCCAAACACATTACTAGTAAACGAGGGACAACAGCATGAAGCATAAAATATCACTTTTCGCTTTTGGGCATGCAACGAGCTTATTTTTACTTATGAGTTTTAGCGTCTGTGTAGGGTTTGGTCTGCTGTTTCCTGAGCAAGCTATGTATGAAGTCTGGTTAAAACTACTACCTGGATTTGAATGGATAAGCTGGAAAAGCTTTTTCATAGGCGCATTAGAAAGTTACGCATACGGCTGGTTTATCGCACTGATTTGGGTGCCTCTCTATAACTTCTTTGGAAGTAAGGCGAAATAATATGAACGAACAAATAGCACATTCAGGGATGTGGGTAATAGCGCTAATCATAATCGTGCTTGTCTCATGGTATATGTATAAATATTTGGCCCCTTCGTCTTGGCACGAATGGGCGGGGGCAGGGGTGGTACAAGCTTTTATTATTGCGCTATATGCAGAAATGTATGGATTTCCATTAACGATTTACTTACTTGCACGTTTTGGTGGTCTTGACCGAACCGGACTCAATGCCAATCTGTGGTCTTCTTTGATGGGGATGGGTGAAACGGGGATGATGATCTCAATGATTTTGGGCTACGTTTTGCTATTCATTGGCATCGGGATCTTTTTTCAAGGCTGGCGTCAGGTACATCGAGCCAGAAAAGAGAATAAATTGGTGACCGATGGGCTTTATGCCTTGGCACGGCATCCACAATACACGGGGTTATTTATTGCCTTGTTTGGTGAAGGCGTAGTGCATTGGCCAACACTTTTTTCTGTCGGATTATTACCGGTTATTATCTTTATCTATTACCGACTGTCCAAACGCGAGGAATTAGCAGTAATAAAAGAATTTGGTGAGGAATATATCGAATATCAAAAACGAGTACCGATGTTTATCCCTCGCGTATCGCAATGGAAGTCTTTTATCGCTCAATCGAGATAATTACGAAAGTGGAGGTTGAAGCGCCATGCCACTTACTTCAGTCACTATTGGTGAACACATTTTATGGAGGGGCACTACTGCTTCTTTGTAATGTAAATATTCAACCTGTCTAAGTTGTCGCCAGCTTTATGCTGACAGTGCTTGAAAATTCTATTTTACGGGCGTGTCCTCACAGGCAACTAATGCACATCCATTTAGTTGTGCCAGCGCATCGACATAGTAATAGCAATGTCGCTGAAATTGGCACCGAAACAATTTATTAGGAGATTTCCATGGCACAAGAACTACAAAAATTACCGGATATAAAAGTTTCACCTAAAACTATCACTTTGGGCGTTATCACCGCGATCATACTTTATATTGGATTCAGCAGTTACTACACAGTGTCTGCCGAATCAGTTGGCGTGTTGCAACGCTTTGGACACTATCATCAGATTCTTGACCCGGGACTTCATTGGAAAATTCCGTTTGGTGTAGACACAGTAATACAGGTGCCTATCAAGCGTCAGTTGAAAGAAGAGTTTGGTTTTGGAACACCCGGAGCTACCTTTGTGAATCAAGTGGCATCTAAGCAACAATGGAATTTAGAAACGACAATTGTCACAGGCGATTTGAACACTGCACAAGTGGAGTGGGTGATTCAGTTTCGAATTGAGAACGCCTTCGACTTTTTATTTAAAGTGCGAGACCCAGGTGAAGCACTACGAGATATTTCTGAGTCGGTAATGCGCGAAGTTGTCGGGGATCGCACAGTGGACGAAGTACTGACCGTTGGACGCCAAGAAATAGAAACGAATGCACAAATTCAAATGCAGGAGGTCGTTAATCTATATGAAATGGGATTACGCATTGACCAAGTGCAACTTAAAAATGTTAATCCTCCCGACCCAGTTCAATCATCTTTCGATGAAGTGAATGAGGCTCAACAGGAACGAGAAAGAATGATCAATGTCGCCCATGGGGAGTACAACAAAGCTGTGCCACGGGCAAGAGGTAAAGCGGATCAAAACATCCAAGCAGCACAAGGTTATGCCATTCAAAGGGTAAATCAAGCACAAGGCGATGCTTCCAAATTTAATGCTTTGCTTACCGAATATGTTAAAGCCCCCGAAGTGACCGAACGCCGCTTGTACTTAGAAACGATGGCGGAAGTGCTACCACAGGTTGAACAAAAAATCGTTCTGGATGTGAAAGCTGGAAACGTACTGCCATTGCTAAACCTAAATCGTCAACAAGGAAACCAATAATGAAAAAGCTACTAATCACATTAGCAGTGTCAGTTTTTCTAGGGATAATTGTATTAGTTCAATCCCTCTACAAGATCGATGAAACAGAACAAGTCATCATCACACAATTTGGCAAGCCTATTGGCGAAGTCATTTCAGATGCAGGGTTAAAGCTAAAAGTACCGTTTATTCAAACCGTCAATCGAATTGAAAAACGTATCTTACTTTGGGATGGAGCGGCCAACGATATGCCGACTAAAGATAAGCTCTATATTACTGTCGATACATTCGGGCGATGGAGAATAAAAGATCCGTTACAATATTTTTTACGACTTCGAGATGAACGTAGCGCACTTTCTAGGCTGGAAGACATACTTGGCAGTGAGACACGAAATGCTGTTGCTAAACATGAACTCATAGAAATTATCCGCACTACAAAGGATCGAAAACCAGCGGTAGATCCTTTATTAGAAAATGCAAACATCAGCACGCTTCTTCCTATTACCCGTGGCCGTCGTCAAGTCGAACAGGATATTTATGCCGCAGCATCAAATAAACTCTTGGAATTTGGCATTGAGCTTTTGGATATTCGATTTAAACGGATCAATTATAACGAAAGTGTTCGCCAGAAAATCTATCAACGCATGATCAGTGAGCGACAACAAATTGCTGAACGTTTTCGTTCAGAGGGGGCAGGTGAAGCCAATAAAATAATTGGAAATATGGAGAAAGATCTTCGCGAAATAGAGTCGGTGGCATATAAAACCATACAAACAATTCAAGGTGATGCAGACGCTAAGGCCACTGAAATCTATGCTAATTCATATAACAAGTCCAAAGAATCACGTTCGCTGTACAACTTCGTAAAAACCCTAAAAACGTACCAGACTATTATTGATAAAAAAACCACCCTTGTACTGACGACCGACAGTGCGCTTTACAAACTCCTAAGTGATGGAAAAACGGTTGTCGAAAAATGAATCTCCACCTCATTATATTTAGTGAACCTTTGATAGAGAAAGTGAAGTGGATAAAACAGAAGCATTTGAATGGAACTTATATGAATGAGGGTGTTTTTTTATGACCGATAACATGCCAGGTCTTTCTATTGCGGCTACCCTATCCTCCGGACCTGATTCGATTGAGCTACTCAACAGTGAATGTTTTTGCATTAGCCTTGATACCAAAGCGCTAAAACAAGCGTTGGAGTCTGAAATTGGTCAACCTGGCCTATTTGATTTAATTCAGCAGCGTTGCCCTTATTTGTTCGCTACGCGCCCCGTTTTTGTCTCAAAGGCCAACATGGCACGCATGGAGCAAGTTGTTCATGCTATAGAGTCAGTTGTGGCATTGCCGGCCTATCGTGAAGAAATCTTAGGTGAATCGCCGCACATTGCGAACCATAATCCAGGTGGCGCTAAGGGGGTATTTTTCGGTTACGACTTTCATGTCACTGAAGGCGGCTTTGGACTGATCGAGATCAACACTAATGCGGGGGGAGCCATGCTCAACGCAGTATTGGCAAGGGCGCACCGGGCATGCTGTCCGGCAATCGATAAAATGCTGCCAGCGCAAAACAAGTCTAGCGTCCTTGAAGATGAAATTGTAGCGATGTTCCGTCAAGAATGGTCTCTATCAGGTCATGAACGAGCGTTGCGTAGCATAGCTATCGTTGATGAGAACCCCACACAACAGTATCTATATCCAGAATTTTTGCTCTTTCAGCAACTATTTCAAAGACACGGATTAGAGGTTGTGATTGCAGACCCCAGTGAGTTCACCTTGCATGAAGGTGTGCTTAAACACGGCAAGATGAATATCGACTTGGTATACAACCGACTGACAGATTTTTCCCTTAGTGAGCCTGCCAGCGCTACATTGCGAGAGGCTTATCTGCAAAACGCTATTGTGCTCACGCCCAATCCGCAGGCGCACGCTCTGTTTGCGGACAAACGTAACCTTGTGTTGCTTAGTGATCCTATACGGCTACAGGCATTGGGGTTGCCAAAGGCCACACAAGATATTTTGCTTGCGGCGATCCCTCACACTGAAATTGTGCTACCCGAAAACGCGGAGCGACTTTGGCAAAAGCGCCGAGGACTATTTTTCAAGCCTTTCGCTGGGTTTGGCGGTCGAGCTGCCTACCGTGGCGACAAGTTAACTAAGCGTGTCTGGAAGGAAATCCTCGCAGGCGGTTATATAGCACAAGCTTTGGTGGTACCCGGTAGTCGGGTTATTTCGGATAACGAACCTGCACAAGTTCTCAAATTTGATTTGCGAAACTATACCTATGACGACAAGGTGCAATGGGTCGCTGCACGCTTGTATCAGGGACAGACGACCAATTTTCGTACCCTCGATGGCGGTTTTGCACCGGTCTACGAAGGGCCAATTGACCCTAGTGAAATAATTTGTTCAATCACGCCCGCATCGGACATTGAGTTCCCCCATATTGACGGTCCCAACGACATTGGTGATCACAACGACGCCTGTTGCCCCGAATCGATTGTGCAACATGAAACCCGATTGTTTTTAATAGAAGAAGACACAGTAAAGCCACTCGTACATGACTACTACCTTGCGCTCGTTCGAGGCAAGTCCACAGCGCCAGAGTTTGCCGGTCGTTGTTTCATTTTAGTCGATTGGTATTTACGACTTGTATGTTGCCAACCGGAAACCGTTGTTAATGAAACCTGTAGTTGGTTGGTATTCGATGCACAAGGTAGGCTGGACTTTAACGCAGCTCATGAAATTGATGTTGAAACAGTACCAACAGAAGCGCATTGGGCGCAATTAAAGGAATTGGTATTCGGTGCAGCAGTGGTAAGTGACAGCAAATAAATTAACCCACAGGCGGCTCAATATGCTTATTCAGGAGAGTACCTTAATTAAATAATTTGAGCCGATGGCGTTTGTAAAACTAATTTAAGTAAACATTTTCATTCAATTTCCTATGGGGTATCCGACATATGGATCATAAACATAAACACAACGAACAGGGCAAAGAGTCAATCTCACTTACTAGTGCAGTTGCAATGGGAACTGGCGTTATGATTGGTGCCGGTATTTTTGCGCTAACAGGCCAAGTAGCCGAATTAGCCGGACCTTTTTTTCCATTTGCTTTTATTGTCGGCGCTATTATTGCCGGATTCAGTGCTTACAGTTATATAAAAATGTCCAATGCATGGCCATCATCCGGTGGTGTTGCGATGATTTTACAAAAGTCCTATGGCACTGGCGCGATTGCCGCTGGCGCGGCTTTATTGATGGCACTGTCCATGGTCATTGCGGAAAGCCTTGTTGCTAGAACCTTTGCCTCTTACGTTTTGCGACCTTTCGATATCACTGGTGGTCTATTGGTGCCCATCATATCTGTTGGCGTCATACTTTTTGCATTTGCCGTCAATATGGCTGGAAATCGGTCGGTTGGCTTTTTGTCATCAATTATGGCGGTCATTAAAATTGGTGGTATTTCCCTGTTTGCCATAGCGGCATTGTGGTCGAGTGGATTTCAATTTTCTGCCAACATTGATACGACATCTACCTTTAGTTTAACGGGATTTATAGCTTCAGTGGCACTCACGATTTTAGCTTTTAAAGGTTTTACGACCATCACGAATAGCGGGTCGGAAATCACCAACCCTCATCGAAATATCGGTTTGGCTATCATGATTTCTATTGCACTGTGTGCTGTTGTTTATGTGCTTGTTACATTTGCTGTTGGCTCTAGTCTTTCAATTGAAGAAATTATCTCAGCAAAAGATTACTCGTTGGCAGAAGCGGCAGAGCCAGCTCTTGGTCGCACTGGATTCTATTTAACAATCGTTCTTGCTGCTGTGGCGACATTGTCTGGCGTATTAGCAAGTGTTTTTGCAGTATCGCGCATGTTGGCCATGATGACTGATATGAAAATGATCCCTCACAGCCATTTTGGTATGTCAGGCTCTATTCAAAAACACACACTTGTATATGCCGTGGTAATTGCGTCACTACTTGCCGTATTCTTTGATATCGGAAGGATCGCTTCACTCGGCGCTTTTTTATACATAGTAATGGACATGATCATTCAATGGGGTGTTTATCGCTATATGAGAAAGGAAATAAGTGCTTCGTCACCGTTAATATTGATGGCGTTAACTTTCGATGCGATCGTTCTAACGGCTCTTACAATGTATAAAATAAACACAGATCCGCTCATCGTTGTTTATTCAGCGGTTGCTATTGTTAGCATATTTTCATACGAGCGCTTTTACTTGTCTAAGTGGTACGGTAAAGGCTCAACTGAAACATCTGAGTAGTTAGAGTAGTAATCAAACAATTAGCGAAGATAAATACGATTAAACTTAGGGATATCACTATACAAGTTGAAACAATTAGAGACGTACTTAATTGGACTGTTACATTTCATAAAAACTTAAAGGACTGCTTAAAACACTGTTCTGAACAAAATAAAGATGAGCGGGCGCAAATGACCCTTAACTACTTGTCTGATCACGAAGCGAGTTTAGAGCGCATTGTGCAGGGGTTTATCAATACTGCTGATAAAAAAGCATTGAATATGTGGTGTTATGACTATATCGAAAACCCCCCCTTTATTGAGCATGGTCATTGCGACTCACCTTTTAAAGAATTAGATATGACGCACATTATGGAAAAAACAGTAAACCATCACGAGCAAGTGATTGAGTTGTACACTCATATTTATTCTCGTGTCGATATAGACAGCGCCAAAGAGTTGCTCGATACGATAAAAGATCTGGAAGAAAATGAAATTAAACGAATGGTACAAGGGGTAAATCGGTTTTCAGACATGTAATTGAATGGGAAGCTGGCAATGCTCATTGAGCAAGTGACTTTGTTGCCATTAATTAGCTGATAAAATTATCAGCTAATTAATGGCATTTACGGGTCCGCGTTATTCAACAATAGGATTGAACATTTTTTTCTGATCGTTTAATGCGTTTGAGCCGCTCTTTTTCTGTTAATATTTGAGTCTCACTATTATCATTATCACGTGTTCTTATTCTTTGGCCACTTTGATAAAGATCTAGATTTTTGCGCGCGATTGCACAATTAATTTTATTTGTTTGTGCTGTTTTTGATGATTCTATTTGCATATTTCTAGCACTTTCTCTTTCTTTGATATATTTCTTAATATTTTCCATCCGTTCCTTGTTGTTTTCTTCTTTTGGAGGCATTGAAATCGGGATTGACACCTGAATTTTTTCTACCTTAAAATTATTATTTTTGCCTTCAGGTGGGAATTGGGACAAATGGATTATTCCAGAGTCATCCGTCCATCTGTATATTTGCATAGTTTGAGTGGCAGCAATTGCGCTCAACGGGTTAATCAAAATAAAAAACAACAAATAACGAACAATCATAAATTATTTATTCCTTAAGAAAATGTGCCGAGGTTAAATTAACTTTAATTAAGATCACATCGTTTATCTTTTGAATCATCTGCTAGTGATAGCATATAGTTCACAAAGTCCCAAACTTGGTTTTATCCTTGCGTATATTTCCAAACCATCATGACGAAGACGTTTCTAGTGACGGTTTGGTTAAAATGTCTTTTCATCTTTGAAAACATTTCTAATTGTTTTTTGAATCTCTACATATTTCGTCTACAAACTCAAATTCCAACGTTGTATGTTCAAGATGAAACGGGCTTAGTCGTGTTGATATTTCATGCTTTATCGCAATATATTCCTGTTGATCAAAATAATGGTTCACTACTAAATGAGCAGTAAGTACATGCCTTTCACCATCAAGTGACCACAAATGAAAATGATGAATGTCTTCAATAGACGTCAATGTTGATAATTCATTTCTTATTTTTTCTTGCATGGCTTGTTCTGGTGTTGCCTGCAAAAATAGACGTATTGCAGTGCGGAGGTTTTTTAAGACATTAAAAAGAATAAATAACGTAAATCCGATTGAAAGTATGGGATCAAGTATTGGCAGTTCGATAAACATTAAGACAATAGCGACAATTAGCACAGCTACCCAACCTAAAACGTCTTCCAGTAAATGCCAATTAAGTACACGTTCGTTTAATGTTTTCCCGTCACTTAATTTGAAGGCAGCATAACCATTAACAGTCACCCCTAATATCGCTAACCACAGCATGCCTTGTGCATCAGGCATCTCTGGCGATAACAATCGAGGGAATGAAATGGTTAACACCCAAATTGACCCCGCTACTAAGACAACGCCGTTAATAAGCGCACCAAGTAAAGAAAAACGGTGGTAGCCGTAACTAAACGTTTCATCATGGTTTTTCTTGCTGAGTTTATTTAATCCCCAAGCGAGACCGATGGATAAACTATCTCCTAAATCGTGAACCGCATCCGCCATTATTGCAGTACTGTTGGTTAACCAGCCGCCAATAAATTCGATAATAGTAAAACAAACATTTAATATAAATGCCCAGCCAATACGACTTGAAGACATATCTTTAGGAATATGACTGTGTCCATGGCTAGCTGGGTGTTGATGTAAATTGTCGGACATGACTTTCTCCTATAAATTGATATCCCGCAGCGAATACCTACGGGATATCTAGTTAAAGCAAACCGTTATATTTACTTTAACCAAGTAGAACTACCTTCTCATTTCTTCAATCCGACCTTTAGAAAACCAACCATAAAGTACGGGGAGTACAAATAAAGTAAGGAAGGTCGCGGTGACCAAGCCACCCACAATGACGGTCGCTAATGGTCGTTGTATCTCAGAGCCTACACCACTTGACATGATAATAGGTATCAAACCAAGGGCGGAAGTAATCGCTGTCATCAGTACTGGACGAAGCCTTGATACAGCGCCTTCGTAAACGGCTTTGGCAATACTTTCCGTACCTGTTTCAATGCGTAAATTAATCGCTTCAACCATAACCACACCATTAAGAACAGCAACACCAAATAAGGTAATAAAACCAATCGAGCTAGGTACAGATAGGTATTGACCAGAAATATATAAGGCGACAATCCCACCAATCATAGCTAAAGGTAAATTAACGAGGATGAGCATGGCTTGACCAACACTGGTAAAAGCAAAATATAACAACAACGCAATAATGCCAATAGAAAGTGGAACAACAATAGCGAGGCGTTGCTGTGCTCGTTGTTGATTTTCAAATTGACCACCTATATCAACAGAATAACCGGGAGGTAAATCAACCTTACTTGCAATTGCTTCTCGAATATCTTTTACGACACTCCCCATATCTCGGCCTTGCACATTGGCTTGAATAACGACGCGTCGCTGGACATCATCTCGGCGTACCTGAGGTGGCCCTGATTCAATAGCAATATCAGCAACATCACTCAATCTCACCCATGCACCTGTTGGGGCTTGTAGTCGTAAATCAGCAATAGTTTGTTGCTGATTTCTAAACTCTTTGGCTATTCGCAGGTAAATGTCATAACGCTCATTTCCATTAATGACTTGTCCTACTTCGTGGCCACCAATACCATTACGCACTAATCTCATCACATCACCAACCGATAAACCGTATCGAGATAATTGACGACGGTTTGGTCTAACGACTAACTGAGATTCACCTGCTATTGGCTCCATAGCGACATCCCTTGCACCATCAACACCTTGAATAGCATTAACTATAGCTTGGCCTTGCTGAGCAAGGACATCGAGATCAGCACCAAATAGTTTTATGGCTAACTGCGCTTTAACACCAGAAAGTAATTCATCTACTCTTGTTGCTATAGGTTGAGAAAAATTCAGTAGTAAACCTGGAAATTGCTCAAGCTTTACTTCCATCAAACCTTGAAGTTCATGGCGTGTTTTAGCACTGGTCCACTCTACAACTGGTTTGAGACCAATATAGATTTCAATGTTACTGACCGGCTCTGGATCGCCACCAATTTCTGCTCGGCCAATACGACTGGTAGCATAAATTACTTCAGGAAATTCAAGTAATATTTTTTCCAATTTAGGTGAAACTGAAAGGGCAGTCGCTAAACTGGTTGAAGGGGCCATGGTTACACGTAAATTAATAGTGCCTTCTTCAAGCTCTGGCACAAATTCAGTGCCTAAATTTGGCACTAAAAATAACGTACCAACAAGCAAGGCTCCAGACCCGATAAGAACTACTTTTTTGGCGTTCATCGCTTTTGTTAAACTACTGCGGTAAAGCTTTTCTAGCACACTAACGAAAGGGCTGGTTCGTGCTTTAAAACCTCGTTGAAACAGGTAACTGGCTAACGCAGGTACAACAATGAGTGATACGGCTAAAGACGCCACCATAGCAATCATAATACTAATCGCCATGGGTTGAAATAGTTTGCCTTCAACGCCTTCTAAGCTAAACAAAGGCGCAAAAACCACCATAATAATGGTTACTGCAAAAAATACAGGCTTAGCGACTTCTCTAGCGGCAATTTGTATACGCAAACTTACATCGATATCTTTTTCGACATCAAAAGGGTTCTCACTGTCATGCGTTCCTTCATGACGACGGTCTGGCTGACTGAGATGTTTGAAAATATTTTCCATCATAACCACCGCACCATCTACCATCATCCCTATAGCGACCGCTAAACCACCCAGTGACATTAAATTCGCAGACAAGCCATTGTAAGCCATAATCATTAATGCCATACCAACAGAAAGCGGGATAGAAATAAGTACCAGTAAAACTGCGCGGATATTCAGTAAGAAAAGCACCAGCACAATAACAATAAAGACAAAAGCCAAAATCAATGCCTGCGAAACTGTACTGACGGCTTTTTCAATGAGGTCTGCTTGATCATAAATAGGTTCAAACGTCACTCCTTTTGGTAGGGCTTGTTGGATGAGCGGTATTCTGTCTTTTATGCCATCAATGGCAACTTTGGTATTTGCGCCCATACGTTTCAAAACAATACCCGATACAACTTCACCTAGAAATTTGCTTCCGTTAGCACCGACACGTTTTGTCATCGTGACCGCGCCTTGTCTAATTTCGCTTCCAAACTCAACAGTTGCCACATCAGCAAGATAAACAACAGTACCTTCAATTGTTTTAACAGGAATTTGTTTTAGTTCTTCAATACCTTTTTCATCACTACTTAACCAACCAACGCCTCTAATAATAAGTTGCTCTTGGCCTCTATCCATATACCAGCCACCCGCATTGTCATTATTATCATCCAATGCATTAGCAATATCTTGTTGAGTTAATTGGTAAGCAAGCAAGCGAGAAGGATTAACATTGACTTGATATTGTTTAACATTTCCACCAAAGGCTAAGACATCAGTTACTCCGTCTACTGGCATTAATAATAATTTAACCACCCAATCATTTAGACTTCGAAGTGACGTACTGTCATAACCAGAGTCTTCATCAGCGAGTAGTAAATATTGATATACCTGCCCCAAACCAGAGGTGTTTGGACCAATTTCAGGTGTTCCAACACCTTCAGGTATTAATTCTTTTGCTGATTGCAATCGCTCAAAAACCAATTGACGAGCAAAATAAATATCAGTGCCTTCCTTGAAGACAACCGTAATACCAGACAAACCTGTTTTGGAAATAGAGCGTACTTCTTCAACATCAGGTAAGGCATACATTACCGCTTCGATAGGAAAGGTAATGAGTTGTTCTACTTCTTCTGAAGCCAAACCTGGGGCTTCAGTATTTATGGCTACTTGCACGTTGGTCACATCTGGAAATGCATCCAAATTCAAACGTGGAATAGTAAAAAAGGCCGAAGCCGTTAACGCAACCAAGGCAAGTATCACCAATAATCGGTTAGCGACAGACCAGTCAATCAAACGATTTAACATGTGTTAGTTCTCCAATTATCAATAAATTAATGGTTATGTGCGTCAAAACTGCCTTTGGCAATTTCCGCGGCAACATAAAAAGCACCAGTTGTGACAATTTTTGAGCCTGCTGGCAAACCATGAATTTCACGCAATATTCCAAGTTGTCGTCCCAATTCGATTTCAACACCTTTAAATTCGCCATTTTCTTCAACAAAAACCATCCAATCACCATCACTACCTCGCATTAATGCTTCTTCAGGTACAGCCAGGACCTTTTTGTCAGTTTCAAGGGAAAAATAGACATCGGCAAATAATCCTGGATGAAGCTTATGATCGTCGTTTTGAACCAGTAAACGTACTATGCGCGTGCGAGTCACTGGATCGATGGTGTGAGCTTGTTGAGTAACTGTGGCTAGATATGTATTATTACCGACTTTAATTTGCGCTTTCGAATTTTCACGTAAGTCTAAGTCCATTAATGGAGCTAAACGTGCTTCAACCCATAACGTGCTCTCATCAGCTAAATCAAATAAAGTGCCGCCTGATTCGATGCGTTGGCCTTGACGAAAATCATCAGACAATACAGCGCCAGAAGTCTCTGCGTTTAAAGTGTATTGACCCAGTTTATTAGTGTTGGTAGCCAAAGAGGTAATAGCGTCTGTGGATAAACCAAACGCATACAAACGCCCTAAGTTAGCCTCATAATCGGTCTGAGATTTTATAAAACGTTTATCACCTACCGCTTTTCGACCCAGTTTTTGAACCCTTTTCCATTCTGAATCAGCGAGTCTATAACTGGCTTGCGCCTCAGCCATTGACTCACTAAACAAGGTAACCAAGGGCTGATTAATTTCAACATGATCGCCTAGAGCAACATGGCGTTTTAGGATGACGGAGTCGACTCTTGGTGAGACTAAATAACTGGTATAGTCATTCGCTTTTATCTCGCCTTGCGAATAAATACTGAAAGACATCGCCTGAGGCTCTAACACGGTTAGGCTAATTCCTGCTAAATTCAACTGTTTCTTTGAAAGTTTAACTCCTGCACCTTCTTCTTCGTGTTCATTTTCGTCTTCATGCCCATGCCCATCGTCTTTTTCTTCTTCATGCCCATGCCCATCATCTTTTTCTTCTTCGTGTCCATGCTCATCATCTTTTTCTTCTTCATGCCCATGTCCGTCATCTTGTTCTTCTTCAATATGTTCTTTACTCTGACTTTCGGCTTTATGTTTTTCGGTTTTCTCAGCCGATTGAACATTTGCAATTGTTGCAGTGCTTATGGTTGTTATTCCACAAAATAGTGCGGCTATCGTTATTAATTTAATTTGCTTATTCATATGTTTTTCCAAAATTTGTTCATTGACTATTAATTATTGAGAGGGCCTTTGAATTTCAAGGCTGAGATAATTGCTGGAGCGCAGCTTTTATTTGTCCCACTTGTAATAGCCAATTTATTTGATTTAGTTGAAATTGACTTTGTAATTCAATGCCAGCATTAAGACCTTCAGCACGCTGTTGTAATGCAAGTAAATACTCGGTAGTGCTCACATCACCACTTTGCCATTGCTTTTGCAGTAAATCGCCACTACGTTTTCCTCTTCCACCCATCAATTGTTGCCATCGTTGATAGCTTTTTTGATAAGTGACTAAAGTGTCGGTACTTGATTGGATAGCAAATTGTTGCTTGCGCATAACGGAACGAAAATTGGCTTCGGCAGCTAATGCTTGTTGATTTGCAGCCCGAGCTTGTGCTGAAAAATTGTTGCGAATGTTCAGAGGCATTGAAAACGTTACACCAAGCACATTTTCTCGTTGATTTTTACCAATATTCATACCGATAGTAGGGTCCGCTTTAGTCTCCAATAATGCCAGTTGCGCTTCACTTTTAGTAATTTGCCATTGTGCTTTTGCCGCTAAGACTAAGGGATGTTGTTCAAGCCATTGAGGTGAAATTTGAATATTGGTAATAGTTAAACCTTGCGCAGGTAAAACCTCTTTATTCGGCGTCCAATCTCGTAGTAACTCTTTGGTTTGGGCTTCCGCTTGTTTTAATTGAACTTGTGCTTTTGCGGTAACATTCAACATTTGAGATAAACTTAAAAAAGTAAGTTCGGCATCTACTTGTCCAAGATCACCTGCTTTTTGACGCTCCTTAACTAGATCAAGTAAGGTTTCTAACTGCTTTTCTTGTTCTTGGGCTATAACAGCTTGTTTTTTAGCTGCTTGCCAAGTAACTAACGCTTGTAAAGCTTGCGCTGTCTTTTCTTGAACAAGAAAGTCAAAGTGTTTGCTTGCTTGGGTTAAGCTAAAGTTAGCTTGTTGCTCTTTCGTTTCTCGCTTATCCCACCAATCAATAGTTTGACTAACACCAATTGAATAATTATTACCGTCACCTTCTCGTTCATAACCAGTCTCTAGTTCAGGATTATAAAGCGGCTGCTTGTTTCCTTCCGCATTTGAAAAAACAGCATTCATTTCTTCTTTGGCAGCAATAATATCGGGATGCTTGTTTACTTGCATTGACAGCCAAGACGTCGATGTTGGTTGTGCATTTACTCTTTGTATATTAATTAACATAGCTAAAGACATACCGACGCATAGCACAGCGCCAATATTTTTTTGAAAAAATATTTTCATAAATTAAACTCATATTTATTTAGATAGTGTTAACTGACGACAGTAAAATCGTAAGTAGACACGAATATAAAGGTGCTCAGCTAAACTGAGCGATTCAAATAGAGTTAACTTATAGGGGGGATTATTGGGTTATCAGAGTATGCATTAGCATATTGAAATGAATATAGGTATTGATGAGTTACGAGTTTATCGTGATCAATACTAGCTTTAGTTTGAGTCAACCATTGAGAATGAAACCCATGGCAGTGTCCACAGTGATGACAGTTCTCAAAACTATGTTCACCTTCTATTGGTAATTCGTTATCAATTATTTGGCGATCAGATTCATGAGAATGTTCAGTTTGGATATGTTGTACATCTAATTCATGCGTTTCTTGTGAATTTGCAATAGCTACAAACGATTGTATTACAATCGCAAACGCTAATATTAAATTCAGAAACTTATTTTTCAAAGAGATAACCTTTAAATGCATAAAAAATTATTAGAACATTTCTTACAAAATTCGTCAATTTTTTTCGAATAAGAGTATTAAAAATTAACTTTAGATTAATGGGTTTATAACGTACACCTCTTTGTGCTTTTGAACTAAATAATTAAAACACGAGAAAGTAGTAATGAGTAAAAATTCAGCCCACTGTACGGTCGATCGATTAGTCTATACAAGGTTTTGAGCTGTTAACTGCTAATAATTTGATGCTAGTTTAACTAGATCTCAGATTAATAAACCAACGGCACTTATTTTATCAATAATGCAAAAATTCGTTTTTTACACTGTCAATATCAATTACACGAATGGACATTCACTCTTTGGGAACTCGACTTTTTTTTGATAGTTGCCTTTTCAATTCCCATTGATCTAGAGGGTGTAATGGACCT
The DNA here is from genome assembly GCF_000314995.1 of Paraglaciecola arctica BSs20135. Classification (GTDB taxonomy): domain Bacteria; phylum Pseudomonadota; class Gammaproteobacteria; order Enterobacterales; family Alteromonadaceae; genus Paraglaciecola; species Paraglaciecola arctica. The sequence continues at coordinate 105,912 of NZ_BAEO01000031.1, read as the reverse complement.
ATAGGACAACAATGTTCTTTAGTTCGAATTCCAGTTAATAAAGTATAAAGATGGTGTAATGCACGCATCTCACAACCGGGTGTTGCAATAGCAGCAGATAACAAAAAAGAAAAACCTAAATGACAATAAATGTAAATCAGCCACAAGAAAATACTGTTAGCAAGAATTTGCGTTTCAAGCTTTCCATAACTTAAGTAACTGTACATGCCAAACAATGCAAACACTAGCAAACTGCCAATCATAGGGTATTTTTTCCAATCCCGTGACCAGCCAATATTGATAACGTAATTGACTAACAGCAATGACGGGAATACACCGTTCCATAGTAAGGGGTGGATACCATTAGTATCAATAATCAAAGGCCACATTTTAATGAGGTTATAAAGATACCAACCACATAAAGCGCCAAATATCACACGAACCAAGCGGCCTAAAGGACCGGGGGGATGAAGGGAGCCTGATTCTTCCAATTTAAGTTTCGTGGTTGACACTTTTATACTCCTTATTTGACCAACTTGAATAAGATAGCAGGCTATATTCCTTCAGGATAGCAAGCGTTCTATCTCCTAAGTTCTAGGCTAATTCCCCTGAGGCATTAATTTGTTTGGCGACAATATCCAAATAATTTTTTCTTTGCTGAACTTTAGTATTCAATGTACTGAGTAGATCTTGAGAGGCACCCTGCTCATTAGTATTGATGGCAATTAACAAGGGTTTGTTATCGATAATAAGTAGACCGGCAGCTCTGACTGCCCAGATAAATCTAAGACGTTTTAAAGCACTTAAGTCATAAAGGCCATAGCCTAATTTCGTTTTCTTTTTACTGTGTAATAAATTTTCTATAACGTAATTCCTGCCAGTGTGAACCGTTGTTTGGGCGGCGTTCGTCAATTGAGAAATACTCAAAGGAAAAGTTAACAATTCATCATTGGCATGAATGAATCCGTTAAAGTCAGGTATTACATTGTGAAAAAAATTTTCTAGTCCAGCAATATTTTCAATTTTTGGGGAATTATTAGCCATTACCCGTTCCTAATTTGAGATTGTAATTGGACGCAGCATTTAGCGATAATAGCGGCAGTAAGGTAAATAAACGCTACGTTTTTTACCTTACTGCAAATGCAATTATTTTTAACCTGCACAGCAGCTTAGGTCTTTAACATCCTTATTAAACGTTTGTGCACACAATTTCAAACCTTCTACCATCGTTAAATAAGGGAATAGTTGACCTGCAAGTTCTTCTACTGTCATGTTGTTATGAATGGCTAACGCTGCACTTTGAATTATTTCACCACCTTCGTGGGCAAGTATTTGAGCACCTAGTATTGTACCCGTTGATTTATCAGCAACCAGTTTGATAAAACCATCGATTTCAAAATTAGCTAATGCTCTTGGCACATTTTCCATGTCTAGAACACGGGTAATTACCTCGTGCCCATTAGTTTGGGCTTGCTCTTCCGTTAAGCCAACGGTGGCAACTTGTGGGTCGGTGAAAATTACGGCAGGCATGGTAGATAAATCAAGCTGAGCGTCTCCACCGGTCATGTTTATACCCGCACGGCTGCCCGCTGCGGCGGCAACGTAAACAAATTGCGGCATGTTAGAGCAATCACCGGCTGCATAGATATTGGCCGTTGATGTTTCCATTTTGTCATTGACGATAATGGCACCAAGTTTGTCTGTTTCCACGCTCACGTTTTCCAAACCAAGCTTAGCGGTATTTGCGTGGCGACCTGTTGCCACAAGTAACTTGTCAGCTGTTAATATTCCCCGATTAGTATCTAATGTAAATAATTCTCCATCATAACTAACGTGACTTGCTTGAGTATGATCGAGCACCGTAATGCCTTCTTTCTCGAAACATTCATTAAGTTTTTCACCTATTAACGGATCTTCTGCATACAATAAGGTATGGCGCGCTAATACGGTAACGTTGCTGCCTAAGCGACGGTACGCTTGTGCGATTTCCAAGGCAATAACCGATGAGCCAATTACCACCAGACTTCCGGGTAGCTCATGGGTAAACAAAGACTCGGTAGATGTCCAATAAGGCGTGGCAGTTAAGCCCGCAATTAGTGGAATACTGGGCGTCGAGCCGGTGGCAATTAATATACGGTCTGCGCGCAGCTCTTCTTCAGAGCCATCTGCTTTATTGATAATTAAGGTGTTTTCGTTTTTGAATCGTGCATAGCCTTTTAGTAAGGTTAATGCAGGATTTGATTCTAAAATACTGGTGTATTTGGCAGCGCGCAACTCCTCAACACGTGCGCTTTGTTGGTACGCCAACAAAGAACGGCTAATTTGAGGGTGACTATTTTCAAGGCCGTCAAATGGGTTGCTGCGTTGTTGATGGGCTAATTGAGCAGCCCGAATAAGTATTTTGGAAGGTACACATCCTACATTCACGCAACAACCACCAATAACATCAGCCCCTTCTATAATAGTGACTCTCGCACCACCTTCCGCCGCTTTTATCGCACTGGCAAAGGCCCCTGAGCCGCTACCGATAATGGCGACATGTAATTGTGTTGATTGCGTCTCATTAGATGATGCGCAACAATCTTCATTTGTCGTATCTGACATTCTATTTTTTCTCTTTTATAAATTTAAACAGCACACGTTTCATCATCACAGCGTTTGCTCGCTGGCGAGACCATGTCCCAAATTGAAACTGCCACCATTAAGCCCAAGCCCGTATAGGTGGCGTATGTACTCCAGCCGTATTGAAACCAAGGATATAAAGACAATAAAACTAAAATAGGCCCAAGTATACCAAGCACGGTGCGGTGCCATTGGCGATGACTAAACCAGCCTAAAATGTTCATCGCCAGCGCCAGGGAGGCAAACAACGGAAATAATGTATTAATGAAGAGTCCTTCCCATTGCCCTAAAAAACCCATGCCTAGAGCGGCGGCAATGTTTGCAATAGCGGGAAGCACATTGCACATCCCATTGCTGACACCAGTGCCCCTAATGACCCAGCTTTATCACCTGCGCGGGTTAATAATTTCAACGGATTGAACATTATTCACCTTTGCTTTTTAGGGTTGATGGATAACCAGCATTTGTTGTTGCTTCGATTAATGCGTCTACATTGGTTTTGCTATCATCAAATGACACCACTGCCAACTTGGTGTCATAAGTCACTTCAGCTTTGTTGACGCCATCTATATTTTTTAATGACTTCTTGACGGTTATAGGGCAAGTCGCACAATTCATGGTGGGCACATCAAGCGTAACGGTTTGAGTTTCTGCAAAAGTACTTATGCTAAAAAGTGGAAACAAAGCAGCTAATAATAGTTTTTTCATCATAATTTCCCAAAGTTACGGTTGTGTATTGATCAGTTTAATATTGTAAAAGTCCAAAATGTTAAGCAAACCAAAGTATCCAATAGTTGCTTGTCACTAAAACAATGGCGGTAATCGTAGTGAGCCAAAAAATCACTTTGCGACGCTGTTGTGTTGCGGGTACTGCGCACGCGGTATTAGGGGCGCACTCTTCAACGGGGCGATAAATTTTCCACCCCGAGTAACCAAACAACATAACGACAAAAAGAATAAACACGGGCCGATAGGGTTGAAATGCCGTTAAATTACCTATCCAAGAGCCGCTTATTCCAAGTAGCAGTAGCACCAAAGGCCCAACACAGCATACGCCGGCTCCTATTGCCGCGATAATGCCGCCGAGCATAGGAAGGTTGGATTCTTTCTCATTCATATAATTACCTATTATGTTATGACTCATTATAAATTGCGTACCATGGTACGGAGTCAACAGGCTTTTTTTACTTGGGTATTACACTTTTTTGAGATGTCATAAAAGGCACAGCATCAACCTTGAATACTTGTGCCAAAAACAATTTTTTGTAATGGAGGGACGCGTGGGGGGCAGGTATCTCGTTTATTTATGGCAACTGCAAAGCATCAATAATTGGGCAACGGGTTTGATCATCATTGCTTTGGCATTGTTCTAAGTTTTCCAAAAGCGCTTGTTCTAAAAGGAGCAAGTCGGCTTGTTTTTTACGAATATCGATTAATTTTTTCTCAGCTAACTCTTGCACCTGACTACAAGGGTTATCATTGAGTGACAGCAAACCTTCAATTTCATGTAACGTGAACCCTAAATCCTGAGAGCGCTTTATGAAACGAATTCTATTCACCGTTTCTGTAGGATAATGTCTATAGCCTTGCAACGGTTTAACAGGCTGCTCGATCAATCCCCGACGCTCATAAAAACGAACAGTTTCGACGTTTATCTTTAATTTTTTTGCTGCTTTACTGATGGTTGTAGACATTCAATAACCTTAACTGTAGAGCGTAAACTAAACGCATTTACGAATAGTAAACCGCATTGTAACTTAACTGAGCAAATCCTATATAACATCGACGAGACATCCTGTTGTGCTGTTCAAACAAAAAGCCCGCCATTATTCATCTTAACTCATAAGCAAGTATGCTCTCTGCGTAATATGTAAACCTTGAATGTATGAAGATGCAGCTTGGACAGTGCCTGGACATGACGTTCACTTTCTCATCTTCAGTTTTTTTCGAGGTTTTTCAATATGCCACACGACGCGACAGCGCTACCTGAATGACATGATTGCTGCATCTCACTCAACATTTCTTTCAAGGTGCAGAGCTCATCGATTCTTTTGACAACCGCTATTAAATGGGCGTCAATCATTAGGTTGATTGACTCACAACTACGCTCAGGGAATTGACGTATTTCGAGCATCTGCTTTATTTCTTTTAAGGTCATATCGAGATTTCGGCAATGTTTAACAAATTCCAATCTTTTTACATCATCGGGATGATAAAGGCGAAAGTTCCCTTCAGTGCGTGACGGCCTTGCTATTAGCCCCTCTTTTTCATAATAGCGGATAGCTTGCACTGAAAATCCTGTCATAGTGGATAATTTACCTATCTTCATTTATTTGAATTCCTACACTTGACTCTATAGCCACTATAGAGTCTATAGTGGCTATATTCAAATTTGTTGGGAATAAAAATATGAGCGGATGTGGATGTGAAGTTGAGATAAAAGACGCGAGCCAAAGGCGCGTACTTTATTGGCTTTTGAGTATTAACGCCCTGATGTTCTTTGTCGAGTTTGCATTGGGTTGGATTGCCCAATCCACTGCCTTGATTGCTGACTCCTTAGACATGCTTGCTGATGCAGTTGTGTATGGTATAGGCTTATACGCCGTAGGAAAAACCTTGACGCACAAAGCCAACGCGGCATTAGCCAGTGGTTATCTTCAATTAATGTTAGCCGTGCTTATTTTAATGGATATTACCCGTCGCCTCATGTTCGGAAATGAGCCCGATTCCATGCTAATGGTCTTAGTGGGTTGCATTGCCTTGGTAGCAAATGTTATTTGTTTAGTGTTGATACAACGGCACAAAAGCGATGAAGTACATATGCGCGCGAGTTGGATTTTTTCTGCCAATGATGTGATTGCTAATGTGGGGGTTATTTTCGGTGGTGCATTAGTATTTTGGTCAGGACAGCGTTGGCCTGACATGGTGATTGGTTTGATTATTTCCATCATTGTTTTTAAGGGCGCATTGCGAATATTAAAAGATGCTCGCCATGAGCTTGACACTATCGCCTCTGCTGGCATATCAGAAAATGCTTATATTGACAGCAATGGGGACATCAAATGAACACTACATCAAGATTATCAGCGCAGCACGCAAAGCTTACCGAGGCTAGTGCAATATTGGATTTTAAGACCCCTAACATCGCCCAGCTCATTAGTGAGCGTGACTGGGAAAGGTTAGACACATTTGAGCAGATAGGTGCGGCCTATCAATTTGTGAAAGACGAAATACAGTTTGGCTACAACCGAAGTGATGACATGCCTGCCAGTGAGATATTAAAAGATGGTTACGGACAGTGTAATACCAAAGGAACGCTCTTTATGGCGTTACTCCGTGCCCTTAATATCCCATGCCGCTTACACGGATTTACCATTGACCAGTCATTACAAAAAGGCGCTATTCCACCGCTGATATTTCAGCTAGCGCCAAAATATATATTGCACAGTTGGGTTGAAGTATATTTTGATGGGCGTTGGGTCAATCTTGAAGGCTTTATTTTGGATGCGCGTTATTTGTCAGCTATCCAAACGCGCTTCGGTGCGGACACAGAGACATTCTGCGGATATGGCGTAGCGACCCAATGTCTTTCATCGTCGCCTGTAAATTGGACGGGAAGCGATACCTACATTCAAAAAGAGGGTATTCATGATGACTTTGGGGTTTTTAACACACCTGATGAGTTTTATACGAAACACGGCACCAACCTGTCAGGTGTTAAGCGTTGGTTATACATATACGTGTTCAGGCACATAATAAATTGGAATGTGGCCAGAATAAGACGCTACCACAACAGAGGTAAACAAATTGCATCAGCATAATCATTCGCACAACCACAGTGCATCAAACCGCATAGGTTGGGCGTTTTTTCTCAATGTGATGTTTACCATCATTGAATTTATCGGTGGTTGGTTGACTAACAGTACCGCCATCATGGCAGATGCCGTGCACGATTTGGGTGATAGTCTGTCCATTGGCAGTGCTTGGGTACTCAATAAATTAAGTAATAAACAAGCCTCTGATAGTTTTACTTACGGCTATAAAAGACTTTCATTACTGGCCGCATTGCTGAATGGCGTGGTGCTTATATCGGGCTCAATCTGGGTGTTGTTTGAAGCGGTCCCTCGCTTAGCAGAGCCACAAATGCCTCAGGCACAAGGTATGTTGTTGCTATCGATTTTCGGTATTGTGGTGAATGGCTTTGCAGCCTATAAGCTCAGTGAGGGAGAGTCCTTAAATGAGCGAGTATTGAACTGGCACTTAATGGAAGATGTGTTGGGCTGGGTGGCAGTATTCATCGTGTCGATTGTGCTGATGTTTGTCGACTGGCCGATACTTGATCCACTCCTGTCTATCGGTTTTACATTGTTTATTTTATTCAATGTGATCAAGAATCTGCGAGAGACGGTGACCCTTTTTCTTCAGGCGACACCGGATAATAAGACTCAGCAACAGTTACGAGAAGCCCTCATGAGTATCGCTCATGTGGCACAACTGCATCATTTACATTTTTGGTCTCTTGACGGTGAACATCATGTTATGACAGTGCACTTGGTGCTAGATGAAACGATATCAACTCCTAAGTTAGTCATCCTCAAAACAAATGTTTCTGTGATGCTGGCACGCTTCAATTTAGCGCACACTACTATAGAATTCGAATTCCCCAGCGAGGCCTGCCGTGATGCCTGATAGTCTTGTTGTGTTACATATTGTGTTGTTATGGTGGGTATTCATCTTGGGTGTTTTTTGTTATATTGATAATAAGCTTCACTTTACCATTTTGACTATGACTAGGTTCTGAAGAAAATAATGAAATCGACTTCCTTAGCTTACCTCTTGCTTATATTGATTGCATTGCAGTCAGTGTTTGCTGTGGCTAAAGCGGAAAGATTTCATCAGGACGAACCCGCGCATTTAGCCCAAGTTCACGAGCATCAGAGTGGCGATCAGCTTAAGCATAACAATCAAAGCGGTGACCCACAGTCCCAGCACAATCCAAGCGACTGTCATCACTGTGGTCACTGTCAAGGCTCACATTTGCAGTGGGCCTATACCTCATCTCCTCTGGGAGTTGAGGCGTTCATCGATGTCAATGCCTATTGGTATCGTTCCGCTATTGTAGAAGGATCTGCCAGCAGATTGCTGCGCCCACCTAAAGCCTAATTTTATTCAATCTAATGATTAACGGTTTGTGTCTTCACACATAAACCGCTTTGTGAATTGTTTAAACTATTAGGATTTACCAATGTATTTGAAATTAGATGCGCGAAGTATTTTTATCACACTGTCGTTACTACTTTGTATCAATAGTGTCGGCGCGACAGAGTCAGAGCCTCGCGAGCGACTGACACTTGCGATGGCAATCAAACAAACCCTTTCCCTCAATCCACAGTTAAAGGTATTCGGCTACCGCCAACAGGCCCTCGATGGCCTGGCGCAAACCGCAGGCCTGTCTCCGGCCATGGAGATCGGCGTTGAACTGGAAAACGTGCTTGGCACTGGAGAAGCCCGTGGTATTGGCGGAGCAGAACTGACTGTCGCACTTTCATCTGTGCTCGAAATGGGCGATAAGCGTGCGGCACGAAGTCAGGTTGTGAGCTCTAGCCGAGCGGTTCTTGATGCGCAAAAACTGGCTGATTCACTGGACTTGCTTGGCGACGTAACGCGCCGCTACATCGATGTGTTGGCGGCACAATCACAAATTTCTTTGGCATTAGAGGCCCAGGAGCTAGCCAGTAGCACCCTTGATATAGTGAAAAAACGTGTCGAAGCCGGCGCAGCACCCAAAGCAGAGGAAAAACGTGCGACAGCGGCCTTGGGGCAGGCTCAACTTACCTTATTGTCAGAGCTGCAACGGCTTGATTATTTGCATATCGCACTGGCAGCACTATGGGGCGAGACCAATCCTCAGTTTTCTCAGGTCGAAGGGGAATTGTTTCGCTTTGGAACCGATACCGATTTTGAGTCGCTTTATGCCAAAGTGCAGCGAAACCCGGCTATTCAGGTGTTCGCGTCCGAACAAAGGCTCAGAGACACAGAAGTGAGGCTAGCCGAAACACAATCTACTGGTGATATTAGCTGGTCCGTAGGGGCACGTCGCCTGCAAGGCTCGCGTGACACCGCACTGGTGGCCGGGTTCAGCATGCCGCTTTTTTCATCCAAGCGAAATTCAGGGGCCGTATCCACTGCCTTAGCACAGCGTAACGAAGTGTCGGTTCAACGCGAAGTCGCGCTACTCAACATGTATAGCCAATTGTATCGCGCCTATCACAATCGAAAACAAGCAATACTAAGCGCAGAAGCCCTGCAAAACACCATCATTCCGGCTTTGGAGCAGGCATTAAACGAGACACAAAGTGCCTATCAACGCGGTCGCTACGGCTATCTTGAATATATATCTGCCAAACAAGAGCTACTAAATGCACGAAGAACCAGTATCGAAGCTGCTTTTGCAGCGCTTACCTATGGGGCGGAAATAGAACAACTCACCGCTGTGCCTTTAGCCGCTTCATCGTATCAATTTTCAGGATCAACACAATGACATTACAAAATTCCAACAATACGTTATTTCATAAAGCCGTTTTGGCCGGTTGTGCATTTTTGCTCATAACATCTCAGGCAATGGCCGAAGTGGGTCATGATGACGAAGAAGAGCATGAAGAGGGGCATATCGTACTGACTCAAGAACAAATAGAGCATGCAGGCATTGGTTTGGCCCAGGTGGGCTCAGGTACCATTCGTGATGTCTTGCCAGTATACGGTGTGATTGCCGTAAACGCAGAGCGAGTACAATCGGTTAGTGCCCGCTTTGAGGGGAGTATTCTTAATGTCACCAAATCCATTGGCAACCCAGTGCGTAAAGGCGAAACGCTGGCGACAATAGAGGCAAACGAGAGCCTAAACACTTACAGCATAAAGTCGGCAATTAATGGGGTGATCACTGAGCGTGCGGCTAATGTAGGTGAGCAGACAGCCAGTAGAGCACTGTTCGTCATAAAAGATTTTTCGAATGTGTGGGCTGAACTGTCTTTGTTTACTAAAGATCTGCCGAAAGTGTCAGTGGATCAGGAGGTTCGCATTCATAGTGTGAATTCAACCGTGACAGCGAACGGGAAAATCGTCTATATCGCACCTTATGGGGATCGTAATAGCCAGACCATTACCGCGCGCGTGTTGATTGACAACCCAGACGGACGATGGAGTCCTGGGCAATTTATTCAAGCCGAGATTACTTTGAGTGACACTGTTGCCCCTCTGGTCGTGCGCAATGAAGCGCTACAAATTGTGGAAGGGCGTAGCGTTGTTTTTGTTCAAGAGGAAAAAGGTTTTGAACCACGCCCTGTGACTCTAGGTCGCTCTGACGGTGAGGTGACTGAGTTGCTAACAGGCTTATCCGGCAACGAAACCTATGTCACAAGCAATAGTTTTATCCTTAAATCGGAGATGGGTAAAGAGGATGCAGAACATGGACATTAAGGCTGACAATTCTAAGGTTTATCACAATGTCGATGCACTCACACTGGTGCAGTGCAACGTGACAGGTAACGATCAAAAGAGGATGTCATTATGCTGGACAAACTGATCCAATTTTCCATTGCCAAACGTTACCTAGTGATGTTTCTCACCCTCATTATTGCTGCCTTGGGCGTCTGGAATTATCAGAATCTGCCGATTGATGCGGTGCCTGATATTACCAATGTCCAGGTGCAGATCAATACCGAGGCTCAGGGATATTCGCCTCTGGAGGTAGAGCAACGTATTACCTATTTAGTGGAGCTGGCCATTACCGGTTTACCCTATGTGGAAAGTACCCGTTCTTTGTCCAGATATGCCTTGTCGCAGGTGACAGTAGTGTTTAAAAAAGGCACCGATATTTACTTTGCGCGCAATCTCATTAATGAGAGGCTACAACAAGCTAAAAGTGAGATGCCCGATGGTATCGAGCCAGTGATGGGGCCGGTGGCAACGGGACTTGGAGAAATCTTTCACTACGCAGTCCATGCCGAGAAAAATGCCCTGCAAGCAAACGGCCAGCCTTTTGATGCTACTGCACTTAGAACCTTACAGGACTGGGTTATTCGACCACAATTGCGTTTGGTACCCGGGGTCACCGAAATTAATACCATTGGTGGCTTCGAAAAACAATTCCATATTACTCCCGATCCTACACGTCTACTTGCATTTGGTGTGAGCTTTGACGATATCGTCAGGGCAATGCAGCAAAATAACGCCAATGTGGGCGCGGGCTATATCGAAAAAAATGGCGAGCAATATTTAATTCGGGCACCCGGTCAAGTAGCGGATATTGCTGCCATTGAACAAGTTATTGTCACTTACTCACAAGGTGTACCGGTGAGAATTTCCGATGTGGCGGAAGTGGGGTTTGGCAAGCAGTTGCGCACCGGCGCTGCGACGCTTGATGGTGAGGAAACCGTGCTTGGTACCGCCGTCATGTTGCTCGGCGGTAACAGTCGCAGCGTATCTGCGGCCGTTGCGACTAAGCTCATTGAGATCAATAAAACACTACCCAAGGGCGTAAGCGCTGATCCAGTCTACGATCGCACAGTATTAGTGGATAAAACGATTGCAACGGTACAGACAAACTTACTCGAAGGGGCAGTATTAGTGGTCGTTGTTTTACTGGTGATGCTCGGTAACGTGAGAGCCGCGCTTCTAACAGCCATGGTTATTCCTTTATCTATGTTGATTTTGATGACCGGGATGGTGGAAACCAAAGTCAGTGCCAATCTGATGAGCCTAGGGGCCCTGGATTTTGGCCTCATAGTGGATGGTGCGGTGATTATTGTGGAAAACTGTATTCTACGTTTAGCCGGACGGCAACACCACCTCGGCCGTATTTTAACACTCGAAGAGCGTTTTCAAACTGTGTTTACCGCGACCCGGGAAGTGTTCACCCCAAGCTTAATCAGTGTGCTTGTGGTGATCCTGGTCAACCTGCCCATTTTGGCGCTGACCGGCGTAGAAGGGAAGATGTTCACGCCCATGGCACTGACCGTTATCATGGCTTTGTTGGCCGCATTAGTGCTGTCTCTGACTTTTGTGCCAGCGGCCGTCGCGTTGTTGCTAACCGGTCACATCGCTGAGAAAGACAATGTGATTGTGCGTGGAGCAAAGCGTTTTTATGCCCCCGTGCTAGAAATAGCCTTAAAATTGCGTCTACTCGTTTTAGGTTTGGCCGTGGTCTTTGTGTTGTTCTCTGGCTGGCTGGCGACAAAGATGGGCACGGAATTTATTCCGAATCTGGATGAGGGTGATATTGCCATTCAAGCCTTGCGCATTCCAGGTACCAGCCTTACGCAGTCCCTAGGCATGCAATTCCAGCTTGAACGTGCAGTATTGGACGTCCCTGAAGTGAAAACATATTTTTCTCGTGTTGGTACAGCAGAAGTGGCCAGTGACCCGATGGGACCAAATATTTCCGACGGTTATGTGATGCTCAAAGATCGTCAAGACTGGCCGAACCCGGACAAGACTAAAGCTCAATTGATTGAGGATATTCAGCAAAAACTGGCATTAGCTCCAGGTAATGCGTTTGAGATCAGTCAGCCCATTCAGTTACGTTTTAACGAACTGATTTCAGGCGTTCGGTCGGATCTGGGGATCAAAGTATATGGTGACGATCTAGGCCAATTACTCACCTCCGGCAACGAAATTGCGGAACTACTGGGTGGTATCGAGGGGGCTGAGGGAGTCAAAGTCGAGCAAGTTTCCGGGCTACCTATTTTGTCGATGGAAACCAATCGAGAAGCCTTATATCGTTATGGCTTAAACGTGGCGGACGTGCAGGATGTGCTTGCCGCTGCGACGGGAGGCGAAGAAGCCGGTTTGGTGTTTGAAGGTGATCGCCGCTTTACCATAGTGGTGAGGTTAACCGAACAGTTACGCAGTAATCTGACGGCATTAGAGCGCCTTCCTGTGCCGCTTCCTCAAGGTGGGTATGTGCCTCTTGGAGAACTGGCCACACTCATCCTTGAGCCGGGGGCTAACCAAATTTCACGGGAAAATGGTAAACGTCGCCTGGTGGTAAGCGCCAATGTTCGGGGACGCGATCTAGGTGGGTTTGTGTCTGAAGTTCAGGAAAAAGTTGATCAGAAAATTAGTTTGCCACCCGGTTATTGGCTTGCATACGGCGGTACTTTTGAGCAGCTTCAATCTGCTTCAGAGCGATTAACGCTGTTGGTGCCGATCACTCTGGTAATGATCTTCGCGTTGTTGATGATGACCTTCGGCTCAGCCAAGGACGCCGCTCTGGTCTTCAGTGGTGTGCCGCTGGCCTTAACAGGTGGCGTGATCTCCTTGTGGTTGCGTGATATTCCCTTATCAATCACTGCTGGTGTGGGATTCATTACCTTATGTGGAGTGTCGGTGTTAACGGGCGTGATGATGGTTTCAGCGTTTAGGGATGGATTGGCAAATGGTAAGAACATAGACAGTGCCATTCGTGAAGGTGCCATGTTGCGACTGCGGCCCATATTGATGGTTGCCTTAGTCGCGGCGCTGGGCTTTTTGCCCATGGCACTCAATACCAGCACAGGTGCAGAAGTGCAAAGGCCACTGGCTACCGTGGTGATTGGCGGGATTATATCCTCCACCTTACTCACCTTGTTGGTATTGCCGGGGCTATACCGTATGGCTTTTCGCAAACCACGTATCGCGGTAGAAAATGCTGCGGCTATTAAATCCTAATCGCTTGTCTTTGCAACAGGGGCAATGCTCTCCTGTTGCAAAGCAGGTATTTAATCGCGAGATTGTTTACTGTTTATTGGAGAAAATTAATTATGAAACAAATAACAGCTTTTATTCATCATGTCCGCTCAGCCGCAGTGTTTGAAGCACTGCGGGATGCGGGCTACAAAAACATTACTTTATTCGATGTAAAAGGCACACTCAAAGCGCTGAGTGAATCTGAGCAAGATTACTCTGCTGAATCAGGTGTGGTCATCTCAGAGGTGCGAATATCACTATTTTGTGAAGATGTTGACGTTGATACGGTGACCGGCATTATCCGTAAAACGGGGGATATAGGCACAGATATTTCGGGATGGGTGTATGTTAGCCCTATAGAGCAGGCTATACCGATTGGAGGCAATAAAATTTAGCCCTAAAGCGCAAGGAAGCGCTATTTCAACATGTTGTTCAATCCGTTGATCACTTAGTTGAACGGAATAATGAAAAAGGAGACCCATGACGATAGCGTTGTAAATAATTTTACCCATATGTAAGATTTTTCACAACATACTAAATTTTAACGACTGGGTCTTCCTTGCTATTTACATGCATACAACAAGAACAGAATATGGGAGTTTTATGTTATGCCAAAAATTCATAGCGCAGTAAGCCTTATATTATTAGGCTTACTGAGCTTATTCCTGATTGGATGTAGCTCGTCGACAAGATTGACAGAAGTGGTAAATATTCCAAACGAAAAATGGAGGATCACAATCGTAACCGTATCCAAGAGTGACTTGGGTTGGAATGTTCATGGTAGATTGAACTCACCCAATATATTTGGTTTACCGGACGGACATGTAGTCGTTTCTATAGTCTCCGAAAATGGCACACTATTAGAGGAAAAAACGGCTAACTACAGAAAAATAACTGGCAATGCAGGGCGACATAGAAAGCACCAATTCGGCGTTGCTTTGTTCTCTGTTTACTTTGATTATGTTCCTGAAGGGTCAAAAGTGGTAGCTAAGCATTGCATTTAAACAATAGATAGTCTTGGGGAAGTCGTTTGAGGAAGCATCCCTCAATGTTACATTTACAGAGTTTAAACCAATCAGATTAGGTGAATGAATCACTGGAATTTTAGCTGCCAGGCGCTGTAACAATAAGCCCTGAAATTAGCATGTAACCGAACGAGTAATAGAAGGAATATCCCAAATAATACTTATATGTCTAATACTCTTTAGTATTGGACATTGGCTTTGGTTTTCGCTATCTCTTCGGGCCCCTTCCAAGTCTTTCCAAAGCCTCAGGCCAATGATTTACATTCAATAATTAAACACTGTACCTTTTTCGCTACAACGATTAAGGTAAATAATTGTGTCGTCATCTTATTTCGGCTCACAACCCAAAGCAGACCTTAGGCTTAAACTATTTTACGGCTACTTCATCCGATATTGCTGATATAAGTATGATTGAGCTATTTCCAATTACATCATGAATAATTTAACTTTGTTCTGATCCCGATAGCTCGAGTATTGTGAAGCAAGCAACTTGCCCCCTTTTTTTATAGCTGGCTAGTTGGTTAGGGCGATCATCGGCCGTTCACGTAATACGTATTTCTTTAGATTTGTTAATATTTCCGATTGATATCCTAATGACTGGAGATCCGACAACGACTGTTAGTATTTATATATAAATGCTGTCATATTTCAATGTAAACGGAACCGCTAATTTAAAAACTTGGCTAAACTTTTTACACCACTACATAATATGCATATTAGTAACGGTTGAGAACCTTCGAATTAAACGATTTGGAAATATAAAATGAATGTGTTGTATATAATAGGAAATGGATTTGATCGATGGCATGGTCTTCCTACGAGCTACTGTGATTTTTATAAATACTCAAAGCAAACTCTGGATCAATATAAATATTTTTTTGAACAAAGTGGTGTTACTGAGCCTTGGAGTGATTTCGAAAACAATTTAGGAGAATATGATTGGGAGTTACTGTATTGCGAATATGAGCAGCCTAATTTAAGTAGTGAATCTTTTCGATCAAGTTATGTTTATGGTTTAGAAGATGGGATTACAGAGCAAACAGAAAGTTTGGTGTCTGATATTACAAGTGAATTTGAGTCGTGGGTGAACTCAATTGATATAACTAATGTTAGCCCTAAAATGTGTTTCATACCAGAATCTAAGTTCCTCTCATTTAACTATACTAATACTCTGCAAAGTGTTTACAAGGTGCCCCATGGCCACGTTAAGCATATTCATGGGAATGTAGATACGCGTGAAAAATTAATTTTTGGGCATTGTAGTATGAGAATGGAACCGTCTGAGTTCGATGAAGATGGCTATAGTAATAGCAAATATTTTCATGATGCAGAAAATGCAGCGAGAAAACCCTTAGCCGCTTTAAAAAAACCAGTTGAATTCATTATCGATAACCTTTCACACTGGTTTGATTCCTTAACTGATATTGACTGTATTGTAGTACTCGGCCACTCTCTAAATTCAGTAGATATGCCATATTTTAAAAGAATATTTGAATTTAACCCATCAGCAGAATGGGTTGTGAGTTGCTATTCAACAAGTGAATGTGAAAAGCATAGAGGGTCCCTCGTAAACATTGGTATCACAATAGATAAAATTAGAACATGTGATTTAGATAAAATTAGCGAAGTTTTAGACCAATAAGAAGGACATTTTACTTAAGTGTATTTTGGTCATGGCTAATTAACATAGTACCTGCTGCGTCAGAGCTATTGAAACCTGCGACTAGAATACAGTCCCTGAATAGCCTTTATTGGCACAAATTTGCCCTTCAGCTTAAGCCTGGCTTCGGCCAAAAAGCAGATCTAACAGGTTGGCCTATACGAAGGCAAAAATAAACGTTCACCAGCCAGTTACGTTTCATTCAGTCGTATAACTGTTGATCGCCCATTGCTGCCGTTTTCGTAATCCCCCCCACTTAGGGGGTACGATAGCGGGTAAACGACTAACTAAACCTTCCCCATTAGAAGTTACTTTTTAATATAATTTCCCAAAGGAAACATATTTCATATTAACTAGATAATTAAGCGCGAATGCTTTTGAACTCCTGCATCTTTATGTTAATTTGGATAAATAAAATTAAATATTATTCAATAACATATGAAACTATTGGTAATCAGTGATCTGCATGTCGGCCCTAAAGCAAGAGCTCAGGACTTTTCGACTGCGCCTGACGATATGGCGTGCCGTAATACTCCTGATTATCTAAAAGAGTTTGATGATTTGGTCGATAAAAATCAGTTAGAAGTTACTCATATATTGATCGCTGGTGACATAACTCAAAGTGCAACTTATGAAGAATTTGAGTTAGCCGCATGCAATATTCAAAAATTAGCAAAAAAACTCAATGTAGATAAAAACAAAATTTTCTTTGTCCCTGGCAACCACGATGGTAATTGGGATGAAGAACGAATATCTATTGCAAATAAAGAACCTCTTGCGTTAAGCATTTCAAAAAAATACACCAACATAGAACAACATCCATTTTTTTCTACCTTACTCGATAATGCTCAGTTTAAAGACATGTATAAAAGTCCCTTTGGTTCAATTTGGATGGATAAAGAACTTGTAGTTGTTGGTGTCAATTCATCTGCAAATGATCTAGCCATTAATGATTTACATCATGGTTTGGTAAACTTGAAAGAGCTAGATATTCTTAAATTAAAATTGTCTGAACTTGATACAAGTGGAAAATTGAAAGTACTTATTACACACCATCATCCTAAAAATCTTGCCGACAGAACTTTTCCAGAAAATGATTATAGTATTATGCAAAATGCTGATTATTTTCTTCGATTAGCGACTGAAAAAGAATTTGATGTAATCGTACATGGTCATAAACATATACCTAGGTTTGATATTCATTCGGACGCTAATAATTTTCCTATAGTTACACTATCTTCAGGGAGTTTTAGTGCCTCTCTAAAAGACTATCATAACGGAGTTGGTAACTTCTTTCATATAATAGATGTAGAAGGTAAGTGCCCCACAAACAAAAATATTCTTGGTAAAGTAATATCATGGGCATATTTTGATAATAATGGGTGGATAACTGCGGATAAATCGAGGGACTATATAAGTCATGTAGAGTTTTTTGGTGATGTCAGAAACAAGAGCGTCTTAAAAAATGAATTTAGAGCTGAAATACAAACTCATCTACTTGTGAATGATTTTTTTAGGTGGTCTTCTTTTTTAGTTAAAAAACCTGAAATGAAATACTGCAACTTAAACCTCCGCGAAAATGCAATCAAAGAAACTTGCTTAGAAGAAGGTTGGGAATATTGTCCAATGAAGAGAGATGGTGATTTTATGATTATGAAGGAGGATTTATAGTGAGCTCAAGTTTCAAAAATGCATTCGAAGCTTCTAACGCTCGTGATTTTACATCTCACCAATTAGTAAATGAATTTATCTGGACTGATTCATTTAGTGACCTTTTATATTCGACAAAAAATCAAATGGTTTTAGGATCAAGAGGCTCTGGGAAGACTGCATTAATAAAGATGTTATCGCATCAAAATTTAAGGAAGCTTTCAGTTAAAGTAATAGATAATGAAGATAATGAAGAATTTAGACAGATTGAAGAAGCTAAAAAAGTAATTAGAGAAAAAAGCTTTATCGCAACATACGTACCTTTAAAAGTTGAATGGATTAACTCCCTCGAGAATTATGAAGGATCCAAAGAAGCATACTTCACGTGGAGTTTAAATTTAGCAACATGTGCCAGATTGCTAGATACAATTATTAGTTGTACTGAGGAGTACATTGAAGGTGAAGTTAAAGCAACTTTAATGCAAAGAAAAATTTGTAAACAACTTTCAATCTTATGGACGTTACCAAAAATCATTAATAATTTTTCTGATTTTCGTAAAGAACTTGAAATTATTGAATATAGGAAAAACCTAATTTTCAATAAAGAGTCAATGGGAATAGAGTTAGGTGAAGAGGATAAAATGCTCGGAATTTCTTTTCATGGAAGTCTGTTTGCTCCGTTCACAATCGCTACCAAGACAATTGCAAATTATTTAGATATTCCTGAATCAAGTAAATGGGTGCTTTGTTTAGACGAGGCTGAATTTTTAGCTGAGGTACACCATCAAATACTTAATACCCACATGAGATCAGCTAACGATATTTTCTTTAAAATAACTACAATGCCTTATCGACATCATACTCTTTCTACTACCGTTGAAGCTAATATAAATGTAGGTCATGACCTTGAATATATCTATATCGATAAGCTCGGCACCATCAATATGAATCAAACCACTTCTGATGCTAGGATTGAAAAGTTTGCCACAAAGTTATTTGAAAATCGTCTAAAACAATTCACTAAAATCGGTGACATAAGCCTTGAAGGTTTAGTGGGGTTATCAAAATTATCTCAAGATACTACAAAATTAACTGATAATGATGAGTTACTTAAACTCATTGATAGTCACTGTAATCCAGCAACTAAAGAGAGAGCAAAACGTTTATATAAAACAGATATAAATAGGTTTAATGATGAAATATCGCGAAAGCTAAGAGGAATATTACTTTTGAGAGATGAATTTCATAATCGCGTTGGTAGTAGTAATACGCCTTTATACAGCGGAAAATCTATAATATCTCGTTGCTCCGACGGAAATCCAAGAAGACTCTTTAGACTTTTTAATCACTTGCTGAATGGAAATGCAACAAAGATAACTCCTGAAACTCAAAGTAAGAGAATTAAAAGTTTTTCATACAGCGAGCTTGAAGTTATAAAGTTCGAAAAAGGTGGAAAGAACTCATTCGATTTCCTGAATAAAATAGGCTCATTTTTTAAGGAGAGAACTCTGGAAACAAAACTTGGGTCGGATTTACCCCAAGCAATTAAGTTGAAAAATTCTATTGAAGACCAAACTTGGGAAGCTATAAAATCAGCTGTTGATTTAGGTTTAATGTATCCCGTAATGAAAAAAGACAGTAATCATAAAAATTTATTTCCAATTAAAGAAGGAACATTTTGCCTAGCAAATTGCCTAGCACCGCACTTTAATCTTTTTCCTCGAGTTGGAAAAGCAATTGACCTTTTTAACGTCATGACCCCTCAAAAGGGTAATAAACAATTGGGACTTTTTAGTGATGAATAATATTCGTATAAACGATTTATCACGTTCTGAGTTTATTAATAATGAATATGACTTGGTGATAATGACTTCTGGATATGAACCTAGGTGCACTCATATAGCTAGTTTACTTTCTGGTACTACTAGAGTTAATGACTCGTTAGTATTCTCTTATGAAGAAAGTAAGGAAGACCCTACGCAAATAGAAAATGAAAAGAAGTTTGAATCTTTTGGTTATGATCAAAAACTCAGTTTAAATCACAACGAAGTTAAGAAGGTGTACCAAGCCATAATTGAAAAATTAAAATTTGTAGCTGTAGATTCAAGACCATATAAACTATTAATAGATTACTCATCTATGTCGAGAAACTGGTATGCCGCAATACTCAATTATTTATTTAACTTCTTTGAACATTCAGTTGAAGTAACGTTTGTTTACTCATGTGCTGAGTACCCTATAAATAGCGGTTTCTTAGATTTTGAACTAGGTGATGTAAAAATACTCCCTGGGTGTCAAGGTTCATCTATAACCAAAAGTAAAACTGCTGGTATTTTTATGTTGGGATTCGATAAGATAGGTCCGTTGAGCTTTCATAATTTACTTGAGCCGAACTTAACCTATGGCATGCTCTCAGCACCCGGTTCTTTACCCAATTACGAACAGCAAGCTAGAGATATTAATGCCCAATTTATTCAACACCAACTTAATGATGCTAAAAATTTACTATGTTCTCCAATTTTCAGTGTTTCTCAAACATTTGAGAATTTGTGCCAATTAATTAGGCCTATTAAGGATCATTATAACATTTCTGTAGTTCAGTTTGGACCTAAACCACACCTACTTGCGTCCATATTAGCTGGAATATCTTTTAAAAATGTTAGCTGTATTTATTCTGAATATAAAAGAAGTAAGTCACATGATGTAAAGGCAAGTGGAGAATTAGTTGTAACGTCGATAATAATAAACCACAAAAAATCCAACTCCTAGGCTAAACGCTTAGTACCACTTGTCAATTTGTGTTTTTTATCGAAGATACACACTTAAACAATTGCGACTTAACTTATCGTTTGAGCAACAGGAAACCTATTGGATCACAGCCACTGAAACGTCCGCTTTGGGCGTAAACCCGAAGTAATAATCAAAGGTACACGATGACCGTTTTCGGCCGAAAATGATTAACGGGGTTGATTTACTGGATGACTTAGATTTTGTCAGCTGCTATAGCTTTCTCGATACACCTTTTTTAATTCGATCCCTGTGTGCCGGTGCAACATAAACCTCAACTGTCGTCTTAACACTCGCATGGCCAAGTTCTTCAGCTAACATGGTTTCGCTGATTTCACCTAATGCCTGCGTGGCACCGGTGTGCCTTAACCAATGGGAAGATGCACCAGCAATGGCATGAGCCTGTTGCTTTTTTTCTTTCTTAACCAGCGACTTGATCACCAAATCAAATGCTTCTTCCACCATATTATTCAGGCTATCTTGATGAAGCGGTTGACCGGTTTTTTGTGATGGCATAATAGGCGTGTTTTCGTCGATATGGGGTAGGGGGGTTAACCCTAACGACTCTCGATAGCGAATTAGCACATTGTCGATAAATTCGTCGGGTACAGTTACCAGGCGTTCTTTTTTGCCTTTGCCAATGATGTTCAACACCCAACCTTCACCGCTGGGGTCTTGTCTGAAATGGCCAAATATCGGTGTATAATAATCACGATGTGACAGCTCTGATATCCTTAAAAACAACACTTTTAGCGTAAGAACCAGAAATCGATGCATCTCGTATGCAGGATTTTCATCGGCCGCCTGCGTAAGCGTATCCACAAATAGCTGCCAGGTTTCATCGTCCAATGTGTGTGGAGGCTTGTAGATCTTTCCTTTCACCATGTACTTACAGCTTTTCTTCACCAAACTGATTGGATTACGGGCAATGTGTTCTGATTCCCATAGCTCCTTCAAAAACACATTTAGGGAGGCATAAGAATTTTGTAATGATGTTTGATTAAGACTGTAGCGGTTTTTAGGCTGATCTAAAGCTGAACGCTCTGGTGAAATGAGCTCATTGGTTTTACGGTTGGCTTTTGACTGCCGAAGGACAAATGGTCGCCAGGTTTTATTCACAGTGCGTATATCAGTACCAGCCTTAGCTTTAAAGCGACTAGCAATGGTGGTATCAGAAATCAGTGCTTTAGGCGGTGACCAAATCCAATCGATGTAATCTCGGATTTCTTCCGTACCTAAATCTAAAATTGACTTTTTCTTTTCGTTCCAGCAAAACAAGATAAATCGCTCAGCTTCATTTCGAAAGCCGGTTTGTGTGCCTTTTGAGTTGCCCACCACGCTAACAAGAAAGTGAAGCAACAATGCCAAATCTTTTCGCGCAGCAATGCCGTTGTCTTCCATTTTGGTTAGGTATTCATCCAAAGAAGGGTAAACATGTGGGAACTCTGAAGAGTTTAATAATTCTCGTTGCTGAGGCAATAAGTTGATGGTGTCGGTGATGGGATGATATTTCATAGGAAGTAGAGTACACACACAAACACACCTGGTCAATTCGTAATAATGTCAATTATTACGAATTGTAGGTAGGTTTGAAACGCTAGTCAAAATGGCCAAACTAAGCATCTAAACGTAAACTCCATTCCTAATATCGGTAAAGACATCAAATAAATATCGGATGACCTTGAAATACGACAATATTTTTGCAGTCGTCTCAGGCGAAAAGTGATCCGACCTAATAAAAAGATACACAAGCATGCTGATTTCGATAGCATTCCCATAAAACATATCGCTAACAGGTTAGGCGTAACCGTGTCGATAGCCAAGTCACTCGCCAAGGTGGAAGTATTCAACGCAAGTGTATTTCCCAAACTTCTATCGTGACATTTCTTAAACGTTTGAGTGCAAAAAGACCAAGATGCTGAGCAGCGAACAAAATCGGAACGACTAATAGATGAGGACGTTAAAGCTGTAGAAAACTTATTCAGTCTATTGTCGATTTAATGCAATGAACTTTAACGAGCAATGGTTTTAGCCCGCAAACCAACCTAACAGACCATGCGGATAATTTAATGTTGTTTAATGGAGTTTCCCTTTGCGACTTTGGTTAATGGCAACCGGTGGCCCAATTAAACCGGTAGTTTAAAGTCTTGACTCGTGACTTAATTAAGCAGTTTTGTGGCTGTTATCTGGTGAACCATACTTGCTATTTCAGCGTTTTGACCTATGGCACCAATGATTACAGGGGCAAGCTTTGTGATTGGAACATTATAATGATCAAGCTTGCCATCAACAGGTAATATATGGCATCTGGCCAATTGACGCCTGACAATTGACTCGATTTTGCGAGCATCACCATTCTCTGATCTAGATTTTAGTGTTAACACCACCGCAAAACTATTGGTCTTAACTCTATCGTTACACCTGTCAGCGCTTCCAATTTTAGATAAAGAATTAACTTCTTTTACATAAAAATATGGGCTTTGTCTGAAATCAGAAGTTAACTCATCTACATATTGCAATAAGGGTAATGTGCTAAACGATGGTAGCCAATGAGTATTCCTGTTGATCTTATATTGTTGTTCCGCCGTGCAGAATATTTGTACAGCCTCATTAAGGGTTGATTGGTTCAAATGAGAAATGTCATGTAACTCCAGCAAATCGGTAATATGTTTGAGCAGTCGTCGCATTTTTACTGGCGTGTCATGTGATGCGGGGACAATTATTTGCAACTTCCTTTTTTGAAGGATTTTTAATAATTTAAGACTTGGCCAATTTTTGCTGCTTCCAACGTTGAACGATTTGCTTGATTGCCAAAACTCATACAAAGTATCTTTAACGGCATAATCACCGTTATTGAGAATGGTGGCTAAAGCCGCTGACGGTGAATCTGGTAGAGCCGTAAAGGCAAAACTTTGTTCAATATTTTTGGTTAAATTAAAAGGAATTCCGTGAGCGATTGGAACGCCTAATGCGTCTGATATATCTTTTACAAAATGTTGGCCAGTTTGTTTATAGTTACACAGGTTTGATGTTGTTAATGTTATTCCTGTGAGTGAAAGGATTATTTGTGAAATTAGTGGGCCAGATATACAGTTTAAGTAAGACCTGAATCCAACAGCATTAGATATTTTGGAAACAATTAGACAGCAAAGTTGCTCATAATGATTATAACCATCTTGGTCAATATTTAGTCGTTCACAAACTTCTCTCCACTTAACATATTCAGTGTGCATATTTTTTTTTCCTTATTGTGGCGTTCTTGGCATGCGGATATGTTGATTGACGTAGGATAGTATTTCAGGGCAAATCTGTTTCGATATACATTGCTCGTCTATAAACTGAGAGGCAATTAATGCAATTTTTTGAAATGTATTCGTGTGCTCGAATCTGCGTATGATTGGGGCAACCCGAGTGTCATGTTTTAAGTTTAACAAGCACTCAAAGGCACCAAACAGATATCTAAACGACAACTCATAGGAGCGTATTGGCCAAGATATATCATCGTAAGGATACAAGCTTTTACCTAGTTTTAACGCCGCAATAGGGCACCCGCAATCAGCAAAGTACTGTAGGATTGCTTGAGCATCTGGGCTGGGAGCATCAAGATATACATTTCTAAACGTTGCTTTACTCCATATAAAAATTTCACCATCATTTTTATGCATTTGAATTTGAAATTCTTGCTCACAGTCTGCCAGTAACTCTTTATTGGCCAGTCGAGTAAAATCAGTGTGAAACAGTTTATTCATTTCCATCTTCCAACTGCCTTTCATGCTCAATGAATGTAACAGCACTACTCCATGATGTAGTATTTTCAAATGTAATGACTAAGCATTGCCATGGCATTATGGTTATACGGTGTGAGAGGATTGATACGAGATCAACATAAGATTCAGATAGATGTACTTCGTCAGATTTAATTAATGTAATGACTTGTTCACCGTCAATTATTTGTGCTGACCAAACATCATCTTTTTCAACGAAAAATTTTGTTTTAGCAATTTTATATGGCCCGCACATTTGTCGATGAAAATTGAGCCATCGAGGATTTAGCAATGTTAATTGGTTTGGTTTTTGACTGGGAGTTGACGGAAGTGGGATTAATGATTCAGAGAATTTAATGGTGTGAGTTTCACTAACTATTGTATCCATATTTAACCTCATAATGCTTATAATAATGAACTAAGTATAGTCAAATATCTCAAATGTCAAATCAAAATGATTCGACATTAAATGAGGGTGACATAGATGATTTTAGTCATGTATATTGGATAAAAATCATAAGAAAAGATTAGATTGGCACATTTTATATTAAAAAATATTTCTATGGCTCAGCAGTCTAGGCTGGAATCAATTGATTTCTTACTGGAGTTTTTTGGTAAAGTCAGTCGGCAATGGTTGAGTGAATATTGGAAAATGGGTTCGGCAAATTGTACGCGTGATCTGGCACTATACAAACAGCTTGCTCCAACCAACTTAATTCTGAGACATCAAAACAAAACGTACTATCGAACTGATGAGTTCCAACCAGTTTTTACACATGACGTACAAGCTGCTTTAGCTAAATTGAATCAATGTTTAGATAAGAACTTAACTGAGGAACTAAGCAATGAAAATACTGATATAATTAAAGGTAATGATGCACTCATTTTACCAGATAAAACCATTCTAGCCACGGTATGTCGGGCGGTCAGTTTAGGTAATACTATAAATATTAGTTACCAAGGTTTATCAGAAAAATGCAACTTAATAGAAATAGCTCCCCATACAATCTTCTTAGGTTTTTTAGGTTGGTATGTTAGAGCATATGATAAAAGTTTGGGAAAATTCAGTGATTTCTTCCTTTGCCAAATCGATGGAATAAGTGAACTCAACCAAGGGTTCGATAGAGTCGAGTTAATTAGCAAAGATGAACAATGGAATAATTTGGTTGAACTGATATTGGAGCCTCACCCAAGTGTTAATAATGCAAAAGCCATAGAATTGATTTATAAAATGAAAAAAGGAGTATTGAAAATCAGGGGTAATGCAGTGATGGCAAAACATTATCTTCGACGTGAAAATGTTGACTGTAATCTTAAGTCATCAGAGGGGAAATTTTTACTTCATCTAAAGAATAAAAGGGAGGTCGACTTTGCCTTTAAAACGTGAGAGTTTTTATTATATTACCACGTATATTTAAAATACATCGGGAGTAAATTAAAAATTGCTTTGAATATATTAAGAAAATTGGGAAGTATCGCTATGATAAAAAGCTCATTTTTAGCTTGGATATTACGTATGCCGCTTATACAGCGTTGGGCTGTTATGCACTTGATAAAACCGGAAAATGTTGCTGAACATAGTCACCAGGTTGCCGTTATTGCGCATTTGCTGGCAACAATTAGGAATACATATTGCGGGGGAAGTATCTGCCCAGAAAAAGCAGCGACAGTTGCTCTTTATCATGAGGTATCAGAGACGAAATTACAGGATGTGATCCATGTAACAAAATACCACAATCCTGCAATAACAAAAGAATTTAAAGCTATTGAAGAGTTGACGGAAAGAGAGTGTTTAAAAACGCTTCCTGAGGATCTTCAACCAATTTTCAGTGAATTATTGATACAGAAAAACGTTGATCCGGAATATAAGAAAATTGTAAAAGCTGCAGATATGATTTCAGCTTACTTAAAGGCATGTGACGAAATCAAATTTCTTAATCCTGAATTTAATGCTGTTAAGCAAAGACTTGAAGAAAAAATTAACAAATTAAGAACAGAGCTACCAGAAGTAGAAGTATTTATGGAAATGTTTGCTGAGCGTTGTTTAGTAAATATTGAAGATATGCCGACTGAATTTTAAAAAACGGCAATAAACTGACTTTTTATTGTAGTTTTGTTTTTAAGCAAAACGATAAACGTATGTTATAATACGTATGTTATAATTATATCCTATGGCTAGGTTTTCTAGGTTGTGCGTTAGATTATTTGATTAAACATACGAATTATCGTGATTTATTGCGTAAGGAGGATGTCCGATATCATGAGCTAAACACAATGCCTCTATCAAGGTGTCATTCATACCTAAATGTTCGGTTAATTCAGCGTACTTACTTCTTAGCTGCGCCGCTATTCCTTGGCCAATTTGTGATGCTTCTAATGAATGTGTTAGCCGAGTGCGATAAAAGTCACTCATGCCAACGCCTAATACTTGGGTTTTGGCCTGCAGGCGTCTAAATGCTGCTGAATGTAATATTCTGGCCTTGTCTCTTTGATAGGGGGTGCGATGATCACCTTGGCGTTGAAGTTTCTGTCCATGCCTGCGCTGTATCCAAATATCCATAAATTATATTTGCTCCCAACTGAATTTTTTAATGCCAATAATTTAGGCTAATGTGACCAGATGCTGCTGATTTAATCAAGCCATCTTCTAATAGTAATTAGCATATGGGTCATAATGACTGCTAGATGTGAGTTTATTGCTTGGTTTTTCAATTGAAATCATGAGATTAGTAACATGTCGAAAGAAAAAGCTGTGAAGTAGAAAAATGTGTATTGGTTTTAAAGTGAATTTTAATATTTATTTATCCTAATTTTAATTTATTGGAATAATATATTCTGGTGTTTTAGTTTTATTTCCTTAAAATCGACCTATATTCATTTTCTTAATTCAACATTCAGGATGTTTGCAGTCTACTGTTGAGTGAACGCTAGGAAACCACTTCATGCAGCATCCACAGTTATTGCAGCAGCTTAAAGATGTTTTAGGTCAAGAGCACACCATCATTAATAAACAAAAATCACGGCGCTTTCGTTTTGGTTGGCGCACAGGGGGGGGAGATGCATTAGCTGTGGTTAAACCACAGACATTGTTGTCCTTTTATCAGACCTTACAAGTGTGTGTTAAACATAACTCCATTATTATTATGCAAGCGGCTAATACTGGCTTGACCGAGGGCTCTACGCCTAGTGGTGACGACTACGATAGACCTATAATTATCATTAATACTTTAGCAATGAACCAGATATATCTATTAGAACAAGGTCAGCAGGTTTTGAGTTTTTCGGGGGCGACCCTATTTAGTTTGGAAAACCTACTTAAACCCATTAAGCGTACTCCACATTCAGTTATTGGTTCTTCATGTTTAGGTGCCTCAGTAGTAGGTGGTATAGCCAATAATTCCGGAGGCGCGTTAATCAAACGTGGCCCCGCCTATACAGAGATGGCATTGTTTGCACGAGTTGATGAACAGGGGGTGTTACAACTGGTTAACCATTTAGGTATTGAACTGGGAGAGACTCCTGAGCAAATATTAAGTAATTTAATGGCCGGTAATTTTGCTAAAAATAACTTAGTTCCGAGTGAGGCTCAGTGTTCCGATGGAGAGTATCAGCAGCGTGTCCGTCAAGTGGATGAAACCAGCCCTAGCCGTTACAATGCAGACCCAAGACGTTTGTTTGAAGCCAGTGGATGTGCAGGTAAGTTGGCTGTTTTTGCGGTCAGACTTGATACTTTTGCGGTTGCGGAACAAGAGCAAACCTTTTATATAGGTACTAATGATCCCCTTGTATTAGGTAGACTCAGGCGAGAAGTTTTACAGCAATATAAACATTTGCCGGAGGTGGGCGAATACTTACATAAAGATATTTTTGATATTTCAGCCAAGTATGGCAAAGACACATTTTTGAGTGTGAAATTATTGGGGACTGATCGTTTACCTCAACTGTTTGCTTTAAAAGGTCGCGTTGATGCAATATGTAGAGCAATTCCCTTCGTGCCTACTCACCTTACTGATTGGATTATGCAGACTGCTAGTCGCTTTTTTCCACAACATTTACCTCCTCGTATTTTAGAGTTTCGTGCCCAATACGATCATCACTTAATTTTGAAAATGAGCGGGCAGGGTATACTAGAAGCAAAAAAACATTTGGCTGAGTTTTTTGCTGAACATGAAGGGGATTTTTTTGAATGTGATCCAAAAGAAACTGCCGCTGCTGTGCTAAACCGATTTGCCGCTGCTGGGGCCGCAATGCGTTATCACACGTTATATCAAAAAGATCTTGGGGATTTATTATCTTTGGATATTGCCCTCAGACGAGATGATATTGATTGGTTGGAAACCTTGCCAGAAGAGTTGCAAGCTCAGCTTGAAATGAAGCTATATTATGGGCATTTCTTTTGTCATGTTTTTCATCAGGACTATATCTTAAAAAAAGGATCTGATCCTAAAGAAGTTAAGAAAAGCATGCTTGAATTACTTAATAAGCGAGGGGTGAAATACCCAGCTGAACACAATGTTGGGCACTTATATGAAGCGGAGAAAAGTCTAAAAGAATTTTATTTACAGCTTGATCCAACCAATACTTTCAACCCTGGTATTGGTAAAACAGATAAAACCCAACGTAATTGTAGTTGCCAACATTAGTTGTAGTAGAGCTAACTATAAGGTTCACTGCTAAGTTACTCATTTGCCTAAATGGTGCAGGGGGAAATCGCCAGAGTTACAATTTAAGGTGAAAACATAAAACTATGTTTTACCAACCTTGATTAAAAAGCTGAAGTTTAGAGGTAAATACATATTTATCCCCACGATAAACACTTCGAGTATATTCAAGAGGGGTATTGTCTTCTAAAAAAGTATACCTCTCGATACGAAGCACAGGACCCCCTTCCTTGATTGACAGTAAACCCGCTTCAGTTGGCGAGGCTATCGATGCTGTTACTTTTTGTTCACCATGACAAGGAGCACGATTATTGGCTTGTAGAGCATGATAGAGTGAATCGGTTAAGCTGTCTAAATCGGGTAAGAATTGTGCAGGAATAATAGTATTTTCAATCCCCATGGGCATCTCGTTTGAGAGACGCACTCGAGATAAGCGACATACTTGAGCGCTTGTTGATAACTTAAGTGTGTCGGCTTCTTCCGTGGTTGCTTCTGCATGCATTTTAATTAGCCAAATAGAGCTAGGATCCACACCCAAGTTACGCATTTCAGCAGTAAAGCCAGATAGATCTTCACCCTTATGCTCGATTCGTTCACTGATAAAGGTTCCCGAACCTTGTCGGCGAAACAATAATCCTTCCATTATGAGTTGATCTATAGCTTTGCGAACAGTTACCCGTGATGCGTCGGTTTTTTCGCATAAGATACGTTCTGATGGTATGGATTCTCCACTGCTTATTTTGCCATCTAAAATTAACTTACGTAAGTCATTGGCAAGTTGTTGGTAAAGCGGCGAAGAGCTGTTCCAATCAGAGCCAATTTGGTTTAACAATACATCTTTGATAGCCATTTCCTTAATCTTAAAATAGGGTTTGCTAATGTGTATTAGCAAACCCTAACCTTATTTATGGTCTAAAACGGAAAGTAACACCAACAGTACGACCAATGACGTCATAGTCACTTACTGTACTGAAAAAGTTACCACCTGATTCAGGAATCGGAGGTTGTTTATCGAGTAAGTTATCGATACCAAATGTTACTTCATATTTTTCAGCAAATTTGTACGTAGCAGCTAGATCAATATAATGTTGCGAACCTATACTGACACTGTCACCAATTGCCGCATCTACACTGCCAATCATGCGCCAACCAAGTTGTACATCTACTGCGTCTAACGAAAAGTCAATCCAAGCCCTGTGTTGATAATCAGCTTGTACAATACTCGCAAAGTCACCCGTACAAGATGTACCAAAGGTACCTTTGCAGTCTAGAGACTCCACAGTGGCATTATTTTGTCTTTCTTGTGAATCTACGATATTACCTTGATAACTGATTTGGAAGTCTTGGATATTATCGCTTAAATCACCTAGTGCATAACGTACACCTACATCAAAACCTGATTGTGACAATACGGCTAAGTTAAAATCGTTAACTAGAGTCTGACTGATTAACCCAGTTGTTGGGTCACGTAGCACAGCTCCACATAATGGATTACCTGCTACTGGATTATCGATATAGCAACTTGTCAACGCAGCAATGGGCTGAATTTGACTAATAGCATCGGTTATTTCTATATCGTAATAATCGACAGTAATGTCTAAACCAGCTATTACATTAGGGGTGTAAATCAGCCCGAAACTGGTTGTTGTTGATTCTTCCGGCTGGATCATATCGTTGCCGCCAAATGTGTATATGGCCTGTGATGTATCAAAAGGTGTTCCTGCTGTGGGCGCTCCTAAACGCTCACATTGTGCTGCATCACCTCTGCCGTCTAAACAAGGATCGCCGTCAAAACGTCCTCCTAAACGGGAAATGAAGGAGGCGCTATTTGGGTCAAATAAAGCAAGTGATAAGGCTACTTCAGGCCCTGCAAACTCACCTAAGTTAGGCGATCTGATAGCCGTTTGGCGAGTCGCTCTTAGTCTGAAATCTTCGGTCAACGCCCAGCTTAAACCAAGTTTATGTGTATTTGCTGAGTCAACATTTGAATATTTAGAATGACGGTATGCCCCTTCAACAGACAGCTCCTTTATAAAAGGTAGATCTCGTACAACTGGTACTAATACTTCACCGTACAATTCTTTGGTATCGAAGCTTGCGTCAATTGCCGATATGCCTCCTAGTCCATAGGCTGAGCCTGTAATGAGTGCTGTGCCTGGTGTTTGTACACCTTTTTCATCTCTGTATTCATAACCTACAGAGAAACCTACTGGGCCTGCTGGTAATTCAAATAAATCGCCGGAATCACCAGAAATGTTGAGGTTGATAACAGACTGTACACGCTCACGGTTAGAGTGAATAAGTGGTGTGCTTAAATCGTTCAAATCCGTTGGCCCAAAAATATTACGAGTATTGGCTATATTTTGGAAGTTACTGACAATGCCATTGTTATACACTTTTGCAGTACCGTCGGTACGACCATATTGTGCATAAACATCCCAACCGATAAAGTCAGTTAGATCGCCTTTAAGACCAAGTTGAAATTGTAGGGTGTCCCTTACTGTGCGAGTTTCTTGTATGCCAAAACCAAGGTTTTTTTCAACGCCAACCAAAGCCTCACCATTGTCGTTAAATGTGAGTAAGTCGCGAATAGAATTACTTAAGTAGGGGTTGTCTGATGTTATTGTTATTTGCTCATTAACCACTACAGGTGATTGTCCAGTAGAGCCAGCGCCATTGACTCGTACTTGAGTAAACATAGCGCGACCATAAACTTCAACGCTGTTATCAAAGGGGGCGTAGTTAAAAAATACGTTTGCGGTTAAACGTTCTAATGGTTGCATCAGGTAAAGGTCTGGAGTGATGTTGGTCGTCTGAGGAGTATCAGTTAATGCGCCAGAGTCATTAAACGCAAAAGTGTTGCCGCTAGAGATATCAGTGAAGTTACCGCCTGTACCGGCAACAGTACTAGAAAAGTTGGCTGCAAAATCACGCTCATTGGCCAATAATGCTTCTCGTTTTGAGTATCCGACGTAGGCTGTTATATTTCCTTTTCCGTCGTCAATGTTTGCACCCATAGTGGCATCAAAATTGAAAGTTTCTCCACCGCCTTGTGGCGCGTCATATCCTGCGGAGGCCTCGAAACCTTCATATTTATCATCCAAAATAAAGTTCACCACACCGGCCACAGCATCAGCACCATAAACCGCAGCAGCGCCACCAGTCAAAACTTCAACTCTTTTAATAAGGCCGGCAGGAATAGAGTTTACATCTACCGCATTTCTAAAACTAAAAGGTACCACTCTAGATCCATTCACCAACACTAAGGTTCTGTTTTGGCCTAAGCCTCTTAAGTCAATGGTTGAAGATCCTAAAGAGTCACCAACAGTTGCCCCTGTGCTGTTCGCTCCTGTTGCCGCTTGAGGAAGTTTTTTTACTATGTCTTCAACCGTAATGGCTTGATCTGTCTCTAACTGCACTTCACTGATTGTAAATACGGGGCTAGTCGCAGTCAGTTCAGAACGTGGTATACGAGATCCGGTAATTTCAATCACTTCAGCTTGTTGTGCTATGGCTTGTGTACTTAAAAATGCAGAAGTCGATAGGGCAATTAAAATACTATTTGCGACGGGTTTTAATCGGTAGGCTTTCATTTCACGCTCTCTTCTTATTTATTGTGCAGTTAGTTATGCAGTTGTAATTAGGTATTGAATTGGTATTAATCTAAAGGTATTTAAGTACAGTTGTCAATACCTTTGTAGATTGAATTGGTTAATAAATGATTGATTTTGGTGGGTTATATCTATTTAAAGTAACATAATCGAAATATTGACAATACCAATTTTTGAGTGGTATTGTTAACTGGTATCTATAGTTGTCTAAGACTTTTAACTAAACTACCTTGTTTTTAGGTGAGACCATGCATTCACATATTGAAAAACTACATTATATTTCTAACAAAAATTCGAGATTAGTCATTGGACTCATGAGTGGCACTTCATTAGATGGATTGGATATTGCTTTGTGTAAAATTAGCGGTTCTGGTGTTAACACTCAATGTGCCTTACTGGATTTTATAACCATAGATTATTGCGAAGAATATCGACAACAAGTAAAGGCCATTTTTGCTAAACCAGTAGGCAGTATAGAGCAGGTGTGCTTGTTAAATGCGTGGATTGGACGATATCACGCTAAATTGGTTAATGAAGCAATCTTAGGATTTGGTTATCAAAATGGTGATATCGATGTTATTGCCAGTCATGGTCAGACTATTTATCACTGTCCATTCGAACAACACCAGTATGATGATTTTCCTAATGCAACCTTGCAAATAGGCGATGGCGACCATATAGCGGTGCTAACTAATATCATCACCTTAAGTGATTTTAGACAAAAACATATTGCAGCGGGAGGGCAAGGTGCGCCATTGGTGATGTATGGTGACTATCTGTTATTTCATTGCGCTGATGAAAATCGCATTATGCTTAACATTGGGGGTATAGCAAATTTAACTTATTTACCCAGCAAGGGAGGTGTTTCAAAGATTTTTAGTTCTGACATAGGTCCTGGAAACACTATGATGGATGCCTATGTTCAGAGTCATTATTCAGATTTGCACTACGACAATGACGCGCAAATCGCCCGTGCTGGAAACGTACATCTAGGTTTACTTAAACAACTAGATTGCTCTTCATTTTTTGAACAATCTTTGCCAAAAACTACTGGTCCTGAAGTTTTTAATCTAGCTTATTTATATACAGCACAAAAAAAGGCAGAAGCTACAAATTTGTCGAATGAAGACATAATGGCAACGCTTTGTGAATTTAGTGCGCAATGTATAAGTGATAGCATCATCACCCTAGGAAAAGCACACCCAGATTTAATGATATATGTTAGTGGTGGAGGTATTCACAATCCGCTTTTAATGGAACGAATTCAAATCAAGCTAAATAAACAATTACCCCAGGCGAAACTTGGTAGCACCGAACTACTATCGTTAAATCCCGATGCCAAAGAAGCCGTTTTGTTTGCACTTTTAGCCAATGAAACCTTAGCTGCAAATACTGAAACATTTCCCTCTAATGAGACAAACATGCCAAATGTAAGTATGGGAAAACTCAGTTTTCCCAGTTAATTTTCTTACTTGATTTTGCGACGAAAATGTCATTAAAAAAATATGGAGTGATATGAACAAACTCATCACATTTAGTCGCCCACCCTCTAATGTTATAGTCGGAAGTGCTGCAACTAAATTAAGCGTTTCAGAAAAAGCATTGTTTAAACAAATGCGCCCCCTAGGGTTGATTTTGTTTGCACGTAATATCGAAAGTCCTGAACAAGTATCAGCGTTGGTTGATGAATTTAAAATAGTTACAGATAATGAACATGCATTGATCTTGATTGACCAAGAAGGTGGCAGAGTATCGCGCTTGCCAGCTAGGCATTGGCGCATTCCACCTAGCCCTACTGAATTTGCCAAGCTTTATCATTCTTCGCCTCAAAACGCGATTCGCGCTTGCGAATTAAATTACCAATTAATCGCTGCGGATCTAAAGGCTATTGGTATTAATGTTAACTGCGCTCCTATGCTGGATATTCCACAACCCGATGCTTCTACTGTAGTGACAGATCGCGCATTAGGGGATACACCTAAAAGTGTTATAGCACTCGGACAGGCAACCATTAATGGTCTGAAAAGTGGTGGCGTTGAGCCTGTAATTAAACATGGGCCAGGTCACGGCAGAGGAACCAAGGACAGCCATAAGGCTTTACCTATAGTTGATGCTGACTTGAAGGTTTTAGAACAGTCAGACTTTTTACCTTTTGAACACTTCAAACATGAATCAATGTTAATGACTGCGCATATTCTTTATACCGCTATTGATCCTGAGTTTCCAGCAACCCTAAGTCCTATAGTGATAAACGAAGTACTAAGAAAACACATTGGCTTTAACGGACTTATCATGACTGATGATATTGATATGCATGCCCTTAGTGGTACAACCGCACAAAAAGCGAAGCAAGCTATAAATGCAGGTTGTGATCTAGTGTTGCAGTGTAGTGGCAAAATTGATGATTTACTTGCTCTAGAAGCCACGGTGCAGCCATTAGCCAATATGGCGCTCGAACGGACTCAAATTGCGGTGTCAAAAGCAGCCTTGGGTCAAACTAATATTGATGAATCGGCATTGCTTGATGAGTTATCACTGCTTTTATCCAGCAGGAGTACACCTTTATGATTGATCAATACTCAGCCATAGATGTGTTAGTTTTTGCGCTGTACTTTTTGGTACTTCTGATCACTGGTTATTTCTTTAATAGACGGGCTAAAAATACCAATGACTATTTTCTAGGTGGCAATAGCATGCCTATTTGGACAGTGAGTATTTCAGTGTTGGCGACATCTCAGTCGGCAGCGACCTTTCTTGGAGGGCCTGATCAAGGTTATCGTGGTGATTTAACATATATTACAACTAATATTGCAGGGCTGATCGCGGCAGTATTTGTGGCTAAATTTCTGTTGCCTAGATTCTATGCACTAAAAGCTTTCACTGTATACGAATTGCTTGGTAGCCGTTTTGGCGAAAATGCAAAATACCAAGCCGGTATGGTGTATCTATTTGGACGTTTATTTGCGAGCGGTGCACGATTATTCATGGCGGCTATTGCTGTGGCGATGATTTTATTCGGCGATGTGACGCCTAGCTCAGTCACTATTGCTATTTCTATAATTGCGGTTGTAGGTTTTACTTACACTGTATATGGGGGGATCCGTACTGTTATATATTCGGATGTGGTGCAATGTTTAGTCTATGTTGGAGCCGCAATACTTGTACTATGGTATCTATTGCAATCCATTCCTCTAAGTACCAGTGAAATAATAGATGTACTGCAAGCGCCAGGAGGCGGTCAAGCGTCTAAACTGACCTTTGTTGACTTCTCTTTGGATTTTAGTAGTGCGGGTGTATTCAATATTTGGTCAATATTAACCGGTTTTGTATTGTTAAATATCGCGGCTTTTGGCCTAGATCAAGATGTCACGCAGCGCATGTTAACCTGCAAAGATGCCAAAAGTGCCACTAAAGCACTAGTTACATCAATTATGATGGGTATTCCCGTTGTTTTAGTGTTTATTTGTATTGGCTTGCTACTTTTCATTTTTTATCAAAGACCTGACATTATGGCGCAAGCCACTAACGGTGCCCCCGTGCCTGAGTTTGAAGGGCAAACAGTGACTATCTTTATGTATTACGTATTAACCAGCTTGCCTAATGGAATCAAAGCGGTGGTGACTATTGGCATTGTAGCTGCGGCTCTGTCGACCCTTAATTCTG
Organism: Paraglaciecola arctica BSs20135; assembly: GCF_000314995.1. GTDB lineage: Bacteria > Pseudomonadota > Gammaproteobacteria > Enterobacterales > Alteromonadaceae > Paraglaciecola > Paraglaciecola arctica. The sequence goes on along the minus strand of NZ_BAEO01000031.1, from coordinate 69,765 downwards.
GACTAAATTCTATGTCGTCGGTAGCAGTACAAGATATCTATCGTGGCTGGTTTAAAAAAGGTGTGGCTGTCAGCGAAGAGAAACTTGTTCGTGTGGGTCGTTGGTGTATGGGAATTGTGGCTATAGCGCTGGGTAGTGTTGCCTTGCTTTGTTATTACTGGCAACAATATACGGACACACCTCTTTTAGCGTTTGCATTGAGTGTAATGGCCTTTTCATATAGTGGTCTTTTAGGTATTTATTTCACCGCGTTATTTTCAAAACGAGGGAGTCCAGGCTCAATTATTGCCGCGTTACTGGTTGGTTTTGCAATTCCAACGTTAATGCAACCTTATATACAGTCTTTATATTTACCCGTTTCTTGGCAGTTTGATTTGGCCTTTACTTGGCAGTTGGTGCTAGGTACCGCAGCATCAACCCTAATTTGTCTTTCTGGAAAGAATAATAATGCTCACGTGGACACTATATAAAAGGAGAATGCCATGAATACATCGGCAACAGATTTAATACAGCAGCTTGAAGGGTTAATGTCTGAGGGACGTAATCCAGCTACTATTAGCCTTGACCAAATGACAACAGCTGAATTAGTCAGCGTTATTAACAAGGAAGATCGAAAGGTTGCGGCAGCTGTAGACCTAGCTTCGGAAGAAATATCCGCAGCGGTGGATTTGATTGTTGCAGCATTCCAAAAAGGTGGCAGACTGATTTATATCGGGGCTGGGACCAGCGGGCGTTTGGGGGTATTAGATGCGGTTGAATGTCCTCCCACTTTTAGTGTCGACAAAACCCATGTTATAGGGTTGATAGCAGGCGGCGAACATGCTGTTTTAAATGCTGTTGAGGGAGCTGAAGATAATCAAGAATTAGGTAAGCAAGACTTGATTAATGCCTCATTATCTTCGAATGACATAGTCGTTGGGATTGCTGCAAGTGGTCGCACTCCTTATGTAATTGGTGGCCTTAACTATGCTAACGAACTTGGTTGCAATACTGTCTCTGTAGTATGTAATAGAAATAGCCCTTTAACAAAAATAGCTAAAATAGGGATTTGTGTTGAGGTTGGCCCTGAATGTTTAACCGGCTCTACAAGGATGAAAGCCGGAACCGCCCAAAAATTGGTTCTAAACACACTTAGTACTGCTGCTTTCGTGAAAATGGGTAAGGTGTATGAAAACCTGATGGTCGATGTGAGCACCAGTAATGCTAAGCTCCGGGCTCGTGCTCAGCGCATTGTCATGCAGGCAACGGCTTGTACTCAACAACAGGCAGAATCTACTCTTAAGCTGGCTAACAATAGTGTTAAAGAAGCGATTCTTATGTTGTTATTGGATATAGACGCAGCAAAAGCTAATTCAAAACTTAAACTTTCCTCAGGTTATTTAAGGCAAGCCTTAGATCAATCTGCATAAAACAATCAGTACTGAATACCCTCATGCCTAACTGTACCAACTGGCAAGACTTGGTGGTACTTTGAAAGGTTTTTGTTTTGATATGACAAGTGGAGGTAACAAAGCAGATAAAATTGTTAGTATTAAATGATACGCAACACTTACACCTAGTAAGTGTTGGGGGGGTGAATAAGATTGGCCATCTGCAAATAGGAACAAAAGCGGACCTTTTAGTTATTGATGAAAAGTGCATGCTCAATGTATCAATATTTTGAGCTGAAGGTCAGGGCCATAATCGTCACCTTGCCTCATTTTATAGCGTTAACTATTCCACATTTTATTCGACTCACAATGTTCACTTAAGCATATTAATTCCCTCAAATAGGATATACAAAAGTGAACTGCTATGATTTTAAAATTATTTAAATATTGATTATTTTATCAAGAGTTAGAGTGCAGCTTTCTACAAATATTTCTAAAAAACACTTAACTTCAGGCATTGAATGTTTTAATTCTTGAAGTTTTGCACTAAGATTTTTTTCTACATGTTGAAATTCGTCATTATTAAAGCGCAGTTCATTAAGTGTTTTTATATAGGCTTGTAAAATGTCTGCTGCTTTTACAATTTCTTTATATTCGGGAGGCACTTCAGACTGCACAATAAGAGGGCGTAGCTCATCTCGCAAATCTTCAGGCAATGAAGCCAAACATTCTTTTTCAGCCAAATCTTCAAGCTTCTTAAAGGCCTTAGTAAATTCAGGACTATGGTATTTAGTATTAGTGTTCATGTCCTGTAATTTTGTTTCTGATACTTCATGGTACAGGGCTAGCGTGGCCGCTCTTTCTGGGTTCAGTGATCCACCAAAACGTTTGTTTTTAATGACCACCAACATGTGAGCTATTACCGCTACTTGATGACAATGTTCTGACACATTTTCTGATTGAAAGCAGTGCATTAAAGCCCAACGTTCAAGTAATGGCATTCTGGTTATCCAGGCCATAAAGGTACTTTGCTTTTCCATTAAATCCTCAGTGTATTGATTACGTAATTATTTGTTTATTTTGTAAACCCAAAAAAATCACTCGTTATAATGTCCAATAAGTCATGCTAGTTAACAATAATGACGAGTTGATAGGGGACATGCTACTAATCTTGCTGTCTATAATTTTTGAAGAAGTTTGCAATACTTTCAAGTGCTGGCTTGAGTACGTCAACATGAGGTAGAAATACTAATCTAAAGTAACATCCCTCTTTAATATTGAACGCTGAACCGTGCACTAGTAGTATTTTTTCGGTTCGTAATATATCAAAGATCATTTGTTCGTCGTTGCTAATATTAAATTTTTCAGCATCTACTTTCACAAAACAATACATGGCGCCTTTGGGCATAACACATTCAAGTCCGTCTACTGCATTTAACATTTCAAAGGCCATATCTCTTTGCAGTTTTAGGCGCCCGTCGTCAGCAATTAGTTCGTTTATACTTTGATAACCACCTAAGGCGGTTTGTATGGCGTGTTGGCTAGGCACATTTGCGCACATACGCATGGATGACAGTATGTTTAACCCTTCGATGTAGCTCTGGGCTATTAGTTTGTTGCCACTGACCACTAGCCATCCAGCTCGAAATCCGGCTATACGATAGTTTTTTGATAAGCCGCCCATAGTGATACAAAAAATATCTGTGGCCATTGATGCAATACAGTGATGCTTTGCATCGTCATATAAAATTTTGTCGTAGATTTCATCGCTGATTACAACTAATGAAAATTCACGGGCTAATTCAATAATTTGTTGTAACAGTTCAGGGCTATATACTGCGCCTGTGGGGTTATTAGGATTAATTAATACTATGGCTTTAGTTTTATCGGTGATTTTACTACGGATATCTTGAATATCAGGTTGCCAACCATTGGTTTCATCACAGCGATAATGTACTGGAGCACCAGATGCGAGACTCACTGCTGCTGTCCATAGTGGATAATCTGGTGCGGGGATCAATACTTCGTCATCGTTATTTAGCAGTCCTTGCATGGCCATAACAATGAGTTCACTCACCCCATTACCAATAAACACATCTTCTACTTTGACGTTTTTAACATTTTTCTGTTGGTAATATTGCATCACAGCCACACGGGCTGAATAAATACCATTTGAGTCTGAATAACCTTGAGATTTTGGCAGGTTATGGATCACGTCTTTTAATATGTCGTCGGGTGCCTCAAAACCAAATGGGGCAGGGTTACCAATATTAAGTTTTAATATTCGGTGGCCTTCGTCCTCCATTTTTTTTGCTTCGGTAAGAATGGGCCCTCGTATCTCATAACAGACGTTTTCCAATTTATTTGATTTACTAATTTTCTTCATTGATTTTGAACCATCTCCTACACAGGGCGACAGGTTAAACCAACAGGGGGCAGGCTGTTAAGTGTTTAATTCGCTATGCTATATAAAAATTCAAAATTATTGTGTTGTTAATGCATGTTGTTACATCCCATTACATTGCTAATTTGATTTTGTGTCATTTTTCATTTTAGCTAGAGCCAAATGTATTACTGAGGAAAAGTATATGCCAGCTCCTTTATTGTGGCTTGGTGCCAGTGCCATAGCGATCTTGGCTGGGGCTAAATATTCGAATGATAAACAGCTAAAAGAGTCAGTTAGTAGTTTACCTGGAAGTTTAGATACCAAAATATTGCCAGTTAATGGTGCCATTGTTACATGTGGCGTTTATGGTCTGTTTGAGCACACCGGTATATGGGTAGATGGCAATATTTTGGAATTAAAAGGCAACGGTTTAATTCGAGGGATCTCCCCAAACAGATTTTTGAAAGAACGTAGCGGTGACTATATTTATATCGCATGTGACAGTAATAATGTGCCGCTAATTCAAAGCGATGCCGCTGAAAGAGCCATCTCTCGACTTTTTAGTTACTCAGAATATGACCTTATCAAAAACAATTGTCACAAATTTGTGTGGCATTGTATCTCTGGAGAAGATATCCCACTTACCCGATTTTCTGCATTAAACCAAAAAATAGCTGAACGATTCGCCACTACTATCCATTGGCACCCCGCTCATTATTGATTGAACCTACACTTACCTATGAAGCAAGAAAGATGACTATTTGCCGAAAAATTCGGGGCAGTATTTTAGTCACTATAGGTCTATGTACTTTTTTAAATGTTTTAGTAAACTGGAACCACCGTTTAATTATCAAACAATCATTCGTTTAGATGTTTTCTGGAGCAAAATTATGTCACAACATTTTAAAGAAACACCCCACAATGGAATTGTCGATAGTGGTATAGCTCGTGTGATACCTTGTAAACAATTGTCGATGAGCGATCCTTTCAAATGGTTAATACTTGGACTCAAAGATGCGAGTAAGGCACCTGTCTTAACATTATGTTTTGGTTTGATATTTACTGCTATTCCTTGGTTTATTACCTACTTGGTGCAATTAACAGGCTGGCACTTGGTGATCATGCCGGCAATAGTGTGTTTTATGTTGATTGGTCCTTTTTTAGCCGCGGGCATGTACGACGTCAGTTGGGAACTAGAAAAGAATCATGTACCTTCTTTATGGCACAGTATTAAAGCAATTAAACGTAATGCAGTTAATGAATGGGGCTTAGGTATCTTGCTTATGGTCTTGATGATTTTTTGGTTGCGCGTTGCTTCGATGGTCCATGCTTTATATCCCCCATATCTAGATGAAAACTTTGAGAATCTGTTTCCTTTTTTAGCGGTGGGAACGGTAGTAGGTGCTGGTTTTACGATGTTGGTATTTTTCCTCAGTGCGTTTACCCAGCCAATATTGATGGAGCGTAAGGTTGATCTCGCCACCGCTTTGTTAACCAACATGAACGCGGTATGGACCAACAAAGCGCCTATGATGTTATGGGCATTTATCATACTGATAGCAGTACTGATAGGTTTTGCTACTTGGTTTGTGGGTTTTGTGTTTTTAATGCCATTGATAGGCTATGCGACTTGGCATGGTTATATAGATACAATAGAAACCAAAAGAGAGCGGCAATTCGAATAATCAGTCGGCGTAGATTTAGCGCAATAAAAAAGCCTCATGATTAGAAAATTATGAGGCTTTTTTCAATATGTTAAGTATATAAGCTTAACGGGGCAATTTAGCTTCAGAGCTCTGTTCTAAAATTTTATCAGCCCAAAATGCTTTGACTGAAAAGTCTGATTTTTTAGCTTTTTTCTTAGCTGGCGCTTTGGCGGCCTTTTTCACAGCAGCAGGCTTCTTCTCTGCTACATTTTTAGGCTTTTCAGCAGCAGTTTTGGTTTCTTTAGCTGGTTTTGACGAACCTAGTTCAGCAGTCAAAGTATCTAAATCTGCCAAGCGCATATTTTTGCCACCATCAACACTATACCAGCCACCTTTGGCTTCGATTGCGGGGGCTTTACCATTTACTGCAGTGTAAGCTTCGGTAAAAGCCGCTATTACTTGATCTTTATCCAATTTACTCATAGTCAGGTCTTTGCCTTTAATATGTTTATTTTCAGAATAGGGGCGGGTTTTATACCTTTTTTTATTTATAATGTCTAATTTAGTCAGATTCGTTATGAGTATAAATTAGTAGGAAATTTCATGTCAGTATCAAATTATCAATTATTACAAACACTCAATACGATATTAACGCCAGAAAAGGTTAAAGATTATTGCCCAAATGGTTTGCAGGTGGAGGGTAAAAAAAAGGTAACTAAAATCGTCACAGGTGTGACTGCTTCGCAGGCTTTGATCGATCATGCGGTATCAATTAGTGCGGATGCTATTTTGGTTCATCACGGATACTTTTGGAAAGGTGAATCACCTTGTATTACAGGAATGAAAAGGAAACGAATACAAACATTGTTGCAACACGACATCAATCTTTATGCCTATCATTTGCCATTAGATATTCACCCTACTCTTGGTAATAATGCCCAACTAGCTAAGTTGTTAGGTATTACAGATATCTCACCCTTAGAAGAAAACAACCCTCAATCTGTGGTTATGCAAGGTAGGTTTGAAAGGGGCATTAGTGCAACCGAATTAACTCAATTGTTAACTACTAAATTGTCTAAGAGTCCGTTACATGAGGCTGCAGCGTCAAGTAATATTGAAACCGTTGCTTGGTGTACAGGTGGCGGACAAGGTTATATTGAATTAGCGGCCGAAAAAGGAATCGATGCATACATCACCGGTGAAGTTTCAGAACAAACCATTCACACAGCACGGGAAATGAATATTCATTTTTATGCTGCTGGGCACCATGCAACCGAACGTTATGGTGTAAAAGCGTTAGGGGAGTATATTCAAGATGCATTGGAAATTGAGACGGTGTTTGTTGACATCGATAACCCCGCTTGAGGCACATTTTATAAATGGAAAATAATAAGCAAGATCAAAATTTTGATAAGTTTGCAGATAAATTTGAGAAAAATATTTATGGCTCTACTAAAGGTCGATTGCGCCATGAGTTGTTAGTACATCATCTACACAATTATATCTCCCATAAAAGTATGCCTTTAGAGGTTTTAGATGCTGGCGGAGGTACTGGAGTGATGACTGAAGTGATGCTTGGTTTGGGTCACAAGGTCACGCTTTCTGATATGTCTTCGGAAGTTTTGTCTATAGCAAAACAAAAGTTAGGCGAAAATATCAATCTGGATATTCAGCATACTGACATATTATCCCTAAGCAATAACAAACAATTTGATCTGGTGGTTTGTCATGCCGTTTTAGAGTGGTTACAAGATCCTCTCGAAGTAATAGATAAACTGGTGGATTTAGTTAAACCTGGTGGGCATCTCTCCCTTAGTTTTTTTAATCATGATGCTCAGCTATTTGGCAACATGTTGTATGGTAATTTTGATTATGTTGAACAAGGCATGACAACTAAAAATATTGTGCGCTTAAGCCCTAATAATCCACAAAAACCTAAAGTTATTGTATCGCAACTTGAAAGCTTGCCGGTTAAGATCATAAAACAAGCAGGTATACGCTGTTTTCACGATTATTTAAAACAGCCAGAGAAACAAACTAGTGAATATGAGCAGTTAAAACAGTTAGAAATTCAATATGGCTCAACTGAGCCATATCTTTGGTTGGGTAAGTATTTTTTAATTATTGCTCAGAAAGACGGTTAGGCTGAATTATTCAGCGAGTAATTTTTCAATATCCTTAGTCATCTCTGCAGGCTTAGTTGTGGACGCATAACGTTTAGTTACTTTGCCTTGTTTATTCACTAAAAACTTGGTGAAGTTCCATTTGACACTTTTGCTGCCCATAACTCCAGGGGCTTCTTCTTTCAAATATTTGTATATAGGGGCTGCGTTTGAACCATTAACTTCAATCTTCTTAAACAAAGGAAATTTGACGTTAAAGTTTAAACTACAAAATTCTTGGATCTCGGCATCAGCTCCTGGCTCTTGGTGACCAAATTGATCACAGGGAAAACCAAGCACCTCTAAACCTTGGGTTGCAAATTGTTGATGTAAACTCTGTAGACCATCATATTGTGGTGTAAAACCACATTTACTAGCCGTATTAACTATTAACAGCACTTTGCCTTCATAGTCTTTAAAATTAATAGTTTTACCATTATTTAATATGGCATCAAACTGATATATGGTATCTGACATTATTATTCTCTATATAATTTTGTACTATGTATATTGTCATTATTTAGTCGTGTTTCAACTATTTAAGTCAATATATTTAATAAGTCAGACCAAAATTAAGGAAACTAAATTGGGACAAAAAATAGCGTTTGTTGGACTGGGTGTTATGGGATACCCCATGGCTGGCCATTGTAAAAAAGCAGGTTATGAAGTCACAGTGTTTAATCGAACCACTGAAAAAGCCAATGCTTGGGTGAAACAATATTCAGGTGACATGGCATCAACCCCTAAACTTGCTGCACAACAAGCCAATGTGGTTTTATTATGTGTTGGCAACGACGACGATTTACGTTCCGTTATGTTAGGAGAAAATGGGGTATTAGCTGGAGTGAATTCTGGGGATATTATAGTTGATCATACTACAGCGTCAGCAGAAGTCGCCAGAGAGATGGCTGTACTTTGTGCAGAATTAGGTGTGGGATTTTTAGATGCACCAGTATCAGGTGGTCAGGCTGGTGCTGAAAATGGTCAATTGACAGTAATGCTAGGTGGCCAGCAAACACATTACAACAGTGTTGAACCCGTTATAAGTTGTTATGCAAAATTCAGTCAATTACTCGGTGATGTAGGAAGCGGACAATTGGCTAAAATGATGAATCAAATTTGCATTGCTGGCACAGTACAAGGATTGGCTGAAGCGATTAGCTTTGGAGAAAATGCTGGATTAGATTGTCATGCGGTCATCGATGTTATCTCTAAGGGCGCTGCTCAGTCTTGGCAAATGGAAAATCGTTTTGAAACTATGTTAGCGGGTAAATTTGACTTTGGTTTTGCTGTTGATTGGATGCGTAAAGACTTAGATATAGCTTTAAATGAAGCCAAGAGAAATGGCTCTACCTTGCCGTTAACGGCATTAATTGATCAGTTTTACGCTGATGTTCAGAAAAAGGGAGGAGGGCGTTGGGATACCTCTAGTTTGTTAACTAGGTTGAAATACTAAAGGTAACCAAATAACCTGAGGTCGATTTAAATTAGAAGTTAGGTCAGTGGCTCAAAATGCCACTGATGATCTTTGAAGCAAATTTTTGCACGGTCGTACTCTCTTTCTGCTCGCCAAGTACGGTTATTAAGCTTCACCACTACACCAGGATAAACGCGTTTATTGCCGATGAGTTGAATGTCAGTTTGATACTTCTCTTTGGTATCGTTCATTTCTTTGGCTTTGCTTTCAAGCCATTGCAGCAATTGTGTTTCATTTTCAAACAATTGATTGGCGTTGTCTACTCGGCCCTGCATATCATGTGGAATGAACTTAGAATTAATAATATTCATTCGCTCAAAATGCCGAGTATTATTTTGTTTTATTTTCTTTAGAAGCTCGTCGAGAGTATCTTTGCGCTCTAATAAGGTATTAAAACCTTCACTAAAATCGATACTCAAATTACTACCAGAAACCGCCCCAAGAGTGCCTGCGGTAACGGCATCTTGGCATTTAATAGTACAAGCAAAAATATTGCCGTTGGGTTTATCCAAGGCACCAACTGTCACTTTTCCTCGACAGTTAATTCGGCTGTAAGCTAGTTGTCTGCCCACAGTGACATTGCCATTGCAATTAATATCTAAGCCTTGACCATGCTGTACGTGAACACTGCCTTTTGATGTTAAACTAGTACTGTATTCAGTGGCGCTATCATTAACTTTTCCCATAGCACCTTCAGTAATAATAATATCGCCACCTGCATGTATGGTAGCAGATTCGACAAAGCCATTTACTGTGACATCACCAGTGGCATAGATTTCCATTTTTTCAGTTACGTCACCATTAACTAATACTGAACCATCATATTCAACATTGCCGCTGCCTACATTGACACCTTTGCAAATGAAAATATCGTCAACCCACATTTTTTGATCTTTAAATTTGGGCATTCCAGAAATATCTGCCAGCAACAAATTCTCATCGCCATCACTGATAACTGTGCCTTCACCGGGTCTAAACTTGACCCATTCACCTGATTTAGCATCGATAATATCGCCACTTACAGTATATCCATTTCTACCTTTAGTTGGTGGCATCCTACGTAGCAGTTCGGTACCTTTTTGAACACATATAATCGAACCTAAGTTACGCATATCAACACGGGCGGAACCTACTGTTTGAGGTTTAAGAATTCTATCTAGGGCGTTGAGTACTAAAGGTTTTAATTGAGACGATTTGCCAACTTTAGCAGGCAAACCTTTGGCTATTAACTCTTCAAATACTTCACCCGGCAGTGCTTGGGTACATCTTTTAACTAAGCTAGTTAAACCTTTACTGCTGACCCCACGTTTTATGCCGAATGTATTTAATTCTTCTTTTAAGGATTTTACTGTGGGAAGTTTACCTGCATATCCAGTAATTAATGTTAAGTAAGCACTAAGTTGGTCTTCAACAATTTTATACTTTATTTGGGTATCTCTTCGCTCTCCAATGCGATTTTCAAGAACTTCCGAGATGTTGTTTTTTTTGGCGGACTTATAACTATTAATGGCACCAATGATATTTTCATCAAATATAAAAAAGTGTTTAAACTCACTTTTTTGAATGAACTCATGGATAACACCTGCATCAATCTTTTCTTGCACAAGGTCTGGACTGATGTCTAAATCCAAATATTGATCTGTTTCATCAACTTTTAATGTTATACCAAGCATCAAATCGCCTTTGATTATTACGGAAAATTGTTAAATGTAAATTCAAGCCAGACTAACACGTCACATTTCTGATATCGGCTTAAAATTAAGTTACATTAGCAGCTAACTAACCTTAGTCTCAAATAAATAGTCTAAGAATTTAAGCCACAGAATACCTTTTTATAAACCTTTCGCATAATTGTAAAGATTTTTTAATACGGCTAACTTTTCTGGGTTACGAGCATATTCACTGCTTAATTGTTCGAGTTGCATTAAATATTCTGGCATTTTAATGCTAGCAGGTGATTCATTGTCATAAAATTTAAAATGTCGATAACGTTGCCATCTCTCAACTTCTGTCTCTGATAACGATTGTGGAGCATTCCGTGCTCTGTATCTAAACAACAATGTATTTAAACGTTCGTCCTCAAAAGGTAAAGAAAGCTCAGTCAGTCCCTGCAAATCAGAATGAGTTACTTTTTTCATAAGTTCTTTATCGTTGGACGAAAAAAAGCCGCCCGAATATAAAGCATGCTCTGCATCCAGAGGATCCCGTTGTTCGGTTTGGATGTATACCTGCTGCAATTTTTCAAGACTCTGCAGATTCGCTTTAATTTTCTGCAAGTTTTGAAGACAAAGTTGCCTATCAATTCCCAAACGTTCGGCATTTTCGGCGCTGAGTGTCTTAGCCGGAGCCAACACAGGACATTTATTTATATGGATAAGCTTGATCGGCAAGCGCTGTTCATTTTCCCCTAACATTGCATTAGGGGTGTATAACTTCTGTCTTATTTGGTCAGCTGAAAGTGTAAAAAGTGGACTAGGATCTAGTGCTAAATTAAGAACAATAACCGCATTTTTATTGGTCGGGTGCATTGCTATAGGCACTATCCAAGTACAACAACCATGGACTGAAGGGATCTTAGAGGAAATATGCACTAAAGGTGTTAGTTGTTGATAATCGATTTGTTCAAGTACTTTTCTTTTATCACGTAGGCTAAACAAATAATCAAATAACTTGGGTTGACGTTCCTTGATCAATTTAGCCACTGCAATGGTTGCATACACGTCGGACATTGCATCATGGGCGTCTTGATGCTGAATATCGTTGGCTTTAGTTAAATCTTGCAACTTAAAGCTGGGTAATCCTGCTTCATTTAATGGCCAATTGATGCCTTCAGGCCTAAGCGCGTAACAAGCTCGAGCTAAGTCGATAATGTCCCAACGGCTATTACCATGTTGCCATTCCCTTGCATAAGGATCATAAAAGTTTCGATATAAAGTGTAGCGAGTAATTTCATCATCAAAACGAATATTGTTGAAGCCGGCAACACAGGTATTGGGCTGTGAGAACTCTTTAAGGATTTTAGCGATAAAATCTCTTTCTAGGAGTCCTTCCTTTAAAGAACGTTGTGGAGTAATACCTGTAACTAAACACGCTTGAGGAACCGGCAAACAATCATTAGCAATTTGGCTGAAAATCATCAGAGGTTCACTAATAATGTTTAAGTCTAGATCGGTGCGTATTCCGGCAAACTGACAAGGGAAATCTTTTTGAGGATTAGCCCCCCAAGTTTCGTAGTCGTGCCAGTAGATAGTCTCTTGTTTTTTATCGTTCATTGAAGTTCATTAAGTGCCGTAAAGGCAATGATTGTTATGGCTTGCTTCAGTTTCAATTGTTTATCTTTGTTCATACAAGTTCTTTCTAATTTATTAATAATTTGTACCTATATGCGTACAAATGTTAATTCAACGTGTGTACCAAAAGTAAATTATGTCATTAACTGATACAAACTTAAAAAGTATCTAAGTAATTCACAAGAAAATGAAATTGTGATTTCTGACCGCGATGGCCTAAGTGCGCGCGCTTTCAAAAATGGCACTATAACATGGCGGTATCGTTATCGCTTCAACAACAAAGAGGTTCGATTAAAATTTGGGCGGCACCCAGATTTAAGGATTGATCACGCTAGAAGTAAGGTTCTAGAGTTACCTAACTGGTGAAAGAGAAAAGCAGGTAACTAGAGATAATCTTACTAAGTTTGCCGACATAGACCAAAAAAAAGGCTCTGCGACTGGTTATATTGCCAAATACGTATGCAAAAGCATCAATGGTGCGAACTTAGATAAAGGCGTGTATGGCGAAAACCCAATTTTAGCAGCCCAACGAGTAGAAGCATGGGCGAGTTGTTGGGGAATTAGACAGTTTCAACAAATAGGCGGTGTATCAGTCACAGTGTGGCGAGAACTTCGAAGACTTAGAAAACCTCCAAGCGAAGACGAAGCGCTTACAGAGCTCCATAAGGCCGCAGATTCGGGTAACTGGGCTATATATACGAAGCTAATGGGGGGAGTGTTCTGTAAACGAAAATCTCAGGCAATTCGTCCCTACTACGAAATGGAAATTAACAAAACAACGGGTTTAATAAAAACCAGTTGGTTCGATGGTCTCATTACGCAAAAACTAAAAGGCATTCTCTACAAGGGAATAGAATTTATTACGCGTATCCATACATGGCAAATCAGTATTCAGAAAGAACGTATTTCTGTAGGTGCTTTTAGTCCTTCACTTGGAGTACTGTAAATAACTGTACTTAGATTTAGTTTAGAAAACTTAATATAAAATTATAAGTACTTATTTACTAGGCAGTTTGATATAAGAGAGTTAAATAAAAGGGATTTAACTCTATGCAAAATAAAGAAAATATATCAGTCTCAGCCGAAATATCTAAAAGCGTTGCCGTGGCATCTTGGAGTGGTTTTATATACCAAGGTAAAGTTGCTTTGTATCGTGCAATACAATTGCTCATAGATGACAAGTTAAGTTATTCTTATTCGCTTAAAGTTGAACATTTAGATGACTTTGTCATTTTTAATGATAAGACTGCTTTATCTATTCACCAAGTGAAATCAACTAAATCAAAGTATCGTTCTAGTTATAAGAAAGCATTAGACCAAGCTGCAGAAGTTGTAAGTGATCATTTTAATATTGATACACTAAGATTTTTTCATGTGTCAGTAGATATAGATGATTTTACTAATCATTCTCATAATGGACAAACCGTAAGTTTATTTAAGTATCATGACGGTAAGCTGTTTGTCACACCTGATGAAATAGACGGAGTGTTAAAGGGGATTATAAGTAATTATTTAGATAAGAATTCACTCATCAATTCTCTTGAATTAGTAAGTCATAAGTTTGACAAACTAAATTCTCTATTGGCTCAACGGGTCAATTTTGCACATGCCTTAAATCAAAATCAAAAATATACTCAATACGAATCAACCGACTCTAGTCCTATTCTGTTCTCTGAGATCATCGACTGTCTAGCATCCGTTGTTTTAGACTTTCAAGATAAAAAACATTTGTTATTTCGCTTTAAAAGTCAGTTCATACAGATTATTGATGAATTTGCAGGTGTTTATGAGGAAGAAAACTCAGACGAATTAGAGGATGAGTTAGTTCACTTGTCCACTTGCAAAAAAATAATGTCAAATTTAGATAGCCGATTATTAGAAAGGTTATATATTTCTTTAGACCCAACTAATTTTTCTATAGAAAGTGATATTGGAAAAGTAGTTTTAGAAAGGTATTTAAATATTATAAATGAATTGCCTTCATTTATATCAAATAACAACTTACCTCATTATTTAAATACGAAGTACGATAAATATATACCATCATGTATCGAACTTAATGGCATGTCTAAAAAAGTGCAAGTTAATAAATTGGATAAACACTTATCTGATTTAAGGAGTAATACAACATTATTAAATATTTTATTTGAATTTGATAACTTAATCGTGGCGATCAATGAGTCTTCTTTTAAAGTGAGTGAATTTAGTAAACCTAAAGCGACTCATAATGGAGACTGTATTGATGATGTTAATAATAGTGAATTTATAACATTAAAAATAACATTATTAAAGCTAAAAATATTAGATTTGTTTCAGTAGAGACAGCTAAAGGAGAGATAAATTGATTAATGGATTACTGAAAGAGGCCGCAACTATTGATGACTCTGGTTTTGTTTTTATTGAAAATATAGAGGGTTTTAGCTTTTATAAAAAAATTAAAGAAAATAACAAACGGTTCTTGATTGTGTATGAAACGGATAGCTTACAAGAGGTCGATTATTATAATAATACAATCAAAGATATCACACCGATTGAAATCAAAAGTGAACCTGCATTTGAACGGAATTCAGATTTAATAATTTTATTAAATCTGAAAAATTTAGGTGACTTCAATACTCACGAACAAAAAATATTTTCTATTGAAGAAGACCCATATTATTTCAAAAAATACGTACTCTACTATTCAGATGAAGAAGTAAATTTATTAGCAAATAAATCAATAAGCGATCTTGGAAAGGTAATTTTAGATAGAAACTTATTTATCACTTACAAAAAATATCCTAATTATCCATCTTTATACAGTTTTGCTGCTAGGTTCTTTATTAAAATACCATTTTTGCACGTGCCTGTTAATGAAATAAAAATGCCAAGTATTGATGTAATGCTGAAAGAAAGCCTTTTAGCTAATGATTTAGTTACGTTTGATGAAAATTTAACGAAAATCATTAATGATAAGGCCGATCAAAGCGAAATACTAAAGGAGTTTGAAAATGAGTAAATGGAAGTTAAGAACATTAGATATTAATAGCTTCAAAGTATTTGAAGAATTTAGTGAGTCTTTTGATAATGACTTAACAGTATTAGACGGACCTAATGGTTTTGGTAAAACTTCTGTTTTTGACGCTTTACAATTACTACTGTGTGGGGAAATTCCTAGAATAATAGCTTTATTTAATTCACTTAAAGGGAACAAAAAGAAGCATTATGAAAGAAACCTATATTGGAATAATAACTCTAAATCAAGTATCAAGATAAAGGCAGAATTTTATTGTGGCGATGAAACTATTTGTTTAATGAAGATGGCTAATTTAAAGGAATTGAATGATAAAAAAAATCACCAACCACTAAATTTTGATATTTTTAAGCTATATGAATTATCCAGTTTTGATGATGTAGAAAGCGCCAATTTAATAGAAGATGAACAGTCATACATTAAAAATGTTT
This sequence comes from Paraglaciecola arctica BSs20135, assembly GCF_000314995.1. GTDB lineage: Bacteria > Pseudomonadota > Gammaproteobacteria > Enterobacterales > Alteromonadaceae > Paraglaciecola > Paraglaciecola arctica. The sequence goes on along the minus strand of NZ_BAEO01000031.1, from coordinate 53,990 downwards.
TTGGACCTAACTTTTTAAGTAATTTTTCCGTATTAAACTATATTTCTCAAGATAATAATTCAGTTATTGTACCTGACACAAACAACAAAACTTCACGTTTCGATCAAATATCACATTTAATTAAATTAGATGAGGTCAATGAAAAATTGGTTGGATTACGAGACCTTGAAGTAAGCAGAAAAAAACGAATGAAAGCATTAGAAGGTGACATTAGTATTGTAAATGGACAAATAGACTCTTTAACTTTAGCAATTAAAAAAGATAGTCCGCAAGTCGATTACAAAAGAATATCTACCTCTATTACTATCCCACAATGGGATAAAGAAGTTCCTGTTATTAGTACAAAAAAAGAAGACTATGAAGAGTTACTCAAGCAAGTTGTTCTTTTAGATAATGCCAAGGCTCAAGTGGATGAAATAGACTTACGACTTAATAATAACCAATATAATGAATTAGTAGCTAAACCTGAATTCACTCTAGCGATTTATTTAGGTAATCACTTTAGTAAACATGACGGTTTGGTAAAAGATAAGAGCACTATTGATTCTTATAAGAGTCAAATAAAACTCCTTAAAACTAGTGAAGAAACCGTAACTCTAGAGCAATTAGTTAAATTAACATTAGTATCTAATGATTTGATAACTAATATAAAAACTAAAGTAGAGGAAAGGATTAGGTTAAAAAGTACCACCGATGGACATATTGCTAAACTAACAGAAATAGATCAACTTAGATTATCTATTATAGAAAAACAGCAAGAACATGAGGTTGAATGCTTATTATGTGGATTTGATTATACTACAAACCAGTTATTAATAGATGCGCTAGAACTCAAATCCAAAAATATAACTGAGTTTATAGAGCGTCACGATATGTCGTATAAAGTGTGTTTAGATGCATTAAAATCTTTATTAAAGGCAGAGGGTGAAAAATTAACTACTCAGTTGAAATCACTGGAACTTAATTTCAATTTATCTTTACTAGAAGAATTAGAAGAGAACAAATTAAAGAAAAGTAATATAGATCTAATAACTCAAAAACTAACCGCTTATGGAATATCTTTACCTATTGAATACTCCTCTGACGATCAAATAAAAGAACAGACGTTAAAAGAGATTAAGGTTAAGGTTTTATCTTTACGAAAGGTTGAAAGTGATTCTTTACAAAGCGGTGTAATGGGATTTTTCAACGAATGTTTTAAAACAATTAATGAACTGAAAAGTATTAATATTGCTGATGTACAAAATAAGAGCTTATATATTAACTCGCAATATAATTTAAAAATAAATTCAGAGCTAAACAGCCAGAAATTAATAGTAAAAGCACATAAAAAAGCTCAAGCTAATTTAGATAAATTTGGTAGTAAATTAACCAAACTTATTGAAACAACTAATACAGTGAAAAATACGTATTCAAGTGAAACCATCGGTCAAGTTGAGTCATTATTCCATATTTACAGTGGAAGATTAATTCAGAACTATCAAAGAGGGTTAGGACTATTTATTGATACTGAAGAGTCTAGTACCAATAAAACTAAAAATTTACATTTCTTTACTGCTGATGGTTCTTCATATGACGCAGTGCTATCTATGAGTAGTGGTCAAGTAGCGGCGTTAACTCTGGCCTTTTTTCTTTCATTGAATCGTAAATATGCACAGACTGCATTTATACTAATAGATGATCCTACACAAAGCATGGATGAAATAAATATAGCTTCTTTAAGTGATTTGTTAAGGATTGAATTAAGAGATAGACAAGTAATAATTTCTACTCATGAGCAGGAGGTTTCTGATTATTTGAGATATAGGTATTTAAGAGGTGGTTTACAAGCTAGCTCAATTCACTTACAAAATAAATATTCTGAAAAGTTAATCGAAATAAGCTGAATTCATAACGTTATAAATTCACGGCAAAAACGAAATAATTAAAGTATTTCCAATATATGTGGCACTTTTTAAAGTGCCCTTAACAATATGTTGAAATGATTGATTTTAGATGTCCGCAAGAGTCAAACTTGTAACTGCCGCTTAGGAGTGCGATGTACTTCATTAGTTTTTGTAAGTTGTACCTTTTTGCGTACCAAAAAATCAATGCTTTGTGCTTGCCCTTATTTTTATTGCTCTTGATTGGTGTTGTTATATATCGTGCCAATAGATAGATGGTTGTTCATTCATGTTTGTTTATCATTATTAATCAATTGTTTACTTTGTATTTTGTTCGCTGCTGTTAGTTAGTACTTTTTCTTGTTTTGTTTGTTTTACAAACTTTTGTGTACATAATCAAAAGAGTGTAAATACGCCGCTATTTGATAAACAAGTAAATTCCCCTCAAAAACTACCATAAGATAAAATGATTGAAGTCGCTGATAGGGATCCCTTAAGGGTAAGGGTACCACCTAGGGGAAAGGTTGTCTTTTAATACAGATATCGCTTTCAAGATAGGGGTAAAGTTAGGGGTAGGAACTTATCCTTCTTTATCGTTAAAAAGAAACACATAGCGAGTTAATCGGACTCAAGGGCATATTAGAAGATGGACATAATATAAGTTGTGACCTAGACCATTGCTGAGCATAAGTTTACAAGTGGGGTTGCTGCAATATAGAAAGCGGTATTGGAACAAGCAAATAGTTAATAGTAATTGACTGATATCGTTCTTTACTTTTGCCGAACGATATCAAAATATAATCATTTAATTTGATAATTTAAACTGGCTAATGATAGTTTTTAAATCAACCGCTAGCTTTGCCAAAGCACTGCTCGTTTGCAAAGTTTCCGAGGCTGAAATAGTCGATTCTTGTGCAATATTATTAATATTTTCTATATTTCGATTAATTTCTTCGGCAACTGAGTTCTGTTGTTCTGCAGCACTGGCAATTTGAAAGTTTTGGCTACTGATGGTAGATACCGCACTGGTTATTTTTTCAATTGCTTCACCGGCGATGCCTGCTTGACGTACACAATTTTGTGCCAGCTCCTCACCACTTTTCATAACCGCTACTGCCGATAGGGTCTTGGCCTGCAACCGTTCGATTATTTGCGTGATTTCCAAAGTAGAGGCCTGACTTCTGGAGGCTAAAGTTCTGACTTCGTCTGCGACCACTGCAAACCCTCTTCCTTGCTCTCCAGCACGGGCTGCTTCTATGGCGGCGTTTAAGGCGAGTAAATTGGTTTGTTCCGCAATACTGCCAATTACTTGTACTACGGTATTTATATTTTCTGCTTCCTCCCTTAATTGATCCATCTCAATGGCGGTATCGATAACTTGTTTAGCAAGATTACCAATTAGCCTAGCGGTATCTCTCACTAAATTGGCACCATTTTGTGATTCTTCATCAACAATATTTGACGAAGTAGCAGCATTACTTGCCGCACGAGATACCTCTAGGACTGTTGCCGTCATTTCGTTAATTGCGGTGGCAACACTTTCTGTTTCAGCTTGCTGACGCTTTATACCATCGCTGCTATTTTGCGTTATGACATTGAGCTCTTCGGAGGAGGAACTGAGTAAATAAGTGGCTTGCGACACTTCCAATATTGATTTCTCAAAACTGTCGAGCATGTCATTGAGGGAATCACCCACATCATTAATTTCTTTGGCACCCGCATAATCATAACGTAGAGTGAGATCCTTATTACGACTGGTATTTGCCATCAATTCAGACAGATATCGAACTGGTTTGGAAATACTGATTGAGAGTAATATAACAATACCAACAATCACCAAAGTGATGACCAGTGCAATAATAATTGACATTAAATTAGTGAATGCGCGATGTTCAATGGAAGTAATTTCGATTTCTTCGGCTAGGGTTGTTAATAAACCCTCAGTTTGATGTACAGTTTCTCTCAGCTCACCTAAGGCACCATCCGAACTAGTTAAGCCTAGGGCCTGTTTGCCACTTATAAAGCCTTTAAAACTTTGACTATAGTTTTGCATTAGGGACGTTATTGCTGATTTGGTATCATTGGCAATACTTTCCGTGTTCAAACTCGTCATGAAGACTACTAAGTCTCGATTAAATCTATCAAAATATTTTAAGTCTTCCCGCAGCATGAAATCTTTTTCGTGGCGGCGTAACATTAGCAAGTTGGCCAATAGCCTATCATTATTGAGCTCATTAATTTTACTTTCAACCTGATGAACTGCTGCACGTAAGTTACCATATAGGCCGCTATTAGCATCAAGTCCTAGATTTTGCTCGAGCCTTACTAAGGCCTCAAATTTTTTCTTGTAGTCAATCAGAATGTCTTTTAGTTTAGAGGCTTTACTTGCATCATCATCTTGCTGTTCAAGCTCTATTTTGAGAATTTCAACATTTAAGATTAAGGACGTAACTTCATCATTAAATTTCTGAAAATATTTCACGTCAAGTCGCATTAGGAAATCTTTTTCATGACGTCTGAGAGTTAACATGCCGCTTTGTATGGAACTGACACGCAGATTTGTTTGACTAATATTATTAAGCGATGAATTAATGCTTTTTTGCAAGATGATCATTGCTAACATACTTAACGCAACAAGAACGCCAATAAGTATTAATTTGTTCCTGATACTATTTATGTTAAACATTCCACTTCATCCAAATCCATCCCTTCGAAAAACTATATGTTTATAGCTAAATATTGATTGCCACATATTAGCATTTTTTTAGCATTTTGCTTAATGTTGATATAGACATAAGTAATATCGGCCATTAATCGATTGCCCGTAGGTGTATTATATATTTTTACTAAATCATTGATTGAAAACCCGTTTTGTAGCTCTATCAGAATAAAAATTAATTAGGACAGGAAATCTTTACCACGAGTAGCTAACTTGATCTCTATCGAATCAGCAGAAAAAGTTATGGCTGTTGGCAACACCAACACCAAGTTCAATTGAGGGAGCGGGTCAAGGTCAATATAGATTTGTCTTTATTGTTATGTGTGGAATTCAATTTAACTTTACCATTCCACCTGAGTGTTACATCTAGATTGGTTGGTACGCTTTAAATGGTGTGGATAAAAACACTGAAAGTCTTTAAATTTAGTTTTGGTGGTAATTTATAGTTATTTATTTTAATAATTTAAAATAAAATAATTAGGTATTGTGGTGACTTAAGTCTATCTTTACCTCAAACGATATAAAATTATAATTATTAGAAACCAAGGAGTTATAGTGGAATCTCTAAAAGTGAGCGACCATATGAATCTACGTCCAGTTACATTTACTAGTGAAATGACAGTTGCTGAAGCCGTTGAGCGATTGTTACAAGCTAAACAAATGGGTGGACCGGTAATTGATATTCAAAATAAAGTAATAGGTTTTTTATCTGAACAAGATTGTCTGGTACAGATGATTGAATCTAGTTATTACAGAGAACAAGTCGCACAAGTTAAAGATATAATGAAAACCGAGGTGTTAGCAATCAAGCCATACACTTCAGTTATTGAGTTGGCGCAACAAATGACCACCGCAAAACCTAAAGTTTATCCAATAGTCGATGACGATGGGTATTTATTAGGAACAATTAATCGTTCAGCTTTATTGCACGCCTTAGACTTGCATCTACATGACGGTTACAAATCGCCAACGAGTTAACTCTTTTGTTAGGTCAATTCAGAAGGTGGTCGACATTCAGTCATTGCCTTAAATTGAAGCGCTCCAGTCGTTTTGAAACGCACATCTTGAGGTGACAGGGGGATATGTTTTAATAATACTGGTATTTGCTCGATTCATCTTCTAGGATCCTCGGTTCATTTTTATAGAAGTAAAAGAGCAGCCGTTTTTGTCTTTAGTACAACCCAACTCAGAAATTAGCGTTAAACAACTATCTAGTGATATCGCGACTTGTATGTCTAAAGACAAATTTAGATTTATTTCCCGTTTGCGTAGAATTCCCAGCTTAGCGGCTGATAAAAAGCCAGATTATTTAGCTAAACTGCAAGGTGATATCCAAAAATCTACGCAGATTTTTGCTTCTAGACTAGAGCAACGGCCAGAAATTGAATTTCCTCCTTTACCTGTTTGTGAAAGAAAAGATGAAATAGCCGAAGCCATTGCAAATAATCAAGTAGTGATCATCGCCGGCGAAACAGGTTCAGGTAAAACCACCCAAATTCCAAAAATATGTTTAGAGCTTGGTAGAGGGATTGGCGGTTTGATTGGTCATACTCAACCTAGACGTCTTGCTGCTAGAACGGTGGCAAACCGTATCGCCGACGAATTAAAAACGCCACTTGGTCAACAAGTGGGTTTTAAAATTAGGTTTTCAGATCAAGTATCAGATAGTACCTATATCAAATTAATGACAGACGGTATTTTGTTGGCAGAAATTCAACAAGATAAGTTTTTGAATCAATACGACACTATCATCATAGATGAGGCTCATGAACGTAGCTTAAACATCGATTTTATTCTGGGTTATCTAAAACAACTATTACCTAGACGCCCAGAACTTAAACTTATCATTACCTCTGCGACTATTGATCCTCTGCGTTTTTCAAAACACTTTAACGACGCACCTGTTATTGAAGTCAGTGGCAGAACTTACCCAGTAGAAATGCGCTACAGGGAAGGCGAAAGCAGTGATAACGACCAAATTCAAGCTATTATCGAAGCGGTAAATGAATTATTAACCGAGCCAAACGGCGACATATTAGTGTTTTTAAGTGGCGAAAGGGAAATTCGCGATACTGCTGACGCACTGAACAAACAGCAATATCGGCATACCGAAGTTTTGCCTTTGTATGCTAGGTTGAGTAACAGCGAACAAAACAAAGTGTTTTCTTCCCATACAGGTAGAAGAATTGTTCTCGCCACTAATGTTGCAGAAACCTCTCTTACTGTTCCAGGAATAAAGTATGTTGTCGATCCTGGCACTGCTCGTATATCGCGCTATAGCGTGCGCAGTAAAGTACAACGTTTACCTATTGAAGCGATTTCACAAGCGTCAGCTAATCAAAGGGCAGGGCGCTGTGGTCGTGTATCCGATGGTATTTGTATTCGTTTGTATTCAGAGGATGATTATTTATCTAGGGATGTGTTTACCGATCCTGAGATTTTACGTACCAATTTGGCTTCGGTTATTTTACAAATGATGTCCTTGGGGTTAGGTAAAGTAGATGAGTTTCCTTTTGTACAACCACCTGATTCTAGAAGTATTAATGATGGTTTTAAACTACTCGAAGAACTAGGGGCAGTAGATAACAAACTTGGTCGACAAGGATTAACCCACCAAGGTCGGCAGCTAGCGCGTCTACCTATAGATCCAAGATATGCACGCATGGTGGTGGAAGCCGCTAAACAAAATTGCCTCAGTGAAGTCTTGATCATTGCTGCGGGTTTGAGTATCCAAGATCCCAAAGAGCGCCCTCAGGACAAAAAGCAACAAGCTGACCAAATGCACGAAGACTTTACTAATAAGGAGTCTGATTTTCTAGGTTATTTCCAATTGTGGCAAGGGTTCAAAGAACAACAGCAAGCTTTATCATCCAGCCAATTACGTAACTGGTGTAAGAAACATTTTATTAATTTTATGCGGATGCGTGAATGGCAAGATATTGTCAGTCAACTTAAAAAATCTGTGGCAGAGCTGGGTTTTGGGATTTCTTCACATCAGGCTGAATATCAAGCTATTCACCAAGCTATTGCATCAGGGTTGTTATCCCATTTAGGTACTAAAGATGTCGACCGTGAATACTTAGGTGCCCGCAATAGCCGCTTTAAAATTTTTCCGGGCTCTGGTTTATCTAAATCTCAACCTAAGTGGACTATGGTCGCTGAGTTAGTGGAAACAGCCCATTTATTTGGCAGAGTGGCGGCTAAAATTGAACCAGAATGGATTGAGCCACTAGCCCAACACTTAATCAAAACCGAATACTCAGAACCACACTGGTCAAAGAAACACGGTGTTGTGCAGGCCTTTGAGAAAGTCAGTTTGTATGGCCTGATACTGGTTAACCAAAGGCGAAAAAATTATAGCCAAATTGACCCACAAGTTAGTAGGGAGATATTTATCCGCGAAGCTTTGGTTAATATGGACACTAAACTGAACTTTTCGTTTTTGTCTTTTAATCAAAAGATGATAGAAAATATTGAAGATTTAGAGGACAAGAGCCGTAGGCGAGACCTATTAGTAGATGAAGATACCTTAGTGGATTTTTATGGTGAAAAAATCCCCAGTCATATCTGTTCTGAAGTCAATTTTAAAAAATGGTGGAAAAAACAGTCTACTGAAGATCCACAGTTACTTAATTTCGATCCCGAAGCCTTACTTAAGAAAGATACTGGACATATAGATGCATCGTCATTCCCAGAAACCTTTAGGCAAAATAATCTTACCCTTGGATTAGATTATCATTTCGATCCCAAAGATATAGACGACGGTGTCAGTTTGATGGTGCCATTACCACTACTGAATCAAGTCACAACTGTGGGCTTGGATTGGCTTATTCCGGGATTACGCCATGAGCTTATTGTGGCCTTGATCAAAGCCTTGCCAAAATCTTTAAGACGAAACTTTGTTCCGGCCCCCAATTATGCCGATGCCTGCTTGTCTGATATGCCGCAAATAGATAAGCAAGGTAATCCTATTGCCTTCTTAAGCGCTTTGTCGCTGAAACTAAAGCGTATGACGGGGCGCGAGCTGGAGACTAGCGAATGGCAACGAGATAAATTGCCACAACATTTAACTTTTAATATCAAAGTAATAGATCAACAAGGAAAGGTGATTGCCCAAGGCCGTGATTTGTTTGTGTTACAGCAAAAACTGCAAGGTAAAGTCAAACAAAACCTACAGGCTGTAGCTACGCCAGAACTAGAAAAAACGGGTTTAGTCAGTTGGGAAATCGATAAATTACCCAACGAATTTATCAACAAAACCGGTGGCTATGAGATCAAGGCCTACCCAGCATTAGTTAACGAAGGCAAAACAGTAGCCGTTAAATTATTTGATCAGCCGCATATTGCCGAAATATCCCATAAGCTAGGGTTACGAAAGTTAGTTATTTTGGGCATACCTTCACCGGTCAAATATTTACAGGACAAACTGCCCAATAAAGCTAAGTTAGGGCTGTATTTTAATCCTTTCGGACAAATTAGAGCCTTAATCGATGACTGTATAGATGCAGGTGTTGATCAACTAATTAATCAATATTGTCTGCAAAATAATGCGGATATCCGAGATAAAGAACAGTTTGGTGCATGTTGTGAATTTGTCAGGCAAGAAATTAACGACACTGTTTTGTCTATTGCCCAACAAGTAGAAGTTGGCTTAACCGTTGCTCATGAAATTAAGAAAAAGATGAAAGGCAGTGTGCCGTTAAATCTCATTTACGCTCATGGACATATCAAAGCTCAACTCGATTCCTTGGTCTACAAAGGTTTTGTGGCCGATGTAGGAGCTCATAAATTGGGCGATTGGCAACGTTATATTAAGGCGATTGCTAAAAGATTGGAAAAAGTGGCCATAGATCCCACCAAAGACAAATTACATCAGCTTAATTTAGAAAAGGCCGAACAAGCCTATCAGGCAAAATATAATAAAATTCCTGCAAATCAGCCTATACCGGAAGAATTAAAAGAAGTACGTTGGCTTTTACAGGAATTACAGGTGTCGTTTTTTGCTCAACAATTAGGCACATCTGCCCCAATTTCAGTCAAACGTATATTGAATCATTTGGATTCGATTTAACTCAAGTTGATGATTCGAGTTTTATTTGCGTTGACTTTGGTTTCACGGCACCCTATAAACTACAGAGTAGAATTTTAACTTCATGGAGTATTGGATGTTAGGTTACGATGACAAGCGCAATTTTTTCCGAATGATGGTCAATTCTGTTTGTGAACTAAAAATAGTTGACGATGAGTCTACACGTAGTCTGCAGGCCGTGTGCAAGGACATAAGCGCAACTGGAATGTCTTTTGAAATAGAAGAAAGTTCTGTTGAGATGGGCACCAAGATAAATGTTTACATTGAATCTACTAATTCACAAATCCCTTCACTTACCGCCGATACTAAAGTTGTACGCTGTGAAGCTATTGATGACAACTCCTGTACTGTGGGTGTTGAGATCCTCGAAATGAAATAAGCGACAAAAGTCGCTTATTCTAATTATTGAATATGGGTTGATCTGACAATGTTACTTGTGCAGATCGATTTTTATTAGAGCACTCGGCACACTAAGCCTTTCAAATAAAATCCTTCAGGGTAGTTACTGCCAACAGGGTGATCGGCGGCTTGGCCTAATCTTTCGATTATCTGTACAGTTCTACCTGCATCTAAAGCCGCGTCTGCTACTACTTTTTGAAACAAATCAAAAGATAATAAACCCGAACAACTAAAAGTACATAAGATACCGCCAGGCTCCATGATCTGCATGGCCAACATATTGATGTCTTTATAACCCCGGCAACCGCGAACTAACGAACTCTTTGAATCGATAAACTTGGGTGGATCAAGAATGATTTGATCAAAATGTTTACCCGCTTGTTTGTAGTCCCGTAATGCTTGGAACACATCGGCGTTTAGAAACTCACATTTATCTGTGTCTAAATTATTTATTTCAACATTTCTTTTTGCGGTGCTTAAAGCTAAATCTGAAACATCAATACTGGTAACAAACTTAGCACCACTGGCCAAGGCATAACTGCCAAAAGTCCCTGTATAACAAAAACAATTCAGTAAGGTTTTATCCTTAACGTATTTTGCCGAGATGGCGCGATTGTCTCTTTGGTCGAGGTAAAACCCGGTTTTATGTCCTTGTTTGACGTTAACAATGATTTTTATACCGTTTTCTTCAATCACCACTTCTTCAGGGACATCACCATGTAACACTTGGGTTATTTGTTCTAAACCTTCTTTTTTACGGATCGCTACATCGCTACGTTCATAAATCGAACACTCTGGAAATTCCTTTTTTAAGGCCCAAACAATTTTGTCGCGGTGTTTTTCAGCGCCGGCAGATAATAACTGGCATACCAAGACGTCAGCATATCTATCAATAGTAATACCTGGTAGCCCATCTGATTCAGCTGCGATAAGTCGATAACCGGTTAATCCGTGACGTTTGATTAAATCTTCTCTTGACGCTTGGGCAGTGGCTATACGCCTTTGAAAGAAACCATTATCGATACTTTCATCTTTATCAAATGTCCAAATTCTTACTTGAATTTGCGACTCTGGAGACCACGCGCCTCTGCCTAAAAAGGCACCATCGTGGGATAACACATCTACTGTGTCTCCCATGTTGGTTCTGCCTATGGTTTTTTCGATGGCACGAGAAAAAATCCAAGGATGTTTACGTAATAAAGACTTTTCACGACCGGGCTGCAAAATGACGCTAGATGACATAGGATAACTTTTATAAAAAATTTGTCGCAATTGTACATGAGGCAAAGGCTTTGCTAAACAGTATTTCAGCTTACAGAAAGGATTTAACACTTTGAATAGTTCTATAAATAACTCTATGCAGTATATAAAACATCATAATGGTTGTGCACCTGACGCATTAGAAATTAGTCAGACAGAAATTCCTACAATTACATCTGGGCAGGTTTTAGTAAAAGTAGCCTGTTTTGGTGTAAACCGCGCCGATACCTTACAAAGGCAAGGCAAGTATCCAGCGCCACCAGGGGAAAGCGATATTTTAGGTTTAGAAATGAGCGGTGAGATTGTTCAAATTCATTCTGAACAAATGAGTCCTCAACCTTTTGAACTAGGCGATAAAGTGTTTGGTTTAGTGGCTGGAGGCGGATATGCCGAATATGTGGCGGTTAATAGTCAACATCTAATGGCTGCACCTGCAAACATGCAGATGTCTGAAGTCGCAGGTATAGCTGAATGTTTCTTCACAGCCTACCAAGCTATGTTTATCGAAAATGATTTACAACCAAAACAGCATGTATTGATCCATGCAGGAGCCAGCGGGGTAGGACTGGCGGCTATTCAGTTAGCCAAACGACAAGGTTGTGCTGTTGCGGTCACGGCATCAAGTCAGGCTAAATTGGACTTATGTAAGCAGTTAGGCGCAGATCTAGTTATTAACTACCAACAACAAGACTTTGCTCAAGAGATTGCTAAACATTGGCAAGGCTGTGATTTGATTATTGATTTTGTTGCTGGTGATTACCTTAATAGAAACTTAAAACTGCTTAATATGGATGGCAATGTGCTGTATTTGGCCATGTTGGCTGGTCGATATGCAGACAAACTAGATATGGCTATGATGCTAGGCAAAAGGGCCACGGTTAAAGGCTCAACCTTGAGAAGTCGTAACGATCAATATAAAAGTCACCTTATAAAAGAATTTAGTCAGACATGTTTAAGTGATTTTGCTAACGGCACACTTGTTGCCAATATAGATACCGAATTTGCTGCCAAAGACGCGGGTATGGCTCATCAACGATTAGAAAATAACGATACTATGGGTAAACTGATAGGTTGTTGGTGAAATAGATAATAGGTTTAGTTTGATGAGCTATGAGTATCTTATTTCTGGCAACTTCACTAAATTTTAAAGCAGTTTATTAATATTTTTTATTTTTCTAATCAAGCTATGCAGCGCATTTATAATCCACTACAATAAAATCCTGACAGTTGTGTCAGGTTTTTCTGCACAGAAAGCTTGGTACTACTTCCCCCTTTGTATAATTTATTCAAATTGAACACCATCACCTTGGCAAAATAGGAAATTTTAAATGATTGAGAATACCCAAGTGCAAAACAAATTAGCTGGTAAAGGTGCGGAATTGGAATTGAAGTTAAAAACCCATTTTGTTGATCTAGCCAGTGAACGTGTTGGCGGTGAAACTTTATCTTGCAGTGATGATTTTTTTGCTGAAATGGAAAATCTACTTAAATCTGGCCGTGGTATTTTTATTGATGACAAATTCACTGAACGCGGCAAATGGATGGACGGTTGGGAATCCCGTCGCAGCTATGGCAGAGACAACGGCCGTGAATTCGATTGGTGTATTATTCGCCTTGGTATTAGTGGTGTAATTCGTGGGTTTGACATAGATACTAATTATTTCCGAGGCAATGCCCCGCAGACTGTTTCAGTAGAAGCTTGCGTGAGTGCTCAGCAACCAGATGAAGATACGGTTTGGCATACTGTTTTAGCTAAAAGCGAAGTTGCTGCCCATAGTCAAAATATTTTCGAAATTACCAATTCTCAATCATGGACTCATGTGCGATTAAATATGTTCCCAGATGGTGGCATAGCGCGTTTCCGAGTTTATGGTGAAGCACAAGTAAACTGGAACGATTTTGTTGAGGGTGAATTAATTGATTTAGCGTCAATTAAGAACGGTGCCAAAGCCTTGTTAGTAAGTGACATGTTTTTCAGCGATAAAAACAACTTAATCATGCCTGGTCGTGGTAAAGATATGGGTGATGGTTGGGAAACAAAACGTCGTCGTGATCCGGGGCCAGATTGGTCAATTGTTAAGTTAGCGGCACTAGGCAGTGTCGAGAAAGTCATAGTTGATACTTGCCATTTTAAAGGTAACTTCCCAGACACTTTTAAACTCGAAGGCATCAATACTGACAGTGATAATTTTGATGAAGTTAATGCACAGCTAAATTGGCAAACCATTATTCCTCAAACTAGGTTGTATGCCCATCGTGAACATCTATTTATCAATGAATTAATTACTGATAAATCACAACAATTTAGTCACGTTAAATTAAGTATTTACCCCGATGGTGGTATTTCTAGAATGCGAATATTAGGTAAACGTAAGTAACGATAAATAAAGCAAATGGGATAAAGGCTTGATGACAAATAATCAACAGATAATACCTAAAACACTCACACCGGAAAATTTTGCCCAGTTCGGTGATGTGATAGAGGTTAATGATAAGGCTCAACACTTCAGTATTAATGACGGTTTTACTCAGCGTTATCATGATCTAGCCCAAGTTGACGTAACTGAAGAAGGCGGGCGAACTCTCATTAATATCTTTCGCTCTACACCACTAGAACAACCCGTTAGGATTAAGATGATGGAGCGTCATCCATTATCTAGCCAAGCTTTTATTCCTATGGGACAACAACCATATTTAGTGGTAGTTGCACCCAAAGGTGAATTGCATATTTCAAAAATTGAAGTGTTCTTGGCGTCATCAAACCAAGGTGTGAATTATCATAAAGGCACTTGGCATCATTACTGTCTGGCGTTACACCAAGTCAGTGACTTTATAGTGGTTGATCGTGGTGGTGCGGGAGAAAATTGCGACGTGATTGATTTAGACGGTTCACTTGTTATCGCCCAGAGCTAACAACTGAATTAAGTCAAATCTTCAGCGCTAATTGAAATCTTTTAGGAAACACAATGAATAAACGAATTAATGAACATGAGTATAAAATTGCCGAGTGCCTTCACAACTTAGTCAACAATGAGGTACTTCCTGGACTCCAGGTAAATCAACAAGATTTTTGGTCCGCTGTTGCCGATGTGTTTAATGAATTTATTCCCCGAAATAAAGCACTGTTAGCTACCCGAGACTCACTGCAATCGAAGATTGATGCTTGGCATTTAGATAATTTGGGTACTGCGTTTTCGCAACAAAAATATCAAAAATTTCTATCTGAAATTGGCTATTTAGTGCCTGAACAAAGTGACTTTCAGATCACTACTGAAAATGTAGATCCAGAAGTGGCTTTAATTGCAGGGCCACAATTGGTAGTGCCGCTAATGAATGCTCGGTTTGCCCTAAATGCCGCTAACGCAAGATGGGGGAGTTTGTATGACGCCCTTTATGGCTCTGATGTGATTGTTGATGATCCTAGTAGTGAACCAGTAGTTGCTGGATATAATCCTATTCGTGGGAAAAAGGTCCAAAGCTTTGTTCGAAACTTTTTGGATGACTCTTTGCCACTAGCCCAAGGTAGCCACCATGATTCAATCAAATATAAAATTGAAGATCGTCAGTTATTAGTTGAATTAAATACTGGCAAATTAGTTAACTTAAAAGAACCAGAGCAATTTTTAGGATTTAATGGCTCTATTGAAGCTCCGTCAGCCATTTTGTGCATCAATAATGGCTTACATATAGAAATCCAAATTGATAAAAATGATCTAATTGGGCAAACGGATGCGGCTGCTGTAAAAGACGTCGTTTTAGAATCAGCCCTAAGCACCATACAAGACTGCGAAGATTCTATTGCAGCTGTTGATGCTGCTGATAAAACTGCGGTCTATGAAAACTGGCTAGGACTGATGAAAGGCGATTTAGCTGAAACCATCTGCAAAGGCGGTAAACAAACCACCAGAACCCTTAATCCTGATCGAAGCTACCTTAGTTCCGCAGGTGAACCTATGAGTTTACCAGGGCGAAGCCTACAGTTTATCCGTAATGTCGGTCATTTAATGACAACTGACGCGATTTTAACGGCAAATAACGAAGAAGTGCCCGAAGGCATACTGGATGCACTGATCACCTCCTTGATTGCGCTACATGACTTAAATGGGTCATCTAAGTTTGTGAACTCAAAACATGGCAGCATTTATATTGTTAAACCTAAAATGCATGGGCCTGCAGAAGTGCAATTTACCAATGATTTGTTTAGCCGCGTAGAAAAGTGTCTAGGTCTTGCCGAAAATACTATCAAGATGGGCATTATGGATGAAGAGCGCAGAACTTCAGCCAATCTAAAAGAATGTATTCGAGCGGCGAGTGCCCGTGTGGCCTTTATTAACACTGGGTTTTTAGATAGAACGGGCGATGAAATTCATACCAGCATGTTAGCAGGTCCTATGGTTCGTAAAGAACTGATGAAAAATGAAAAATGGATCTCAGCCTACGAAAACAGAAATGTGCTGATTGGTTTAAAAGCTGGACTTAAAGGTAAAGCACAAATAGGCAAAGGCATGTGGGCCACGCCAGATGAAATGGCGGCAATGCTTAAGGCTAAAATTGGCCATCCTAAATCAGGCGCTTCATGTGCTTGGGTGCCTTCTCCTACTGCCGCTACGTTACATGTGATGCATTATCATCAAGTTAATGTTTCAGAGGTACAAGAGCAAATGTTGGCTGACACTAGTTCAAACAACTATGACTCTCAACTTGATGCGTTGTTAACTATTCCACTACTCAAAAACATTGCTGATTTGTCTAACCAAGAACGACAAAATGAATTGGACAATAATGTTCAAGGGTTATTGGGTTATGTGGTGCGTTGGGTTAATCAGGGAGTAGGGTGCTCAAAAGTACCTGATATCGATAATGTAGGTCGAATGGAAGACAGAGCAACCTTACGTATATCCAGCCAACATATCTGCAACTGGTTACATCATGGTCTATTGAGTGCTGAGCAAGTCACGGAAACCCTAAAACGTATGGCGGTTGTGGTGGATACTCAAAATGAGCAAGACAATACTTATATTGCTATGGCACCTAACTTTGATTCCAGCTTAGCTTTTCAGGCGGCAGTTGATCTTATCTTCAAAGGTGAGAAACAACCAAGTGGTTACACCGAACCTTTGTTGCATAAAATGCGCAACGAGCTGAAGCAAAGTTTAGCTAGCTAATACAAATCGATGCCAAAGAAATTCATGGAAAATAAAAAGTCAGAGGTGGGTGATATTCGTAAAAAGAATAAAGCCCTCATTCTCAATGCTGCCAAAACAGAATTTGTTACCTTTGGTTTTAAAGGTGCGTCAATCAAGCGCATTGCTGAAAGAGCCAATATCCCTCGGGCCAATATCCATTACTATTTTGCTAACAAGATGGAGTTGTACCAAGAGTTACTCAGTAATATTGTGAGCATTTGGAATTCAAAATTTGATTCATTAAATATCGATGATGATCCTCAAACCGCCTTATCAGCTTATATTCGCTCCAAAGTGATGTATTCCCGTGATGATCCAGACGCATCACGCATTTTTGCTAGTGAGATAATTCATGGGGCGCCAGTATTAAACAACTATCTGTCTACAGACTTTAAAGTCTGGGTGCAAACCAAGGTTGATGTCATCGAATATTGGATCAAGCAAGACTTGATAGACGATATCAACCCCTACCATCTATTGTTTTTAATTTGGGGCGCGACTCAACATTATGCAGATTTTAATGTTCAGGTACTGGCCGCTATGGATAAGCAAGAAATGGATGATCAGAGTTTCGAAGCTATTGCTGAATCAATCACCACTATAGTTTTAAAAGGATGTGGTGTTAAAACGAGAAACATCTAGCTCTGCTAAATAAATAGCTGTGCAAACATGCGCAATCCGGTAATGAGTAATACCACCGCAAACACTTTTTTAAGCAGCAAAGCGTCCATTTTTCTGGCTAACTTAGCGCCCATTGGTGCAAAAATGACAGTTAGTGGCACAATACAAACAAAGCCTAGAAGGTTAACTAAGCCATAAGTGCCAAAGGGAGCATCACTAGGCGTGACACCGAATGTCAGCATCGTTATTGCTGCTGGCAGAGAGATAATAAGACCTATTCCAGAGGCAGTGCCTACTGCTTTATGGGCAGGATAACTATAAGCTGTAAGTACAGGTACGCTAAGAGTTCCACCTCCTATACCCACCATAGCGCTAAAAAAACCAATACAACTGGCAATCACACCTTGACCAACTTTACCGGGTAGTGAGTCTGCCAGTGCTGCCTTACCCGCTCGAAATAACATATTGAGTGCCGATAAACAGGCAACCAAAGCAAACAATCCGCTAAGCCATTGGCCACCATATTGGGTGACTAACAGACTGCCAAGAACCACACCCACCAAGATATACGGCCCCCAAGATTTAAGAAGCCTAAAGTCAAGGTTACCTATACTTTGATGTGCTCTGATTGTGCTAATTGACGTAGGCACAATAGTTGCCAACGAAGTAGCTGTGGCAATCAACATGGCACTTTGTGCGGACACGTCAAAGTTTTGAAATAGGAAATACAATACTGGCACTATCACTATTCCGCCACCTACGCCTAATAAACCTGCTAACAATCCAGCAAAAATCCCCGTTGTTATTAGGGCAAAAATAGTCGGCAGGTTGTTTAGTACAACATCCATAATGATCTCTTCGGTTATATAAGTTTATAAATGGTGAAGTAAACGACCTGTTTTAAGTTGAGTGCTTAATGGGAATTACAACTAACCATATTTACATTGATGAGAAACTTTTGTTTACCTGTATATATAAATTAAACAAGTGATTAAAAGATATTTTTGTTAGCATAATGCCCCGAGCAAATAACTACAAATGGTTAGAATTTAATTCCTTATATGTTTGTAATCAATTTAGCAGTCAAATTTTATCCGACCTCCGATGTTAGCTAATTTTCCCCCTTATAAGCTTAAGCAACTAAAAGTAGTAGTGCTGACGGGGGCCGGTATTTCTGCTGAGTCTGGATTAAAAACCTTTAGAGATAATAATGGTTTATGGGAAGAACACAGTATTGAAGACGTGGCTACTCCCGATGGGTTCGAACGTAACTCTGAGTTAGTTTATCGATTCTATAATCAACGCAGACGTCAGTTACTTAGCCCAGATGTAAAACCTAATAAAGCCCATCTTGCCTTGGCAAAGTTAGAAAGGGTCTTGGGAAATAACTTTACTTTAGTCACTCAAAATGTGGACAATTTACATCAAAAATCGGGTAACAAAAATGTGTTACATATGCACGGAAGTTTGTTATCCGCTAGGTGTTTAAGGTCAGGTCATTGTAGCGCTATATACAGCGATTTAGATCACAGCAACCAGTGTGATTGTTGTCAACCAACAAACAGTTTACGACCCGATATCGTCTGGTTTGGTGAAATGCCCAAATTTATGCCTCAGATTGAAGAATGTTTATCTCAAGCTGATATATTCATTTCAATCGGGACTTCTGGCACAGTTTATCCTGCGGCTGGTTTTGTTAGTTTAGCAAATCAATCTGGTGCGCATACGGTTGAACTCAATATGGAACCCAGTTCAGGGTATAATGAGTTTGCTGAAAAACATTATGGTCCGGCAACTGAAATAGTGAGTAAATTTGTCGATACATTACTAAAAGGTTTTAATTTTGATTGAGTACGTACAACAATATTGGGTGGAATTTTTAACCATCGCTAGTGTTCATTTATTAGCTGTCGCTAGTCCAGGCCCAGACTTTGCCATTGTATTAAAACACAGCATTAGTTTTGGTCGCAGAGCTGCCATTATTACTAGTATTGGTGTTGGTACGGCAATATTAATCCATGTTGCCTATTCGTTATTAGGTCTTGGCATTCTTATAAAAACAACACCAGTGCTTTATCAAGTATTTAGTTATGTTGCCGCTGCGTATTTACTGTACTTAGGTTGGGGAGCCATTAAAAGTCCCGCACCTAATAGTTTAGATAATGAAGAGATTGAAAAAACGGTTCAAGTTATCTCTGATAAAAAAGCCTTTGTAGTGGGCTTTTTAACTAATGGTCTTAATCCTAAAGCAACCTTGTTCTTTTTATCGGTATTTGCCGTAGCAGTTTCTCCCGAAACACCTAATATCATCAAACTTGGATATGGTTTGTATTTGGCTGTGGCTACTGGCATCTGGTTTTGTGTATTGTCATTGTTTTTAAGTTCTAAAAAAGTCACGGAATTTATTGGTAAAAAAGGATATTGGTTTGATAGGGTGATGGGGGTTGTATTGATTTTGTTGGCGATAAAGCTGGTTATGCCTGTATAGTGCGCTGTTATTGAGTATTAAAACTGAGAACGTTAAGTTAGGAATAAAGTGGAAGAACAAAAACAATTTGAAATACAGGGCGGCAGCCTTGAAAAATCTCTAAGTGGTGAAACCCAATTGGATCTTAAGGCGATGGTCAAAGAAGCTTGGGAGTTATCAAAGAACACTAAAACAGCCGTTTTACATGGGGTGTTATTGTTATTTTTTATTGCCATTATATTTGCTTGGGTGTTGCAATCAGTCTTCGGCATTACTGATTTAAATGTTGTGCCTCCGAGTATGATGATTAGCCTAAAAGTAGCAGGCGTAATTGTGACTACCCCGATAATTGCAACCATGTTTTTATTAGGTATTTCTCATAGTGTAGGGATAAAACCAAGGTTTTTGTCCATTCTAAAAAACGTTATGGGCTCTGTGTTAGTGATTTTACTGGCGTTGTTATTAGTAGCGATTTCAGATGTTGGGTCTTTTGTTGGATCGCAAATCAGTGTTTTGTTAGGTATGGCGGTGCTAATTTATACCAATCTTGCAACAGGATTTTCAATCATGTTGTTGATTGAAAAAAGACTGGCTCCAAGTCAATGTGTGATCCAGTCTTTAAGAGTATTTCACAAGTATTGGATGCCACTTTCAATGTTTTATCTGATTTATTACTGTTGTTTGTTTTTAGGTGCATTATCGTTAGGTTTTGCCTATATCTGGATAATTCCCTTTTTTATTAACATGAAAGGTATCTTATACCGCGAACTATTTGGTGTGAAAGTGCGTAGTGTTAAAGATAAACCTAAACAAGATGAGACAGTATTTCATGCTTAAATTAATTAAAACATCGCTTGTGACTATAGTTGTTGTTGTTACTGTGATTTTAATCGTTATTCTTCAGCAGCTTAGCAGCAAAGATGATGAGGTTGAAGATATTATTAGTCTTGAAGGTTTACACATCGCTCCATTAGAAAGCAGCAAAAAAGCGGTGCCCAAATTTTCTGATTATTCAGATGTTACTGAGAAAAAGCGTGCTTTTTTCGAATATTTACAACCTGAAATTCAAAGGCAAAATGCAATTGTTTTAAAAGAACGTGAGATGGTATTTGCGTTACAAGAAGTGTTTATGAAACAACAAGGGTTTAATAAACACCAACAAAAAGTATTTGATAAATTAGCAAAAAAATATAAGTTTTCAAGTGATGAAGTGCAGTCGGTAGAGCAAACCTTAGAAACCTTAGTAAGAAGAGTTGACACTATCCCAGAGGCACTTGTTTTGGTTCAGGCAGCGAATGAGTCTGGCTGGGGAACGTCAAGGTTTGCCCAAAAGGGTTACAATTTTTTTGGTCTTTGGTGTTTTAAAGAAGGCTGTGGTTTTGTGCCTAAACAACGTACTGATGAAGCAGTCCATGAAGTTGCAAGGTTTAAAGACTTACCACATGCTGTCATGACTTATATTCGTAATATTAATCGTCACTATGCTTATAAAGATTTACGAATAATTAGACAAAACCTCAGACAGGAAGGCAAGCCTGTTACTGCAATTGCCTTAACTGCAGGCTTATCAAGCTATTCTGAGCGGGGACAGGAATACATTGATGAATTGTTAAGTATGTTACGAGTCAATACACAATATATGGATACAGCAAGTTGAAAATAATTTTATTTGTTTTGGGATATATAATTTTAAGTACAGATGCAGTTGCCGAAACCTTAGAAGTAGAATATTCAAGTTTTTACAGCCATGTTAAGAAACTTGATGATCCAAGTACTGCTGCATTGAGATTTGCTTTTGGATTTATGCATATTGCAGAGAAACGGCTGTGTCATGTTAGTAGCGCACAAATAGTCACGCAAAAACAAACGCTTCCATTAAACGTAGAAAACAATTATCGCTTTACTGTACCCACAGATAAAATTCTTAAAATGGCTAAAGCCAAGGTAGTTATTGAGCTAAATGATCAGGCGAATCAATGTGATATGTCAGTACAGTTAGAAACATTACCGAGTTTTTTGAAAACCCAATACAGTCATGAAGAGTTGTTATTATTGTTTAATCAATATCAGGCATTTTTTGAAGAGATGGGCGGATTTTTGTCTTTTATGATGCCTTCGCCAAAGGGATTATTATTCCACTTTGACACAGCAGTGAATTTTCCGACCGAATTACAAAGCTTACTTGATAAAAATGGAGAGATAGCCTTGAGTCAAAAATGGTTGATGCAACAGCATGGCTTGGAACTACCCAATAAACCGATACGCATAACGGCTATTGTTGAGAAATAAACCAGTTAGTTAACTTGAACTCAGGTTATAGGTGAAAAAAAATGCAGGGATATACCCTGCATCAAGTGATTGATTCGTTTTATCTTCTAGAAAATAGACGGCGACTGCGGCGCATATTAGAACGAAGTTCAGTTCTTTTGCTAGACAACCAAGTATCTCTATTAATATTAGCTTCAGAGCCTCTGCGATTTTCTTCAGTTGTTCTGAAGCTACAAAATTGTCTATAAGCTGATAAATCTTGTGATAATTCCTGAATAACCAATTCGATCATAATGGCATCATCCACATAACCTAAACCAGGGATGTTATCGGGTACCAAATCTTCTGGCTCACTAAAATAAGCCAGTGATGTCAAAATTTCACTTTTTTCATCTTCAGGCATTTGCCATTCAGGATCTTCTAAGGCAGAGATAAGGGTTTCGAGAGATTCCATTCTGTGTCTAACAAAATCAGGCAAATTAGCCTGTTCCATTTGTGCACAGACGGCGCGTGCTTTTTCCAACACTTCGGCCGGCGGTAATTCTTTGGCTTTTTCCATAGCGGCTAACATCATTGTACGAAAATGATCTAAGTCACTGTCAGAGAGTTCGAAACTAATTTGTATGGACATGGTTGCAATCCTTGTTTTATTTTAGGTGTATACCTTAAAGAGCAGTCGAGACTCTGTCAATTATACAATTGAGATATTGCGCTTATTCAGAGCCCAATTGATACTTAATTTGATCTGCAATTCTGTGAACACTGGAACGGCCGTGTTCGATTAGTTCAGATGCTCGATAAAATTCCATCATACCAAAATCACGAAGCTGTGGTTCAACTAGGATATCAGGTGGATCACCAGCAAGGCGGGAGCGGGTGACCCTTGCAGATAAAATGTCTAACGAACCTGTCATAGCGTTGATAATAGAAGGGGCAGGGGGCACTTGGATCTGCGTTTCATTCGGTAAATCTTGGTTTTTTTCTTGTTCACTATTGGCCGGCTCAAGTATCCCTAAAAATTCCTCGTCAGCAATTACGTCTTGTTCTACTGGCTCTGGTTCAGCCTCGCCCCCTTTTTTAAACCATTGCTGTATTTGTTGCTGGCTACGTTTAAAAAAATCAGAAGTTTTCTTTTGATTATTGCCATGGTCTATTTGGCTCTTAACGATTGATTGTGGTCTAAAGTCTGCACTTAAATTGACCGCAATAACTATGTCTGCACCTAACATTCTGCACATGTTAACGGGTACAGGGTTGACTACGCCTCCATCAACCATCCATCTATTATTAAACAAAATTGGTGGGAACAAGCCGGGAATAGCACAGGAGGCTTTAACCGCTTGAACTACAGAGCCACTTACAAAATTAACTTCACGGCCACTGTATAAATCAGTAGCAACTGCCGCAAATGGTTTATGTAACTCTTCAAAGGTTTCAAATGAAAAGTTTTCTTGCAGAGCGTTAAAAACTTTTAGTCCACTCACTAGGCCACCTTTGTGAAAACCGACTCCCATCAAAGCGTAAACTTGCCACTCTGTGAGGCTCTCGACCCATGTTGCTAACTCAGGTAATTTTCCAGAAGCGTATGCCGCACCTACATATGAGCCAATAGAGCACCCCGAGACTATATCTATCTCGATCCCCATTTCCTCCAGAGCTTGGATCACCCCAATATGTGCCCATCCACGCGCTGCACCGCTGCCTAATGCTAAACCGATTTTCATATGTTTATTCGTAATCCTAAATGTTTGTTATGTCGAGTGAAGCTGCTTTATGAGCTTTTATTAGATCGGGAGAGGTAAATTCAGGAGGGTCAAAACCAATATCCCCATTTACAAAGGGCATTGATTGAGTTTTTAAATTTACAAAATCAAACTCGCTGTTATCTGCTAAGTGCGAAGGCACCACATTTTGTAACGCTTTAGCCATGGATTCTATTCTACCTGGGAAACGCTGCTGCCAATCTTGCAACATGCCCTTAATGACCTTTCGTTGCAGGTTTTCTTGAGAGCCACAGAGATTGCAAGGAATGATTGGAAATTCAAGGTGTTGTGAATAGGCTGAGATATCTTGTTCAGCACAATAAGCAAGAGGTCGAATGACCATTTGTTTGCCATCATCACTGACTAGTTTAGGTGGCATGGATTTAAGTTGTCCGCCATTAAACATATTCAAAAAAAGTGTCTCTAACATGTCATCTCTGTGGTGACCCAGAGCAATTTTAGTTGCGTTTAAACGAGTGGCAGTGTTGTATAAAATCCCTCGGCGCAGGCGAGAACACAGGGCGCAGGTTGTTTTACCCTCTGGTACTTTATCAATCACGATTGAATATGTGTCTTCTTCAACCACTTCAAAATCAACACCAAGCTTAGTTAGGTATTCTGGCAACACGTGTTCGGGAAAACCTGGTTGTTTTTGGTCTAGGTTAACCGCAATAATACTAAAAGAAATCGGCGCTACTTTTTGCATATGTAGTAGAACATCCAACATAGTGTAGCTATCTTTACCGCCAGATAAGCAGACCATTACTTTGTCGCCATCTTCAATCATATTAAAATCAGCTATGGCTTTACCTGTGTTATGCCTGATGCGTTTTTGTAATTTATTAAAACTGGATGTGTTTTTTTGATTAATGCTGGATAATTGATTCATGAATTCGGCTTATATATTGTCGACTAAAAGGGTTGCCTCAGTTTATTGGGCAATTATACTGGAAAACTCTGACCTTTCTTAACTAAACCTTTGTTTAATGGATATGTTGTTTTTATGCTTCATAGTTTATCGATAAAAGACTTAGTTTTTACTTGGTCAAAACAAAGTGATTTTACTCTTCGTATACCTAAATGGCAGGTTAAGACCGGAGAAAAGGTGTTCTTACATGGTCGTTCAGGGGAAGGTAAGTCTACCTTACTTAATTTAATTTCTGGCATTGAAAATCGTTATACAGGTGATATACAAGTCTTAGGACAAGACATGGCCAAATTGAGCCAAAGGCAAAAAGATGCTTTTAGAGCAAATAATATTGGCATCATATTTCAACAGTTTAATTTATTACCTTATTTATCTGCGGAGCAAAACATACTTTTGGCGCAACGATTTAGGAGTGTAAAGCAGGCGCCTTCTTCTGAGGAATTAGCTTCAATATGTGAGCGCTTAGAGCTAAGTAGCATGCTACTTAAACAAAAAGCCAATGAGTTAAGTGTTGGACAACAGCAACGTGTTGCAGTGGCTAGAGCATTGTATGGATCACCAGAGTTAATTATTGCCGATGAGCCTACATCTGCCTTAGATACCCAAACCAGAGAACAATTTATTCAGTTACTTTTAGACTGTGCTCAATCCTCTACCGTTATTTTTGTTAGTCACGATTTGTCTTTAGCGTCACATTTTGATCAACAACTGAGTTTAGCTCAGTTGCAGCAACAAGGGAGTGAGATCCATGTTGCTTAAACTGGTGCTAGCAAGTTTATGGTCGCGGCGGGTTATGGCAATACTTACCTGTACTTCAATTGCTATTAGTATGCTGGTACTTATAGGTGTTGAACATTTGCGTGCTGAGGTAAAGAACAACTTCGAACGCACCATATCTGGTGTTGATATGATTGTAGGAAGCCGTACCAGTGGGATTAATTTGTTATTGTTTTCAGTGTTTAAAATTGGTAATCCAAGTAATAACATTCAATGGAAAAGTTACCAAGATATTGTAAATAATAGCCAAGTGGCTTGGTCGGTGCCGCTGTCGATGGGAGATTCCCATCAAGGGTTTTCGGTGATTGGTACTACAGCTGACTATTTCGAATATTTTAAGTATGGCGATAAACAACAGATTTCTTTTAAGCAAGGTGAGGCTTTTAAATATCTATATGAAGTAGTGTTAGGCGCCGATGTGGCTCGAAAATTAGGATATAACCTAAATCAATCCCTAGTAATGTCTCATGGCACTGGTAAGGTGAGTTTTACTCATCACGACGAACATCCTTTCAAGGTAGTGGGTATATTAAAACCAACGGGCACTCCGGCTGACCAGTCTTTGTATATCCCCTTACAAAGCATCGATATTCTGCATCAAAGACAACATATTCATAACGAATTATTATCGGAAGTGCCTTTAGGCAACACATATCAACCCCAGCTCAGTGCATTTTTATTAGGGAGTAAAAGTAAAATTGCGGTTTTAAAACTGCAGCGCGATATTAATCAATATAAACCAGAACCTCTTAGCGCCATTTTACCCGCCTTGGCCTTACGGGAGCTTTGGAAAATTGTAGGGGTAGTGGAAATTAGCTTAAGGATCATTTCGTGGCTGATTTTAGCTACAGCACTCATTTGTATGACCACTATGCTGTTGGCGTCTATGAAAGAGAGAGAAAGAGAGTTAGCAGTGTTACGAGCCTTGGGTGCTAAGGCACACATTATTATTTTACTGATTGTCGCTGAGGCACTAATACTCACATTAATTGGTGCATTAGCAGGTTATTTACTAGTGACAGTTGGGTTGTTGCTTGGCCAGCCATTGCTTGAACAATACTTTGCTTTATATATCAGCCCAGTTGTTAACTTGGTTGCTGTAGGACGATTCTTTTCGATTGTGGCCGCTGCCGCGGTTTTGTTATCTTTTATTCCAGCAGTATTGGCCTATAAAAAATCATTAATTAGTGGTTTAAAACAATAGTACTAACATTTTACTGGTGATACAAAACCCTCTGGTTTTATCGCCAATACGTCACAATTGAGTTTATCAATTACATGTTCTGCCGTGTTACCTATCAGTGCGGCAGAAATACCTTGTCGGCCAACAGTCCCCAGTACCACTAATTCTGCATCTAATTGTTCAGCATATTTGGGGATCACATCTTCTGGTAAGCCGATATGCACATGACAATGTTCTTTGTTTATATGGTGTTTGTCAGCGTGAATTTGCATACATTGCTCATGATGTTGCTTCGCTGATTCATCATAAGAAGTAGGATCAAACTCTGGAATTTCGATAACAATATTGGCAGGTGTGCCGGGATACGAATTCACCAAATGTACATTTGAAGATAATAACTTACCAAAATGAAGTGCTTGTTTGGTGATTTCTTCATTTAAAGATTTGTGTTCTTCGACATCTACTCCTACGTTAATGGCTGCAATAATTTGACCTCCTAATGGCCAGTCATGTTCTTTTACTAACAATACTGGAACAGGCGCTTTGCGCATAATATGCCAATCGGTAGGAGTGAAAATAACTGATTTTAAGGTATCGTGTTGCTGAGTCCCTTTAACAATTAAATCGTAACCCTTGTCTATCACTTCAAAAATAATGCTTTCATAAGGTCGGTTATGCCAAACGATTTTTACATCGATGTTCACTCCTGGAGTCTTGAATTGCTCTGAGACAATATTTACCAACCACTCCGTTCTATCATCGATGACTGCCTGGCGCATATTTTCACGTTCGTCCATCGACAGCATAGTAGTCATTTCGTATGAAAAGTCATAGATAGTTAAGAACGCAGTAATACTGGCGCCGTTCATTCGGGCTATTTCAATTGCTCTAGATAGTGATTTTTGTGAGGAAAGTTCTGGCTCAATAACGGCTAATATTCTCTGATAATTCATACCCGACCTTTTGATTATATTAACTAGGGA
Organism: Paraglaciecola arctica BSs20135; assembly: GCF_000314995.1. Taxonomy (GTDB): domain Bacteria; phylum Pseudomonadota; class Gammaproteobacteria; order Enterobacterales; family Alteromonadaceae; genus Paraglaciecola; species Paraglaciecola arctica. The sequence continues at coordinate 26,464 of NZ_BAEO01000031.1, read as the reverse complement.
GAAGTGTATTAAGCTTATGAAACTATTTAAGAACTTACCAGTTGTTAACTATTAAAAACATCAAAATATTATTGAATTGAACCCGATATAGCTTGGAATAATTGATTTGTAGCAAATACCATTAAAAGTAGTCCCATTATGACCTTTGCTTTCGGTTTTTGGATAACGTGCTGAATTTTTTCGAAACCAGTTGCCATTAATATCATTATGGGTAAAGTGCCTAAACCAAAGCCAGCCATGATGATGGCACCTTGTAACGCAGAGCCACTGGCCAAGGACCAAGTTAACACAGAATAAACTAATCCACAGGGTAACCAGCCCCAAATCATGCCATAGGGTAGGGCGTGTAATGGGCTTTTAAAGGGTAATAATTTTTTCGACCAAGGACGGATAACTTGCCAAAACTTGCTACCAAGTTTTTCAATTTTAGTAAGACCTTGCCACCAACCAGCAACATATAATCCTAACAGAAACAGAAAAATGCCACTAACAAACTGCAAAATGACAATGCCTTGATTGATTTGGTTTGCAAACAAATAACCGGCCCAGCCAGTTATTGCACCTGCTAAGACGTAGCTGGTTATTCGACCAAAATTGTAGGCCAAAGTGTATGCAAGCATGGAAGAGTCTTTAGGCACTGCGTATGCAAAAGCACCAACTATCCCGCCACACATCCCAACGCAATGTACGCCTCCAGCTAAACCAATAAGGAAAGCCGAAATAAAACTAATGTCATTCATTGCTTTGGTTTGATTTTGATTGTGTCTTGGAGGTTTTTTTAGGTAGATCATCGTCAAACAAAATGCTGCTGCCGTGGCGTTCTAGATCTTCAAATTGATTCGATTTAACGGCCCAAAAAAATACCGCAATGGCAATACACACAAGTAGTATTGCTAAGGGAATTAACACGTAAATGATACTCAAAACTACTCCTGATTATTTTAAAAGCCTAATGGAATTAACCACCACAATTAACGAACTTAGGGACATGCCCACTACTGCCATCCATGGGCTTAATAATCCAGTGACTGCTAATGGCAATATTAATAGATTATATCCTAGTGCCCAGCTCATATTTTGGATGATTTTGCGCTTACAACGTTTAGCAATGGCGAATACTAAGCCGATTTTTTCCAAGGAGTTGTCTAACAAAATAACATCGGCCGATGATTTTGCTAAATCAGAGCCCGCACCTAAGGTCACTGATACATCTGCTTGGGCTAAGACAGGTCCATCATTGATACCATCACCTACCATCAATACCACATGTTTATTGGCTTGTGCTTGTTTAATTACTTTTAGTTTATCTTCAGGTGTTTGTTGCGCTAGCCAGTTAGGGATTTTTAATGTGTTGGCGACACTTTCTACCACAGATGGGATATCACCACTTAGCAAGGTAAGCTGTTTAACCTTAATGGCATTTATTAGCTCAACACTACTTGTACGAATTTTATCGGTTAACAAAAATCCGCACAGAACCTTATCGACAGTAGTTAAAAATGCATTGCAACTTTGCATCTGAATCGGCACGTCTAAACCAATAAAGTGTTGTGAGCCTAGTTTATAGCTGACTCCATCAATAGTGCCTGTTACACCTTGACCTATTTTTGCTGAAAAATCTGATACTAAATATCCGCAAGGTAACTCAGAAAAGGCTTTTGCTATAGGGTGAGATGAATATTGCTCTAGGCTGGCAGCCATTTGCAAACATTGTGCTTTATCTAGCTCTGGGGCACAAAAAAATTCAGCAATAGTAAATTTCCCCTCTGTTAAAGTACCTGTTTTATCTAAAGCAACCCAGTCCACTTGCGATATTTGTTCTAGGGCATCAGCACGTTTTAATAATATTCCTTTACTATTTAAATGCGCAACAGCGCATGATAGCGCTGAAGGAGTTGCCAACCCTAAGGCACAGGGACAGGTGGCAATAAGGATTGAAATCGTGATCCACAGTGCTTGAGAAGCATCTATTTGCAACCAAATAATATAACTGCTGAGGGAAATCACCAGTACTGCCATAACGAAGTATTGAGAAAATTGGTCAGCTAAACTAGCTATCTTAGGCTTACTCAATAAAGCTTTGTTTTGTAATATGTTGATTTGATTAAGCATGGAGTTTTTTAAGGATTTGTTAACCTTAATTGTTAAGGTGCCTAATTGGTTTACCGTGCCAGCAAAAACAGTTTCTCCAATGGACTTACTGACCAAGTCAAATTCACCGGTTAACATGGCCTCATCCAATTGACCTTCACCTTCTAAAATTACTCCATCTATGGGTACCATTTCACCGGACTTAACTAATACTAGTTGCTCAGCAACTAAAGACTTTGCCAGTACAGGCGTTATTTGATTGCCAACAAGTAAATTGGCGGTGGAGGGCATGTATTCCAGCATATTCGCTGACAGTTGAGAGGCTTTGTAGCGAGCACTGTGTTCAAGGTAACGGCTAATAAGTAACAAAAACACAAACATACACAAAGATTCGAAATAGGTTTGTCCGCTATTTTGTGCTGTGGCAAATACCCCAGACACATAGGTTAACGTTAATGCCAGTGTAATAGGTACATCCATATTAACGACTTTGGCGCGCAGTGCCCTGATTGCGCTCGAATAAAAGCCTGAAGCCGAATAAAGAATAACGGGGGTGGTTAGCAGTAGACTAATCCAATTAAAATATTGTTTTGTTTGTGGATCTATATGTCCAAATAAATCAAAAAATACGCCTACATTTAACATCATGACTTGCATAGTCATTAACCCTGCTAAACCTAAACGTTTTAGAAATGCTTTATTTTCCTGTCTGAACGACGCTTCATGTTGCTCTGGCTGAAATGGTTTAGCGTGGTAACCAATGTTTTCAATATGATTCAATATTTGACTGAGTTTTAACTTTTTATTATTCCATGTCACGCTTGCACGTCTGGCCGATACATTAACGCCGACTTTCAGTACGCCGCTTAATTTAGCCAGTTGTTTCTCAATTAACCATCCACATGCAGCGCAATTAATTCCGCTAATGGTTAGTTGAATTTCGCTAGCATCTTGCTGACTTTCTACAAATTCCTGCAATATACTTTCATCGTCAAATACTTTGAGTTTCTGCAACAACTCATCTTCGTTCTCAGCAGCCTTTTCAGCAAACTCACTTCGATAATGATAATAATCTTCCAAGCCATTTTTAACTATTGCCTCGGCCACTGCACTGCAACCAGGACAACAAAAGGCTTGTCGTTTCCCTAGTACATTAGTGTGGTAGTTGAACTGTGGAGGTATATCCAAACCACAGTGAAAACACTTAGGCTGCATCGTGTTAGGGATTTAAATCAAATGGTGTTGCTTGTGGCAGGGAAATTACTTTTTGAATTTTCCAGTTTCCATCAAAAGGATGTAAGCTTATTTGCCACTTTCCTGAAACCCCTTCGGTAAAGGGCGCACGATATGTGCCGCTGGCATCTCGTAACAAAGTTACTGAGAAATCTTTAAATTCTTGAGTGGAATGATGAAAGTCTAAAGTGAGTGCCTCACCATTTTCAGGCGCACCACTGATAAAGATAACTTCAACATAATCTGCAAATACTTGCGCCTTAGTCGATATATTGAGGAGCTCGGCCTGCTGCAGTTTGTGTATCTTTAGATTAATAGCTCTTCCTTCTTTGTAATAGTCGTCAATGACCATGCTGTCTTCACTATTAAATGCCAAATTCATCATAGTAAAACTAAGCACCATAGATGTAAGTGGCACGATTATGAGAAACCAAGGCCAGAATTGTTTGTACCAAATTTTAGGAATGTCAGATTGCATGAAAAGAAACTACTCAATGTTAAAACAAATAAAAAATAAAAAGCCCCGTAGAAACGGGGCTTTTAGTATACCACTTCGTTACTACTTGTCTTGCGACAAACTGTATACGTATGCGGCGACCAGATGGACTTTCTTTTCACCTAAGGTGTTTCTAAATGATGGCATAACACCATTACGACCGTAAGTAAGGGTTTCTGTAATCGCTTTGTCTGTGCCTCCGTATAACCAAATTTGGTCAGTCAGGTTAGCTGAGCCTAACAATTGATTTCCTTTTCCGTCTTGGCCATGACAGGCTGCACATATAGCAAATTTAGCTTGGCCTGCGTCTACCATAGCTTGATCTAAGTCTGGTCTGTTACTTAAACTTAAAACGTAAGCCACTAATTCTTGAATACCTTTTTCACCCATTGCATCTAATTGCGCAGGCATCATGCCTTGACGGCCATTCATTAAGGTTTCAGTGATTTTCTCTGGTGAGCCACCGTACAACCAATCATCGTCACTCAGATTTGGAAAACCTCTTTGACCACGAGCATCAGAACCGTGACATTGTGAACAATTTTGACTAAACAAACGTTGCCCAATCTTTAATGCTTCTGCATCTTTAGCCAATTCAGGGATCGTTTTTTTGTAATATCCTTCAAAAATAGGAGCGAAAAGTTCATCAGCAAATTCAACTTCCCTATCATATTGATTTATTACACCATTAGTTTTGTTTGCCTCAACTGCGGCTTTAGACTCGGCCAATGATTGAATGTTTTGATTAGAACTTTGCCAATTAATCAATCCTTTATAATTGCCTAAGCCAGGATATAAGACTAAGTAAATAAGTGCCCAAACGATACAAACGTAGAATAATATCGTCCACCATCTAGGTAACTGGTTGTTGAGTTCGACAATGCCATCAAATTCATGATGCATATCATCACCTTCTGCAACACCTGTTTTATTCTGTAAACACCAGCGAAGCAATAAATAACAACCTAATATTGTCCCCAATGTAATGACAGTGATCCAGATACTCCAAAAACTACTCATCTACTTTAGACTCCTGCTTATTTTGTTGTGGCTCATCATCAAAGATAAGCTTTTCGGCCTCGTCAAAACTTGCTTTTGACTTTTTACTATAGGCCCACAACACAATTCCAATAAAAATCACAAATACTAATACTGTGTATATACTGCCACTAATTGCATAATCCATATTATTTCAACGCCGTGCCAAGAGATTGCAAATAGGCGATTAGTGCGACCATTTCAGTCTTACCTTTAACAGCTTCTTTAGCGCCAGCAATATCTTCATCGGTATATGGCACGCCAAAATCTCTAAACACAGATAGTTTTTTTGCTGTTAATTCACCGTCTAAAGTGTTTTCTAATAACCAAGGAAAACCAGGCATATTAGATTCAGGAACTAAATCCCTTGCGTTAGTTAGGTGAATTCTATGCCAATCATCGCTGTATCTACCACCAACCCGCGCTAGATCAGGACCAGTTCGTTTTGAACCCCACAAAAATGGATGTTCCCATACAGATTCACCGGCAACTGAGTAATGACCATAACGTTCCGTTTCAGAACGGAAAGGGCGGATCATTTGGCTGTGACAACCCACACAACCTTCACGAATATAAATATCTCTGCCTTCCATTTGCAACGCAGTATAAGGTTCTAAACCATCAACTGGCTCCATCATTTGTTGTTGAAACATAAGCGGAGTAATTTGCGCCATGCCACCCAAACTAATGGCAACCAGAATAAGAACAGCCAATAGGCCTACATTTTTTTCAATTAACGCATGTGCATTTTTCATAGTCTGACCTCCTTAAGCCGGTTGTACTTCTGGTTCAATTGCCAATTCTTCGCTATCACTTTTAATGGTTCTGTATACGTTGTAAGCCATGATTAACATGCCAGCTACAACTAAAACACCACCGAAGAAACGTACCAGATAGAATGGTTTAGAAGCCTCAAGAGATTCCACAAAACTATAAGTTAAGGTGCCATCCGCATTAATTGCGCGCCACATCAAACCTTGTAAAACACCTGACATCCACATAGCAACTATGTATAACACAACGCCTACTGTAGCTAACCAAAAATGCACGTTGATCAATTTAATACTATACATTCTGGGCTTATCGAACAGAATAGGAATAAGGTGGTAAATTGAACCAATAGATACCATTGCAACCCAACCCAAAGCTCCAGAATGTACATGACCTATAGTCCAATCGGTATAATGGGATAATGCATTAACGGTTTTAATTGCCATCATTGGCCCTTCAAAAGTAGACATACCGTAGAAGGAAAGGGATACAACTAGAAAACGTAAAATAGGGTCTGTTCGCAACTTATGCCAAGCACCCGATAACGTCATAATTCCGTTTATCATGCCACCCCAAGAAGGGACGAATAGGATAATAGACATTGCCATACCTAAAGACTGTGTCCAATCTGGTAGGGCAGTGTAATGAAGGTGGTGAGGGCCAGCCCAGATATAAAGGGATATTAGCGCCCAAAAATGTACTACTGACAAACGATATGAATAAACAGGTCGTCCAGCTTGTTTGGGTACAAAATAATACATCATACCTAAGAAGCCAGCGGTTAAGAAAAACCCAACTGCATTATGTCCATACCACCATTGGATCATAGCATCAACGGCGCCAGCGTATATAGAGTAAGACTTGGTCAGAGAAACAGGAATAGCCATACTGTTGGCTATATGTAGTACTGCAACTGTTATGATAAATGCCCCAAAAAACCAGTTGGCCACATATATGTGAGAGACTTTTCTGATGACCATTGTGCCAAAGAAATTAATCAAATAAGCCAACCAAACTATGGTAATCAAAATATCAATAGGCCATTCCATCTCACCATATTCTTTGGTTGATGTCAGACCCATTGGCAGCGTTATCGCTGTTAAAATTATGACCAGTTGCCAGCCCCAAAATGTAAATGAAGCTAGTTTGTCACTGAACAATCTAACATTCGAGGTTCGCTGAACTACGTAGAAAGAAGTCGCAAATAAGGCGCTTCCACCAAAGGCGAAGATCACAGCATTGGTATGAAGCGGTCTTAATCTAGAGAAAGTTAACCATGGAGTATCGAAATTCAGTGCTGGCCAATATAGTTGAGCTGCAATTAGCACCCCAACACTCATACCAACAATTCCCCATATTACGGTCATCACCGCAAATTGCCGAACTACTTTATAGTTGTATTCGGGATGAACTTGAATAGCTTCACTCATTTAATGAATCTTCCACACTTGTTAACGATAAATTTACAGGCTTCTTACAATTAAAAAACAACTCAAGGTTGTTTTTTAATTGTTTGCTAAGCATTTGTTTTTAAAAATAATATACAAAGATAACCTTATATATAATAAGGTTATCTATTTAAAAAAGAAAGATAAAAACACACTTGTCAGATATCTTTTTTTTCATCACACTTAACACTAGTTTAGTTTAACCGCTGTGCCATTTTGAATCCTACTTTTTTTACAAGAATATTGCTTCCTTTGCTGGTTTTTTTCAGCAGCTGTAGGCATATATTTAAATTATACAGATTCCCCAGCTATAAAAACGACAAAACAGTGCAACATTGATCTAACGCAAGAATGTGTTGTTTTTGATAATAACCAACAAATTTCAGTTCAATTTAATCAAGAGATTGAAGTAGAAGAAGAGCTCTTGCTTACTATAACTGTTCCAAAGGATACAGAAATCACCCAAATGTGGGTGCAAGGTATCAACATGTATATGGGTAAAAGTGCCGTTCTGACTGACTCTGTTTACGTAGAAAACGACAAAAAGATTTATAATGCGTTTTTGTTTTTAGGCTCTTGTAGCGAACCCCAAATGAGATGGCAACTGATTATTCAGACCACAGATGGTAAACAAGCAGAGCTGTCTTGGTTTTTTAATTTTTCAACTGATAGAAACAAAAAAAGCTGAATAAGAACAGGCTTATCCAGCTTTTGAAAGTAAACAATAGTCTATAAAACTATTTTTACATCTGAGATTGCAAGTAATTAGACAAGCCTAGACGTTTAATTAAACCTATTTGCTGCTCAAGCCAATAAGCATGATCCATCTCAGTGTCATCTAATAACACCAATAACATGTCTCTGGTGACATAATCTTGCTCAGTTTCACAGAGACTAATGGTATCTTTCAAAGCTTGTGCAACTGCATATTCCACGCGCAAATCACTTTCTAACATTGATGGTACGTCTGTACCTATCATTAAACCGTCGCGGTCGACCATGTTAGGAGTGCCTTCTAAAAATAGCATACGCTCGATTAATTTTGTGGCGTGGCCTTTTTCATCATCAAATTCATGGGAAATACGCACATATAACTTATTTAAACCCCAGTCTTGATACATTTGAGAATGAATAAAGTATTGATCCATAGCAGCTAACTCATAAGCGAGTAGGGCATTGAGTTGATCAATTATGACTTTTTTACCTTGCATGTTAATCCCCTTCGACTTGGCTTTGTAAATAGTTTTCTAACCCTAAATGTTTGATCTGATATAGTTGGGTTTCAATCCAATCAATATGGTCTTCTTCGTAACTTAAAATGGATTCAAACAAATCACGAGATACAAAATCTTGTAACTCTTCACACAGACTGATGGCTTTTTTTAATAAAGGTATTTGTGAATTCTGAAAGGCCATATCGCAGTTCAGCATTTCACTGGTTTCTTCACCAATCATCAATTTTCCCAACATTTGTAAGTTAGGTAAACCTTCTAGAAACAAAATACGTTCAATTAACTGATCGGCTTGTTTCATATCTTTGATAGATTTTTTATAGGAAGTGTTATTGAGTTTTTCTAATCCCCAGTTTTTAAACATACGTGCATGTAAAAAATACTGATTGATTGAAGTGAGTTCGAAGGTCAGTATTTCATTTAATACGCCTAATACTTGTTTGTCGCCTTTCATTGTATCTAATCCGTGGATAATAACTAATGCGTAAAAGTATAGACTTAAGTGCAGTGAATAACCACCAATTAATTAAAAAACATCTTATAAAACAATGTGATACATAATGATAACGATTCTTGTTTTGATCTCTATTGAGGCTTTGAATGTTGCGGTAAAAGTTGCAGACTTTCTTCAGCAAAACCTGTTCCTGCTTCGGTAAAGAAGTTAAATACTTTATCTGATCCAGCATCAATCAGTGGTTGTATTTCATCTTCGTAACGGGCTATCGAAGCTATTTTTCCTGTATAATTTGCATGTTGGAGTTGTTCAGTAATATTGCTGATATCTTCAATTGAAGGTAATGCTAATAAGATTAATTGTATTTGGGTTAGGTCCATATTTTCCCATAAATCAACATCGTCGCCATCTCCGACCATGGCCTGATAACCCATTTTATTAAGTAGTCGTACACGAGTACGATCAGCATCCATACCCCAGACTTTGTTACCTACAATAGTGTTTAAAGATGAATAAGCGCCTTTTCCAACTCTTCCAAGTCCAATTACGATAATTTCAGCACCTGTAGGTTGTACGTAGACATCCTCAAGTAATCGATGCTTACTTTCGAAAGACTTAAGTCTATCTTTAAAGTGAGTGTATTGGTTATGCGAGGTTTTGTAAGCTAAGCCTGTTAACACAAATGAGAATGACACTGCCAAAGCTAAAACGACTAACCAGTCTGCACTAAGCCAACCTAGGCTAACAACCAATGCCACAACAATAAGACCAAACTCACTGTAGTTAGATAATACTAAACTCGCTAAATAACTGGTGCGCGCCCTTAATTTTAATAAAGTAAATAACGAAAAGAACAAAATAAATTTGATGGGGATTAACAGACAGAGTAATACGGCTGTCATTATTAAATCTAGGGTAGGGAGCGCACTAAAACCAATGGTAAGGAAGAAACCAACCAGAAAAATATCTTTAAAATCCATTAGCGCTTTTGACATTTCAGATGACTTAACATGGGTAGCTATAAACATTCCAACAATCAATGCCCCTAGATCGCCTTTAATTCCTACCGCCTTAAATAGTTCATACCCTCCCAATGCGAACAAAAAACCCGACAATATTAGTAATTCGCCATGTCCCACACGTTCTAATACCATACTCCACAAAGGTTTCGCGAAAAATAATAATAACAAAAGTAAGGCCCACACCGAGGGTACTTTGCCGGTAGCTATGACCAGAAACAGCACTGCTACTATGTCCTGCATAATCAATATGCCAATGGCTAATTTGCCATGGCGGGTTTTGATTTCGCCACTTTCTTCAAGAATTTTTACAATACACACTGTGCTGCTGAAACTTAATGAAAAAGCCAGTAGGGCTTGGGTGGACCAGTCTAAGTCTGCAAAAGTAGCTAAACCGAGCCAAGAGAAAGCAAATAACAATATATTGACTAAGGTTACCCATATAACAGTGTGGCAAATACTGCCCAGCCAAACTTCTTTTTTATATAAATCACGTACGTTGAGTTTTAAGCCAATGGTAAACAACATTAAGGTAATGCCTAAATTGGCAATAGTCTGTAAAGAGTCTGATGACTGAAAACCAAGGTAATTCAGTGTAAAGCCAGCAATCAAGTAACCAATTAAAGGAGGTAACCCAACTAACTTAAGGCCTAAACCACAGATGAATGCTAGGAGAATAAATGCGAATTCCATATGAAAGCTATGACAAAATTAGGACGATATGCTTAATATGGTAACGAATTTATTTAGGAAAGCTAGGAGCGCTGTTAAATTGTGATGATTCGAACTAATAAAAGTTTTTCAAAATAGCTTAAGTGAAGCTCGAATTGGGTTGAACACATTATTATCACTTGCAACACCTAAGAGACATTAGGAGAAATATTAAGAATAACCTCCTAAACGCTACCAATACTAAGCATAAAATCTTCAATTCTACATTCTTGAATATCGCAATCTTAGTCTGATACATTATCAAAAGTTTACTATTCCGACCCATATAAATGGCGGGTAATCGGCCTTACCAGTTTTTTTTCATTTTGATTAGAAAATAACAACAACTTCCCCAATAGCTGAAAACTAACCAACTGATTTTTGGCGCTTTGTCTATGAGATGCCCTATTTATATAAGATCGTTATAAAATAAGTGATATTAATTTTGGACTTACCAATAGTGTATCTGTTATATTTATTTTAACTTGATATTTGAAAATAGGTTAAATAAGGCCGAACGAATCTGACTATGGAGTTTCGTCGATTGCGAGCCTTTAGAACGATGATGTAATTGAAGCTCAAGGTAAAACAATCCATAAGCTTACTAGGTCATGATTAAGCAGAAAACTGGCCGTTTAATCAGCTCTTGGGTTAGCTAACAGAACATACAAATTATGGCCGTAACATCAAATACGTTGAACAACGGCAAAGACAATAATAATCAAACAATGGAGATTTTATAATGCGTGAAGCTTGGAGATGGTTTGGTCCTAATGACCCGGTATCAATAGCAGACATTAGACAAACTGGAGCCACAGATATCGTTAGTGCTTTACACACTATACCAACTGGTGAAGTGTGGCCTGTAGAGCAAATTCAAGCTCACAAAGAGTTAATTGAAAAGGACAATACACCTCAATGCTCTTTAGTTTGGTCCGTTGTTGAAAGTATTGCTGTGCATGAAGATATTAAGTTAGGGCGTGAAAATAATCAACGCTATGTAGATGCTTGGATCACATCAATGGAAAACTTAGCAAAATGTGGCATTAAAACAATTTGTTATAATTTTATGCCAGTAATTGATTGGACTCGAACGGATTTAAAATTTCAATTACCCAATGGAGGTTATGCACTAAGATTTGACCAACAAAAATTTGCGGCTTTTGATCTGTATATTTTAAAGAGAGAAAATGCTGAAGCCGATTATTCAGATGATGAATTAAGGCAAGCAAAACTAACTTTGTTAGCAATGTCTGAAGACGAAAAAGCGCTATTAACGAAAAATATTATCGCAGGTTTACCTGGGAAAATGACGGATGGTTACACTATCGATAATTTTCGTAATATGCTGGAAAATTATAAAGACATAACCAAAGATATTCTTAGAAAGAATCTATTCTCATTTTTGGCGCAAGTGTTACCTAAAGCGGAACAATTAGGTGTTAAATTAGCTATTCACCCCGATGATCCACCAAGGGACATGTTAGGTTTACCACGGATTATTTGTACGTCAGAAGATTTAGATATTCTATTTTCAGCACTGCCAAGCCCAGCTAACGGTATTACTTTATGTGCAGGGACCTACGGCAGCCGCCCGGATAATAATTTGCCGCTAATGGCTAAAGTATATGGTTCGCGCATTCATTTTGCTCATTTACGTGGCGTATGTCGCGATAAAAATGAACAGCGTTCATTTTATGAGGCTGAACATCTATCAAGCGATGTTGATATGGTCGGGGTGATTTCTGCCTTATTGGCTGAGGAGAAATCCCGTGATGTTGGCGAAACTAGTCATGAAATATTTATCAGGCCGGATCATGGTCATCAAATTTTAGACGATATCAATAAACAGGGAAATCCAGGGTATTCTTGTATCGGTCGTTTGAAAGGTTTAGCCGAAATTAGAGGTGTTATTAAAGCACTTAAGAGCGTAGCTTAAATTTACGATATATGTTTCTACCATTTCCATAGCATTTATATTGATAATTGGGGAAGCTATTGTTTTTTTATAAAAGTAACCAATATGATATGTATTAGTAGCTACCAAATATTTGGTGTGGTTCGTTAATTACATTAACTTCTAGTGAATAAAATATTATGGGATCACCAACTGTAAAAACGCCACGTCTTTACCAACAAGTGGCTGAAAAATTAGTCGCTTTAATCGAATCGGGAAAATATACGGTGGGTATGCGTTTACCTGCAGAACGAGACTTAGCTTCGATGTTTAGTGTCAGTCGCCCAACGATCCGTGAAGCTGTCATTGCTCTTGAACTAGAAAGTTTTGTTGAAGTACGTATGGGCTCAGGCGTTTATGTGATTGAAAGTCGCAAAAGGAAAAGTCGTTTTTCTGATAAAGATGTCGGTCCATTTGAGTTAACTGAAGCAAGAGCATTATTTGAAGGTGAAGCTGCTGCTCTAGCGGCATCTATGATAACTGATGACGAATTAGCGCAACTTGCTGAAACTTTAAATGAGATGGCTTGTGAAAATAATAATGATATAGAGACTCATGAAGCGGCTGATAAAAAATTCCATATGATTATAGCCAGAGCAACAAATAATAGTGCTATTACTTCGGTTATTGAAGGACTTTGGGATGAGAGAGAAAGATCAGTCCTCACTAGGCGTATGTATCAAAAAGTGCGCGATTGTGGCGTTAAACCATCTGTTGAAGAGCACCGTGAAGTTTATGAAGCTTTAAAAGCACATAATGCTCAGGCAGCTCGCGAATTGATGCGAGGTCATTTAATGCGAGTAATAGATGGTATTTTGGAAGCGACTGAAGTTGAGGCTGTTGAGGCAGCTCGTAATCAAGTAACAAAATGCCGAGAAAGATATAGTATGACCCGTAATCTTTATTAGTGTCTTTGAGTTGCCTCAAACTCAACAGCTTATTATCAATAATATAGAAGATAACCCCTTATAAGTTTTACCTTTTGATTTAAAACTACTGACAATAGTCATATTAGCTATGAACGCTTAAAACCCCATATATCAAGTCAAAATCATAGGTTTTGAATGGATGGTTTTTGTTATTAGCTAAAAAAAATTTCGTTTATGAGAAGCCTAATTTTGCCGCAGGCTTAAAATGATGTAAAATCAAATGCACGTTAAGCGCCTTACTATAAAAGTTTTACAAAATGCCCCCAGAACACAACAACATATTGAAAGCTGTTTCAGATTCTCCAGAACAAGAAATAATTGATAAGCAATGTTCAGACCTGATGACTATAATTCACGAAAAGTTAGACCTTAAGGCTGCACCTATTAAAAATGTAGTTCAAACGCTGGGCGTAACACCATCACAAGCTAGGAAGTTGGTAAAAGGTGATATAACTAATTTTACAATTTTCGAATTGCAGACGTTTTTGAAAAGGATATAAATTAACTAACAACTGAACTGGGGAATCAATTTCCAGCTTCGCTAAACCACGATCCAAGAGCCTGTCACTTCTATCCCAGCTCTGGAGTAGTGTTGTCTGAATATCAATAAGATATCGGTAAAAATCTAATTAGGGTATTGGTTAAATCTCTATTTAGATGTAAATCTATGACTATCCCTTAATGTGCGTTCAAATTAAAAAATGAAACAGAATTCTTCTCAAACTCCATGCTATTGTTGGTATAATTTTATTACCAAATTTAAAGTTGTAACTACATTACTTGTTATGGCTAGATTTAGTGCTGAGATGCTACTTTAGTTATTCGATTTAGTACTCTCAATGGATAGATATACCTATTGAATGGGAGTCAAGAGTATAAAAAATTGATATCGTCAAAGCATAAACACAGTATGAATGGAAAGGTGGTTGCTGTGTTAATACCGAGGTAGAAAGCTTCTTTGGAAGTCTAAAACAATACTAGGCACATTGGCAAAATCAGCAAATACCTCATAGAAGGGTTACAGAACATGGCTGAATTGTAAGAATTGCTTCATAGAAATATGTAAAAATATTGACCACATCATGCTTTAATCTATATTGTGAAAAAACTAATCTAGTAAAACTAGTATAATCAAAGTAATTATTAATTGTTTTTCTTCACATTTTTAAATGTAAATAGGACTAGACGAAAGGAAGTTTGAAATGCTTGTACAAGAAAATCGTTTAATTGCTATCTCTACTCCATTAAGCGAAGACGAATTAGCGCTTTATAAAGCAGAAATTATAGAAGATCTAGCTCGACCATTTACGATTGACGTCGAATTGATAAGTGAAAATCATAATATTTCGTTAGACGATTTAATGGGTAAAAATGTCACTGTTCGTTTAGGAACAGCAGACGATGTTCGTTACTTTAACGGTTTTGTTACTGAATTTCACCAGTTGCCTAACACTGACAGATATAGTCGTTATGGTGCCATGATCAGACCTTGGTTTTGGCTACTGAAGTTAAGCGAGAACTGCCGAATATTCCAAGATAAAAGCTACCCAGATATCATTCAAGAAGTGTTTGATTCATTAGGATTTTCAGATTATGAAATCAAACTAACAGGCACTTATCAACCTCAAGAATATGTTGTTCAGTTTAATGAAAGTGACTTTAATTTTGTTACCAGGTTAATGGAGCAAGAGGGCATTTATTATTATTTCGAACATACAGACGGCAAACATACCTTCATAATGGCTGATGACAGTTCTATTTTGTCAGATCAAGGAAATATTCCATTTTACCATGCGGAAGATACCAGCAATCAGTTTAATATTGAGGGTATAAGTAAGTGGGAAAACTACAGGAAAATAAAAACTGGTGGTATTCGTCTGTCAGATTTTGATTTTGAAACACCATCAAAGAATTTGGAATTTGTATCCACTGATCCTAAAACCGCCTCATTGTCTTCATTAGAAAAATTTACTTATCCTGGAAAATATAAAGAGCGTGGTATGGGATCCGAATATACCCGTTTATTAATGGAAAAAGAGAATGTCGCTTACGAAACTAAAATTGCAAACAGTAATGTAAGAACCTTATTTTCGGGCAGTCACTTTAGTTTAAAAGATCATTATAGAGATGATCAAAATAGCCAATATCTTATCACCCATTACCGTTGTAATTTGCAATCTGACGAATTTTTATCAAATTCAAATCAAGTCGATTCTGAAGTATTTACCAGTGAGTTTACTGCTATTCCTTCAACTGTTGTTTACAGAACCCAGATCACTGCAACAAAACCCAAGATGGTTGGGCCACAAACAGCCATGGTGGTGGGTAAAGCTGGCGAAGAAATTTGGACCGATAAATATGGTCGGGTCAAAGTACATTTTCATTGGGACAGATATGGACAAGCCGATGAAAACAGTTCTTGCTGGATACGCGTTGCCCAAACTTGGGCTGGCAAAAACTGGGGACAGATCCAAATTCCCCGTATTGGGCAAGAAGTGTTAATTGATTTTTTAGGTGGGGATCCAGACAGGCCCATTATAATAGGTAGTGTATATAACGGTACGTCTATGCCTCCTTACGATCTACCTGCAAATGCTACCCAAAGTGGCATAAAAACCAGAAGTACTAAAGGTGGCAACACCAGCAATTTTAATGAGTTACGCTTTGAAGATGAAAAAGGCAAAGAAGAACTCTATATGCATGCTGAAAAAGACTACAACAGTATGGTTGAGAATTGCCTTAGCGAAACAATAGGTAATAATAAAACCACACAAGTGGGCGCTAGCCATTCTGAAACTATTGGCGCCAATATGCAGGTTACAGTGGGCGGAAGTTTAACTGAGACAGTTATGGTTAACGTTGCAGAATCCGTTGGTGTGGCTATGGAATTAACGGTAGGCGGCTTATATGCTGAATCAATTGGTGCGCAAAAAACAGAATCAGTAGGCGGGAATAAGTCAGAGTCAATTGGCGGAAATAAATCTGAGAGTGTAGGTAAAAATCGTACACTTACCGTTTCCGACGATCATAGCGATACTATAGGTAACAACCGGTCGCTGTCAGTAGGAAAAGACAACAAGGAAGCTATCGCAGGAAAAAGTGCTATTAACATCGAAAAGGAATTAAGCGTCAATGCCAAGAAAATTCAATTTATAGCAGATGATGAAATCACCTTTAAAACTGGAAAAGCAATGATCACCATGAAAAAGAATGGTGATATTACCCTTAAAGGTAAAAAAATAACCGTGAAAGGAAGCGGTGACGTTATCATTAAAGGTAGCAAGATTAAGGAGAATTAATTTGTCTGCAATACATTCGTTGCCGCTTGAAGCTACTAGTGACCTTATTATTGGTCAATTTATTGGGTTGGATGAACAACAAAGGCCTTTGATTACTTCCCCATGCCATATTAAACCTGTTGTTGCTCAAGCTATAGTTACTATCAAGGATGATCCGTTATTACTATCAGGCAATAACGTCATCCTATTTATGGGAGGCGACATACCTATTATTATGGGGTTTATTTCTGATACTTTGGATCCTGAGCATCAGTCATCGTCAGGGCTATTAGGGGATGTGTTAACTTCTTCTCTTCATGTCGATGGGAAAAAGATCATTCTACAAGCACAAAATGAAGTGGTACTTAAATGTGGAAAAAGTTCTCTATCATTGTCCCGAAATGGCAAGGTGACCATTAAAGGGACAAACATTACCACTCGATCTTCGGGCGCAAATAAAATAAAAGGCGCAAACGTACAAGTTAACTAATGTTTGAAATAACAACGTTAGATTAAAAGAAGACAATTAAATGTTTATTACTAGGAGTATCTAATGAGCGTTAGTGTAGGTGTTAACTTTATGTCTGTAGTGCATAAAGCAAGTAATGGGATCACTATTGCTTTTCCTGATGTGTGTAAAACGCCTACACCGGCAGGCCCTATCCCTATACCTTATCCAAACATAGCTATGTCTTCTGATACTGCCAAAGGGACTAAAAAAGTAAAATGTGATGGCAATCCCGTTTGTGTGAAAGACTCGAACTTCAAAACCAGTACTGGTGATGAAGCCGGGACTGCTGGCGGTGGCATTATATCGAGTAAAACCAAAGGTAAAGCAGAGTTCGTTAATTTCTCATTTGATGTGAAGTTTGAAGGTAAAAACGTTGCCAGAGCATTTGATTTAATGTTGCACAATGATAAAAACACACCACCATTTCCAGTATTACAGGGCCCTATTATTGGTGTTGCCATCATCAAAGAAGAATGTGATATCTGTAACAAGCCATTATAAAATAATGAATAGGGTTTTGAGTTAAGACTATGAAGGTATTAGCTATCTTACACACAGCGTTAAACACCTCGCTGGGATTAGATTGTCGCTCTAGTGCTGCTGGTGCTAGGGCAGGGCTGGTAAGAAGCCAAGAGGCTGACAACTATCCATTAGGTATGCCTGCGATGGATGAAATAGAAAAAGCCATTATTCATCCGTTGCCATTTATTACCTCAGGATTTCAAGATCAGGCGAGGTTAGGCATTATATTAACCAAAACACTGGCCGATATCTGTGAACAACTAAACCGGGACAATATTAACATCCCTTTAGATGTCTATTTTTCATTACCTCATCCTCACAGAACCAATCAAGGTATTGCATTACAAACCGATGAACCCAGTGCACAAGAGTTTGAGTTAGAAGCTTTGCTTGATAATGAAGAGCCAGATGAAACTTTATATCACTCCACAATAAATAAGAGCTTTAAAGATTTACCTTGGCCAGTGGTACCAAAAATTAAAAAAATATTTTTTTCTGGAAGCTCAGGTGT
The DNA here is from genome assembly GCF_000314995.1 of Paraglaciecola arctica BSs20135. Classification (GTDB taxonomy): domain Bacteria; phylum Pseudomonadota; class Gammaproteobacteria; order Enterobacterales; family Alteromonadaceae; genus Paraglaciecola; species Paraglaciecola arctica. Next base: position 8,263 of record NZ_BAEO01000031.1, on the reverse strand, counting down.
ATCAGAATGTATTAACGCAGTTAATTGCAATAACCAGGCGGCTGATAATGATGTTAGAGAGCAAGCTTCTTTATCTATTATTGTGGCAGTAGATTCGTTAGTGTCTATCAAAGAACTTGAATGGCTACATGGTTGTAGTCGATTAAAGAGTAGTGACAACCCTGTTGGTGTACAACCCGGAGAAGCAGGGGCTGCGTTTACTGTATGCACGCCTAAGGCTGCAGCCCAACTTGGTTTAAAACCCCAAGCTAACATCCAGCAATGTATCATTGATAAAAATTCAACAAGCCAACTAAAAGCACAAATACCTGATGGTAAAGTGTTAGCTAATATATTAAATCGCTTATTACCCGTAACAGATAAAGACAATATCTTTCAAGCATGGGTCATGTCGGATCACAACGGTGAAGAGCCCAGAGCTGCTGAATGGGGTGGCGCTTTACATTTTTTGACAAAAGCTAAACCACATACTGTAGTTAGCGATACTTGGTTTCCAGTTACCTCATTTGGTTACACAGATGCAGCCTATGGTGCCATTGCCATTGTCTTAATATGTGAAGCATTTAACAGAGGGTACGCGCCAAGCTCCCACGCTTATGCAATGGCATCTGCAGATGGCGTTTTGAGAAGTGGGATTACGGTTAGCTTAGCAAATGAGAGGCAAAATAATGTCCAATAAACACAGGCGAGGAAGCACCACTAATGAATTTTGCACAGTGGCAGCAGCGAAAGCGTGCGGCTGTGGGAATAATTATAAAGAAATGTGCGAAGGAGAGGCGTCTGGTTGGGACAAATACCCGCAAAAATTTGCAAGAAAGAATTCTTCGACCAAGTTAATTGACAGTTTGCGCAAAAATCAACGCTCGTTTGAAGCTCATCATGTATTGCCAGTTGCATGTGTAACTGAGGTTATTATTGGATGGGATGAAAAAGCCAACTCAAGTCCAAGTGTGATTTCTGGAACTAAATGGTGCATTAACACCAAGGATAATATGATCGCCATGCCCATGTGGGGGCACACCATCATGTGGTATACCGATAACTTTGTCGGTATTTCAAGTGAAGTTTTAGATGAAATAAAGTCTAAAAATAAAGAATCATTAGGAAATAAAGCATTATCTGAACTTTCGGAAGAAACTAGTAAAAAATTGTCGAATATGCTGTCTGATAGAAAAGATACAGCTCCGCCTTTTAAGGATATCCCGCAACATAACTACAGTCATACAGGAAGAAACGCATTATCAGGTTACAATCAGGAAATAATTCAGCGTCTTGAAGCTATTGTTGCAGATATCGAAGAGGCTCAAGAAATGCATCAAACCGACAAAATCAATAGTATAAAAGATGCGTTGGATGACCTATCTGAAAATATGAAGGAAATCCTACTAGAGCGAGCTAATGATAGAGTATATAAGGGTACCCATGAAGCATGGAAAGGGGGAATGAAAGGGGTAGAAAAAGATACAAATAGCAATCATTGGTATAAGAACTTCTCTATGGCAGAACGCCCAACGGAGATGACATTCCCATTGGGTAAAGTCAGTGACTCTATGGCAGAAAAAATTATAGGACTTGCCCGTGCAATGTTGATGGAATCAAAATGATAAATAATAACCGAGGAGAAAAAGTATAATGAATGACAGGTTTACTATCTGGAACTTTGATGATGTACCTAACGCCTATGTCCCCAAAAAATTATTGAACGTAGAGAAGAAACTTCCTTTTTTGATGGGCCGTTCTTTTGCTGATGATATGCCCAATAACCTTCAGTTTAGTGCCGATCCTGATTACCCTAATGATCTGCTTATGCTAGATAGTTTTGGTAATACTCAGGGTGTTATCCCAATATCACCCAAGCTAAAAGCGTTTCTGGAAGAGAAAGAGATCCCGAACCTTGAATTTATACCCGTAGATATGTTGGATCATAAAGATAGGGTAATCGCTCAGTATTTCCTATTGCATTCTACAGAAGTCATTGATGCCATCGATAAAACTCAAACTAAATTGAAAGTGAATAAGCTAAATGAGGAAATGTATAATTCAGTTAAAAACTTAGTCTTGCTTGATGAAAATATTCCAGCCGATATTCAAATCTTTCGAGTGAAGGGGTTATACAATGCAACCTGTATTAACAAATCACTTGCCAATGAGATTGATGATAAGGGTTTTACAGGGATTTACTGGCAAGAAACCTCAGAATATCGTTACTAATTAATTAGCGATAACCATTAGGGATTAGCATGGATTAAGAACCATTTTCTCATAGGGCGATTTCGCGCGAAGGGTTAATGAAGAACCAAGAAGAAAAAGTATAATGAATGACAGATTTACCATTTGGAATTTCAAGGATGTGCCTAATGCTTATGTGCCTAAAAAACTATTAAATATTAAGAAAAAACTTGCTTTGAGAACAGGCGTTTCTTTTGTTGATGATATGCCCAATAATCTTCAGTTTAGTGCTGATCCTGACTATCCTAATGATCTCCTAATGCTGGATAGTTTTGGTAATACTCAAAGTGTCATTCCAATATCCCCCAAGCTTAAAACATATCTAGAAAGCAAAGATATCCCTAATCTAGAGTTTATACCCGTAGACATGTTGGATCATAAGAGCAGGGTTATCGAACAGTATTTCCTATTACATTCCACAGAAGTCATTGATGCCATCGATAAAACTCAAACCGAGTTGGAAGTCGATGATTTGAATGCGGAAATGTATGATACGGTTGAAAATTTAATTTTGCTTGATGAAAGTATTCCAGCTGATATTCAAATCTTTAGAGTAAAAGGTTTGTATGATGTCACTTGTGTAAGTAAAACACTGGCAAAAGAGATAGATGATAATGGTTTTACTGGGATCGAGTGGGAAGAAACCTCTGAATATAGTTATTAATATTTAAGCATTTAACAATCAGGTAATAACATGGATTTTGAACAGATAGGTGAAGCGCTTTCTTATGAGATTGCATTTTTTATGCAAGGTCTCGATAACCCTGACATGCCGCAGCATGAAAAAGGTGATTTGATTAATAAACTAATTGATCAAACTCAGTCGTTGGCCATCATAGTACTTTTGGTGCAAGGAAATAGTAATGGTTTTTATCATAATTTAATAAGGGCTGCTTTATTAAGAAAGCGGTTTTTATCAGAACTTGAAGAGGCAGGTAAAACCCAAGTTTATCATCAGTGTTCGGGGCGTATACAAGGCTTTCTTTGCGCTGCGGCAGCTCAGGATCTTAATTTGGCTAAAGAAATAGCTCAACTTTCCCCCACTCAATTTGAAAAGCAGATGGAGTACGAAGAAGACTATTGTTACGCACAACTGTTATATCATTTGGTTGCACAACACCTAAATGATACACAGATACAGACACTCATTACTCGGTATGAAGACTTGAGTGGTGAAAGTGTCAGAGTGAATGTTATTAATGCGATTATGAAAAAAGATGTGAACGATTTTGAAGACGCTTTTGAAGAGCTTATTGTCGAGCAGGAAGAGTTAATAGAAAAAAATGAAAAACGTGGCCAGTTGGATACACCAGAAGTACTTGCTCAACGAAAGGTATTTATTGAAGGTGTTGCGCTTATAAACCTTGCCAAAATCCACGGAATTAATATAACCACACACTATCAGTATTGTCCCGCAAATAGTTTGGTGGTTATGACCGCGCCATTCCCCGGAGAATAGCAATGAATGCCATTATAATATTGTATGTTGTTTCCGCCATATTCATGATTTTGTTTATTGTGACCAAAAACAAACCTGAAAAAAAAATAGCGCGTAAAACGTGGCTGAGAATTTCCGTTATATTCGCCATTGTTGCTACTTTTAATTGGATATTGATTAGTTAAATAGAGACTTATTATTATGGCTACAAGCTACCGCCAATTTGTGAATGAACTCTATGAGGAACATGTAGAAGAGGCATCTTTTCTTTATGAGCAACGATTAGCGTTTTTAAATGATCCCGAATTAGCATGGTTTGCCTATTATTCAGAGGAACTTAGATTAGAAGCACATCTTGATGGATTAATTATTGGTGGCGAACGGGCATTATTAATTACCCAAGAGACGGCTTTGGAAGGGGATGTAGGTGTAATCTACACTTTGATAAGTCTTTATTGCTTGCTTGATCAACGAGACGAGTTTTTAGGTAAAATAAACGAATTTGATTTGCAGGACCATGAGGTACAACAAGCTATCCAGTTAGCTTTATTGCATCGTATGCCAGACAGTTGGCATGATTCATTTTTGCAAAATAAGTTTAATGAACAACAAAAGCTGCTGTCATTATTTTTACCCGTACTGATCAAGTTAGATAAAATACCTAGTAACATTGAGTTTGAGCAGATTTTCGATGCTACTTCCACTCATGACGATATAGATCCCATCTCTTATATTCAAGCCAGTAGTTATTTCCCTGACAAAAACAGCAATAAACTATTAACACATTTTGTGGTTAATGGTTCAGAAGAACAAAAAGATGCCGCGGTATTCTCATTGTATCGTTTAGGACGAAAACACATAGTTGAGCAGACTATTCCTAAGGTTAAACATCAGGAGTTGCCCTTGATGAGCATAGCTGCTGGTGCTAGCAATGCTTTTTTCACGGCATTAATAACAAAGCACGAAACAGCAAGCTGGGATGAAAATAGTATTCATTGTTTGGCAGTTGGTGGAGTAGCCGAGTTTATACCAGAATTAATAAAACTACTTAAAGAAGACGCTTTAGCTGAATTTGCTGCCAATGCTCTGTTCATTATTACAGGGGCTCGGTTGATAGAAAATGTATTACAAGAAGATATTTGGGTCAAAGATGACTTGTTTGAAGATGAAGTAGAAGCCTTCAATCAAGGTATTATGCCTCAAAGAACTGATGGTCGTGCTTTTGGTGAAGAGGTTGAGAAACTATCTGCTTCTTTTAAAGTTTGGCTAGACTGGTGGGATCAAAATTATTCACAGTATGTTAGTGGTAAGCGTTATAGACTTGGAATGTTAATATCCCCAGTCTCTCTTGTTAGAACCTTACATTCTGATTTTGTGGGTAATGTTATTCGTGAGTTGTCATACCAAGAGTTAGTTATCCGTTACAAAACAAAACTATTTTTATCTACCAAAGATTGTATTCAATTACAGCAAAAATCTATTCAAGCGCTTTACCAATGGGCAACAAAAGTCGACGGAAAGTATTCTCAAGGAGAGTGGTATTTCTCTGGGAATATGCAGCAATAAATCCATGCTGAGGCTATTAAGTAATAGGAATGATTTATGGGTCACCCCAAAGTAACGAACACTACATCTTTTCATTTTGAGCCACTATTTCTTCAAGATGAAGAAATGCGTCCTCTATTTGTAGGCCTGGTTAAAGCCGCTTTTAGAATTCAACCTGACAGATTTGGTCCTGTTATACCAATGAAAGAGCAAGTCGCCGCAGTGCTTGCTGGTGAACTATATGGTGATCCAGAAACCAGCAGTTATAAATACGAACCTGAATGCACTCCTTTTAAAATGAATACTGATATTGTTTTAATCGCAAACGCACGAGCACCAAATCAAAATATGACACAATTCGATTGTGGTTTCAGGGTAGGGGACTATATACAAACCGCAAAGATCTTTGGTGATAGATTTTGGCGTAAAAATGCCTTAGGCATGACCATGTCCGAGCCTGACATAGTGACAGAAGTACCATTAATTTATGAAAATGCATTTGGAGGAATTGATACCAGTGTTGAATCAAAACACGGTCACCCATTTGAACAAAAAAATCCTGTAGGAAAGGGATACCATAAAAATAGCAACACATGCATCGAAGACGCACCTTTACCAAATATTGAAGATCCAAACCATCTCATTACACACTATACAGATTGCCCAACACCTGTTGGTTTTGGTTTTACGTCACCAAATTGGTTGCCTAGGCGTTTGTTAGCGGGTACATATGATAAAAAATGGGACAATGATCGGTCTCCAAAGTTACCCGTTGATTTTAATCCGCTATTTTTTAACGCGTCACCGAAAAAATTGATGGCTAAAGGCTATCTGCAAGGTAATGAACCGGTACAGGTTTACAATGCATCTCCGTGGTCAAAATTAAAGTTTTCTTTACCAGACATTACGGCACCAAACATCTCAGTAAAACTAAAAACTGGTAATGTACTTAAGCTAAAAACTATTCTAGATACAGTTGTAGTTAATACTGATGACATGCTGTTATTTCTTCATTATCGATGCAGCCATGTATTAAAACGTGGTGCCCATGATATATCTGAAATCGATGTGAGCACTACAGATAGCCAAAACAAGCTAAGTGCAGTAACAAGAGACATATAGATTTGAGTCGTTTATAAAACACTAAGTCGCGCCAAAATTTAACAAAGGTTTATGGGTAGTGATTTTTCAAAGTTTCAGAACTGATGCGACAGCTAGCTAATAATTACACCCAAATAAAAAATTCTCTGATCAGCAAACTAAACTCATTTTCATGATACATCATGCTTTTATTGTTTTGGTTTCGACACAAGCTTAGTCGCAGTTATGCTTCACTTTAAAGCCAAATCTTTGAGCATTGCTAATTATATATTTTAAAAAATCTATTTAATCTGATCTTTCCATGGGGCTACCGTGTCTATACGGTTAATTGTAATTAAAACAATATGTTAGATGCATGAAAATACATCAATCACATACTGTGTTGCTATCCTTGTGGTAAGCAAATTCAACAAGGATAAGCGCAATAATAGTGGCTCTGTACGCTATGGTTTATTCCGAACCATCAATAGCAAAAAGAAAAGAGTAGGGCAGTTACATGATGTATCATGGTAATTTAGTGATACATCACATTATTATAGGAAGAGTACTTATGTATATCATTGTTGTTGGGAACTATGCTTAAGCACCATAAAATTGACTATGAATGGCAAATGTACCGGAAAAACATTCTTGTTTTTCTGAGTGAGTTAAAGTCAGAGAGTTTTATTAAAAAAGACTCTGCTGAAGCACTGACTTCACATATCCACTTGTTATGGAGCCAGGTAAAAGAAGTTCAGACAGCTAAAGAAGCCTTCAAACTACTAAAACTGTACATTGCCGCTGACAAACTTGAAGTGTTTAGAACTCGCTATAGAAGCTATAAATACAGATCGAAAAATAATAGAAAAACAGTCGTAGTTTCAGAATTTATTAGGCAAAGACTTACCGACACCATGAAGTCTATTAACTCAGAAAGTGTCGATGAATGTTTAGACTATTTAATGTCCGAGCTTTATGTAGAGCATAGAGATGAAGCTATTAATGAAATCAGAGACAACATCTATGGAAATGAGGAAGGAGCTTTACATAGTTTAATGCAGCGAATATCCCTCAGAGATAAGGAAATTATAAAAGCTAATATCGAAGCTTCATTTATAAAAGGCTGGGAAGCATCAACAACATCGATAAGTAAAAAATCTGACGCTAAGTTGTTGGCCAGAGATCAGTACGTTGAAAAGCAGGTGTTATCAAAATTAATGGAAGACGGAAAATTGATCGCATCGGCAAGGCACAAATAGAAGATGCTTGTTAATCACATTAGTATAATTAATCCTGAACGTTCTCAATTTAAGAGCGTCTAGGGAATTAGTTATAGGTTTAATCTCAAATCTAATTTAATGATCCGTTCGTAAGTACGGTAAAGAGCTTGTAATAATCGTAAGATACTCAATTTAACATAATATACATTATAGGAACTCTATGGTGTAGTCGTTTATAGCGGTTATCTGGCGTGTTGTGATAATCCAGGTTTAGTTTTGGATCGATCAAGTTAACACTGGCAAACGCTATCTATTGATTGCTATGGTCTGCTCAAGCTCAACACTATTAATTGTATGTCACTCTCCCAATATAGCGCTGGCTCGATTTTATGAGATGCGTTTGAAAAGATGTTTTTAACTCTCGCTTTGGTACGCGGCTTCTTGCGCCAATCTATACCAATATTTCATGGATTTTTTTCAGTCTAGTATTTAGCTATTTCTAAAAAAGAGCTTTGGATCATTCAGTCATAATGCTGGAAAACTTAAAATATCCGAACATTATTTGACTATTAAAGCATTAGATATAAATATTTCTCTTCTCAGGTAGTATAGAATAGCTTGAATTAAACTCGTGTATTTAATATGGATGCATCTATCGAAATTAATCTTCAATTTCGAAACACTTTACCCCAACCTATAAAATATTAAGTTATTGAATAATCTTTTCAAAAGCATAACTATATAAAATGCA
>NZ_BAEO01000032.1 GCF_000314995.1 Paraglaciecola arctica BSs20135 | reverse complement strand
TGAATTAGCTCTACTACGAATTTCAAGTTATCACCAGGCATTACCATTTCTACGCCTTCAGGAAGCTCTACAGCGCCTGTTACGTCAGTTGTACGGAAGTAAAACTGTGGACGGTATCCTTTGAAGAATGGAGTATGACGACCACCTTCATCTTTACTTAGTACATATACTTCAGCTTCGAACTTAGTATGTGGGTTGATTGAACCAGGCTTAGCCAATACTTGACCACGCTCTACGTCTTCACGCTTAGTACCACGTAATAGGGCACCAACGTTCTCGCCTGCACGACCTTCGTCAAGCAATTTACGGAACATTTCAACACCAGTACAAGTAGATTTAGTAGTATCTTTGATACCAACAATCTCAACTTCGTCACCCGTTTTAACAATACCGCGCTCTACACGACCAGTTACAACAGTACCACGACCTGAAATTGAGAAAACATCTTCAATTGGAAGTAGGAAAGGTTTATCGATATCACGCTCTGGCTCTGGGATATAAGTATCTAGTGCTTCTGCAAGCTCAATGATTTTTGCTTCCCAAGCTGGGTCGCCTTCAAGAGCTTTAAGGGCTGAGCCTTGGATAACTGGTAAGTCGTCACCAGGGAATTCGTATTCAGTTAGAAGTTCACGCACTTCCATTTCTACCAATTCTAGTAATTCTTCGTCGTCAACCATGTCACATTTGTTCATGAAAACGATCATGTAAGGAACACCAACTTGGCGACCTAGCAAGATGTGCTCACGTGTTTGTGGCATAGGACCATCTGTTGCCGCTACTACCAAAATCGCGCCATCCATTTGAGCAGCACCAGTGATCATGTTTTTAACATAATCGGCGTGACCAGGACAATCTACGTGGGCATAGTGACGAGCTGGTGTGTCATATTCAACATGAGATGTTGAAATAGTGATACCACGCTCACGCTCTTCTGGAGCGTTATCGATTTGATCAAATGCTGATGCATCGCCACCGTAAGTTTTTGCTAATACAGTAGT
>NZ_BAEO01000033.1 GCF_000314995.1 Paraglaciecola arctica BSs20135 | reverse complement strand
ATAAAAAAATCGGCCGCAAGCGACCGAGTTTTAAAACAGACCCAACTGCTTGGCGTTCTTTTCTTTACTATCCAGCTCGATTAGTTGGTTTTGAACATATTTCCTAATTGTCTCTTCATTGGCATTACCGATCGTTTCGACGAAATAGCTCTGTGTCCAAAGCTTACCACCCCAGAAGTATCGTTTCTTAATCTCTGGATATAACTTAAAAAACTCTCTCGCTGAGATACTTTTTATAACTTGCATTACATGACTAGGAGCTACTTTGGGTTCGCCTTTGATAACCATGTGAATATGATCTTCTGGAATTTCCAACTCCTGGATATCAAAATCATAGTCATACCCTATTTTACGAATAATCGCCTTCATTGCTTCGCGATAAGGCTCTACAAACACTTTGTGTCGATATTTGGGTATCCAAACAAAGTGATACATTAACCGATAAACGTGATGTGTATTTCTCTGAAGTTCCATATGATGAATAGCATAAACTGGAAAAAGACCCAGTTTACACTATCCAGCACGGGGGCAAGCCCCCGAGATTTACGCTACGCGGTTAAA
>NZ_BAEO01000034.1 GCF_000314995.1 Paraglaciecola arctica BSs20135 | reverse complement strand
CCACTTATTTATGCGGATTGGTATTATAGGTCCAGAAGTATATCAAGCACTCTTTAATGCATTGCTTAAGATTGCTAAACAACATGGTTTAGATGATGTCTTAGTGCAGTGTGAGTTGGAAGGTGTTAACTATTATCAACAGCAAGGATTCCGTCCAGTCGGTACAGTATTTATGGATGCAGGCGTAGCCAGACAAAGTATGTTGTGCAACCTAAATGATTTTAACCCCGAGAGAGTAGAACTTACACACTAGGGTAAGGTTAGAATAAAAACTAATCTTTGCCCTAGTGGCTTTTTCTGCATTCCCAGCATTTATACCAAACTCATAGCCAATATTTGTAAAGGATGTTTAGGTTTAAACGTTTCGAACCTGGCCACCTGACTGCGGCACGAATACCCAGTGGCCACTATTTGTTCTGGCTTATATTGACTAACGGCTTGTTGCCAGCTTAATTGATAAATACCTGTAGATTCTTCTATATGACTGGCTTCGTGACCAAAAGTACCCGCCATTCCACAACATCCCACTGATACCGCAGACAAGCTTAAGCCAGTTTTTTCAAAAATCTGTTGCCACTGTTCTTCACTCATAGGCAGCGCCGTTTTTTCGCTACAGTGACCAAAGAGTGCATAGTTTTGGATTTTGCTTTCGGCGACTTTTGGTAGTTCTATTTGCAACAACCATTCGTGCACAAGTTGCACCTTAAACTCACCACGTGCCTCGCCTAAGGTTTTGGTATATTCGTCGCGATAACACAGCACCATAGACGGGTCGACACCAATCAAAGGCAACGCCAACTCATCTAACTGATTCAAAAAATCTGCGGACGTTTTAGCGGTTTTCGCAAACTCATTTAAAAAGCCTTTTACGTGCTGTGGTTTGCCGTTTGGCATAAAAGGTAACAACACAGCTTCGTAACCTAATTTAGTAATCAATGTCACTAATGACTCAACCACTTGCGCATCATAAAAGCTGGTAAAGGGATCTTGTACAATACACACTTTTTTAGCACGTTGCGCCGCAGTTAACTTTTGCAAAGTTTCTAAATCAAATTGTACAGACGCGTTATCTTGCAACCTTTGACTCAGGGTTGGCTGCGACAAAATTGGCGTATCTATGTAACCGATAGTCTTACGAATTGTTTGATTAACCCAGCCTTGGCGTAAGAAAAAATTGATAAAGCCTGGGGCTTTGGCCATCAAGGGTGCCATAGTTTCAATATTGCCTACTAAGTGATCTTTGACTGGGCGCATATAACGTTGATAATAGATGCTTAAAAAACGCGATCTAAATCCAGGCACATCAACACTGACAGGGCATTGGCTTGAGCAAGCTTTACAGGCTAAGCAACCTTCCATAACTTCTAACACTTCATGTGAAAAGTCACTATCGACTCTTTTGTCGGTGCTATTTCGAAAGCGTTCAAACCAAGTAGGTGGATCTTCATTGTGTTCAAGCGCATTAACGTCAATGTTTTGGTTTGACAATAACCTCAGCCATTCACGTACCATGCTTGCCCGCCCCTTAGGGCTATGACGCCTATCACCGGTAATTTTAAAAGATGGGCACATAGGTGAAGTTGTATCGTAATTAAAACATAAACCATTGCCATTACAGCTCATAACAGGTTCAAAAGATGTCCTAACTTCGATGGGGATTTGCCGATCAAACTCACCACGTTTTTGATCGGACACTGTTACTAATGACTCGGTTGACTCTAATGGTGTACAGATTTTTCCGGGATTCATCTTATTATAGGGGTCAAAAACCGTTTTGATTTTCCGTAGCTCTGTAAACAACTCTTGTCCAAAAAACTGTGGTCCATATTCACTACGGTAACCTTTGCCGTGTTCGCCCCACATCAAGCCACCATATTTAGCGACTAATGCCACCACTTGCTCTGAAATTTCTGGCACCAAGGCTTCTTGTTCTGGGTCGCACATATCCAAAGCGGGACGTACATGTAATACACCCGCATCCACATGCCCAAACATACCGTATTTCAAACCATGCCCATCTAATAAAGCCCTAAATTCCATAATAAAATCAGCTAAATTTTCAGGAGGTACAGCCGTATCCTCAACAAATGCAATGGGCTTTTTAGCACCTTTTATTTTCCCAAGTAAACCCACTGACTTTTTACGCATAGCATAAATTTTCTGAATATCGGCCTTGTCATAGGTAATTTGGTAACCAATCACACCTAGATTTTCTGCGGAGTCTAAGTTGGCACTTAAGGCCGCTATTTTCTGTTCAATATCAGCTTGATCATTGCTGTTGTACTCCACCATATTTAGGCCAAGTACGGTTTTGCCTTCCACTTCGGTAATCAGACTTTCTACCGAATGCCAAATAATATCCTGCTTAGCCATGTTGAGTACATTACTGTCCACTGTTTCTACTGATGTGGCATTAGCAGCAACCATACTAGGTGCATGCCTTAGGGCTGATTCAAAGGAGTTATACTTAACATTAACCAAGGCTTTAAACGTGGCGATAGGTGTAATATTTACTTTGGCTTCTGCCACAAAAACAAGTGAACCCTCAGAGCCAGTAATAACTCGGCTAATATCTAATGCAGATAAATCCTCATTTAGGGTGTTTTCCAAATCATAACCCGTTAAAAAACGATTCATGCGCGGAAATTTATCTAGAATTTGTTGGCGTTTCCCTAAACAAGTGTCCAAGAGCTGCTGGGCTATTTTCGCAATTGGCGTGTGTTTTTGGCTCAAAGCCTTGGCATCTTCAATAGTCATAGGTGCAGTATTCAAAATAGTGCCGTCAGCCATAACGGATGTGATGGCCAAAATATGATCACTGGTTTTGCCGTAAACCAAAGAGCCCTGTCCCGAGGCATCTGTACTTATCATGCCACCAACAGTTGCCCTGTTACTGGTAGACAAGTCAGGGGCAAAAAAGAACCCTAGAGGTTTTAACACATCGTTTAACTGATCTTTTACTACACCCGCCTGGACTCTCGCCCAGTTTTCCTCTGCATTGACCTCTAACACTTGGTTCATATACCGTGAAACATCAACAATAATGCCGCTGGTAAGTGATTGGCCGTTGGTACCTGTACCGCCGCCTCTGGCTGAAAACTTCACGTCTTGATAGGGATTAGCGGTTTTACCAATCAGCGACAAGTCTTCAATGGATTTTGGAAACACTACAGCCTGAGGTAACTTTTGATAAATGGAATTGTCAGTAGACACCGCTAAGCGGCTAGCATAGCTAAACTCAACATCGCCAGAAAATGTGGACTTTGCCAAGTCGGTCAAAAAGTCCTGATAGTTACTTTCAATAAGAGCTTGAGGGTCTAACGCTGGCAACATAAGGGAAATTCAGTAATTGGTGTAGAAGTGAGGCGTTAATTGTACCTAAAATCATCACCTCTATTCTAGATCTGTTCGGCATTAAATAGTTTGTAACAACTGAAATTTTCACTAAAAACTGAATTGGTATAGGCTTAATACCATAAAACAATCTCAATCCACTTAAGGTGACAGACATGAAGAAAAAAATACGTATCACATTGGGTAGCCTGCTGGCCCTATTTGGCATAGTATTTTTTATTCTGCCAGGTTCGATCTTGGTATTGTTATTAGGCTTAGTCATGCTCAGTTATGATGTGCCCAGAGCAAGAGATTGGTTACGAACTTGTCAAAATGTCATGTCTAAGTCGGCACGGAAATTAGATAAGATCATTCTGGATAGAAAACTAAAAATTTAGTGTTAAAAAAACAATTAAAAAGCCGCTTAACTTAAGCGGCTTTCTTCAATCTAAAGTCTGATTATGCCCCGTGCTTTTCACCAAGATATAACCAAGTTTCGACTACTGTATCTGGATTGAGTGACACACTGTCGATCCCTTGTTCCACTAACCACTGCGCCAAATCTTCATGATCAGAGGGGCCTTGACCACAGATACCCACATACTTTCCACGCTTCTTAGCAGCTTGAATTGCCATAGATAACAAAGCTTTCACTGCTGGGTTACGCTCATCAAACAAATGGGCAATCAATCCTGAATCTCGGTCTAGACCTAAAGTTAACTGAGTCAAATCGTTTGAGCCGATAGAAAAACCATCAAACATATCAAGGAATTGGTCGGCCAAAAGTGCGTTTGAAGGTAGCTCACACATCATAATAACCCGCAAGCCATTTTCACCTTGCACTAAGCCTTCTTCAGCAAGCAACTCTATTACTTTTGCCCCTTCTTCCAGTGTACGCACAAAGGGGATCATGATCTCTACGTTAGTTAAATCCATCTTGTTACGCACGCGTTTTATCGCTTCACATTCCAAGGCAAAACATGCACGAAATGACTCTGAAATATAACGACTGGCACCACGGAAACCCAGCATAGGATTTTCTTCATCGGGTTCGTATTGATAACCGCCCACTAAATTAAAGTATTCATTGGACTTAAAATCAGACATACGCACTATGACTTTTTCAGGCGAAAACGCCGCAGCTATGGTGGATATACCTTCTACTAATTTTTCGATGTAGAACTCAACAGGAGAAGCATAGCCAGCTATCATGTCGTTGATTTCATCTTTTAATTCATCGGGTTGATTATCAAAATCAAGTAGTGCTTTAGGGTGCACACCAATCATTCTATTGATAATAAACTCAAGTCGCGCTAAACCTACGCCCGAATGGGGTAAACGCGCAAAATCGAAGGCTCTATCAGGGTTACCCACATTCATCATCACTTTAAGTGGGATTTCAGGCATTGAGTCAATCCGTGATGTCACAACATCAAAGTCCAATACATCACCATAGATAAACCCGGTATCGCCTTCTGCGCAGGACACAGTAATTTTGTCACCATTTTCAATGGAAGCAGTAGCATTACCACAGCCCACTACCGCAGGAATACCTAGTTCACGGGCGATAATAGCCGCATGGCATGTTCGTCCGCCACGGTTGGTCACAATTGCCGACGCTTTTTTCATGATTGGCTCCCAATCGGGATCGGTCATATCAGTGACTAACACATCTCCCGGTTGGATCTTGTCCATTTCTTCCACGCCTTTGAGCACTTTTGCTACACCAGCGCCAATTTTGTGACCAATCGCTCGTCCTTCACATACAGTCTTTGCTTTGCCTTTTAGCATAAAGCGTTCAATAACTTGCATATCTTCACGGCTGCGCACTGTCTCTGGACGAGCTTGCACTATGTAAAGTTTGCCATCGATACCATCTTTGGCCCATTCAATATCCATTGGTCTTTTGTAATGTTTCTCAATGATGACGGCTTGTTTGGCTAATTCCATAACCTCGTCATCAGTAAGTGAATATTGACGACTGTCTGCAGCATCAATATCGACAATTTCAACTTGTTTGCCGTGTTCTAAATCTTCTGAATAAATCATCTTGGTCAGTTTACTACCAAGATTTCTGCGTACTACAGCAGGAACGCCTTTAGCCAAGGTTGGCTTGTGTACATAAAATTCGTCTGGGTTAACAGCACCTTGCACCACCATTTCACCTAATCCATAAGATGAAGTAATAAAAACAACATCTTCAAAACCGGATTCAGTATCAATAGAAAACATCACGCCTGAGGCAGAACAGTCACTGCGTACCATACGTTGAATGCCTGCAGACAAAGCTACACCTTTGTGGTCGTAACCTTGGTGTACTCGATAAGAAATCGCTCTGTCGTTAAACAGTGAAGCAAATACGTGTTTGATGGCGACCATGACAGAGTCATAACCCTTCACGTTTAAAAAGGTTTCTTGTTGACCAGCAAAAGAAGCATCAGGCATGTCTTCTGCTGTTGCTGAGGAGCGCACAGCAAATGAAGCTTCATCACCAGCCTCCCCTTGTAAGGTTACAAAAGCAGTACGTATGGCATTTTCTAGCTCTGGTAGAAAAGGTGTCTCGATGATCCAGTTACGAATGGTTTCGCCGGCTTTACCTAAGGCGGCAATGTCTTCGATATCTAAGTCATCTAACAAAACATGAATACGAGCTTCTAAGCCACTTTGTTCGAGAAATAAATTAAATGCATGGGCTGTGGTCGCAAATCCTCCAGGAACTTGCACTCCTGCATTGGCTAAATTTGAAATCATCTCGCCCAACGACGCGTTTTTGCCGCCAACTACCCCAACATCTCCCATTCCTAGTTGTTGGTACCACAAAACGTGTTCTTGCATTCTCACTTTCTCCAAATGATTGTTTGCTAATTTAAAAATCGTGTTAGGTTAGGCAAATCGTCTTAATTTGAACTGTTAATACCAGCATAAAAAACGAGATCCTTATAACCACTTAATAGTTGTTAGGGTGATTTTAGAATGTTGTTGTTATAAAAGTAAAACTTTATTATTTTTCGTAATTAAATTACACCATTGTTAAGGAAATGTTTTGAGAACTGCCTATTATATTTCGGATGGAACAGCCATTACTGCGGAGGTGTTTGGCCACGCATTGCTCTCCCTGTTTACGATCGAGTTCAAACACATTACGATTCCCTTCGTCGAAACCACAGAAGAGGCCATTGAGGTCGTTCGAAAAATATCTGAAAGTTTTCAAGATGACGATCAAAGACCTTTAGTGTTTTACACTATAGTCAATATCGAAGTACGCAAGATTGTTTCTAAATCAGTGGGCATAAATTACAATTTTTTGGATCAGTTTGTGGCGCCATTAGAAAAAGTTTTAGGTGTGCCATCTAAGCCAGAAAAACATCGTACTCATAGTATTCATGAAAAAACTTACGATATTCGAATTGAAGCGGTTAACTATGCATTAGCAAATGACGATGGTTCCAATCTAAAAGATTATCACGAAGCAGATATTATTTTAGTCGGCGTATCTCGCTCAGGTAAAACCCCAACCAGTCTATATTTAGCACTACAATACGGCATTAAAGCCGCTAATTATCCTTTCACCGAAGACGACATGGGTGACATTTTGCGATTACCCGCCTCTTTACGGCGCTTTAAAGACAAATTGTTTGGACTGACTATTCAAGCAGACAGATTGCACCAAATTCGCTCAGAACGGCGCGCCAATAGTAAATATGCATCCTTGAAGCAATGTCGTATGGAATTACGAGAAGTCGAAAATTTATACCGCAAAGAAAAAATCCCTTTTCTGAATAGCACGCGCTTTTCAATTGAAGAGATTTCAGCCAAAATTTTAGCTACAACAGGCTTACAACGTAAGAAGTATTAACACTATGTTCAATCATTTCGAACCTTCATTGATGAAGTTTATGCGCGACTTACAAAACAACAACAACCGTGACTGGTTTAACGATCATAAACAACAGTACGAAGATCACGTTCGCTCCCCTGCCCTCGCATTTATCGAACAAATGGATCAATGGATCCGGCTTATTTCACCCCACTATGAAGCCAGCCCCAAAAAAATGGGCGGTTCGCTGATGCGAGTCTATCGTGATGTTAGATTTTCTAAAGACAAATCGCCGTATAAAACCAATGTCGGCATACAGTTTCGCCACGAAGTGGGTAAGGACGTGCACGCCCCTGGATTTTATCTGCATATAGCCGCTGACGATATTTTTTTAGGTGTGGGCACTTGGCGTCCAGATAGAGATTCTTTGGCCGCCATTCGAGATCATATAGTGACCAAACCAGGTCCTTATTTAGATGCCATTAATCATCAACCCTTTACCGAGCTTTATGAATTGGCAGGCACTAAGTTAACGCGCCCACCTAAAGGTTATGACAAAGAACATGAATTGATTGAAGAGATAAAACGCAAAGACTTTATTGCCCTATGCCCTCTACAAGAAAGTGATTTGTATCAAGCTGATTTTTGCAAAATGGTGGCCAGTCGTTTTGGACGTGCCCAGCCATTTCAAAAGTTTATATGTGAGGCGCTAGGATTACGATTTTAAAAGTAAGCAATACTATACCGCTATGGGATGTTATGGGGTGCTAATACCTCTAGGTCTTCAAGCTTTTGCCGATCAGCTTTACAAATATAAGAGGATTTTTTACTCGGATTACGTTTAGCTTTGGCCGTTTTCAGACGTTTTTGGTGTATTTGTTTTAATTTTTTTTGTTTATTCATGGGAATGTCTTGTTAAAAGTAAGGGTATTTAGGAATAAGACGTACAACTTGCCTCATCATTTTCGCCATTATAACCTAACAACTATCCGCTTTTGTTTTTCTTTCACTACCCATTTTCAAAAGCTGCTAGTATGCGCGCAATCATCACCTAGCATCGATCTATAACATTGGGCTAAAGGTGATTGTTATCAATCCATTTTAACTTCTATAGGTAATATAATGTCACAACAACCAAGCAGAAATAGACGTCAACGAAAAAAAATGCATTTAGACGAATGGGCCATTTTAGGCTTTGAGTTTAGCTGTACGTTAGACAAAGCATCAGAAGCCGATTACGGCCTGTTTTTTGATAGTTTGGAAGAACTAGTCGGTACTCAACATCTTTATATGACAATTGAGAACGACAGCGAGACATTCGAAGGGTTTGTCACCTCAGCAGATCGTTATGGTAACGCCACTGAAGAAAACAGAACGTCTGTCGAAACTTTAATGAATAGTCACAAAATCGTGAAAGATGTGAAAATTGGTAAGTTGGTGGATGCGTTTTACGAATTGTAAGCCTCCAGCTAACTTGTAATATGCCAATTAGATAACTGATGGCGAGGACTCAAGCGCCGCGCCATCATTAATCTACCCGTTCAAGGTCTGCACTGTTCAAAGCGCATTTAACAACTGCAAACATCTTGTTATTACGTTTGTTTTTCACGATAAAACCCTCCACTGGCAAATACTGTTCGGCAATACCAAATAGTTTTCGTAATTTTATTAACCTGTACTGCTTCCTAATAGTGCATCAAAGCTTGTTGAGCAGATTTACTGTTTCACGACTTGCTCATTATTCATCAACATTTGGCGCTGTTTGCGTCTTCGCAGCATCCCTTATGAGTGTCCTAATATTGTCAGAAATAGAATTATTCATTTCAACTCTTTCAATCACTGTAAACCCGTATCCATCTTTTATGGTGATATCTGCACCATTTTCTAACAGATAAACTACACAGCGTTCTCCATTTCTGTGAACACAATAGTGCAACAATCCCTGCTTAGAATAAATATCAGTTAGACCGTTAACATCCGCTCCATAGGTAATAAGTTTATCGGCAACCTTGGTAAACCCGGACGTTATGGCGACTAGTAAAACCCTTTTTCCTTGTTCATCCCGTGCATTAGGATCCGCACCCGCAGCTAAAAGAATATCGACATATTCAAGCTTTTCTTTCTTAATAGCCCAAAATAGTGCAGAACGCCCCCACCCATCTTTTAATTCTATATCAGCTTTTGACTGGATGTAGGCGTTAATACCTGCTTCATCACTTTCTCTAATCAGGCAATGCAAAGGTAGTTGTTCGCAATTAAGTAGTGATTTTTTTTCGCATCTCTTCAAAATTACTATTCTCCGAATATGCGTATAGATAAGACAATAGAAAAACCACACCAATAATAAATAGTGTTATCAACAGAATACCTTTAACTAACGTTCGTATTTTCAATTCACCACCTAAACATGTTGTATGGGGCTAGTAACTATAACCTTAAAACTAGTATTTATAACAAGGAAGAAACAGTCAAAACTCAATCCCAAGAACATCATTCCAAATGGCACTGTCTAAAGAAGTTATTTTTACCGTTTGAAAACGACTATAATAGAGATTCAAACTTAAGAACTTAAAGTATAGGTACATTTTATGACGCAAACTGTCAGTATTAGTTTAGGAAAACATTTTACAGGCTTTCTAAATCAACTAACTGAAAATGGACGTTATGGGTCTGCGAGCGAAGCCATACAAGCAGCTTTACGTTTATTAGAGCAGGAGGAAAGTAAAATACAAATGCTGCAAAATGCTTTAACACAAGGAGAAGAAAGTGGCGAAAGCACAAAAGCATTTAGCGATATTGTGAAAATGGCAAAAACCGAGTTTCATGCCCAATAGCTATACCAACTCCAAACAGGCTGAAAAGGATATCAATCATATTACCAAAAGAAGTATGGCTGATTTTGGAGAAGTGCAAACTGACAAATATTTAGAGGGCTTAGCTGAAGCACTAATAAAAATAAGTCTGGCTCCCAAATTAGGCCGAAGGTTCATTCATGGTGAAACACAACAAACTTACCTTTACTACCGTTATATCAGTCACATAATTTATTATAGGGAACGAAAAAACGATATATTTATCATCCGCATATTACATACAAAAATGTTACCTAAAAAACACCTATAACCACTATTCTTTATTCACAGTAACCTTCGCTCTTCCCCCAGTCACTCTATTCGCCCTACCCTCATCTACCGCTTTTTCAGCGCGGCGACGTCTAGCTTCTTTAGGATCGGCAATCAGCGGGCGATAGATTTCAATTCTGTCACCTTTTTTAGGTAGGTCAGTTAATTTACAAGTGCGATTCCAAATGCCTACTTTTAATACTTCAAGATTGATATCTGGAAAACGTTTCATAATCCCCGACGCCAAAATAGCTTGTTCAACTGTGGTACCTTTTTCAACTACCACTTCAAGTAAAGCTTGTTTTTCGGGTGTCCCGTAAACCACTTCAAGGGATATTTGTTGGTCTGTCATATGCTCTTATTAACCTCTAGCCGTATACCTGTTTGGCGCGCTCTGTAAAAGCGATCACCATATTGGCAGCAATCGAGTTAAATACTCGCCCAAAAGCCATTTCAACTAATTTACTTGAAAAAGCAAAATCTAAATTTAATTCTATTTTACAGCCCGACTCACTAAGTGACGTAATAGTCCAGCCACCTGTTAAGCGTGAAAAAGGCCCATCAACTAAGTTCATTTGGATAAACTCGCCACGCTTAAGGGTGTTGTGTGTGGTAAACCATTGTTTAACACCGGCCTTTGAAATGAGAATGGATGCTCGCATATTGTCATTATCTTGTTGCAAAACCTTAGTTTCAGCACATCCGGGGATAAATTCTGGGTACAGCTGTACGTCATTAATCAAATCGAACATCGATTCAGCACTATAGGCAACTAACGCACTGCGAGATACATTCGCCATTCACACTCCCTAATTGGTCAAGATTTAAAACCGCAGTAGATTAACATAAGTCATTTAAATCCATTACTTTTTCAATACGATGAATTTTTGTTGTACCACAACACACAATCTCTATAATACCGCCCTATGAATAAAAAGAACTCAAAATCTACAAATAGCACCATAGCGCTTAATAAAAAAGCCCGCCACGAATACAACCTTCAAGACAAACTCGAATGTGGTATGTCATTGCAAGGTTGGGAAGTGAAAAGCATTCGTTCTGGTAACATTAATATTTCAGAAAGTTACGTCACTATTGAAAAAGGTGAAGCCTTTCTCATTGGTTCAACCATACAACCGCTAAACCAAGCGTCTAGCCACGTAGTATGTGACCCTACTCGTAAACGTAAGTTATTGCTCAAGAAACGGGAGTTAGACAAGTTAATCGGCTCAGTTGAACGCCAAGGTTATTCGATTATTGCCACTGCCATGTACTGGAAGAAAAACTGGGTAAAAGTCGAAGTCTACTTAGGTAAAGGTAAACAAGAACATGACAAGCGAGATGCAGTAAAAGATCGTGATTGGGCCCGTGATAAAGAACGCATGATGAAACATAAGGCATAACGCCAACTCATCAACCGCATATTTATTTAGCGTGCTCATATTAAACAGGCATTAAAGAATAAAATCAGTATTTAATGCCTGCTATTTTTCGATACCCCTTTCGATCCAAATTCAGCTGGGGATTAACATCCCCTTCAACCCAAATCACGTTACTGATAATAATCCCCTCATATCCAGTCCGCCCACTCTTTGTATAACACTTCAGCTCAGTACCGGATAAATATTCACAAGCCGCTAAATTTATCTTTCAAAATGCTTTTACTAAGAAATTTTTTGTACTTGGCCATATGTATAAGGTAAATGAAGTGAAAATTAAAGTGGTTATAGGCTGATAACTGTCCGAACATGCGTGTTTTATAGCCGATATATTGACTTAGCTCCCTTTCACACAAGCTTTGTAACAACATTTGCATAAACACTGTATTCACAGCTAACTGGCCTATGCTATAATCCCCTCGTTGGTAGTTTGCAACCAACACCTTGGGGCTGATTATGGATTCGACAGGACTCTAGAAGCTTTAGGTGCATGCAGAGGAGCGGTTTGCCTCTATAAAAGCCGCATTTAAATAGTCGCAAACGACGAAAACTACGCACTAGCCGCTTAATAACCGGCAGTGCCCTTCCACTCATACTCTTTCTGCTAGTAGAGGTTCGGAAGGTCATCCCAGCAGGATAGCGAGGGAACCTTGTCTAAGGGTGAACCGCGAAATAGTATTAGGCCCGCTATGAGAAATCCTGTTTGTCGGAGTTCAAATTAGTTAAATAAAAGACAAAATAAGCATGTAGTACCGATGGTTGACGTGTTCTGGACGCGGGTTCGAGTCCCGCCAGCTCCACCACATAACAAAAAAGGCTTATCGAAAGATAAGCCTTTTTTGTTTCTGTTATCCCAACTTGAAATCTGTTATCGATTTGGCTGAACCTTTAATTTGACGACGCCCCATTCATTTACTTCTAGTTATTTTTTGTTGAATCAGTCCCATTTTGGGACTAATGTAACACTTATGAGAATCATCGCCTTATCGACACTGAAATCTTTCTGGTGAGAACACCCAGAATACATAGATGCTAAAGAGCCAACGTTAGCTTGGTATCGTCATGCATTGGCTGCCGACTGGAGTAACCCTGCAACTATTAAGCAGGATTACAAGAATGCCAGCATTCTTAAAGACGGGCGAGTGGTATTCAATATTGCCGGGAATAAGTTTCGACTGATCGTATGGATCAACTATGTCTATCGAGTCGTTTACATCCGATTCATCGGTACCCACGGGCAGTATGACAAAATTAATGTACAAACTATTTAATTGCTGGAGTAAACACTATGGACATCAAACCGATTAAAACTGATGGCGACTACCGAGCGGCATTAAAAGAAATTGGAAATCTAATGATGGCAGGCTCTGATACCCCAGAAGGGGAAAAGCTGGATGTGTTAGTTACACTGGTCGAAGCCTATGAAACCAAACACTTTCCGATGGAATTGCCCGATCCAGTCGAAGCCATCAAGTTTGAAATGGAAAGAAAGGGCCTAACGGTAAAAGACCTCGAGCCAATGATTGGTAAAAGTAATCGTGTTTATGAAATTCTTAATAATAAGCGCTCGCTGACATTAAAAATGATCAGAAAACTCCATGATGGCTTGGGCATTCCTGCGGAGTCCCTAATTAGGCCATCGCAAGTACAGGGCGAAGCAAAGTCTGCCTTTGTGAAACAATAAACTAAAGTGTCTCTCTAGCTACCAAATTTTCTCTTGTTCAATAACACTTAAGAAGTTTTGAGCCGTAAAATCATTTGGATATAAAGTAAAGTTAGGGTCTCCTTGTATCTCTTGACCTTCAACAAAATTATCTCTGTCAAATAACAACTGACTATCATCTCTTAGTGCAATAATTATTTCTTCAAGTGATACTTTTAAGTAGCCAGAAAAGTGCTCATGGTCATGCTCTATCGAGGTGTCAACAATCCAACCACTTACTAGGGATGTTACATCACAGGTATCAAGGCCAAGTGATGCTTTAAAGTGTGCATCGTTTATTAGCGCTTGCTTAACCGCATTCACTTTGCTACCAATTTGTTGACCAGCCTTTCTAAGCGTTCTTGTTTTATGAAACCAAACATCCTTTTTAGTACTACGTAAAAATGTTGATTTAACTTCAAGTACAAATATATGCCCTTCTAAAGCACATATAAGGTCTATTTCACCAGGATCATGTTCAGGTGTTTTTTCGGGGTGATAATTAAGTAGAACTGTAAAACCTCTAGCTTTGAAATTCTCAGCCAATCTTAATTCAATAGCTGCAGTTTCACATCGAGCTTCATTACGGCCAGCCCCAATACGCCTAAGGTTATTTAGTGCTGCTGTTGAATTATTCTGAAACGCTACCATCCAAGGGAATTGAAAAATATGTTTGCCAAATTTTAATATAGGGCGTTCATAAAGCTCTGGTATTAGTACTAAAGTTGAGTTTTCATTTTGTAGTTTTTTTGCCGTATATTTTAGATCATGACTCCAAAAGTCAATAATTGCTTCAGCTGCTTTTTGGTTACCATGAGGGAAGTTTTGATTAACTGTCCAAGCTTTAATTCTCGCAGCTTTGTCTTTTTTAGATGACCATGTGATTGGGAAACGGTTTTCACCTTGTTGTATGCCTTCAAACGCTAAGCGATTGATTGCCGTTAACCAGTTTTTCTCTTCAGACAGATACTTTTGATAATGAGCTATAAAATCTTTACTAAAAAATGCTGACATTAGATTTAAAGATATTAACGCTTCATGTAAGTTTACACGTAGCCCTGAGTCAGCCGTTAAATATTCATTTAGGCCGTAAACCTCAACTAATCGTAACTGGGTCGAAAACGTCTTAATCATCGCTAACTGATTGGCTTCATGGTTCTCTTTAGCGCCAATTTGTTGTTCAGCCATACCAGAAGCTATAAGTTTATTAACACCTCTGTTAAACCAATAACCATTCAATAGCTTTAATTTGTGACCATTAAACCGCCAGGCTAGCTTTGCTGGGGCATCAACCTCTTCTATAACTGCTATGCCCTTTTCAATTTTAAATGCGATGCTATCATCAAAACAAAAAGCATTAACTGACTGTGAAATAAAACTATTAAACGCAATCTGTTTTGTTATCAACTCAGATACTTTTTGGTAAGTCTGTATATGAATTTTTTGTTCTTCTGAAGGAAACATAAAAGGTATTAGATGCTCTTTTACTGTTTCAAGTATACGGTTTTCAGTTAAATCAAAATCATTGATGTCGCTACTTTCTAATTGCCAAGCCAATATGTTTTTAAATGCTGACCAAGCCTCTTCCATATCGTTATTTGCAAGAGAGTTACCATCATTATCAGTATCAGTTCCAAGCAAACATTCGAATGCAAATAGGCTAATATAAATTAAACACATTAATGGTGTTAAGGAGGTTAACTCCTTTTTAGTTTGTTCTAAATCCACCACCAGCCTTTCATGCTCTTTGTGCATTAACCTGATGACAGCGATTATTTCATCAAATTTATCAGTCTCACCGTCGGCTAATCGCTGCAGCTCTTGCCATTTGTTAGACCTCGGCTTCAGTACTAATGCTGAATACCGAACAGCATTTTTAACGGATAAAGGGGATTTTGAAGCAATGACTTTAAGCAAGGGAAAGTTACTGACAAGCTCCTGGCTGAAGTACCGAGTTAGTGCCAAAATAGCCTGTCCTTTTCTGCCGACGATACTTTTTTCTTTCTCTGGCCTTGGGGTTTATTATCAAGGTAAGCGTCTATGACTATTTGAGCTGCTGCAGTAAGTGATTTATTACTGGCAAGGCAGTTTGTGAATTTTTTATCGTAGTAGTTTTGATTATCCATAATCTTTTTATCATTCTTTGAGTGTATATCGAAAACCTTAATTTATATTGTGGCTTTCTATTCAAATCAGTCTGATTGAACTATAGAGGAAAACAATTCTATTTTATAGTTATCCATGATTAGTCATCCACTTCATACCGACTAAAAGACTTACCTACATTTAACCTTTCTAAACTTCATAAGTGTTTGCAAAATTGTGGCAACTGAATTGGCTCTAACGTTGAAATGCCTGCCGATATTCGCTGGGGGTATATGAAGATACTTTTTTAAAGGTACGTCGAAATGCTGCGTCATCTGAAAAGCCTAAGGCATCGCTTATGAGATTAATAGGTTTACTACTGTATATAAGAGACTCACTGGCCTGATGAAGTTTGATCAAACGCATAAAGCTGGCTAGTGATAAGTTAGTTAATTTATTTACTTTACGTGCAAGGGTGCGCTCTGTTTGATTAAGGTGTTTGGCTAAGACTGAAATGGTCAGCTCAGTTGCAGGTGTTTTTTGCACCCAAATATAAATACCTCTGAGCAGTTTATCATCCAATTTCATCAACTTAATTTGCGTAAAGGGCTGTGCGGATTTTTCGGGTTTCGGAATTATCATCAATTCGATGATGTCGCGTAAGACATCTTGACCACAATGTTCTTCAACTAATGCTTGGGAAATTGGCAGGTAGCCATTTAGTCCTGAAGCGGTTCTATTTTGACTTTCAAACGTATAGGTTTGACTAAAACTCCAATCAACAGTTGCATAGTTATTTTGTACAAAGTCAGCTAACCACCATGTAGCCGTAGCCTGTTGATGCTCTAAACGACCGGCAGCTGCCATGATACAGACTGCCGTACAGTATCCCCAGACTTGAGTTTTAGCCGGCAGGGTTTTTAAGGCTGATATTAAGGGTTGGTAAGCATCAATTGCCAACTCTACATCACGCTGATGGTTGGTCCAAAAACCAGGAATAAGCAACGCATCCACAGATGTATCTGATAATGCACCTTCAGCCTTCATTGTCATTACAGGGATTTTGCCTCCCGTTGTAATGGCGACCTCTTTACCATCAACGCTTAGCCAGTGAGTACTGAAAACAGGCTTGCCGACACGTTTATTCGCAACCTCTAATATTTCTGCAAAGGCAAATAAACCAGATACTACACAGCCGGGATATATCAATAATCCAATTTTCATCTTCACCCTCTCTAGCAGGCAGGATTACCCTGCCAGAGCAATATTATTGCTTATGAGTTTATGTACTACTTTTGCCTGCTCTAACATGGGCCAATGCCCGGTGTTTTCGAGAATATGTACGTTATCGGTAGCAAAACGTTTTGAAAGTGCAACCGGTAAAAATGTATCTTTTTTGCCCCAAATCACTTGAGTTGGAAAATGTTGAGATAGGGTGTGTAACTGGCCTTCCCAAGATTTAAAAATGACAGGATCAAGTGCACGATAAAAACGTAAAATCAAGCGGCGGTTGCGCCAAGACAACGCATCGTAATTTGATTTAATTTGCCCTTCAGTCAGTATTGGCGCGCTTTTCTTCATTGCAGCACTGAATTGTTTGTATCTCATTAAATACATAGTCAATTCGCCCAATATTGGTTTACGCCAGTTTTTTGCCATTGCGTGCCATTCGTAATCAGAAAAAAAAGTGGTATCCATTATGGTTAAGCTTTTTACTTTATCAGGGTGAGTTAATGCAAAGGCCAACCCTACGATGCCACCGATGTCGTGAATGACCAAATGTACGCAGTCAGTAATACTTAAACTCGCTAAAAGTTGATCGATAAAATGGGCTAAGTTCTCAAGGCTATAATCAAAATTTTGTGGTGATTGTGTACGACCAAACCCTGGAAGGTCGGGTGCAATACATTGGTATTTATCTGCAAAAGTCGCGATGGCTCCATCCCAAACTTCTGATGTATCCGGTACTCCGTGTAAAAATAAAATAGGCTCACCTTGCCCCTTCATATTTACAAAAACTCGACTTAGTTCAACGTTATACATTGTCATAATTTCACCTGTTTGATCACTTGTTGGTTTCCAATGATGAATATCATGACAGAACTTAAGCTTAGATTAAGTGGCATAAAATGACATAAAACATACAATTAACACAATAACTTTGTCATTAACTGTATGTTTTATGTCAAATTTAGCCATAACCTTATGTCATTTTCCTGCATACACTGTTTCTTATCCTAGAATAATTAAAGTCGAAACATGAAAGTCACACAGATTAGAAATGCGACCATACTGATTGAGAGCGTCGTAGAAGGAAACAAACAAGGCATTTTGATCGATCCTATGTTTGCACCTATGAGTGCTATTGCTTCACTTAAATACGCCACAACAACCAGACGAAGAAATCCGTTGGTAGAACTGCCTTCCAATATGGATGAATTAAAAACACGTGTTACTTGCTGCTTGATCACGCACTGTCAAAAAGGACATTTCGATCATTTAGATCGTGCAGCTATCAAATGGCTTAGAGAAAATAATATTCCTGTTTATTGCTCAACGCAGGATTCAGCGTTTCTTAGAAAGAAAGGGTTGAAGGTGTTTACCTTAGAGCCGTCAACAGAAAACCACTTTATGAACGGCTCCATTAAATTGATCCCCTGTTTGCACGGTGAAGGTTGGATTGGAAAAATGATGCCGCATGGTTACGGTTACCATATTCAGCTACCAAGTGAGCCCAGTATTTATGTTACTGGCGACACAATATTAACAAACGAGGTCAAAAATTTTATTACACACTCCCAGCCAGCGATTGTTGTTATCCCAGCTGGAGGGGCAACTTTTGACTTAGGCAGTGAAATTATTATGGGGCTATCAGAGGCGATTCAAATAGGAGAATTCACAAAAGGTCTGGTAATAGCCAACCACCTTGAAGCACTTGATCATTGCCCAGTGACACGTAAATCCATTCACTCAGAAATAGAAGCTAGGGGTTGGGAACATCGATTTTTTGTTCCCAACGATGGTGAAAGCTTTAATTTTGATCCATTAAATTAACGAGGAGTGTCGTTATGAATTACAACCTCCCAGTCAACTGCCCCTCAATCATTCGGCCCAGATGAAGCAGTATTCTCTGTTAAAGTATTCTTCTGTCCAATTTATCAATAGGGTCATTCTGAACCTATTGATTCTACCCGCTCTTACCCTATTGATTCACCCTATTGATTCGGTGGACGCGCTGTAGCTTGGGTTCAGGGCGAGGTAGAAGCCTGGATAGATAGTAGAATTGATAATCCCTTTAACTGAATTGCCAATAAAGCCTGACCAATGTTGTAATAGTGATAACTAGTGCATATTACTAGGTAACCACATTAAGTTTTCGTACACCTTATTGATAAGTGTAAATATAGTCATAGTATTTCTTGCAGTTTATAGGAGGGGAGAATTGAAGCTAAGTACAGAAGAGCAGGCTATCAGTGCTAGAGCAGTAAGATTTGCTAAGAAAAACCGTACTTCAATATGTCGCAGGTTGACCGACAGTACAATTTACCTCCCTGAAGAATCACCAGTATCGGTATTTATGAGTGGCTCTCCTGGTGCAGGTAAAACAGAATCATCGAAAGAACTGGTTGCATCGATCTCAGATGATGAAACTCCGGTTCTTCGGCTCGATCCAGATGACTTGAGAGAAGAATTTGAAGAATACAATGGATCAAACTCTTACTTATTTCAACGTGGGATTGTGACTTTAGTTGAGAGATCTTTAGACTATATTTTCAAGAATAATCAGAGTTTTATACTAGATGGTACGCTAGCGAGTTATCATGTCGCAGAAAAGAACATTCAGAGGTCTTTAGACAAAGGAAGGGATGTACTAATAATCTTTGTTTATCAACATCCTAAACTAGCTTGGGAGTTTGTAAAAGCTAGAGAAAAGGTTGAAGGACGTAAGATTTTACCTGAACATTTTGTAGAGCAGTTTATTGGTTCTCAAAATGTTATCCAAGCGTTGAAAGATAAGTTTGGTAAGAAAATTAAAGTCGATTTACTTATTAAATATAATGATGGTACAACAAGAGCCTATCATAGCAATGTTAGTAGCTTGAAACCTTATATTAAACCGAGCTATACTGTAGAAGAAATAAGCGAAATCGTGAAAAAATGAGGATTATGAGGAGGCTTTATGTTTAATTTCAGTAGTAAAAAGGTTGCTTCAACACCCTTGTCTAACTTTGTGAAGAACACGTCATCTAGTGATAAAAAGAAAGTCTATAACAAAGTTATAATTGCTGCATCTGAGTCCCAAAACACGACTATTGAAAAAGCAAAAGCGGTTGCATAAACCGTTTTGCATATTTGTACCAACTCGATAATTAAAGCCGCTTTTTAGCGGCTTTTTTTATGCCTCGATTTTAAACATATTCTGGCAGTTCCCTGACAGCTCAATTAAAAGTCTCTTGATCTTCCCTCCAATTAACGCCCACTAAACACCGCAGCACGTTTCTCTAAAAACGCCTGCCCACCTTCTTTGGCATCGTCGCTATTGGCGCAAATTTCTTGTAAGCGGGCTTCTATGCTGATGGTGTTTGCCAAGTCATGGCTCATTGCGGCATTCATTGCTTCTTTGGCGTAACGAAGTGATAGCGGGGCTTTTGACGCTAGTATTATGGCCATGGCTTTAGCTTCTTCCATTAATTTGTCTGCAGGCACTACCTTGTTACATAAGCCCAATTGCAAACAATCTGTCGCTTTTAACTTTTCGCCAAAGGCAATCAGTTCAAAGGCTTTTTTACGGCCAATAGTGTGGGCTAAATGCCAGGTTGCGCCACCGTCGGGGATAAGGCCTATAGCGGCAAAAGCCTGATATAGATAGGCATCGTCGGCCATTAGCGTTAAGTCACAAGCCATGGCAAACGCGCTACCAATACCGGCAGCAGCGCCATTTACAGCACTTATCCATGGTTTAGGGGCGTTGCTGATTGCCATTAATACGGGTTTGTACTGTTCGTTTAGGCCATCTTCAACACTTGCACCTTCGGGTAATGTTTCGGTGAGATCTGCGCCAGCACAAAATGCTCGACCCACACCTGTGAGAATAACCACGCGTATGTTGTCATCTTCATTAACTTCTTTTATTGCTAAACCTAATTCCGCACGAATACTTGCTTCGATAGCATTTAAACTGATGGGACGGTTAAAACTCACAGTTGCAATTGGCCCGTCACGTTCTATCAAAATAGATTGGTGTATCGTCATTGTATTTATAGTTTCCTTGATAGTTCTTCTTTGAGTACAAATTTTAATACCTTGCCTGCCGGATTTCGTGGCAGTGCTGGCACTTTATGTAATTTAATGGGTAATTTATATCGAGCCAAATGTACTTCGGCGAATCCCCTTAGGTCTTCCAAGTTCACATCAGCGCCTTCCACAAGGGCAATCACAGCTGTCACTGCTTCACCCCATTTATCATCGGGTAAACCAATTACTGCGACTTCAGCGATTAGTTCATGTTTATAAAGTACACTTTCAACTTCAGCGGGATAGACGTTTTCGCCGCCTGTTATCACCATGTCTTTGAGTCGATCACAAATAAATAAGAAGCCGTCTTCATCCAGATAACCAATATCGCCAGAGTGGAACCAGCCCTTATCATCTATGGCTTTTGCTGTAGCCTCGGGTCGGTTCCAGTAACCTTTCATTACATTGGCTCCAGAGATACAAATTTCCCCATGCTCCATGACTGCTAGCTCTTGGTTATCATCATTTACTATTTTAAGATCTGAATAAAACGCAGCTTGTCCGGCTGAGCCAAGTTTGCTTATCGCCCATTCAGGGGTTAGCAAAGAGGCAAAAGGTGAGGTTTCGGTTAAACCGTAGCCTTGGCAAAAGTTAATTTCACGTTTGGAATATAAGCTCAGTAGTGATTCAGGAACCGGCGCAGCTCCGCACACCAACATCTTAATGCTGCTTAAATCAGTAATATCAAAGTCTGGGTGCTGTGACATAAACAAAAACATCGCTGGCGCACCAAACATACTGGTTACTTTGTATTTAGCAATATCTTGCAAAACCAAACCAGGATCAAAATTTCTAATCAGAACTAACTTGGAACCCATCATAAAACTCTGCAGAGTCATGACGTTTAAGCCGGCAATGTGAAACAACGGAGCAGCGGTTAACACTACGTCATCTCTGCCACCGCCATAAGACAGCTGGGCGTTGATGTTATTCCACATAATATTACCGTGGCTGAGCATCACACCTTTAGGTAAACCTGTTGTGCCAGAGGTATACATAATCACGGAGGTATCATGTTGATCAACTCCAACGGGATTTTGTAGAGGTGCGGCTTCAATGCGCTCATTTGTTAGTGAACGCCAGCCATCGATATTTGACTCGGCACCAAAGTATTCTCGACAACAAAGTTCACTTTTAACGGGGTCAATCACTTCCTGCATAGGGGCATCACACACTAGGGTGTGCACTCCCGCATCGTTAATGATAAATTTTAACTCTTCGGCGGTAAGCCTAAAATTAAGGGGTACAAAAATAGCGCCCAGCGCATTAGCTGCAAACAATGTTTCAAGAAAGGCTGGTTGATTAAAACCAACAAAAGCCACCCTGTCTCCCATACATACACCCGATTCTTGCAATAATGTAGCCTGCCGCCTAACAAGTTGCGCAAAACCACCATAGGTAAAGGTGGTGTCTTCAAAAATCATTGCTGTACGTTCTGGGTTTAATTGGGCGCGACGTAACATGCCAATGGCAATATTGGGTTCGATTTCAGGTTTATGCATAGTGATCTCGTTGTAATGATAATTGCACAGTTATTTGCGTTTACATTGTGATAACAAACAGAAAAACGCAAGGAAATTTCGATTATTATCTAAAATACTCAGGGATCTATTTTATAAAAGGGGGTCGGGGAATAACGGTAGAAAAGATCACAAAAATAAGTTCGTTGCATGAATTTTAGTTTTTCTATTTGGGCTTGATGTTATTGAGATCCTTAGGGGATATTTATACTGGTATTAGGACAAAAAAAACTACTCATTTTTTAACCTATAAAAAGTCAAAACTGTCACTTTAGAACAAAGCTTTACCTAAGGTGCAAGTCCCATGGCACATAAACTTACGCCACAATTGGGAGTCAAACCTCTGATTACTGCAAGCGCAATATTTAACCAGCCCCAAACCCAAAAGCACAAAATACATACAAATATCAGTATCTTCTGACCAAATATTGAGCTAATGTTAAATTCCTGTAAATTATTTTAGCGTTAATTGTTAGTGCTTTAAATGCGTCAAAAATATAAGTTTTGCAATAAGGAAAGAGATTGATGAGTAACTTTTCTCAGGTACATGAATTGCTGCTACATAGTCAACAATTGCATAGCCGTACCGGAAAGTTTTACAGCAGTTTATCAAATCAAGCTAATAATGAGCGAGTTAAGATGCTGCTCAATACTTTAGTCAAACACGAGTCAGATTTGTCATCTTCATTGCAAGCTTATATTAACAAAGCACCAGACAAAATACTCAATACTTACTTTCAATTTGATCACGAAAACAATGTAGAAGAATTGTTTGCCACTCATTTTGAGGTGGCTCAAGTAAATACTGATGATGTGGAAATAATGGCCAATGCTTTCGACGATTATTTTTGCCATTTATATTCAGAGATGCAGCAAGCGGTCGACTGTAAATTGGTTCAGGATTTATTTGAAAATTTACATGAGCACATGCTGGAAGAGAAAAAGAAATTATCTATCGATATTTATTCGATGTTGGATATGTAACAGGTTTTTAGTATTGCGGACTTATTTATCAATACTAGTAGTACTAGTTCAATAATTTGAGGAAGAGTTTTTATTAGTGCAACCCTAGTGGAACTGATAGTTAGTAGATCCAAAAAGGGGAAATTTCGGCAATAACGACCGAAAGACTAAAACGTATTTTTTGGGGGAATGAACATGATACAAGCGCTGAGCGAACTATGGCCGATTCTGTTGTATTTCACTTTTACACTTTTGTTATTGGCCGCAGTAATGTTTGCGTCATCACTTCTAGGCCCCAGAACAAAAGGCCATTCTACTCACTTACCTTATGAGTCAGGCATTTTATCGCTGGGTGGCGCTCGGGTTAAGTTTGCCAATCACTTTTTTCTATATGCCATTTTCTTTGTAATTTTCGACCTCGAAACACTCTATCTTTTCGCCTGGGCCATCTCCTTTGAACAAGTAGGTGTAACCGGCTTTATAGAAGCACTAGTGTTTATGATTATTCTGTTAGTCGCCCTTGTCTATTTATGGCGTATTGGCGCACTCAACATTCTTAAAAGACATCTGCCGGAGCAACGTTAATGGATTGGAATCTCAGTGACCCTAATAAAGTGCCACAACAAATCCCGGTTTTAGATGAAAGTGTTCAAGAAGACATCAAGAAAAACGTCATTTTCACCACACTTAACAACATGATCAATTGGGGTCGTAAGAATTCTATCTGGCCATTTAACTTTGGTTTATCATGCTGTTACGTAGAAATGGCCACCAGTTTTACGGCCCGCCATGATATCGCTCGTTTTGGTGCAGAAGTGATTAGAGCCACGCCACGTGAAGCGGATTTGATTGTTATTTCTGGCACAGTATTTCGCAAAATGGCTCCTGTAGTTAAACATTTATACGACCAATTACTCGAGCCAAAATGGGTAATATCCATGGGGTCATGTGCCAATTCTGGCGGCATGTATGACATATATTCTGTGGTACAGGGTGTTGATAAAATATTGCCCGTAGATGTGTACGTGCCTGGATGCCCTCCTCGCCCAGAAGCGTTAATGCAAGGTTTAATGTTATTGCAAGAAGCAATTGGCCGTGAACAACGTCCGCTAAGCTGGGTGGTAGGAGAGCAAAATGTTAGCCAGATAGCTAAGCCCAGCCAACGAGACATTCATAACGTTGAACGTATGAAAGCTAGAGATCTCACTCCGCCGGATAGAGTGTAGTTATGGCTGAAACTATGGCGCAACCTTCGAACCCAGATTTACTTGCTGAGATCAAAGCCTGCTTTGCTGATGCTGTGATAAATGAAGAGCAGACAGCTGATGAGATCCTAACAATTTGGGTAACCGCCCAAGATTTAAAACCTCTGTGTAAAGTATTACGCTCCAAGCTTAGCCAACCTTTTGATTTTCTATTTGATTTAACCGCTATAGATGAAACCACTCGTCAGCATAAGGTGATCCCCCATAGACGTGATTTCACTGTGGTGTATTTGTTGCGCTCTTATGCACGTAATCAAGACCTACGTATAAAAGTAGCACTATCAGCGGACGCAAAAGAAGTCGCCAGTGTTACTTCTATTTGGCCAAATGCAAACTGGTACGAACGGGAAGTATGGGATTTGTTCGGAATAAAATTTACCGATCATCCTTGTTTACGGCGGATCATGATGCCTACCACTTGGCAGGGTCACCCTTTATGTAAAACCCATCCGGCTCGTGCTACGGAAATGGGCGAATATAGTCTGTCCGATGATACCCGCGATCTGGAGCAAGAGGCTTTAAAATTTAATCCTGCTGAATGGGGCCTCAAACCACAAGGTAATCCAGAAGAATTTATGTGGCTGAATTTAGGCCCAAACCATCCCAGTGTGCATGGTGTCTTTAGGATCATGTTGCAACTTGATGGTGAAGAAATCGTACAGGCCATCCCGGATATCGGCTACCACCATCGCGGTGCAGAAAAAATGGCCGAACGCCAGAGCTGGCATTCTTATATCCCCTACACTGATCGCATTGATTACTTGGGAGGGGTAATGAATAACCTACCCTACCTTATGGCCGTGGAAAAAATGGCCGGCATTGTTGTGCCAGAGCGGGTCAAGGTCATTCGAGTCATGATGTGTGAGATGTTTCGCATTCTTAGTCATTTGCTGTTTTACGGTACTTTCGCTCAGGATATCGGTTCTTTATCCCCTATTTTTTACATGTTTGTCGACCGCGAAAAATTATTCGGCATAGTTGAAGCCATTACTGGCGCTAGGATGCATCCGGCTTGGTTCAGAATTGGCGGTCTGGCTGCTGACTTACCTAAAGGTTGGGACAAGATGGTCACCGAATGGCTTGATTATATGCCAGCACGCATGGCCGATTACGACCAAATGGTGATGCAAAACAGTTTAATTAAGAAACGTGCAGTGGGCATTGGCGCTTACGATACCGCAACCGCTATAGACTGGGGTGTCACAGGACCAGGACTTCGCGCCACAGGTTTTGACTGGGATCTGCGTAAAAAGCGCCCTTATAGTGGCTACGAAAACTTTGATTTTGAGGTGCCTCTAGGTACTCGGGGTGATAGTTACGACCGATGTGCCGTACGGGTGGAAGAAATTCGTCAAAGCATGCGCATTATTCGTCAATGTGTGCAAAACATGCCAGAAGGTCCCTATAAAGCTGATCACGTATTAACTACCCCGCCTCCAAAAGACCGCACTATGCAGGATATCGATACTCTTATTCCGCACTTTTTAGGCGTCAGTTGGGGGCCGGTGATACCTGCAGGTGAGGCCATGATGGAAGTAGAAGCAACCAAAGGCAGCAATGCCTATTATCTGACAAGTGACGCCAGCACTATGAGTTATCGCACGCGCATTCGAACCCCTTCTTTCCCACACTTACAAATGATCCCGGTGATGGCCAAAGGCCAAATGATTGCCGATTTAATTGCCACCATTGGCAGTATAGATTTTGTTATGGCGGACGTAGACCGATGAGCAGTGTCATTCCAATCCAACAAGTCGATCTAGTGGGTCAACCCATAGTCAATTATCGCGATGTGCTATCAGGCAAAGAAATTGCTGCCATTGAACATGAGTGTTCTTTATATGAAAGCCGTCCTGCAGCCGCTATCGATGCGTTGCAAATTGTGCAGAGCGAACGTCGCTGGATAAGTGATGAAAGCCTATATGCCATCGCTGATATGTTAGGTATGTCAGCCACAGAATTAGAGGGCGTCGCCACCTTTTACAACCTTATTTATCGCCATCCAGTAGGTGAGCATGTAATTCACTTATGCAATAGCATTAGCTGCTGGTTGCACGATTATCAAACCATCACTGAGCACTTAAGCAAGACCCTCAATATTGAATTTGGTCAAACTACCAAAGACGGTAAAATCACTTTGCTGCCAAATGTATGTCTGGGATGTTGTGATAAAGCGCCTGCCTTGATGTTAGATGGAGAATTAGTCGAAAATTTGGATATCAAATCAATCGATTCACTTCTACAAGGATTAAGGGGAGGCAAAAATGCATAAGCCATTAAGTCAGTACCTTGATCTGGCCAACCCACAAAATCTGCAGGCATATCAGAGCACAGGCGGTTACGAAGGTTTTACCAATGCTTTAAAAATGCAACCTCAGGAAGTTCAGCAGCAAGTCTCCGACGCAAAACTCAAAGGTCGAGGCGGAGCAGGCTTTATGACAGGTATGAAGTGGAGCTTTGTACCTATGGGCGAAGATGCCCCGAAAAACAAATATTTGGTATGTAACGCAGACGAAATGGAGCCTGGTACTTTTAAAGATCGCTGGTTAATGGAAGGCGCTCCTCACTTATTGATCGAAGGCATGATGATCGCAGCCTATGCAATTGGCGCTGATGTTGCCTATATCTTTTTGCGCGGCGAATATCGCCTCTGTGCTACCCGTTTACAACAAGCTATTGATGAAGCCCAAGCCGCAGGCTTGTTGGGAGATAACATTAATGGCAGTCAATATTCATTAAAATTGCATTTACATACCAGTGCTGGGCGTTATATCTGCGGCGAAGAAACCGCGCTGATTAATGCTCTAGAAGGCAAGCGCGCTAATCCCCGAGCTAAGCCACCTTTTCCACAAGTAGTTGGCCTGTTTGGACGGCCCACTATAGTTAATAACTGTGAAACCCTATGTAATCTGCCCGGTATTTTAAAAAATGGCGCTGACTGGTATACCCAGATTTCTGACGGCGCAGATACCGGCAGCAAAATATTTGGGATCAGTGGCCGAGTTAAAAATGCGGGTTTATGGGAACTACCCATGGGCACTTCTGCTAGGCACATCTTAGAATTGGCCGGTGGCATGCAGGACGGATTGACGCTACGGGGTTGGTTACCAGGCGGCGCATCCACCGACTTTTTATTAGCTGAACATCTAGATACACCCATGGAGTATGACGCTATTGCCAAGGTCGGCAGTCGTATGGGCACTGGAGTCATTATCGCTCTAGACGATCAACATTGTCCGGTTGGCATGATCTTAAATTTATTACAGTTTTTTGCACAAGAATCCTGCGGATGGTGCACGCCTTGCCGAGATGGTTTGCCATGGGCAGTAGAAATTTTAACTCGCATAGAAGCAGGCCAAGGATCACAAGACGACTTGGATGTTTTACAGCAATTATGTGGGTTTATGTGGATAGGTAAAACCTTCTGTGCGCTTGCACCGGGTGCAGTCGAGCCATTGCGCAGTGGAATGAAATATTTCGCCGATGATTTCCAGCAGCATATTGATCACAAGGGGTGTCCTCACAGACATTAATTTATGGCCAAAATTTTTATCGATAACCAAGAATATACCGTTAAGGATGGGCAAAACCTATTACAGGCTAGTCTGTCGTTAAAACTAGACTTGCCTTATTTCTGCTGGCATCCGGCCATGGGCTCTGTTGGCGCTTGTCGGCAATGTGCTATGACTCAATACCAAGACGAAAATGACGCTCGCGGACGAATGATTGTTGCCTGCATGACACCAGTAACTGAAGGCATGCGCGTCAGTATGCAACAGCCTGCAGAGAAAGTGTTTCGAGAACAAAATATAGCGGCATTAATGACTCATCATCCCCATGATTGCCCAGTTTGCGCTGAGGGTGGTGAGTGTCATTTACAAGATATGACGGTAATGACAGGGCATCATGAACGACACTACAAAGGCAAAAAAACTACCTTTGTGAATCAGGATCTTGGCCCCTTAGTCAAACATGAAATGAATCGCTGCATCACTTGTTATCGCTGTGAAAGGTTTTACAAAGATTATGCTGGAGGCACAGACTTAGCCGCGCAAGCTTCAAGCAATAAGGTATATTTTGGCCGCCAGAGTGATGGCACTCTAGAAAGTGAATTTGCAGGAAATCTAGTAGAAGTATGTCCAACTGGGGTGTTTACTGACAAACCTTTTGGGGATCACTATAGCCGTAAGTGGGATTTACAGTCTGCTCCATCGGTGTGCCAACACTGCTCAGTAGGCTGCAACACCAGTTTATCGGAACGTTATGGCTCGGTGCGACGTGTCACCAATCGCTTTAATGATCATTTAAATGGTTATTTTCTATGTGATCGTGGCCGTTATGGTTTTTCCTATGTCGATAACGAGGCACGCCGCCTAACCATCACTTTGGATGGACAGCAAAGTCAATGGGCTGATACCACCTTAAATGTACGCCTAAAAAACCACAATAAATGGATTGGCATTGGCAGTAGCCAAGCCAGCTTGGAAGATAATTTTGCTCTGCAACAACTTGTTGGAAGTGAAAACTTCAACCCTGGACTTGATGCTCAACAAGAAAAGTTACTGTCAACCCATCTGGCTATTTTGAATCAATGGCAAGCAGCCAGTTTGGCACAAATGGAACAAGCTGATGCAATAGTGATATTGGCTGAGGACGTAAACAATAGTGCACCACGCATTGCGTTATCGATCAGGCAAGCTCTGCTTAATAATGCTCGTGAGCAAGCTGAAAAATACAGAGTACCTGGCTGGCAAGATGCGGCAGTAAGAGCCTTACAACCTCACAATAAAGTGCCTTTGGCCATTCTGGGTTATGGTGAAAATGACTTAGCAAAACAAGCCACTATTCATTTAGTCTGCGACGCCAAACAAGCTGCTGAACAAGGATTTTTGTTGGCCAATTTACTCAATGATCGCGCCACCAAACCTAAAGTCACTAAAGTCGCGCCACAAACACTTGAACTGCTTGAGATCCTCAAAACAGCTAAACGCCCTTTGATAGTCACAGGTTGGTCAGCTAATAACCCTGCCCTATTAGCCGCAGCAAGTAATATTCGCAATGCCCTAAAAGCGCAAAATTCTGGCAACAAAAATGCTGAAGATGATGCCATGTTGTGCATTGTGCCGCCCGAGGCAAATACCTTAGGTTTAGGCTTATTGACTCAAGGCGGATATTTGAGCATAGACAGCTTAAATGCTGAAAATAAAAATACAGAAAAGACCAATTTGTTGGTATTAGATCATAGCTCTGCTACTTTTGCCAAAAGACTCGATGAGTGGCGTCTTCAATCAGATAATGTAATACGTTTAAGTCAACTCGGAACACCTAGAACCGACGAAATAAACCTGCCAGTGTCCAGTTTTAGTGAATGCAGTGGTTCAGAACTTAACTATCAGGGTTTAATCCAATCTCACTTACCTGCAACTAAACCATCTGGGCAATGTTTACCAAGCTGGCAATGGCTAGTGAATATCGCCAGATTACGTCAGCATTCACTTGGCGAAGTCGATAATTTGGGTCAACTGCGGGATTTACTCAGCCAAGATTATCCACAGCTGAGTGTGCACTTTAATGAGCACCATCAAACCCCTTTAGCTTTGCAAACGCCAAGAGTGAGTGGCCGTACTGCTATGTTGGCCAATCAAACCGTGCATGAGCCTAAACCTTTTAGTGAAATAGGTGCGCCTTACAAACAAAGCATGGAAGGCATACAAGCGGGTCAATCCAAAGAGTTTCCTTTGGCTTATAGCTGGTCTCCGGGTTGGAATTCTAATCAGTCGAACCATAAATTTCGCGATGAATACCGTGGCAGTGAGCTTTATCCACAAGATGGCGTGAAATGTATTACCGCAAAACACAGCGATCAATGGTTTAAATGGCAAGCAGATTGGTCAAAAAACAGCAAAGCTCAATGGCAGATATTGCCGCTACAAAAAGTATTTGGCAGCGATAATTTAAGTTTACATGCGCTGCCCATTGCTCAGC
The DNA here is from genome assembly GCF_000314995.1 of Paraglaciecola arctica BSs20135. GTDB lineage: Bacteria > Pseudomonadota > Gammaproteobacteria > Enterobacterales > Alteromonadaceae > Paraglaciecola > Paraglaciecola arctica. The sequence goes on along the minus strand of NZ_BAEO01000034.1, from coordinate 37,744 downwards.
TAAAAGTGCAGGCACAAATTGTGATGAGTCCAGGGGATGCTGAGAAATTTAGCTTTATCGCTGGGCAACTGATTTACTGTGATGACAACCCTACCCCCTTACAATTGACAACCAGTCACTCTGTGCCAAAAAGCAGTGTATTGGTGTATGTACCGGCTGATCAGCTATTCGAAATAAACCAATGTGATCAGCTTACTGCCGCCACAAGTAAACAAACATCAGCATACAAAGAGCAAATATTACAACAACAAGCTGAACAAGTGACAGTCAAACAGCACCATCGAGACCGCCTGCTGGCGCAAGATCAAACCATCCCTATCCATTTTATTGAGGGAGTAAGCTGATGCCTGAATTAGAACTGATGATAATGATCGCCCTTATGGTGGCTATTTTGGTACCTACAGCCGCGATGTTGGTATGGTTTGAACGACGTTTGTTAGGTTTTTTTCAGCAACGTTATGGCCCAAATCGGGTTGGCTACTTTGGGATATTGCAATCCCTCGCCGACCTGATAAAAATTCTCTTCAAACACGACTGGATCCCTCCATTTGCCGACCGACCAGTATTTGTATTAGCACCACTTATAGGCGCAATGGCAATATTGATGAGTTTTGCTGTGGTGCCAATGGCACCGAGACTAGTGGTCTCAGACAGTAATATTGGCTTGTTGTTTTTTCTAGCCATGACCTCGATGGCGGTGTATTCAGTGGTACTGGCAGGCTGGGCCTCTAACAACAAATATGCAGTTTTAGGGGGGATGCGTGCTGCCGCACAGACTATCAGTTATGAAGTGTTTATGGGTGTGTCACTGCTAGGTGTGGTGATTTTAAGCGGTAGCTTCAGATTAAGCGATATTGTACTAGCGCAACAAGATATGTGGTTTGTGTTCCCGCAATTTATTGGATTTGTAGTTTTTATGATTGCCGGAGTCGCTGAAAGCCATAGATTACCCTTTGATCTTCCCGAAGCAGAAACTGAATTAACGGCTGGATTTCATACTGAATACTCAGGGATTAAATTTGCCTTGTTTTTTCTAGGTGAATATCTCGGCATGATGTTGATTTCGATGATGATCACTACCCTGTTTTTAGGTGGCTGGATGGGCCCTTGGTTACCCCCTTTTGTGTGGTTTGTGTTGAAGACCATGAGCTTGATTTGTTTCTTTATTCTTCTTAGAGCGGCCTTGCCTCGCCCTCGCTTTGATCAGTTATTAGAGTTTGGTTGGAAATGGATGTTACCACTGGCACTACTCAATCTGGTGGGCACTGCCGTTGTCAAGTTATGGGGAGATTTTTAATCATGCACACCCAAATTAGAACCATGTGGACAGTTTTCAAACATTTGTTTGATCGCACAGACACGGTTCAATACCCCGAACAAAAACCTTATTTAGCACCTCGTTACCGCGGCCGAATTGTATTGACCCGGGATCCTGATGGCGAAGAACGTTGTGTTGCCTGTAATTTGTGTGCCGTGGCTTGCCCAGTCGATTGTATTTCCCTACAAAAAACCGAAGACGATCACGGCCGCTGGAGAGCCGATTTTTTCAGGATTAATTTCTCACGCTGCATTATGTGTGGTTTGTGTGAAGAAGCTTGCCCTACTTATGCTATTCAGCTGACCCCTGATGTGGAAATGGCCGAATACGACAGACAAAACATGGTCTACGAAAAAGAGCACCTGTTGATTGACGGCTCTGGTAAATATCCTGATTACAACTTCTATCACAAAGCCGGTATCAGCATTAAAGGCAAAGACAAAGGACAAGCCGATAATGAAAAACCTCCCGTTGATGTAAGGAGCTTAATGCCGTGAATATCGAGAGTGGCCAACTATTATTCTATGTCAGTGGCAGTATTGCCGTGCTAGCTAGCCTGTTTGTTGTCACCAATAAAAACGCTGTACACGCGCTACTGTATTTAGTAGTGAGTTTATTGGCATTGGCCATGTGTTTTTATCTACTGGGAGCACCCTTTGCAGCTGCCCTGCAAATTATCGTTTATGCCGGTGCGATTATGGTGTTGTTTGTATTTGCGGTGATGATTTTTAATATCAATCAAACAGACATCGATCGAGAGCAGCAATGGTTAACTTGGCAAAGCTGGGTGGGACCATCTCTATTAGCCATGATTTTACTCGGGGAAATCGTCTTTGTTTTACTGTCTCAGCAAAACTGGGCCACAAACCCATCATCAGTCACGCAAATAGAGTTAGTGGATGCCAGAGCTGTGGGTTCATTGTTATTTGGCCCTTATTTGCTGGCAGTTGAAATTGCTTCATTCTTGCTTTTGGCAGGATTAGTCGGTGGTTATCATCTGGCCAAAGAGCTTCCCAAAAAAACCACTACGCAAGGGGGTAGCCAATAATGACAGTTCCTATTGAACATGGTTTTGTGTTGGTTGCACTGCTTTGGGCTATCGGGCTAGTGGGTTTGTTAAGCCGTAAAAACACCCTGTTTATGCTGATGTCTATGGAGATTATGCTAAACGCAGGCGCGCTAGCGTTTATTTTGGCCGGAAGTCTATGGCAGCAAGCAGACGGACAGGTTATTTATATCCTGATCCTAAGTATTGCCGCTGCTGAAGTAGGACTCGGCCTGGCCTTGCTGATCCGTTTACGTCAACACATTGGCGACTTGGATATTGATAAACTAGATGAGATGAAGGGATGAATATGCAAGATTTGCTTTTCCTTGTACCGCTATTGCCCCTTGTCTCGTCCATAATATTGTTGCTGCTGGCAGGTCGACTTTCACCTATGTTAGTTGCTGTATTTGGGGTGGGCTCAATGGCTTTAGCCGCCATATTGACACTACTTATTGGCATCGAGTTTTTGGGCATGGGTGGTGATTCTTTCCAACAAGTTTTATTCAATTGGTTGCCTATTGCTGGAGCGCCCCTTAACTTCGGTTTACATCTAGACCAGCTTTCATTGGTGATGATGGGGGTGATAACTGGCGTGGGTTGGATGATCCACTGGTATGCCGCGGCCTACATGTTCGGCGACAAAGATGTGCAGCGCTTTTTTGTGTATATGAATCTGTTTGTATTTGCCATGTTGATGCTGGTGTTAGGCGATAGCCTAGTGCTGTTGTATTTAGGCTGGGAAGGTGTGGGTTTGTGCAGCTTCTTGCTTATCGGTTTCTGGCAACATAAGGCCGATAACGTTGTTGCCGCTAAAAAAGCTTTTATTGTGACTCGGGTTGGCGATACTGCCATGATGATCGGCTTGCTGATCCTATTTAGTGAATTTGGTAGTTTACACATCACTACTATTGTCGATTCAACAGTACAAGTTTCTCAATCCAATTTATGGTTAGCCTGTTTATTACTAGTAGGTGGCGCAGTAGGTAAGTCGGCTCAATTGCCGCTGCAAACTTGGTTGCCTGATGCCATGGCTGGTCCTACCCCAGTAAGCGCACTGATACACGCTGCCACTATGGTGACAGCAGGCGTGTATCTTATTGCCAGAATGCATCCGCTGTTTCTACAAGTTGAAGGAATACTCAATTTAGTTGCTTGGATTGGCGCGCTAACCTTAGTGTTGGCAGGCGTAGCCGCCCTCGCCCAAACAGACATAAAACGCATTTTAGCCTACTCCACTATGAGTCAAATTGGCTATATGTTTTTGGGTTTAGGTGCCTTGGCTTTTGATGGCGCTATTTTCCATCTTATGACCCATGCATTTTTTAAAGCGCTGTTGTTTTTAACGGCTGGTAGCATTATTTTGAAAATGCACCACCAGCAAGATATCTTCAAGATGGGTGGTTTGTTTAAAAGTTTACCTCTGACCTCTACCTTTTTGTTAATCGGATTATTAGCCCTGGTGGCCTTTCCTGGCAGCTCTGGTTTTTTTAGTAAGGAAGCCATACTAGCGGCAACTTACGAAGCTCATACCGCCGGCCCAACTCTGTGGTGGATTGGCGTACTTGGTGCATTCCTCACTAGCCTGTACAGTTTTCGCCTGTTATTTATTGTTTGTTTTGGCCCAGCCAATCATGATCTAAAAGAAGCTGATTACAAAGCATCCAGTCAATTAGTGGTGCCCTTGTTACCTTTAGTGACATTAGCTGTAATCGGCGGATTTATTAGCTTAGATTTTAGTCTGGTATTTGGCCCGGCTCATCATCCGCATATTCCCTTGTGGATTGAATGGATGCCTGTAGCTGCGTCTTTGGTGGGTTTTATCCTAGCTTGGGCATTGTATTTTCCACGCAAAGCTATGCAGGCTAATGATGGAGTTATCAGTCATTTCTGCCGGGATGGATTAGGTTTCGACTGGCTCTATGAGCAGATTTTTACCAAACCCTTGCAACTGTTTGCCCGTATAAACAAAAGTGATGTGATAGACCATTTCTATCACTTCGTAGGCTGGCTCAATTTTAGTCTTAATGAAGTCTTGGTTATCAGCCAAAACGGTAAGTTGCGCTGGTATCTGTTCGGCACCCTCGCTGGCTGTGCCCTGATGTTAGGAGGGTTACTATGGTGGCGTTAAGTTTTCTGATTTGGCTCCCATTGATTTTTGGTGTTTTCGCCTGGATCAGTGAGAATAAATTTAAAAGTTCAGGCAACTGGATCACCCTAATTAGTCTATCCGGGCTGTTGATTTTTAGTATCTACCTTGGCATCAATGGGACCAGCAGCCTTAGCTGGGAGTGGTTTGCGCGCTTTAATATTCATTTTGCGTTGTTGTTCGATGGCCTTGCCTTATTGCTCGTCATCTTGACAATAGCATTAGCCATGCTGGCGGTTTTGGTTTCATGGAATGATATCGAAAAACATCGAGGCTTCTTCCACTTCAATTTGATGTTTAGCGTGGCAGGTATTATAGGGGTGTTTTTAGCTGCCGATCTGTTCTTGTTTTTCTTATTTTGGGAAGTGATGTTATTGCCCATGACCGCATTAATTCTGATTTGGGGTCATGAAGGTCGTCGCTATGCTGCGCTGAAATTTTTTATCTTTACCCAAGTAAGCAGTTTGTTGATGTTAGTCGCCATCATTGCCTTGGCGCTTTACCATCAAGACCAAACAGGGGAACTTAGCTTTAATCTTGGTCAATTACAGCAATTAGTGATACCCGAGAATATGCAATTTTGGCTGATGCTGGGTTTCTTTATTGCCTTCGCGGTTAAATTACCTATGGTGCCATTTCATAGCTGGTTACCCGATGCCCACACCCAAGCTCCCACAGCTGGTAGTGTTTTATTGGCGGGCATTTTACTCAAAACTGGTGCCTATGGATTGATCCGCATTGTTTTACCACTTTTCCCAAGCGCCACTATGGAATTTGCGCCAGTGGCAGTCACTCTGGGAGTGATTAGCATTATTTATGGGGCCTTGATGGCCTACAGCCAAACTGACTTTAAACGTCTGGTAGCCTATTCGAGCATTAGTCATATGGGTTTTGTATTGTTAGCATTATTTAGCTGGCATGAAGTGGCCTTGCAAGGCGCCATCTTGACCATAGTGGCTCATGGAATAAGCAGCGCTGCCTTGTTTAGTATGGCTGGTCTCATCCAACATCGTATTCATAGTCGTGAGCTTGGAAAAATGGGTGGCATGTGGGCGAGTGCTCCGAAAATGGCCACGGTCACCTTGATTTTTGTGATGGCAGGCATTGGTATGCCGGGAATGGCTAACTTCAATGGTGAGTTATTCACCTTACTCGGCAGCTATCAACAGTTTCCGGTGCAAACCATAGTGGCATCTTTAGGCATAGTTCTCTCGGCTGTTTATGGCCTGCATTTATTTCAACGCGCTTTTCAAGGGCCGCCCAATGTGGATGTAGTTGACTTGCATATGCGGGAATTGGTATTCACCAGTCTTTTAGTAGTCGCCTTAATCTATTTCGGATTACAACCACATATAGTGTTGGATCTGAGTAGCGAAACCATTAGTAGTTTGATGCAAATCGCCGGGGAGGCACATCCATGAGCATGCAAGAATTGTGGTTGCTGTTACCTGTGTTGATTATCAGTGCTGGTATTCTGGCAGTGATGATCCAAGCAAGTTGGAAACGCAGTCATTTTATTGCCCAAGGCATTTGTCTGGTCACTCTGTTGCTGGCGCTCGCGGCGTTAATTTACCAATACCCCACAGATGTGAAGACCATCACCATACTATTTGAGTACGAACCCATTGGCGGCTTCTTTAGTTTATTACTGTTGCTGGTAGGAATATCTGTTGCCCTGCTACAAGGCCCGTACATGGGAGCAAACTGTAAAGAAGTGGCGGAGGAGTTTTATTTACTGCTGTTACTTTCGTGCTTAGGTGCAATGTTGTTAGTGATGTCTCGCCATGTGGGCAGCGTGATCCTCAGCATTGAATTAATGAGTTTGGCGATGTTAGCCATTCTCGCTTATAACCGAGAACGTAAACTCGCCCTCGAAGGTGCAATGAAGTACCTGTTGTTGTCTGGCGCTGCCACTAGTTTATTGCTTATAGGTTTTGCCTTATTGTATGCCAGCAGCGGACAGATGATGCTAGTTGATATGCTGCAATCACCCATGGGCCTGATGGCCAAAAGTGGCTTTGTTTTAGTATTAGCAGGCCTTGCCTTTAAATTGTCTCTGGTTCCGTTACATTTCTGGACACCAGATGTTTATCAAGGGGCACCGGTTAATTCTACATTGCTGCTCACCAGTTTGTCTAAAGCCGCAGTCTTTGCGTTGTTTATCAAATTAATCCTGCTTGTCCCCGCTGATTTTGAAGCCGACATGATCCGAATGCTGAGCTGGATGGCGATTGCCAGTATGCTGTTAGGCAATTGGTTGGCCTTGCAACAACAAAGTCTGAAGCGTTTGATGGCCTACTCGGCTATTGCCCATATGGGTTATGTGTTAGTGGCGGGCGTGATTGCCATGGGCATAGATCACAGTTTAGTGCTCGAAGGTGTCAGTTATTATTTATTAGCTTATTTGGTTGCCTCAATCTTAATATTTGCCGTTCTCACACTATTATCCAGGCTCGATGACCAGCAAGATGTCGATGAGTTACCTCAATTACAAGGCTTGTTTTGGCAACATCCATGGCTTGCGAGTATTATGACTATCGCTTTTCTATCGTTGGCCGGTATGCCTATTACTATAGGTTTTATTGGTAAATTTTATCTGCTCACTCTAGCAATAAAACTCTCTGCTTGGTGGCTAGTCACGGCCATGTTGGTGGGCAGTGCCGTAGGACTCTATTATTACCTGCGGGTCATATTCACGCTTTTTGCTCCTGCCAAAAGTGACATCCACCAAGCATCAGGTGCCTATGTAACCAAAATATGGGTAGGTCTTATTACGGCAAGTCTTCTGTTACTCGGAATATTACCCGGCCTGTTGGGAGACCAACTAAGAAGCATATTGGCAATTGGCTAGTCTTTTTAGAGCATTCTTTTACTGATACTATTAATGTTGAAGATTTTAGATATTGAGTTCATCTTCAATTATCTATGGGCAATAGTATAAAAGGCAGCTAAGTTGATTTCAAAAAAAGTACGTGAGTTGTTCGTTTCTCTAATGGAGGCCACCAGCAATAACAGCACATCTATGGTGACATTTGATCCTGAAACGGAGATTTATAGCGGTTCTTTCAACGTGGCAGTACTTGATAAATTCATCCATGAAGGTGTTTTTGAAGTTGTTGATAGTGACACTGATACCATAAATTTATTGATGAACAATAGAGATGATTTCTTAAGTGGTTTTGCTTCCGGTGTTAACGAAGCAAAATTAGGTCGGGATCAATATTACGCAGATTATAATGCCAATCCTTTTGCCTTTTCAGTGGGTTATGAGCACTTTTTGTATATGAATAAAAAGCCCAAAAGACTTGAAGGTTACGATTGTCACGGGTTTTAGAACAGTATAAATAAACATCATCGACTGCTTTGCCAGTCCTTACGAAGACTGGCAACAACAAACATTATCTAGTAACTTATTTTTAGTCCCCAGGCCTGCAATACCCCAATATCAGCAGAAGCTAAATCTCGGATCCTTAACTGCCAATTACCCGCTATTGATTCATTCAGCAACCCTTGCAGGCTAGGCGTATCAATCGTGTTATAAGAACGTTTAATGTTATTTTTAGAAGCCCCCTCCTTGTCATGCAGCAATACAATGCGCCCGGATGGTGCTAGCAGCTCTACTTGTAGATCTCCGATATAACTATGTTCGATATCAACCCAAGCAGTTATCTCTTTTAAATGTCCTTTTTTATTTTGAGATATTTGAGAGGTTATACCTTGGAAGTTGTTGTCAGGGATCACTAAGTTAGGAGTAGACTCAATCTCGATTTCTCGCACAGAAACTGGATTTACTTCAATATTTAGTTCCCAAAATAACAAACGCCCCACGTCTGCTGACGCATTATCTTGTACATTAAGGGTCCATTCTCCCTCTACATTTTCGCCATGAAATACTGCTAAACTGGCCAATTCTGGGCTACTAGCCAGTTCAGGACTACTATCTAGTTCAAGACTGTTCCAAGTTTCAAATATGTCATCGCCATCATTGCCTGTTCGGTCGTGTAAAATAGCAGAAGAACCTGACGGTGAACGTAAACTTACTTTCAAATCACTTATCCAACTATGGATGATTTGCACACTTACGGATATTGCTTGTATTTCTCCAGCTGAATTAACACTCAAATGACTGGCGACACCAGCGCTATCATTATCTGGAATAACTAGATTTGGAGATGAACTGACAGTAAAGTGACTAGGCTTGGCAGAAATACCCGCCGAGAACGTTATAACCGAAGCGGGTTCTGAGACATCACGAAGTTGCAATCCTGAATCTGTATCGTCCCACTCCCGGCTTGAGGGAACCGTTTCATCTGAAATCACAATGCCACTTTGAGCAGTAAACAAATCAGTATCATCACCGGCATTACGATTATTTTCCAAATCCAAATGTCCATCAGCTTGCACTAAAGCACATTGATAATGTTCATTCCTGGTACCCTCTTGCCACTCATTTGAACCTAAAGTGTCGCAATGCAATATAGCTAGACCACTAGATGGTAAATGCCTGTCTAAGGCGATTTTAGAGCGGTTTTCTATTACAAAATACTCGTTTGCTTTGTCTGTTGTATATTTTAAGATGCTATCGTATTGCCCATGTGTAGCTGAAAATTCTCCTGCAGAATTTAAATCAATGATGTGATCGACCCATCCTGCCAACTCTCGTAAATATCCACATATAGGTGCTGGTGTGCGTCGATCGTTTAAGTGATTTCCAGATCCCATTAAACAATATCGTCCAATGCCTTGGCTTTTTTCAAAATCACCATCACGTTTTCCATAATCATACATGTCGGGAAAACGACACAATAAATGTCCGTTCTCATGACAAATGGTGCCAATGCGTAAATCAACACTATGCTGCCCTAAACCAGTCAATTGATAATAATGGGTTCGCATGTTGCCATAACTTAATCGTTGAAAATGATTGTGTGGCCACAAATCCCCGTCGTATTGAGATACCCCTGCATATAAAAAATTAATGGCATCCACTACGCCTTCATTTTTTGAATCAAATTGTTGCAGATCAATTCCAAGATCATCCACCACTATATCCATTGCCTCTTTAACCAACAGATTATTAATGTAATGACTACGACGTTTTGACAACCTAATAGGGCCAACAACTAGGTTGGTGTAAGTTAATTTATCACTGGAAACAATTTCGAAATAACGTTTTACTGAGCAAAAATTGCCATTTTGACTGTAGTTATCGCTGTTAAACATGGCGTCAACATCAGCATGGGATATGTTGGTTCGTATATCATCAAAATCAACAATAATGGTAAGACCCTGCACATTTCCTTGATGCAGCTTACGTCCTTCTAATAATCCTCCTTCTGCACCTAGTGTTCGCATAACACTAGCGTTTCCTACTTCTTCAGAAGGTCTTAATTGTTGATAGCGTAACCCGAATTTTTCATTGCGTACTTTTGGACTGTCTTTTAAGTGTTTGCGCAAAGTTGTAGGTTTATTTTTATGTAAAGGAATACCGCTGGATACCAATCGCCCTACCGCTAACTTTGCATAACAGTATTCGCCCCTCTGAGTATCATAAACAACCGTATACCCATCTATAGTTTCTCTTCGAGCATAAAACTCATCACCAAATATTTTTAATTGAATGGGATCACCGACACTTTGATCCGCAATGATTACTTCACCATTTAATGCACTCATAAATAATTTCCTTACTATGTTTATATAAACATCTTCAAAGGGACAGTACCAAGCCCATTCGGATCATCCCTTGCCGCTATTAAGCGTAGTATCAATATTGGCTATGAGTGCCGTCTTTTACAGATTTCTCCCACTAAGATATATTTTTGTTTAATTTCGAAGAGTTTTTGAACGCTCTATCAATCAGGGTATTTGCTCTGGTAAATCCCCATACGTTCATCGAGCACTTTTAAAAAAGCAGCTCGTGCTTGTAGGTGTTTTGATGCCTTCAGCGTTTTGCGGGCCTCCAATACAGTGACATTAGTGTCATCCCTAAGTCCTGGTGGTTTCCACCAATTAGATAAGCGAGTTAATCCTTCTTGATAAGCCAAAGCGGAGATAGCATAAATTCGTTCTGCATCGGCTTTTTGGCCACGTTGATAAGCCAGTTGCGTGACCCTTAAGATAGGATGCAAACTAGCCTCTATCCATTCACGAAACTCCTTGGCGGCACCAGAGAGTAATTGCATTTCATCCCATTGCACTGAACCTTTTTCTGTAGCAAACACAACAACAGTGTCCGGCGCGCGACTTTTATCAGGGACTGTAGGGGTGATTTTAATAAACTCAATCAATTGCAATCGTTGTTCATCGGATAACTGTTTCGAGCTCACTAGTGGTGGCTGCACTTCGTTATTGAGGATTTCTGTGGCGCTGACTTCGGCGCGGCCATCGACTTTTATCGCCATTTCTACACGCCATTGATCAGCAAATATGCTGTATTTGATGGCGGAGTGTTTTATAGATTCGTTGGTAGACATATTGTCGCTCGCAAAAAGGTCATTGGCAAAAATTAGTAAATAAACACAAAGGAAAATTCCTAGTAAATGACTAGTTTTGTTTAGCCAGGTTGCCCCCGGTTCCTTTGTATAGTGCGTAGCCGTACTTGTTGCACACCCACTTGGCGGATTCCAGTATCGCTGTATTAAAGTCATCATGTTTATCAAATTCAGCATCGTACTCTGCTTCTAAGGTGGATTCTGATCCCGGTGTTTTTTTCGTTCTGATGGTCGCAAACTGTACCTCACCACTTTGCACCAGATCAACCAAGGTTCTATCAGAAATAGAGACTGCAATATCTCCACCACTAAAGCAGACAGCATCGTTATCCAAACCATCGGTAAAACGCGTGTAGGGATGGGTATGATAAGTCCCTACCATAAGGTTATCAGTATCGGCACTTAAATCGGGGGTGAAAGTGCCAGTTGTGCCAGAGCCGGTGCGGTTCATATGAGTTTCCTGTGAGTCGACCTTAAATGCAATACTGCCACCATGTTCTAAGGCGATTTGTTTCATCTTAATACAGTGAAACTCACCACTTTCGTTAGGCGCTAAAAATACATCTTGGCCGCTCATTTTAATGCTGTCTAACCACAGCTCGTTCATGGTGGTATTCATATCTGATGGCAATTCAATACTAGCTGGCGCCGCCGCTATATCATCGCAGAGGCTGGGTATTTTGATCACTTCGCCGACGTTAATCTGATTGATATTACCGCTGCGAATACGGGCAGAATTTGCTATTTCACTGCCACCCTTGTAGTCGAAAAGATCAGTTGCTCGCATACGAAATCGATGAGCAATTTTTGTCATGGTATCGCCAGCGACTATGCTGTAATCCTCTCCCTTAGTATAATAGTCTGAGACAAAGTCTTTTAATGTGCTCATAATCAAATTCCATGTACTTTTTTCAAGGATCCAGCCGTTAATGAGCCGATAATTGAATCAACTGCAGACAGTTCGCCACTGCTCAGACCGTTGGCCGGCGAATTATTGATGGCCCAAGATTGAAAGTTATTGACACCATTATCAGTTAAAGGCCCTAGATCACCATCGACTGGACCAACGTTGAAAGCCATATTTGTTAACCTAGCCTGTACGCCTTTGATATTAGATTTAGAGTTAGAGTAAGGCTCGACTTCACTGAGATCACCAAGGCGAATTTTGATGTTTAGGTTACTGTCGGGGAAAGTTAGTGTGCCAACATGGCTGAGTATAGGTACATCGGCTTCTATGACGCCGCCAGTGGCTGTGCCTTCAATAGTCACACCACCAATCTCTAGGCTGTATTTTTCTTCAAATGCTTTGGCTTTAAAATGTTGCAGTTTTAATTTGATGTGAACCGTTGCTTTACCTTTTTTAATAAATTTGTGTCGCTTGTCGCTAGCAATGGACACTTTTTTGGTAATCGGTTCGGGCACAAATAAAGAATCATCTTGGGAAAGCAAATTGGGGTTTGGTCTAGTACTTTTTAGCTCAGTGTTACCTCCGTCGTCCCAAACAGTCTTTGGATCGCGACCCAGTTCATGGCATATTTTACTTAACCATTCTCCACTTTGTACCTTGTGGGTTTTTCCGGCCATTGTGTGTTTCCTGTATCTTCCTTTGTTTTTGTTAATCGTTTTTGATCAAGAACATTTTGAATATCATGGAGACTTAGCTCGAGCTAATTAATTTACATATCTAAGCTTTATACCAAGATTCCTTGTCATATTCAGGAAAACAAACCTTACACTCACCAGGTTTTATCCCATCAATTCTCGCAAAACCATCCCCATCCAAGGTGCCTTTTGCAACCTTGCCATCTGGCAATTCAATCTCATACTTTTCACCAGGTACTGGGCTATCTTCTTCATCTAATAACTCAAATTCGACCCAACTGGTATTTTCTTGTTTTTCTTCGTCAGATTGATCTTTAAGAGGTTTAAAGGGAGGTACAACTGTTGAGCCATACTTGCCTTGTTTTTTCTCTATCTCTTTAGCTTTTACCTCAGCAACCTTTCCAGGGTTAGCATCATCAGCCTCAAAAGCTTCTACAGGGTTTGCGGGGGCGACAGCATTTATTGACTTTCCACCTTTAGCTTTCATAATAAAACGCTCTTATTTAAGTAACAAGCCAACATTTGTAAGGGATACTGACGCCCTAAAATAATTTAATTGCGAATAATTTAATTGCGGCTACGACAACAACAATGCCGAGTATAGGAAGAATAGCCGTTATCCGCTATGCAAATAACTGACTAAATTGAGAAAATATTGACCTTGCTAAATTAACGTTTTCTTTTAGTAAAACTGGATAGTCAATTATTTAAAGATGCCACTAGTAAAAATGACTAACCCATTAAATTACTTCATCTTCTATCACTTAAATTAGTTTTTATATGTGTAACAATGTTGTCGACTATACTTGCTATCAATTCACTCGGAAAATCATGCCCCATCCCAGGGTAAATTTTAAGTTTTGCGTTAGGTATTGCATCCGCAGTTGCCTTACCTCCAGCAACATTCACTAATCCATCGCAGTCACCATGAATAACTAAACTTGGGATATTTAGCTTTGATAATGCTTCTTCTCTATTACCAGCAGCCATTATTGCCAGCATCTGGCGCAAAGTGCCTTTTGCTGTGATCCCGCGCTCTAACATACTGCCGACATATTCATGTAAATAAGCATCGGAAGATGGATAGTCTGGGCTGCCAATAACCTGCCATTTATTGATGTGGTATTGCATCCGGTCTTTATACTCTTTTGAAGCTGGTTTTTGAGCTAAAGTTTCACGAATGTTTTTATTGACTGAAGGGAGCTTTTTATAACCCGTTGTGGACATGATGGAAGTTAATGTTTTCACTCTTTTTGGGTGATGGATAGCCATCAATTGCGCAATCATGCCTCCCATCGACGCTCCAACTACGTGCACCACATCTAGGTTAAGGGCATCCAATAAAGCAATAGTATCTTGCATCATATCTTCAAGTTTATAAGGCTCACTTATTGAAAGTCCTAGTTTCAATTTTGTCATCACCCAGCCCATATTAGGGATATGAAAATGATTTAATAACTCAGAGTGCCCAACATCACGATTGTCTAAAAGTAAAACTTGAAAGTCTTCCGCTACAAAGGCATCAATCATTGCCTTAGGCCAGCCAGTTAAAGGCGTACTTAAGCCATGAATGAGTAATAATGTTGGGTGTAGTGAATTCCCATGAAGTTGATAGGCAATATCAACACCATTAACCTTAATCACGTCTTCAATCATTGAGTCATTATTCATTTAAGCAATTCCTTTATACATTAACAGAGGCTCTCGTTTCACTTTGAAGTGAGTTGCGATAGGGCAATTGTAAATCTGTGTTCTAAGAGCGTTCATCATTAATAAGACTAACTTCTCGCTTCGGAAAGGGAATTTCTATACCCTGCTGTTTAAACGCGTCATATATTGCCAAATTAGCAGCATACTTGAATTCAAAATACTTATAAGTTGGAGCCAAAAATCTAACACCTATATTAATTTTACTATCAGCAAATTCGTCGATACCTATTATGGGGCCACGTGTATTATTAATACCTTCAATACCCTTAAGGGCTGCTTCGACAATAGTGATAACTTGATGAGGATCAGATTTATAGGCTACCCCTACGCACAATTCCACCAGCTTCTCTTCCTTTGAATTGTGCATGATTTCGCCCACTACAAGACGATTGGGGATCTGAATACGCACGTCGTCTTCGTCGACCAATATGGTGTATGCCAGATGCACACTTTCGACCAAACCGGTTTGCCCCTGAACGCTCAAAGTATCGCCCACTACAAAGGGTCTAGTAATAATAATGGTAAACCCTGCTGCGTAGTTAGATAACATGCCCTGCAAAGCCAAACCAGCGCCTAAAGACAAAGCTCCCACTATGGCAATTAACGGGGTTACATTAATACCCAGCCGCCCCAAAACCATCATAATGACAAAGATCACAATAACAAGATGTGCAGAGTTGCCAACAAAGCGGCTAAGCGTGATGTCGACCTTTTTGCCAATCATCAGAACTTCGACTGCTTTCCCCAACTTTTTGGCAATCACATATCCGACAACCAAAATGATCATGGTAACGAAGATTTGTAGACCGTTATCAATCAAATACTGCGTGATTGAGTTAGAGATGACTTGTAATTGTTCGAGCTCTTTATCCATTGCTGAGTGTTCCGTATTGGCAGGGGCAGCCCCTAGGATTATTGACGTTTTTTCTGAAACGTCTTGTATGCACAATTAAATTCTTGTGTTGTTCATTTGTGAGTTTAAATATTTATTCAGGCATGTCCTAGCCTGTAGGCTATCGGGATGGTTTTGATTAAGTAATTTTCAATAAGTTTTTTATCTGGGCTAGCTGCTATATAGGGAGAATAAACGCTATCTCTAATCTAAGCAATCAACAACAGCCTGTGCTTTAGGGTAATAAGCATCACAAGCCATTCGAATAACCAGTGCATTTAATTCGTTGTTTAACCCGATTTTAGATAACCTAGTATGCTTGACGGTAGATTTGTTTTATGTCTTCTAAAGTCACTGGTTTTGGATTGTTTACCAGTAAACGTGTTTGCAACATGGCGTCTTTTGCTAAGGTATCAATGTCATTTTCGCCTATGCCCATTTCAGACAAACTACTTGGTAGTTTCAATTGTTTGATTAGTTCTTCTAAAAAAACCACCACAGCTTGAGCAATCTGTTGGTTACTGCCGTCAAGACTAATGCTGTCGCTGATACTTGGCGCAAGTTCAGCGTATAAGTTGGCACTATGACTTAGGTTAAAATTCATCACCTGAATTAACACTAAAGCATTACTCAACCCATGGGGAATATGAAAATGACCTCCCAATGGATACGCCAATGCATGGACTGCGGCAACTGGCGCATTAGCAAAGGCTTGTCCCGCTAAACACGACCCCAGCAACATAGCTTGACGGGCGGCTACATTAGCCCCATTAAAAGTGGCTTCAACAATATTATTTGATAGTAAAGTCAGAGCTTGTTTCGCCAACAAATCAGAATAAGGGTTTTTCTTAATAGCACTGGTGTAGGCTTCAATAGCATGCACCATGGCATCTATACCAGTTGCAGCGGTAATGTGGGAAGGCAAACCCAATGTTAAGCTGGCATCTAACAAAGCAACGTCAGGTAAAAGTTCCGCTGAGACAACCCCTGCTTTGGTGGTGTCCCCTGTAGTTACAATTGCAATAGGTGTGACTTCAGAGCCAGTACCAGCCGTTGTTGGGACTAAAATAAGAGGTAAACGTTTGCCTCGGATAACATCGACGCCATAAATATCAGCAAGTTGTTCATTTGAATTTGCTAACAGCGCAACTAACTTCGCCGTATCCAATGAGCTACCACCACCAAATCCAATGATACCGTCAACTTCAAGTTCCTTTGCGTAGGCTACTGCAGAAAGTACAATATTTTCCGGAGGATCCGCCACCACTTGATCAAAGCAAAAGTACTCTTTACCGGCTTTTTTAAATGCAATGTCCAATGGCTGGATTAAACCTATATTAACAATACCTTGGTCAGTTACAATTAAGGGTTTGGAAATACCAAGATCGTCGCAAACTTCCGCAATACGTTTAACTGCGCCTATTTCGCTAATGATTGATTTAGTGGTCGAAAAAATAAATGGCTTCATGCGTACCTAGTTTTACACAAACAATTTTCTGTCTAAATTAACCTTAGGATTGATATCTTTTCTGACTAATAAACTTGAGAACGTTGCCAGTCAAATTTGTAATCACCCTGCCCATATTTAATGTAACAACTCCAACACCTACAAGTGCGAACTAACATTTTACCCTTGTAGGTGTTATTCCAGAAATGAACAGTAATACACATTCCTTTTTAGATACAATGGAGCCTAATACCTAGTTTTCACTTTTCTAAACTTAACCTGCATTTGCCACTTGTCCACCATCCAAAACAACAGTGTGACCACATACGTAATTGCTCGCACGAGAACAAAGATAAATAGCAGTGCCAGCAATATCAGCAAGTTCACCTGTTTTACGAGCAGGCAGACCATTAGCAATCTCTTGTTCGTGAGCCATAATGTGTTTTGTCATTTTACTGGGGAAAAAGCCGGGCGCGATACCATTGATATTGACATGACTAGGGCGAAGATCTGCAGCCATATGTCGCGTCATTTGAATAACCGCTGCTTTACTAGCAGAATAAGAATAATTGTCCATACGCGGATGAGTGATCCCATTAACCGAGGCAATATTCACTATTCGTGATGGTTCATCAGCGTTTCCAGCTGAGCGTAATGCCGGCAATAAACGTTTGCTTAAAAAGAAAATAGACTTCACGTTTAAATCCATAACCTTATCCCAGCCAGCTTCAGGAAATTCATCAACCGGAGCTCCCCAGGTTGCGCCTGCATTATTAATGAGTATGTCGATCTTTGGCTCTCTTTTTAGCATCTCGTCTGCAAAAGCATCAACTCCGGCCATAGTTGATAAGTCGGATTGAATAGCGATACACTCACCCAAAATCGATAGTTCAGCGGCACTTTGTTGTAACTGCTCAAGTTTACGTGCGGTGATATAGGTTTTGACTCCATTTTCGACAAAACCACGGGCAATCATTGCACCTATTCCGCTTGATCCACCAGTTACCACTGCAACTTTACCTGCAACCGAAAAAAAATTATTCATCTATGATCCCTATTGTTAAAAGAACGCTTTTAGAAGCATTTGATATTAATAATATGCCTGATTATATGAGTTATTTTTGATAAATATTAACTCGCGCACATTAAGATATTTTGGCATTAACCTATTGATATCAGCCAATTATTTGGAGCTTAAATCAACACCCAGTGAGGCAGCTGCTTTAGCCACATATTTATTGGTTTGCATCCAGCCGGCCTTAAGTTCTTCGGCATTTTTTTGGTCGTCAAGAGTTGCCCAATTAGCCAATAAATTTTCTGGTGTTTGTTCCTCAGGTGATAAGTAGATACCGTCAGTTTCTTTGATTATTGCTCTTGCATAGCCCCCAGCCCCGCAGCCCAAAATAGTACGATTCGGCGCATTTTCTGCGACTAAAACCAATAAACCTGTGGTAACTGATTCAACAGTCATAAGTTCCAATACACGTTTGTCTTCAATGAGTTCTTCAGTCATTGCGGTTCGTGCTGTAGGAGACAGACAATTAACCTGAATATTATTTTTTTGTCCTTCGATACATAAAGTATTCATTAGGCCCACTACTGCCATTTTGGCTGCGCCGTAATTTGCCTGACCAAAGTTACCGTATAATCCCGAAGACGATGTGGTCATGACTATACGACCATAATTTTGTTGTTTCATGATCTCCCATACCGCTTTAGTGCAGTTAACCGAGCCCATAAGATGCACATCAACAACCAGTTTAAAATCTTCGATGGACATTTTAGAAAAAGATTTATCTCTTAATATTCCGGCGTTGTTGACTAAAATATCAATGCGGCCCCATTTTTCCATTGCCTGCTCGACCATGCTTTGCACTTGTTGCATATCAGCTACGTTGGCACCATTTGCCATAGCTTCACCACCAGCCTTCTCGATTTCGGCTACTACGGCTAACGCACCTGCAGACATTTCACCATTTGCTGAAGCCAAGTCATTAACAACCACTTTTGCTCCTCGTGCCGCTAAAGCTAATGCATGAGAGCGACCTAAACCAGCGCCTGCACCCGTTACTATTGCTACCTGATTGTTGTATCTAATTGTCATAAAGTCCTCAATTTATAAATGGTGAAAATAATCACTATAGGTTTATGGGTTAATAATTGTCATCGTTAACCACTGTGCGGTTAATGCTGGTTTGTCCAGAGAATCAATTTCAACTGTGATATCCCACGTTAGTAGAAATTGCCCTGGTCTTTTTTCAAGCACATTGGCCAACACCATATGCCCGCGAATTTTGCTGTTTACTGTTACTGGCTGTAAAAATCTGATTTTATCAAAGCCATAATTCAAGCCCATCAAAGTATTTTCCAGATTAATGCCTGCGTCATAGGCGATGGCCGACAACAAAGATAGAGATAAAAAGCCATGGGCAATAGTAGTTCCAAAAGGCGTTTCTTTAGCCTTAATAGGATCTATATGAATAAACTGATGATCGTGGGTTGCATCGGCAAAGTTATCAATTTGCTCTTGGGTAATGGTAAACCATCGGGACACACCCGTTGTTTTGCCAACATAGTCAGTTAAGTTTTGTGCTTGCGTCGTAACAGCCATAGAACGGTTCCTTTTATAATCGCTTTAAGAATAATACGCCCAAATGGAAATTGATTAAAATCACCCTGAGATATGGTCAGCTATAAACCAGAAAAAGGTAACGAGGTTGTAGAAGTTGGTTATAGAGTCCGATTCATTGATTATTAAAGCAGCAGGTTCTTCCGGTTAATTCATATGACTTTACGCCTATGCCCCTAGGCTTGAGTCAAAAATGCAATAACAGCGATAATCCTAGGTTTATCTATCACTTATCTTCCTATTATTGCTGACTACTATTAGCAAAAATATAAATGGTCGCGTTGTGTTAATTGGCTTTACTCGTTATTCTCATTCCATAAAAATATTCAGAGACCTGACAATGAAACCATTCATAACTAAAATCGCTGTGCTTGTTTTTGTGCTCAATCATGCTTTTGTAGGCGCAGCAACAAGTGTGTTATTTATTGGCAATAGTTTTACTTATGGCTATGGCTCTGCGACCAAACATTATCGTGCAGACTCAGTTATCGATCTCAATAATGAAGGAATTGGTGGAGTACCGGCACTTTTTAAATCTTTCACGGAACAAGCGGATCTTAATTACGATGTTTACATAGAAACACGAGGTGGCAGCGCTCTGGATTTTCACTTAGAAAACAAGTTGAACCTAATTGGCAGCCAACCATGGGATCAGGTTGTTATGCACGGCTATAGTACCTTGGATAGCAACAAGCCAGGTGATGCAGCGATGCTTGTTGAAACAACAGCGAAAATGTCAAACTTCCTGCAGGGGGTGAACCCAAGTGTGGAAGTGTTTCTTACCGCAACCTGGTCTCGAGCAGATTTGATATATCAGGCTGACCGTCACTGGTCAGGTACACCGATTCAAAAAATGGCGCTAGAGGTGCGTGCAGGATATAACAAAGCGGCAGCCGCCCCTCAAGTTAAAGGCGTAAATGCGGTGGGAGAAGCCTGGACCCATGCGATGGAATTAGGCATTGCTGACACCAATCCATACGATGGTATCGAGTTTGGAAAAATTAGCCTGTGGACTTGGGATTATTACCATGCCAGCAGTTATGGATATTATCTGCACGCTTTAGTGGTGTTTGGTAATTTGACTGGTTTAGATCCCCGTTCACTTGGCCAAAATGAATGTTCAGGGTACGAGCTTGGCATGTCACGACATCAAGTAAAGATGCTACAGCAAGCTGCGTTTGAACAGCTAATAAGTGAAGATAAGGTAAAGGCTGCACCGTTAATATTAGCTGAATCGGTATACCCAAAACATTGCGCCTCAAGCCAAACTAAATGATCTAGGCAGATAAGGCGACACACTATTGCAAATAATCTCCTTAGTTTTTGTTTATTCTAAGGAGTATTAATGCCAATCCGTATAACTAGCGTTTCCTTCTCAACCACACCACAGCTCCCGCAATTACAAAGAAAAATGGCAATAAAAACAGTATAACTATCACTTGGCGTTTCTGTTTGCTGGTTAAATCTAAGCGTTCCACTTTTATCTCTTTTGCACTAACAAAGGTTTTATAATCTAACTCTGCCAACCAGTTAACTAAGTTAAGTCCCATTTGAGCGTTGCTGTATTGATTGATATAAACGTTAGTTAAAAAGTCGGCGTCGGTGAACACTATTAGTCGCGTATCTGAGGATTTATTCTCTTGGGGATCTGCAGTGTTTCTTTCATCAATAACGACGTAAGAAAATGGCACTGGACCAGCAGTATCGGTATTCGGATCAAATTGAATATCTAAGGTTCGGTTGGTTTCAGCCCAGCTATTTTCAGCCGATGCGGTGGAGGCAATAATTGCATGTTTTATGCTGGGGCGACGCTGGGGTAAAACACGAATAGACCGAGGACGCACGTAAAAGGTGTAATCTAAACCTGCAGTTAGCGCTTTGTGAAGTTGATAATTTTTAGTCGCTGGGCTACCAACATCATCACCAACATGATTAGTTAAATCCACCACTATGTCGGATTGAACATCAAGGCCCCATTGATTAAGAATGCTATTTAAACTTGGGTTATTTTGCAATTGTTCAGCGCTTAAGGGTTTGTCTGGAGTGGTGACTAAGGTGTGTTCTATTAGAAATAACGCATCTCCACCTGTTGTTAAATAATCAACGATTAGCTCTTCTTCATTTTGGGTTAAGGCATTTTTAGGGCCAGCGATAATCAGTACATCACAATCATCTGGGATAGACTGGCTAATACCCAACATCAAGTTTTTACTGATAATGTTGTTGTCGGCTAACAACTGTTTAAATTTTGATAAACCAAGGTATTCATCATTTGTAGTCGAATACTCACCGTGTCCAGTAAGAAAATAAACCGTTCGAGAAGCCCGGCTAACACTGGCGATAGCATTAGTCAGCTTATCTTCAGACAAAGCTTTGAGGCTAAAATCAACGTCTTTTCGGTTATCGCCAGATTGAACTATCACTTTTCGCTCATCTGCATTGATTGCATTGCCAAATTTTGCGGCGTAGGCAATTTGTTCAATAGGGTCGACAATTTCGGTTTTAATCACGCCCCCCGACACTCTTTCATACTCATTAAATATGTCTTGCAGGTATTTAGGTGGCATTCCTACATGAAAGGCAGTTAACTGCACCTCTGAGGTCAAAGTGCGAACGTATTGGATGGTATTGTTAGATAAGGTATGTTGCTTATCTTGAGTGACATCCCATCTTATGCTCGATTGATTGGCTAAATAATGACTTGCGCCAATAAAAGCAATACTGCCAATAACTATGCTAAAAACGATAGCCAACTTCTTCCAGCGTTTAAGACTAAAAAAACTGACTAAACCAATAGATTTACTTTGACTAAAATTATGCTTAATAATCAAACTCAGCAGTACAATAAAAGCAATGCCACCAATAACTACAAGAACACTTGCCAAATAACTAAACTGTTGTTCGATATAAAAAAGCGATAAACCTAAGGTAAGGCTTAAAAGTGCAATACCCCAGCACAACGGCAAAAGAAAATGTTTCATTAATGCCACAACCTATTATCAATACTCAGTCGTGTTAACACCAAACAGATTACAATTCCCGCCAAATAATAAACCAGATCACTGGGGGTAATAATGCCTATGGCGAAGTTTTCTAAGTGTGTATGAGTACTTAACTGGATAAGGAAATGCTCGGCAGAGCCTCCCACATACTGAGTAAAACTGGTGGAAAAATACAGTGAAAACAAAATTAGATAAGACACCATAGCGGCAATTATTTGGTTAGATGTCCAAGACGATGCGAGTAACCCAACGGCAATAAAAAATGCACCTTCTAACCAAATCCCTAGATATCCGGAAAACATGCTAAATGGGTCAGGCTCACCAAAATATTCAACAATAAAGTAATAAGTAAGTGTCAGGCCAATCAACAAAGTGTAGAAAATCAGCATGCTCAAATATTTGCCCAACACTATCATAGTGTGAGTTAGAGGTGCAGTCTGCAAAAATTCCATAGTGCCATTTGATTTTTCTTCAGAAAACAAACGCATAGTTAATAATGGGATAAGAAACACCAACATAAATTCCATTAGCTGAAAAACATCCCTTAATGACACTTCAGCGTTTTGATCTATGATCAGAAAAAAGAAAACGTTAAACAACGACAACATCACAATTAAAATAATGTAGGCAATAGGCGAACTAAAATAGCTATGTAATTCTTTTTTTGTTAAAGCAAAAATTTTACTCATCTGACACCTGTAACGCTTTTTCTGCTGGAGCTTGCGCTTGATGATGATTGATGAAAACTTGCTCTAAGGTTAAAGGCTGTGAAGTACTGACATCTGCATTTTTTAATAACCTATCTAAAGAGTCATCCAGCACTATTCGCCCTGATTTAATCATAATTACCCGCTGAGCAACTTGCTCTATTTCAGTAAGGGTGTGGGTGCTTAACAATACCGTTCTTTGATCTCGTTGGTTTTTGATCAAGGCCAATACTTGTTGAATTTGCATGGGGTCAAGCCCACTTGTGGGTTCATCTAAAATAAGTAACTTAGGTTCGTGAATGATAGCTTGGGCAATGCCAACACGTTGTTTATAACCTTTAGATAAGGTAGCAATGGTTTTTTGTTTAACCTGTTCCAAGTCACATTCTTCGAGTACTTTAGCTAGCTGAGATAGGCGCTTATTTTTTGGCACACCTTTGATTTCAGCCGCAAACTTTAGGTAATATTGCACTGTCATATCACCATAGAGCGGGGGTTTTTCTGGTAGATATCCTATTTTTTGGCGGATCTTCAACGAATGTTTAATAATATCATCCCCCTCTATGCTGACCGAGCCAGAAGATGCTGCAATAAAAGAGGTCAAAATACGCATCAAGGTGGTTTTACCTGCGCCATTTTTACCTAATAAACCAACAATATCGCCTTGATCCATTTCAAAAGAAACTTTGTCCAAGGCTTGAAATGAACCAAAATTTTTACTCACATTCTTAACAATCAACATTCAACCTGCGCCACCCAAATACATACGAGATTAATCTCGATATTTCCCATCAAAAACCTATTTTAACTGAGGCTCGCGGCCAATGAAGGTTCCGCTGTTTAAGCACCTGATAGTGAATTTTTTCCCCTCTAGATCGACTCGAAAATTCTTCTAATAATAAACAAATAACTTGGTCGTAAGACAGTTGATTTGCTATCTCACAAGCGCGTAAGAAATAACTGGTTCCAGTTGCCATATTAGGTACAAGATTAGCGCCCATAAAAAAGCATTGACCATATTTATTCATGCGCACGTCAATTAGCGCAAAATCTCTCAATCCTAACCCTAAGAAAGCAGCCTTTGCGAGTTCATTAACTTTATGGCTGTCATCATAAACGCCTACTTGCATACAACACTCAGTGTTTTGTTGCTGGTCTTCAGGTCTCAAAATTTCAATTGAAGACACTGTCATTCCACCACTGCTATTACAAATAATTGCCACTGTGAAATCTCGCCCTGGTAAATACTCTTCTACCAAAGCCGGCTGTTCAAACTCGGTGTAAATTGAAAGCACCTTAGCTTCAAATTCAGCAAAGTTATTCACATAAGACAACTCATCAATGCCATTACCATTAGTGGCATCAATAGATTTGATAAACAAAGGAAAAGCCAGTGGAAGTGATTTCTGAGACAAAAACTGCTTTGGGAGCGCAGTGAAATGACGAGCAGTTTTAATTCTCATGTTTGCCAAGTGAATTTTGGCGGAGGCTTTGTCTGAGTCAAACTTGAGAGTTTCACGATCAGAGCCTGAAAAAGTGATTTTGTTTTTCGAAAAATATTCAGAAAACCACAAGTTTTCCGCATCTTCGATGACCATGAATTTTTCTGCTAAAACGACTAAATCTGGCTTTCTAGCTACTACTGCTTGTAGATCATCTAAAGACGCACATACAGTTAATCGCGCTGCATTACCCGCTCGTTGAATAGATTCTACAACGTCATTACATGATGAAAGACTACCAAACCCAGTTTTTCTAAAAGTCTTGTCACTCGTTGTTATTACTTCAATATTCACTTCATATAACCATGTGATTTAGTGGCAAAAAGCCGACCTTATGAAATTAACTCAATAAAATGGATTTAAATCGCTAAACGACAAACAAAATGTCAGTTCAACCAAGTACATATTTGCAAGGGATAATAGCACTATTTCAGGATAACTAATCAAACATTGAAGTAGTGCTAGTCACGGAAAAGTTAAAGTTCTTTTATCTTAACATTTCTAAACCACACTTCATCGCCATGATCTTGCAAAACAATATGCCCACCTGGTGTTTTTGCAAAGTGTTCCCAATCTTTAAATTTACTTTGTGCGATCAGCGCATTCCATTCGGGCGTATGCATTTTCACATCTACCACTTTATAGCCATTCAACCAATGTTCAACATGCCCTTTTTTGACTATTAGCCGCACTTGGTTCCAATAACCTGCAGGTAAAACACTGACAACGCGACTTTCAATTAGATCATAGTTATCACCTGCTCGATGTTTTACAATTTGGCCGTCTGAATGGTGAGGATTATCGAGTATTTGCATTTCGGGTCCTGAAAGAAAAGGAAACTCGAGATCAGCGCGCTCTTTTACGTTGTAGATGATGCCACTATTGCCACCATGCTGAATTTTCCATTCTAGGTTTAGCTCGTAATTTTCTAGTGGCTTGGATGTAATAACTATGTCACCGCCCTCTTTGGCCTGCCAGTTGCTTTCGTCTGCTGCCCTACCTGCGAAGTGCAAAGTACCATTTTCCACTCGCCAGCGGCTGCCAATAGCTTCGCTGTTATAGTTTCTGAAATGCCCTAGGGTATTGCCATCAAACAGTAATTCCCAACCAGCGGCTTTTTCATTTTCTGTGAGAGTATTATTTGCAACCGAGTAGTTCTTATTCAAAATGAGTGGTTTGCCCGAGGGAATGGCATTTAAGGTATACCAAGCTTCTGTGGTCCATAATTCATGATCGTTTTGGCTTTCAAAAGCGCGGTTAATTCTAAAATACACCAGATGTTTTTCTTTTAAACCAGCAAGTTTTATTTGTACTTTTGTGCGGTCTGCTGAAACGGAGATGTCTTGAATATTAAGATCCTCAAGGCCTTTTTTGGGCCCGCCATATTCGGCAGTAGGTTCGAAATAATATTGTTGTATTTCAAAATCACTGGCTTGAATATTACGCCCTTCTTTTATGGCTTCAGTAAAGGTAATTTCAAATCCGTCGCTGCGGGCGCTAACACTCAACATTTCAAAGGTACTTTGCTGATTATATTTAAGGTTTTGAAGTCCATACCACTTTTTACCTGATTGTGACCAATTACCTGGGTTACCAACGCCCCCGACAATAAGGCTGCCATCTGGCGCCCATTTCAATCGATTAACGCCCGCTTCTAAACCCTGACTAAAACGAAACACCACACCTTGCAAACGGCCATTCACCCGCTCTGCAAATACGCGTTTTATACCGCCGTGCGTCACATCACCATGGATCATCTGGTTTTGATATGGGCCAACATTTAAAGGTGCTGGCTGACTGGCTGAGTTACCAATTTCGCCTTGAGGTA
The DNA here is from genome assembly GCF_000314995.1 of Paraglaciecola arctica BSs20135. GTDB lineage: Bacteria > Pseudomonadota > Gammaproteobacteria > Enterobacterales > Alteromonadaceae > Paraglaciecola > Paraglaciecola arctica. Next base: position 11,419 of record NZ_BAEO01000034.1, on the reverse strand, counting down.
ACCATACAACTGGCAGCGTTTCTTCTAGATTTGCGGTGCCCGCAAAATCTACCGAGCGCGAGCCATACCAAGCATCTTGTGTCAGCTCTACAATCTTGCAAGCAGGCAGCCAATCACCTTGGTTGTCGGCAATAAACAACAGATTATCGATGCCACGACCAATACTATTAGGGGTGCGTAAACCATGGGCAATAAATTCCACTTGGCCGCTATTTTTGGATATTTTGACTGCTTTACCACGGCTCGATGCTTGTGGGCTTGCGCTGGCACCACCGGGTAAAATCGCGGTAGCGAAGGCCGCATAAAAGTAGCCGTCTTGATATTCTAAACCGAATGCAAACTCATGGAAATTTGTGGTAACAGACCAATTATTGGAAACCAACTCGTAGCGGTCAATTATATCATCACCATTGGTATCGACTAAACGCGTCAGTTCTTGTTTTTGTAATACGTAGATCTCTCCATCGACTACCTTTAACCCTAAGGGTTCGGCCAAACCTATGGCTATACGTTTTACTTTTATGTCATCTGGCGCAGCATGGAAATTTTCCACTAAATAAACAGAACCTTCAGGATCCCAAGTCGACACCACCATGCGACCGTCGTCAAGAAAATCAATACCACCCACCATAGGTTTAAAAACTTCTGGCCTAGCTTGGCTAAGATCAAATGAAGGGTGTACACCCGCCACTTCCATTTTATCACCAGCTATACTTTTGATTAAGTTGGGGTCTGTTGATACTGCCACCACTTCCCGCAGATCTTGTTGCTGTACTTGCAATATGCCAGCAGGAATAAGTTCATAGGTTTGTGAAACTGGATCTAACCATTGCAACGAAAGAGACGCGCCACCACCATCTTGATAGTAAAAAATCTCAAGACTATGTAACCCTGGCTCAAGCTGCACTTCAGCGTCTATAGCAATTGGACCGTGAGCGCCCCAATTATCAATAATTCGCTCGCCGTTTAAAAACAGATATGAACCATCATCTGACACCAATCTTAGTCGTGTATGCACACTCTCTTTTAGGTTCAAATGTGTTTTAATTTGATACATGAAGTTTTGATTAGGAGGCCGAAAATCTTCTTCGCGGGGAAGATGTATCTGCGGAGCAAAACCACCTAGAGAAGGTGCACTTTTACGTGTTTTTTCAATATCAGCGGTGTTATCAACCAAGTTATGTTGATAAAAATAAGCACCTGACATGCCTTCCTCAAATTTAGGCGTTGTATTGTTTAACTCCACTGGCACCGCAGGCAGACCAAGTAAAATATCAGTAGCATCAGCAGTTGTATTTTCAGATTTTTTCAAGCTAAAAATATAATCAAGCATAACGTTAGTATCTGCTTCACTTAATTGTGAATGAGGGGTCATAGGTATTTCCCCCCAACTTCCTGTACCGCCTTGAATGATTTTTTGGCTCAACATCTGTCTAGCACCACTCAAAAAGGCGTATCGATTTGCGATAGCTAGATACGAGGGTCCTACTGTCTTCACTTCTGCATTATGGCAGCCTGCGCAATCGCTGTTTTTAATCAATAACAAACCAGGGTGTTCTAGCTCGACTGCTACTTCCTGTTGTACCTTGGGTTGCACAATCCCACTATATTCCTGACTAAAAGATGACTCTCCATTTGCCAAAAACAATGTTGTTGTCATTTCATCAAAGATGGCAGCGCCCGAAGTTTTGTTAGTAATGGAAGGCGTTAAGGTATCTAAGGTTAAGTCTATGTTTGCCGGTAAACCTTCAACATTAAATTGTCGATAAAATATAAGGTCTGACTTTGACATATTGGCTATAGGTGTTTCTTGTATATCGGCTTGCCATTGAACTCCATTTTGTATGCCTTTAGCACGGTATAATAAGGTTACCTTGCCATCGTAAATTTGATGCCCAAAATAAGACACATCACCACCATCAACCGACCATTTTGATTGACCATTGAGCACGTAAGCTTGGCCAGTAGAGGTTGGCTGAGGGCCATGTTTTTGATTAAACACGGCACTTGAATAATCTAAATCCCCTCGCCACAATTTAAAGAGTACAGAGCGTTTAGTGTCGTAAGCGGCAGTAATATCATTACCAAGCCTAAGACTAATAATTCTACTTTCTCCATCTAAAGTAGAGCGCATCGCTTTTACCGATAATTCCTCTGTAATTGCAGTCGATTCGGTCGAATCATTATGGTTTTGTTGATAGGGCGAACAAGCTTGAAAAAAGCAGCCAAATAATAGAGTTAAAACGACGGTTCGAATGAAAGGCTGACAAATTTTACCTTTGAGCATACTTTTTCCTTGTTAGGCTTTAATTTACAAAGTTTCAGTTTACATAAATCAGCAATGTTGAACACATCTGACAAATGTATCAATACAAATAATTAACAAACTTTGTAAAAGATAAAGTCCAAACATAAAAAAATAGATGAATACGTATGCGCGCTGGATCTTAAATGACATTACAGAGGGAATTTAAACAATAAATTCCCTTCATAAAGTTTACTGTTGTGCTTCAGTGAGCATCGAGCTGAAATATTTGCTCCATGACTTGCCACTTCCCAGCATTTGCGTGAGTCGAATCAACTCTTTGAAAACGCTCCATTAACCGCTCCCATTCCTGCACTTTGGGGTTGACGCTATCTAACTTGCCTTTTGCTTCAAAGCTAAAGTCTGGAGCCACGTCTAATACCATGACCAACTGGGTGCCAAGCCTAAAAATTTGCATATTTTCAATGCCAGCACCTCGAATACTCTCGAGTATCTCTGGCCACACATTACCTGGCTGATGATATTGCTCGTATTGACGGATCAATTCCTCATCATCTTGTAATTCCAAGGTGAGACAATAACGCAGATTATTCATGGTTTAGGCCTTATAGGTGTGGTGAGCGCGATAGCCGTAAATGGCAATCACAACAAAACATAATAAGGGTAATATAAATGAGGTTCTTACCGAAGGGATTGCGCCAATAATGGGCGCGGCGTCAATCATTGAAGCTTGTAACGGTGGCATCAATGCCCCGCCAACTATAGCCATGACCAAACCAGCGGAACCTAAACTGGCATCATCGCCTAAATCTTTTAAAGCGATGCCGTAAATAGTTGGGAACATCAACGACATACAAGCAGAAATTCCAATTAAGCAATATAAGCCGAGCATTCCACCCAAGAATATAGTCCCCAATGCCAACGCAATACCAGCTAGCGCTAGCAGCATAAGTAAATGTCCAGGGCGGATAAAGCCGAGCAAAAAGGTACACACAAAACGGCTGATTAGAAATAATGACATAGCAACAATGTTATAACCTTGGGCTTGCGAGGCAGTAAGACCCACAGCCGTCATGCCGTAATGAATAATAAAGGTCCAACACATAATTTGTGCGCCAACATAAAAAGCCTGTGCGACCACGCCTTCAATGTAACGGCCATTAGCAAATAAACGTCTAAATGTAGCCCCTAATTCCTTTAGTGTAAGTGGGCTGTTATGAGAAATAGTACTGGGTAACTTAACGAACAAAAACAATAAAAATAACAATCCTACAACAGCAGCAATAGCAATATAAGGCCCACGTACAGTGATTAAGTCGGCGGCCTGCATGGCCTGATGGGCAATAGGCTGATTCACTGCAAATTCACTTAACGCTGTTGTCAGTTTCCCATCTATAACACTTGGTAGCATTTCTGCATATTCAGGATGGGCGGCTCGCTCAGCAGCGCGAAACTCTTCAACTTGCAGTTTATTTAAAATGACAGTCGAGGCAACAAACATACCGGTCAACGAACCAATAGGATTAAAAGCCTGCGCCAAATTAAGTCTTTTAGTGGCGGTAGCCGGATCACCCATAGACAAAACATAGGGATTAGCCGTAGTTTCCAGCAGTGCCAAGCCACAAGTCAAAATGCAAAGAGCAGCAAGAAAATAGTTAAACTCTTGCTGCACACTAGCAGGAATAAATAACAAAGCCCCTAATGCATAAAGAGCGAGGCCCAATAAAATCCCAGATTTATAGGAATATTTACGAATAAAGATTGCCGCCGGTAACGCCATTATCCCGTAGCCTAAATAGAAAGCGAACTGCACTAAACTACTCTGGGCATTAGTGATTAAGAAAATATCTTTAAACGCTTTAACTAATGGATTAGTGACATCATTGGCGAAGCCCCACAATGGAAAAAGCATGGCGACCAGAATAAAGGGAACAATCATTTCTTTTGCAACTACTGGGATTTTAGACATCGCACTTTCCTGTCGGTTATTATTATTTTCTACGCTTTCACTTTGAAAACTACTGTGTTTAATTGAGGCACTCAACATAAGCATAAAAAGCTGTTAGCCAATCTATTACTTGCATTTACTCGCTACCGTTCTTGGATTTCGTAAAACTTTTCCATCCTTAACGCCATTTTTAAACACCTTTTCTCCAGACATCTGTCGAGTATCCGGCGTTTTCAAAGCTAATAACTGGATTTTCCAAGTCTATTGGATCTTCAAGTTCTGTCATCAATTTCAAGAGTTCGTCTTGCAACATCGTCAATTGCTTTCTATAGGCTGGCTTCGCACTAAGGTTATGCAATTCGTCCGGATCATTTTTAAGGTCAAATAACTGTGTTTGACCAATGACGGGATAATATATGAGTTTAAAGTTGTCACTTCTCACCATGCGTTGGTAGTGACGGTAAGCTCCATATATATACTCATTCATAGAATCTTTTTCTTTCCTTAACAAAGGCATAAAACTAGAAGCTTGGACAGATTTTGGTACTTCAATACCTGCCAGTTCAGCGGTAGTGGGAAATACACTATTAAGATAAATATTACCCTTAATTTTTTGGCCTTTATCTATTCCTTTACCTGCAATAATAAAAGGGGCACGAATAGAATGATCATACTGATTTTGTTTACCTAACAAGCCATGTTTACCCACGGCCAATCCATGGTCTGAGGTAAAAATAATGATGGTATTTTCGGCATAGGGAGACTTCTCCAGTGAATCCAATATACGCCCTACCTGCGTATCCATATGATTGATCATGGCGTAATACTCACCAATAAATTTTTTCACTTCATCTGGTTTACGGGGGATATCAAGTAGCACTTCATCACGGACCCAAAAATCGCCCTGATCTACTGTATTTTGTTTTTTAAATGCCTTTGGTAGAGGGATGGCTTCTTGTGGATATTTATCAACGTAACTTTTCGGGGATTGCCTTGTATCATGTGGCGCTAAGAAACCCACATACATTAGAAATGGCTTATCATTAACATCTGGCTTTTTCTCTAGGTACTCCACAGCTGCGTCGGCAATGATTTCGCTACTGTGCTTTATAGATGGGTATACCTCAGATAATTTGTGAGTTTTTCTATCCAGGTCAACCATACTGGCGTTGTATTGATCATAAGTCATTCCCCCTTCATGTATGGCGGTACCTAGATCAAAGCTACGAAGCAGCGCTTCCTTTGAGACATGCCATTTCCCAGTCAGAAATGTTTCATAACCCGCTTGTTTAAACGTCTCTCCCCACAAAGGGTATGACGTCTTTTTTTCGAGTTTTAAAGTACCGTCAGTAATGCCGGTACTATAAAGATTTCTTCCCGTATTAATCATTGCGCGACTTGGGGCGCAAACAGCAGGAGACCATGATCCCTGATTAAATGTGTGAGTTATTTGCGTTCCTTGTTGAGCTAACCGATCAATATTTGGAGTTTCTAATTCATGATTACCGGCAGCTCCCAATGCAGAATAACTTTGATCGTCTGTCAAAATAAATAAAATATTAGGTTTTACATTTTTAGCTGATGCACTAGAAATTAGACCTAATACTAATAAAACGCCCCCCATTACTCTTAATATATATTTTGTAATCTTTTGATTTGAATAAACGTTCATGATAACTCCAAATATCGCGATATTAACCATATTGTTACTAGGTACTTAGTAAGTAAAAAATAGAAATTCAGTATTATTACTTTAGTCAATCAAGTTAATAGAGACCGACTGTAGCTGTTGGTTTCGTGAGATGACTATTTCTAACACACCGCGCCATTTTCTTGACTGATAAGAGGCCAGTAGCTCGTTCACGCCTAGCACTTTGTCACTGCCACCAAATTGACTATCAACTACTTCTAAAATAACGTCCGAGGTCTGTATACCTGCAACAGCCATTTTGCTGTTAGGGTCAACTTTCAGTACCATCGCACCGGCTATTTCTGCGATACCTAATGCCGATTGTTCACCCAAAGTTTCCACCGATTTAAGTGTGGCTCCTAATAATTCATAGGTTTTACCAACCTGACTATCTTCAGCCGCAAGAAATAGATCTGGACTTTTAGGCGTTTCAGCCAACGCTTTGAGCGCATCATTTTGGACACCAAATTGATCCATTGGAAAATTTTCAAAACCTAATTTAAGCCCTAATGAACCTTCTGCCAGTTGATAGTTTCCTTGCTCTGGAGCGACAAATTGTGGTTCACCATACTTTGAATGTTTATCTACCCCCAAAGCCTGCGCGGCCTTTAAATCGGCTTGATTCACAAACAAATTGTGATCAATCTGTTGCCCCCAATAATCATTCAAAATAGGTTTATGCCCAGATAACAAAATATTGTGGGTGAACACATCTTCACTGTTTTTAAACCACACATGAGGATGGAAGGAGTTATTCAAAATAATATTGTTAGTCGCAATACGTTTAAAACCTTCACGTAATTTCAAGCCACCGCTGAGCATGACATTGTTATAAATTTCATAGTTTGAGGACCCATCATCAAGATCAATATCCCATCCATGATCACATTGGAAACGATTATTACGGAGGATAGTTGGTTTGATTGCATCTAAAAGGTACATACCTGGATTACGTTGATTTATGTCATCCATTTTCGCTCGGTCTGGGTGCCAAAATCTATCTCGTCCCCATGAATTAAATGCGCCATGGTCACCGGTTTCTAGCACTGTATCGAACACATCGTTGTATTCAATAATATGCCCACCCCAAGTACCTTCGCTTACATTAATACCGGCTCTTGGAACGCGATAAATCGAGTTATGACTGACAGTGATTTCAGATGTCATCGACAACTGCACACCCGCCACTTGTTTTTCAATTAACCCGATATCATGAATAAGATTGTTATCAACTAACGATTGGCTTGGATATTGGTCGGATTTAGGTCCAACCTGAAAATCTAAGTCTGTTTCTGAAACAAACTCATGGTATTCAAAACTAGGGGATCGAACTGCACTTGGGTTGCCCACAAAACTCACGGCACTGGCCCCAATATCATGGATATGGTTATTAAATATTTTGGCAAAACGATTATAATTGCTGACAAAAATAGCATTGCCACCCAATTGACTAAATTTTGAATCATTCACTTGGATATGTTCAGTGCCATCTAACAAAATGGCACCTCCTCTATAAATTGCCCAGTCACTGCGTAGAAGTGGTTCTTTGGTTTGCATAAAAGTAGGCTGAGTGTGGCTAAATTGAATGCCACTAATTTGTATATGTTTAACCGGCTGACTTTGAGTACCACGCAGCTCTATCAAGTTATCGAGTTGCGGCACTTCTACTTTTGCTTGGTGAATATCTACACCTTTAGGGGGATAAAAATAAAGAGTGTTATTCGCTTTGTCCAAATACCATTCCCCAGGAGCATCAAGCTCTTCAAATATGTTTTCTACAAAACGGTATGTCAGGTGCATAGGTGAACGACGGTTATTCTGATAGCCCCCCTCTAATTGCAAACTATTATCGCTATTTAGGCCAGTAATTTGATAATGCATATCTCCCCAACGACTTTCGTGTAGTGCATGAACAAAGCCACCAACGGGATTTGACCATGTTGCAATGCGCTCAGGCGCTATTGCGTCTTCTGCATAACCATTAAAAATTGCTACATCGGGGTTAAAATTAGGATACCTAGCCATAGGTTGTAAGGCGCCATTGATATAAAGCTGGGTAAATTCTAGGTCACTAATTTTAGCTTGGAATATTTGTTCAGTATAAGGTTGCCAATTCAACTCAATTGTCTTAGCACCGCTAATAACCACTTGGGCGTTCTCTTTTGCTGCTATCACAAAAGGTTGATCGGCCGTTCCTGAAAATTGTGGGTCTAGCACTATTGTTTGATTTAAATAATAGGTGCCTGCAGCTAATTCAATCTTAACTGACTGCTTAGCATTAAGTAGAGTGCGGCTATAGTCTATCGCGTCCGCTAAATCAGAATAATCAGATGAAACCTCGCCCACAGTTAATATTCTGGGGACTTGAGATACTTGACTTTCAGTGGGCACATCTTTAGTTTCTGAACAACTAACTAAAGTTGTTATTGCTGTCACTATCAAAGTCAAAAATACTAATCTCATATTTACCTTACCCATATTTGTGTCTATCAAGATGTAAAAATGGGGCGCTAGTAGTAAAGCGCCCCACAAGTTCAATAAAAAATCTTTAGAACTTAGCGCGTACTCCTATTGTGAAGCGTTTACCCACATCTTCCAAACCACGGTTTATACCCAGTGAATTGAGCTGAATTAATACTTCATCCGTAATATTGAGTGCTTCAAAATCAATTGATACATTTTCGGTAACGTTATAGCTGGCTGAAAAATCCAATTGGCTGTATTCGTCGGTGAACGAACCATCACCAAAATAGTTTGTGCCATTATTTACAAAACCATCGCGATAGTTATAAGCAAAACGAGCTCCAAAGACGTCGTTTTCATAATAAGCCACTAGGTTGTAACTGGTCTCTGAAAGGCCATCTAAAGTAAGTAAAGGACCATCTTCAGAAGCTTGCACTTTATCTGCATCTACCATAGTGTAATTTGCTGTAAATCCTAAACCTTCAACTAAAATGTCCAAGGGTTGTTGCCAGTTAAATTCAATACCGGTTAAATCACTGCCTTTACCATTGTCTGGCAAGAAACGAGTAAAGGTACTTGTGACAGAATTACTACCGTCTAAATCACTGTAAGTGACTTGCTCTTCGTTGGTAGAAGCCACTACAAAAGAATCAATGAATTTGACAAATGGAGCCACTGAGAACATACCACCGTCTTCAAAATACCATTCAACAGAGAAGTCCAGTTGATCTGCTAAGAAAGGGTCAACATTTGGGTTGCTTGAATTAATCGTTCTGACATTCACATTAATAGTGGTCGCGGGAGATAGAACAGTCAAAGATGGGCGCGACATCACACGAGCGGCACCAAAGCGTAATAACACGTCATCTGTTAAATCGTACTTAATGTTCAAGCTAGGTAATATTTCGGTATAAGTGCGGCTAACAGAGCTTTCACTAGTATCAACAAAGGTCTGTGCACCACCTTGATCAAAACGAATTGTACTAAAGTCTGGAATATTCCCGGAGGATTCCTGATCTGTCGAAACAATCCGGATACCAAAATTACCGGTTAGACGGTCATCCATACCTTCAAAATTGACTTTAGCATAAGCCGCTAACACGTTTTCTTTAACATTAATCTCACTGGCCCCACCTTCAGTCAAGGTACCGTTTGACACTAATGTAGACAAAGAAACAGTATCTAACAATTTACCGACATCGGCAGATAACCACTGGCTCGGGTAGCTAGCGGACCCACCATAACCATCAAAGAAACCACTTGGATTATATGCAGTCATGTAAGCACTAGCATCAAAACTTCCACCTTCGATTGTTGGGTCATAGGTTTCGCCCAATAAACCGGCCAACACCTCGGCACTAACACCTATACTCCTGAAACCATTGAATTTTTCACGAGCTGTGTATTTCGCACCAAATTCAAGACTATAAATGCCCATACCCCAGTCGACTGAATGATCTACGTCAATTCGAAAATCGGTGCTGGTATCCTCTGTTGGCCGATCAAGATTACCGTTAACGCCTATTGAACGAAAACTACTGCCATCTAGTGGATCATACCCTGCTGAATAACCCACTTCAGGTACACCGCCATAATCGTTACTGAAATCGTAATAGGCATTGGCTCTACCGATAACTTCAAGAGATAAAGTTGAAATTACGTTTTCTGACTTAGCATGAGACAATTCAGCCTCAATTTCCCAATTTTCATTTATGGTATGTTTTGCTCCAAATGAAAAAGAAGTCAACTTATCATTAGAGTCTGTAGTACGTGCATTATTGCGATTATCAACACCAGCTATTTCCAAGCGCTGAATCAAACCCTCGGAGCCTAATGAGTCGGTAACAATATCGCTGTCCACCACTGAACCTAATACATTGGTCCAACGGAATGAATTAAGCGGTAACGCCCCTACAATATCAAATTCCGAATACATGGTTTCGAGCCAAATATCTGTATCAGCACTCGGACGAAACTGCATAGTGGCTAATAAGGTAGTACGCTCTCTTTCTTCATTTAACTGGGAGAAATTAGTAGCATGGTTAAATCGAAATGAATCATCTGTATCGCCATCTAAATTATAATCAAGAGTAGGAGTGGGTCCTCGACTCCCTTCGCTACCAGGCTCTAGGCCAAACGCCTCATATATATGTGACTCTACTGAACGACTGTCATAATGCGCACCTAAAGTAATACCGAAGGTTTTATCGTCATTAACAAAGTTATACAAAGCGGAAATATCAGGACTGGTCTCTCCTGAATTATCTTCTCTAACAGCTTTAATACTGGTCACCAAAGATGTTTCAGCCGATGATAATGGGCGAGGAGTACGCACATTAACTGTTGCTGATAAAGCCCCTTCTTCCATATCTGCCGACGGCGTTTTATAGACTTCTAACGCACTCACAAAATCTGAAGGCAAAATAGTAAAATCAAAGCTACGACCACCTGTGGCCGATGGCAATGTACGTCCATTAAACTGAACACGAGTAAAGTCAGGACTAAGACCACGAACAGTAACATCTGATCCTTCACCTCGATTACGAGAAATTTGCACGCCACTAACTCGTTGCAGTGACTCTGCTAAATTTTGGTCTGGAAATTTACCAATATCTTCAGCAGATATAACATCAGCAACCACACTAAGTGAACGTTTAACTTCAGTCGCTTTTTCAAGACTACCTCTAATTCCAGAAACTTGGATGACCTCAACATCATCTTCATTTTCCTGAGCAAAGCTTGGGTTAGTAAAAATTAGCGTACTAATAGCTAAGCCAGTGAAAGTTGTATTCATCACTTTAGTAATTTTATTTTTATTATAGCGGTTTGTACTAGTTGTTAGTTTCATGTGTTATATCCACTTAGTTATGTCAATTATCAGCGGGGAAATAATATTTCACCAGCAAAAAAAATAATTTACATTTACAAAACGGAATAAAGAATCTCACATTTATTTTACATTCGCAAGTATATTTCACATATGGAATTATATTTTATATACGACGAAGAAATAAAACAAACAACACCCCAAGAATGGGCTCACGCCACATTT
>NZ_BAEO01000035.1 GCF_000314995.1 Paraglaciecola arctica BSs20135 | reverse complement strand
AACGTAACGTAACGTACGTGTGTTTTTTATATATAAACTACTAATCTATTGGTTTTGAACTTTCGACTCTACTTTTAAGTTTTTGACCGGGTCTAAATGTGACCACGCGTCGCGCCTTAATTGGAATGTCTTCACCCGTTTTTGGATTTCTACCTGGGCGTTCATTTTTCTGCCTTAAATCAAAATTACCAAAACCAGATAATTTGACCTGCTCACCAGATTCTAAGGCTTCACGCACTTCTTCGAAAAAAGTTTCCACCAGATCTTTAGCATCACGCTTGTTGATCCCAAGTTTTTCAAATAAATGTTCCGCCATTTCGGCTTTGGTTAACGCCATATCGTCAGTCCCTCAAAGATGCTTCAAACTTTTGTGACAACGTGGCTAAAATACCATCAACCGTTGCCTGAATGTCGTTTTCTTGTAATGTTTTGGTTTTATCTTGTAAAACAAGTGAAATCGCGAGGCTTTTCTTACCCGGTGCAATTCCCTTCCCTTTGTACACGTCGAACAAGTTTAAGCCAACTAATTGATTTTCGCCAAATTTTTCTATACAACTCAAAATATCGCCAACTACTTTATCATCGTCTACTACGATTGCAATGTCACGTCGATTTGCAGGAAATTTTGATATTTCTTGCGCTTGAGGTAATTTTTTTAACCCTAAAGCACTAATTTCCAGTTCAAAAACAAAGCTTCTTCCATTTAACCCTAAGGATTTTTCAAACTGCGGATGCACCGCTCCAACAAATCCTAGGGATATATCGCCCACTAAAATTTCAGCTGATTGGCCAGGATGTAATGCACTATGAGAGCTGCTTTCGAATCGATAATCTTCTACACCAGCACAATTAAGTAGATTTTCTACGTCAGCCTTTACATCAAAAAAGTCAATTGACCGAGTTGAGTTATCCCAGTTTTCATCGGCAACTAAACCACAGACCACACCACTGATAACAAGTTCTTGTTTTACACCCGTTTTTTCAGTGTTATCTGGAATAAAACGTAAACCAGACTCAAATAATCTGACCCTACCTTGTTGGCGTTTTTGATTGTACGACACAGACTGTAATAACCCGGTCCACAAACTAACCCGCATAGTCGACATTTCAGACGAAATCGGATGGGGTAACTGCAAACCTTGCATTTCAGGATGCAATAAAGATTGAATCTTGGGGTCAACAAAAGAATAGGTGATAGCTTCTTGGTAGTCACTTTCCACCAAAGTATTCTTTAATTGATTTAGCTGTACCTTTTGCTCCTGATGTTGCGACATTTTTAAACTAGCAACAGGCGCAATATTGGGTATTTGGTTGTAACCATATACCCTAGCCACTTCTTCAATTAAATCTTCTTCGATACTAATATCAAAACGATAAGGCGGCACACTGATTTGCCACACTTGGTTATCAAAAGAAACACTGAAACCTAAGCGTTTAAAAATATCAGTGACTGTATCGGCAGCAATTTCAATACCTAATACTTTAGATAAACGACTGTGCCTTAGGGTTACCGAACAATCTTGTGGAACAAAAGCCAAATCAACGGCTTCAACTACTGGCCCGGCTTCACCACCAACAATATCAAGCAACAACTGAGTGGCTCGTTGCATAGCAATATGTTGTAACTGAGGGTCTACACCTCGCTCATAGCGATGAGAAGCATCAGTATGCAAACCATATTGACGAGCTTTGCCCATAATAGCGTCGGGTGCAAAAAATGCGCTTTCAAGAAAAATATCTTTACTCTCGCTAGTCACACCTGAGTCAAGTCCACCAAATATTCCGGCCATTGCCAAGGCTTTCTTAGTATCAGCAATGACAAGGGTGTTACTTTGAAGTGTTACTTCATTACCATCAAGTAAAGTCAATTTTTCATCTTGCTTGGCTAAACGAACAACCACATCACCTTCAAGTTTGTTGTTGTCAAATGCATGCATGGGATGACCCAGCTCTAACAACACAAAATTAGTCACGTCGACCACTGGGTCGATGCTTCTAACGCCAGAACGTCTTAGTTTTTCTACCATCCATAAAGGTGTCACAGCATCTAAATTAATATTCTTGATCACTCGACCTAAATAACGAGGACAAGCTTCAGGCGCAAGCAATTGAATGTTACGGCTATCGGTAATGCTTGGAGTCACTGTAGGTATTTGCAGTTCGGTAACTGAAGTCTGATTAAGTACTCCCACTTCACGAGCAAGACCTTTAATACCCAAACAATCTGCACGGTTAGGTGTTAAATCTACCTCAATAGTCACATCATCAAGTTGTAGGTATTCTCTTATATCTTGACCAATTGGGGCATCTAACGGAAGCTCCAAAATACCATCATGGTCGTCAGATATACCTAATTCAGAAAAGCTACACAACATACCAAAAGATGGCTGGCCACGTAGTTTAGCTTTTTTAATTTTAAAGTTGCCAGGTAACACAGCGCCTACTTTAGCGACCGCTACTTTTATGCCTTGACGACAATTCGGCGCGCCGCACACTATATCTAATAGCTCGTCCTCGCCTACATTAATTTTTGTCACTTGTAGTTTATCTGCATCAGGGTGCTGGCCACATTCCACCACTTCACCCACAACTACACCTGAGAATTCACCGGCTACAGCGTCAACGCCGTCAACTTCTAGACCAGCCATGCTCAACTGTTCTGATAATTCATCTGTTGATACAGATGGATTGACCCACTCTCTTAACCACTTTTCGCTAAATTTCATATTCTTGACCCGACCTAATTAAATTGCTTAAGGAAACGAAGATCGTTCTCAAAGAATGCACGCAAATCATTCACTTCGTAACGCAACATAGTTAAGCGCTCTACCCCCATACCAAAGGCAAAACCTGTGTAAATTTCTGGATCTATGTTAACCGCTTTAAGCACATTAGGATGCACCATGCCGCAACCCAACACTTCTAACCATTTACCATTTTTACCCATCACATCAACTTCTGCCGAAGGTTCTGTAAATGGAAAATACGAAGGTCTAAAACGTACTTGTAAGTCTTGTTCGAAAAAGTTATTTAAAAAATCATGCAGAATGCCTTTAAGTTCAGCAAAACTAACATTCTTATCAACCATCAAACCTTCAACCTGATGAAACATAGGTGTATGAGTTTGATCATAGTCATTACGATACACACGACCGGGTGAAATGATCCTAAGAGGAGGTTGCTCCACTTCCATGGTGCGAATTTGTACACCTGATGTTTGAGTACGCAACATCACATCAGGATTAAAATAAAAGGTATCGTGATCCGCTCTTGCAGGATGATTAGCGGGAATGTTCAACGCATCAAAGTTATGGAAGCCATCTTCTACTTCTGGCCCAGTTTTAACGCTGAAGCCTAATTCATTAAAAAAGCTTTCGATCCGATTGATGGTGCGAGTAACTGGGTGTAATCCACCACGACTCTGTCCTCGTCCTGGTAAAGTCACATCTATAGTTTCACCAGCCAACTTCTGATTAAGCTCTTGGGTTTGCAATAACTCCCCTCTAGCATGGATCAATTGTTGAATTTTCTGTTTGGCTAGATTAATTTTTTGACCCGCAGCTGGGCGTTCTTCATTAGACAATTTCCCCAAGCCTTTAAGTAACTCGGTCATTCGTCCTTTTTTGCCCATAAAATCAACACGCACGGTATCAAGGATATTGACATCCACTGCGGCATTAATTTGTTCTTCTGCTTCACTAATTATGGCATCAAGATCCATAGAGTCCCCGAATTTGGATTAAAAATATGGCCTTTATTCAACAACTTGGTTCAAGTCTAAGGCAATTTCAAAATAGCCGGTAATTCTACACGAAAGCAGCACTTTGAGGCTAGGTACAAATACCTTAAAGTCCGCATATTTAGCGATTATCTGCAAAAAATATTGAAATATCATTTATAAGCGCTAAATATCAGTTATTTATCATGGATAACTTAAGTCTCAAAAGCTAATAAGTAAAACAAGATGACATAGTATGCTGCTACTTTTCACATTAATGTGCACAGCTAGATTAGATGTAATTAATTAGATAAAAAGAGTGATTTTAAAACGTGGAAAAATGAAGGGGACAGTCAACACCCAATGTTGCATAAAACAATATTAGACATTTTACTTGAGAAAGAAAAACGGCGAGCATCATGCTCGCCGTTTCCTGAAAGAACTTAAACTGTTTATTAAAAAAATCAGCTAAAAAATTAAGCTAATGCACCTTTAGCTGCATCTACTAATGCAACAAATGCATTTTTATCATGTACCGCTATGTCGGCTAAAATCTTACGATCGATTTCAACAGATGCTTTTTTCAAACCATTGATGAAACGGCTGTAAGACAAACCATTTTGACGTGAAGCAGCGTTTATACGTGCAATCCATAACTGACGGAATGTACGTTTTTTGTTGCGACGGTCACGATAAGCATATTGACCAGCTTTCGTTACTGCTTGAACAGCAACGCGATAAACTCGACTACGAGCTCCATAATAACCTTTGGCTTGTTTTAGTACCTTTTTATGTCGGGCACGTGCAACAACACCACGTTTTACTCTTGCCATATTCTAAGTCTCCTGTTTTAAACGTAAGGTAACATGCGTTGAATTAACGCAGTGTCGGCCACATGGACCAGTTTTTTGCCACGTAAGTGACGTTTACGCTTAGAACTCTTCTTGGTCAAAATATGACGCAAGTGAGACTGTTTGCTCTTGAAGCGACCCGAAGCAGTTTTTATAAAACGCTTCGCAGCTCCACGGTGTGATTTCATTTTAGGCATTGCTAAAACTCCGCATTGTTAATAACTTATCGTGTTGCAGACACTCAAAGTTTAAGTTACATATTTAGCAGCAAGGTGAGAACGGGGGCAGAATCCGAACTACTTGTAGACCTTAACTACTTCTTAATTGGGGCAAGTACCATGATCATCTGACGACCCTCTACCCTATGTGGGAAAGATTCGCAGTTGGCAATGTCTTCCAAATCCGCGCGAACGCGTTTAAGTTGTTCAATGCCAATCTCTTGGTGTGCCATTTCACGTCCACGAAAACGTATCGTTACTTTGGCCTTGTCTCCCGCTTCTAGAAAGCGACGCAGGTTGCGCAGTTTTACCTGGTAATCACCTTCATCCGTGCCAGGGCGAAATTTAATCTCCTTGACCTGAATTTGTTTCTGTTTTTTCTTTTGCTCTTTAAGTGTCTTGCTTTTTTCAAACAAGAACTTACCGTAGTCCATTACTTTACATACTGGCGGCTCAGCATTCGGGCTAATTTCAACCAAATCTAAACTAGATTGTTCAGCAACTTCCATAGCTTCACTTATAGATACAACACCTAAAGGTTCACCATCTTTACCGACTAAACGTACTTCATTTAGTGTAATTTCTTCGTTGATCCGAGCTTTGTTCGAATCTTTAGCCTTCATGTTAGCGCTTTTAATATGTTATTCCTCCGCAAAATTAATCAGATATGTTTGCTGTCAACTTCCGACATGGCTTTAGCGATAAATGCCTCAATAGACATTTTACCTAGGTCATCACCTTTGCGTGAACGCACGGCAATTTCACCACTTTCCATCTCTTTATCGCCAACAACAAGCAAATATGGGACACGCTTGAGCGTGTGCTCGCGGATCTTAAAGCCTATCTTCTCATTTCTCAAGTCCGACTTGGCTCTAATTCCACTTTCTTTTAGCATTTTGACTACTTTTTTCGAATAATCGCCCTGTTTATCAGTAATATTCATCACAACGGCTTGAGTCGGCGCCAACCAAAGTGGAAACAGACCAGAATATTCTTCGATTAAAATGCCAATAAAACGTTCTAAGGAACCTAAAATGGCTCTGTGTATCATAACTGGAACTTTACGTTCCCCATCTTCGGCAACATAAGTTGAACCTAAACGGCCTGGCATTGAGAAATCAAGCTGAACTGTGCCACATTGCCAAGCTCTATCTAGGCAATCATGTAAGGTGAATTCAATCTTCGGACCATAAAAAGCTCCCTCTCCTGGTAAATACTGAAATTCGATCCCTTTGGAGGTTAATGCTTCGGCCAATTCTTTTTCAGCTTTGTCCCACACTTCATCACTACCCACACGATTTTCTGGGCGTGTAGATAGTTTCACCGAGATACTCTCGAAACCAAAAATCTTATAGATTTCGTAAACAGAATCGATACAGCCACCGACTTCAGCTAAAACTTGCTCTTCAGTGCAGAAAATGTGCGCATCATCTTGTGTAAACCCACGTACGCGCATCAAACCATGTAAAGCACCTGATGGTTCGTTTCTGTGACAACAACCAAATTCGGCCATGCGTAGCGGTAAGTCACGGTAAGACTTTAAACCTTGATTGAAAATCTGCACATGACCAGGACAGTTCATTGGCTTAATCGCATATTCACGTTTTTCAGATTCAGTAGTAAACATGCCGTCTTTAAATTTATCCCAATGACCAGATTTTTCCCAGAGGCTTCTGTCCATCATCATCGGAGCTTTGACTTCTTGATAGTCATATTCCCGTAACTTGCCACGGATAAATTTTTCTAGTTCGGTGTAAATACTCCAACCGTCGTTATGCCAAAACACCATTCCTGGCGCTTCTTCTTGCCAATGAAATAAATCTAACGCTTTACCTATTTTACGGTGATCACGCTTATCAGCTTCTTCTAATCTATTTAAATAGGCTTTAAGTTGCTTTTTATCAGCCCAAGCTGTGCCGTACACACGTTGCAACATTTTATTGTCGCTATCACCACGCCAATAGGCACCGGCGACTTTCATCAATTTAAAGTGCTGACAAAAACGCATGTTAGGCACGTGAGGACCACGGCACATATCAATATATTCATCATGATAGTACAAGGCAGGTTTGTCATCTTTAGCGATGTTTTCATCAAGGATCTGTATTTTGTAAGACTCACCTCGGGCTTCAAAGGTGTCTCTGGCTTCTTGCCAAGTTCCCACTTTTTTAACTACGTCATAGTTGGTTTTTGCCAATTCCAACATACGTTTTTCGATTTTGACTAGGTCTTCATCATTTAATGAATGCTCCATGTCAATGTCGTAATAAAAGCCGTTATCGATAGTGGGACCAATTGCCATTTTCACATCAGGGTAAAGTTGCTTAATGGCGTGACCAATTAAGTGAGCACAAGAGTGACGGATAATTTCTAATCCATCTTCATCTTTGGCTGTGATTATTTGTACCTGAGCATCTTTCTCAATTAAGTCGTGTGCATCAACACGCACACCATCCACTTTGCCCGCTATGGTTGCTTTTGCTAAACCAGGGCCAATATCAGTGGCTACATCAAACACTGATACTGCATTTTCAAATTGGCGTTGGCTGCCATCGGGAAGAGTAATTATGGGCATATCGAAATCCTTATGCAGTGGTGACACCTACCAAGCGCCACATGCGAATGTTTAGAGTCGACCTTTTTGAAGGCCGATTGATAAAAATAAAAAACACCCAAAAAAGGGTGCTTTGAAAAAAGGTGCTCTGCTACCATCAGAGCAATCAACGGTATTATAACGAGATAAGGTTTAGTGATGCAATGCAAAGCAATAAAAACTGCGATTTACTTCTTGGTTTTATCAGTCTTATTAAACAGCACTAATAGCTGGGCACAAGAGTGGAAACTAGAAAAACAGAAAAACAATGTCAGTATCTACAGCAAACAAACCGATTCTGGGTATAAAGAGGTATTGGTTAAAACCATTGTTGAAGCCAATCCTCATGCTTTAATAGCCTTGCTCGATGATGCGGCGTTTTCTTCCCAGTGGATCCACAACTGTATTGAGGTAAAAATACTTGAAGAGATCTCACCAACAGAACGCTTAGTACATGGCTTTTTTGCAGCGCCTTGGCCAGTAAAAGATCGTGATATGGTGACATTTTCATCAACCACTTCCACTGACAATTCTGTTCAAATTGTCATATCGGATAAAGGTGACACTAAACCACAACATCCAAAGTATGTGCGAATGCAAAATATGCATGGATTATGGGAAGCAAATGCACTAGAAAATGGGAAAAGTGAGATCACTTACACTGGTGGTGGTAATCCAGGTGGCAATCTTCCGACTTTTATTGCCAATAGTGAACTGATTTCTACCATGTTTAAAACCTTCCAAAATTTAAACAAAGTCATTTTATTAGACCAATATCAGCCAATCAAAATTACTGAATGATATAAAAACTTCTTTGTACATAACTTAATCAACCATACAAGTTTGTTAGTTACACCATAATTAGCCCATGGCATAGCGAACAAGGTTTGAACATGTGGCATTTTATTAGTGAACAAATCAGTAATTGTATTAAACAAGATTTTATCTGTGACGACATTCGTGAAGTCAACGCTGGAGATAGCCATAAAGCCTATAAAATTTCCGATGGGAAACAACGTTTTTTTGTCAAAACTAATGAAAAAATTCATCTAGCTAATTTTGAGGCTGAACGGGAAGGTTTAGAACACTTAAGTAACACCCAACTATTTAAAGTGCCAAAAGTCATTTGTTCGGGTTTGGTATCGGATCATAGTTTTTTAGCCTTAGAGCATATCTCTATGGCCCAAGGTAACGAAACAACCTGGTTTCACTTTGGGCAAGCCTTAGCAAAATTACATAGCAACTTCACACAAAAAATGTATGGCTGGCAAGAAGATAATTTTATTGGACTGACTCAGCAGCCCAATCTTTGGCAAAAAAAATGGAGCTGTTTTTTTGCTGAACAACGAATTGGATTTATGTTGCAATTATTATTTGAAAAAGGCCATGAATTAGCCAACATAGACAGCGTAGTAGAGTCAGTTAAAAGCTTACTTGCAGGTCATAATCCCACACCATCAATGCTGCACGGTGATCTTTGGCAAGGTAACACTGGTTTTCATAACAATCAGCCCGTTTTGTTCGACCCTGCCTTTTATTTTGGTGATCGTGAAACTGATATAGCCATGTCAGAATTATTTGGGCGATTCCCTGAAAACTTTTATCAAGGTTATGCTGACATTTGGCCACTTGAAACTGACTACCAATATCGAAAGCCTATTTATCAGTTATATCATGTATTAAACCATGCATTACTTTTTGGTGGTCAGTATATCGATAGTGCAAAAATCACCCTGAAAAACTTAGACACCTAATTTTCGCAGGGTAAATGTTAGGCGCTATTGCTGTTTCCTGTAAGGTTAACCTTATAATTTAACGCGGTTTTGAAACGTGCATTTAGAGGTGGTTTGGGTATACCCTTAGATTTTGATTTTTTAAGTATGAGTAAAATGGAAAACAAAGTCACCCTCATTACCGGTGGCGCCAAGAGAATTGGCGCACATACCGCAAAGTACCTGCACTCCTTTGGTTCAAATATAGTGGTTCACTGTAACGAGTCTAGGCTCGAAGCAGAAACCTTGTGCAGTGACCTAAACAAAATCAGAGCCAAATCTGCAATGCTAGTACAAGGTGACTTATCTGATTTGTCTAGCATCGAACGTATCGGTCAACAAGCCATAGATTCATTTGGCCGCTTAGATGTACTTATTAATAATGCATCCTCGTTTTATGCCACTCCCATGGGCACTATTACCAACAAAGACTGGCAAAGCCTTGTTGGCAGTAATATGCAAGGACCATTATTTTTATCCCAATACTGTACCCAAGCATTAACTCAAAATACTGGCGTCATAATTAATATGGTGGATATTCATGCTGCCAGACCGCTTAAAGACCACACTCTTTACTGCATGGCAAAATCTGCACTAGTGACAATGACACAATCTTTAGCCTTAGAATTAGCACCAGACATACGCGTTAATGGTGTCGCCCCAGGGGCGATATTGTGGCCAGAGGCACAGATGAACGAAGAAGATAAACAACAAATACTCAATCAAGTACCGGCGCAGCGCTTAGGTACTATGCAAGATATCGCCCATGCCATTAAGTTTTTGATTGAAGCCTCGTATGTGTCAGGACAAATTATTGCAGTTGATGGAGGCCGCAGTATTTCTTCATATACAAAAGGTTAGTCGCAGTGTTGAAAAGGCTGATAATTTTGTTGGCGATCTTTTTATCTGTGGGCTGTGATAGCAGCCACCTATTACAAAAGCATTTACAAGAATATCAAGAACGTATGGCTAACGTATTGGATGTTGAAGACCCAGACAAGCTGACAATAAGTTTACCGCCCTACCCACCACTCAAAGATTTAAAACAGAACATTCCAGATACCACAATCAAACTTTTTGAATTTTATAATCTTAAGCACTGTTAATTGTATTCTCTCGTAGCCGAGCGCAACACTTCCCTTGGTAACCTTCAGTTACCCTCAATTCGTTATATTTACGAAAGACGTTTAATCAGCGCATTACAACAATGCCTAATGGATACCACCGCCCCAAAGTTGCGAGAAAAATTAGAAAATTGGCAACAAACAAAAACCGAGCAGTTACCTATGGTATGGGCAGACTTAATTCAACTTAGTAGCGAATTAAAACAAGGATTGAGTGCCAACTTTGCATTAGTGGAAGGCAACCAAAAAGATGGTCTGATACAAACCAAGGAAACCTTAAATTACCTTCTTAACATCAACCAAAATAAGCACATTAACAGTGCAGAACTAGAACGACATTTAAAAAGTATAATGAATAACCCGCTACCGGCGAAATTATGGTTAAGCCAACTCACATTTACAGAGCACCTAAATCGCTCAACCAGTTGGTTGCTACAACACACAAACAACCTACAGTGTTCTAGCAATAGCTCAGAGAAAAAAATGGAGTATTTGAGTAACGTTTTTCAGCAGTTTTTTATTGAAAAAATTCAGCCTATTGGCAGTCAAATTAATCACTACCACTACCAACTTAGTCCAATTTTCGAACAGTTGACAGCCCAGCCACATCTCTCAACAAGCTTTAAAGAATATATTAAACAATTTAATCAACAAGGCTTTGAAAATTATCAGATGGCAATGCAACAGCACATCCAATTTTGGCAAGGCCTATTTAAACGCTGCAATATAAAACCGGGGAAACGCTAGTTGTTGCCACTGTATGCTATAGGTCACCATTAGGATCAGGCTGAATTCCTGTTATGCCTTCTGCCACTCGTTCAGAAAGCGCCGAAATAGTTGCTACTGGGTTGGCACCAACAGCTGTAGGCAACAAAGATCCATCCGCGACATACAGCCCCTGATAGCCAAATACTTGCCCAAAGCTATCAACACTGGCACTCGTCACCCCTTTTTCTGGACTATCAGCCAGCTTACAGCCACCCAAGGAATGCACTGTGACATTTCTTCTTAGTGGCCAAAGAAAGTTAGGCATAGGTAAAAAGGCCTTGGCTTTGACCCATGTTTTAAATCTTTTTCCCATATCCATAATCGCTTTGTATAACGGCAAGTTGTCTTTATAAGGCCATTGAATATTCAGAAAACCCCGATTGTCTAATTTCATTTCCCCAGCGCTATTATCAATTCCCATACACAACAAAACAGCTGTGGTGTAAGCAGCATCATTTTTAAGTAACTCACTAAATGTATATCCCACTCTTCCTGTTTTAGCGCCGCGAACAAAACGTTGATACAGAGCCTTTAAAGTCCGCAACAATCCAGAAAGATGTAAAACATCAGGTTTTATTCCTTCGGTGTACCAAGAAGCAAAATTCGGAAAACTCGCATCTTCCAAAATATAGGCTTGGCCCGATTTAAAATCTGAATACAGGTTGTAGTCAATTTTTTGGGTGATCACAGGACTATAATTAGGATCGGCTGGTTTATCGCCATCAATCACAAAAGATAAAAAATCGCCATTACCGGAAAAATGCAGCCCTAGATTTTGATTAATATTGGGTAAGGTTTTAAATAGATCACGGCAACGAAGTAGTAATTCATTGGTACCCAAGGTACCTGCAGAGACTATGACTCTTTTACTTGTGGCTGCGACCTCTTGCTTATCGTTATTTAAATCAAGCCAGACAACTTTATAACCAAATTCACCATCGGCATATGAGTCTTTATCGCCAGAGCTATTTAGGGGGACAATTTTTTCCACCAGCGTCATAGTGTTGATCTGTGCTTGATAATTATTTTCAGCCACAAATAAATAATTTAAATCAGTGGTGTTTTTAGAATGGGTATTACAACCCACATCACACTCGGCACAATATACACAGGACGTTTGCAGCGCACCATAACGGTTTTTTTGTTGCACGCCTATATCTGTAGGTTGATTAAAATCATTGCCAAAAAACACATTAATATCCACCAGTTCAGACTCTCGGCCATCGCTTTTGGCAAATTGCTCAAATAATTGGGTGCGTAACACTTTCCGTCTTGGTGCATTTTGATCAGGAATAGGTCTAGCACCTAATACCGATTTAGCCGTTTGATAATAAGGTTGAAGAACGTCTTTTTTGCAGCTAGCAGGCCAGTTATGATCAAAAATATGCTCAGGTGGTTCAAGAAATACATTGGCGTAGATAAGCGAGCCTCCACCCAATCCCGCCCCCACCAAAGCATCCATATGCTCAAAACTTCGAATATCAAATAAACCGAACATTTCTTTACTGCCGGCATTTTTAGGATGGTCTTGTTTGTCTCGAACAACATTCCAGAAATTGTTCGACATATCATGAGGAGTTCGAGGAAAACTGCCCATGGGATAACGTTTACCTCGCTCTAAAACTAATACCTTGCCCGGCCATTTTTTGGCTAATCGACAGGCATTAATAGCACCTCCAAAACCACTACCAATGACAATTGCTTCATAATCAAATTGCATATAAAACTCCTACCCCATTTTTACGTGACTCGGTACCCTAAGTCCGGGTTAACTACTTTTTACATAGCTATCCCATAACTCTCCCATAAAAAATTGACCAAATTTTGCCACGGTAACCGCTTTATCCTTGCTGGACTGAGCATTCAGCACAGTCACGGTAGACACTAATTTTAATAAGTCCTTCACGCCTAAACTTAAGATACCGGCTCCCACAACTGGGGCATTTTTATCTGTTCCCTGGTGTAACTGAGTCAATAAAGTAGTGATGTCTGTCCATAGGTCAAAACCCGGATCATCCCTGACCTCTTTTTTCCCCGCTAAATAGTATTCTTGCCCCTGATGCTTAAAACCTAATTCGTAAACCATCAACTTCGTATCAGGTTGAGAATCTGGGTAAAACAAGTTGAAGACGCCAGAATGAGCGACCATGCCCTGCCCCATAGGCGTAAAATCAATACTGCCAGACAGGCGCCCAGTATGATTAGGATCATCCACAAAACTTTGTAGATCATCAATGTCCACTTGGGCGTGCATAGCCAACTCGAAGCCCTTGTGTTTGCCCATGCTGTTACCTTGCTTAGGCTCGTTAGCACCTAAACAAAAACCGCCTGCCATGGTTTCTTTAAATTGAATTCCCAGTGTTGTTTCTGTCATAACGGTTATATGAGGTTCGAAAGGAACCCCCTCCTGTGTTTTATGGGTTAAATAAAATTCGGCGTCTTGACTGCCCATAGCGATTAATTGTTGATGAGTAACATGGCCAGTATATAAATCAGGATCGAGAGGCAAAGGCGTCGCGGGGTTAACTAAATGCAACCTAATGGGCTGATCATGCCCGTAAACCACCTCGCCTTGCTTGATACGCTGGTTAATATCAGCGATTTGCACCAATTCTTTATGAAGAGCGGCATTGGCACTCATTTCTAACATCTGCACATAACTGTTTAGTACACCTGTTTCATTAACAGGCGCTCTAAAAATATTGGCTCTGACTCCAGCGCCATGCACCAAGATCACCGCCCCTTTACTTACATCATGAGGGTTTTTAATGTTAATAAGATTGAGTTTTAGACCATCACCGGCAGTGAACGGAATAATAGTTTCAACTTGATTTGGTGAGGCGTGTGTCAATTTTCACTCCTGAAAATATCAACCCAGATATACAGCAGGACATATTTAAAGAATCAGATGTCAGATCAGGCTTAAAGCTGTTGCAAAGAATGTTAAAAGCATAGTGGCAAGTTATAAATTGTACAATAATCCCCCAACAATTTAGTGTTAGGTCCATTTAGCAGATTAAAGGATCTCCATAAAAGGTAAATTTGTATGATTGCTGTGCGATTGAACAAAGTTAATCAAAAAAGGGCTTGCAGATAAATAGTCTCGTCGTTATTATACGCGCCGCTTCAAAGCTCAGTCTTTACAGCGAATATATCAATCTATACAACCGTAGCTCAGCTGGTTAGAGCACTACCTTGACATGGTAGGGGTCGGTGGTTCGAGTCCACTCGGTTGTACCAATTTTAAAGACCTCCAGTCTGATTCACATGACAAATAATATTTAAAAATCAAAAATGGGAACGTTGGGACCATTATTCATAGCCAAGGCTTAGGTTGAAATCACTAAATAATTTCGAGCAGTCACCTTTGACATAATTAAACTCAATATTCGAGTCAGCAACCATTTTTCTGCGCCCCCTATAAATTAAATTTGAACTTCCCTCACAAATGCTTATATCGCTGTCAGACATTCCTTACGTAGTTGCATAAACTTTTACTTTGCGTTTTTAGATTCTGGTGATAAAAATTTCATGTTAATTGGATGAAATGCTAATAAGCCTTAAAAAAGCAGCTTGTCGGCTTCACGCATTTTTGTTTTTATTCCTTCCGAATTATCACTATCAGTATTCAGGAGTTAGCAAAAAAGTCGGCTTAAACCGATTATTCGTATTTCCTCTTTTTCTGATGTCTGTATGGTGCCGATATAACTGTTTTAGACATTATCCGGCCAACGTTCATTAGGATTGACTTTTTAAGTCCTTCCATAGCCTCTACCTCTGGCAATATGTTCAAACAATCCTGTATGTTTTGAGCTAAAGCATCAATTGCGGTGCCTGCGGATGAGCGTGGTATACCTGCCGAAAATGCAAGTTCAATCAAATCTTTTCTAAGTGGAAACGCCTTGCTTTTCTTAAGTTTGAGCGCCATGTTCTTATCCAACGTATCGTAAATTAATGTGTGAGTAACATCGTATATGGGGCTAAGAGAGATTGAGGTTAAATCATGCTCGTACTGAAGTGAGAAATTTTTGAGATGAGCATCCCCGTTGCCAATTAAGCAGTTATAAGCGATTTGGTGAAATGCCTTTTCCACTTCTTGAATAGAGTGGGTGTTCAGGCCGACCGCTTTTAAAACATTCTCATAGGTTCCAATATATTTTTGGTCGCCTGTTTTTCCCATTAGAGTTGCGAAGTCTTCTATTCCGATTTTAATGCCGTTTGCGTCTATATCGAAGCGCTCTACGATATAGTGCTCTAAGTTGTCAGAGAGCCATACATTAGGGGTGTCGAGACCGCAATATGCAGCGCACTTCATGCATACGAACTCGTTTACCGTGAGTAATGGAAATTCCTCGTCATACGTTTTAACGATGAGGTCTTTTTGAAGTAAGGTTGAGCGAGAAACCACTACTTTTGGCTGAACGCCAGCGGCCATACCTCCTAGGTAGTATTTTTCCAACAGTTGTGGAAATAACTTATCTTGACCGGACCAATGCAGAATATCATCAACGCCTATCGGCTCAGGCGCGGGCAAATCAATAGCTGAACCATAAGAAAGGTGGCCTATACCTTTATCGCCCATTAACGCCAATAAGTATAAATCGTCAACATCAGCATAGCGCCTCAGCTTTTCTGATATATATCGACGCAAATACCCTTCTGGCAAGCTTTGAGTAAAAGCAGGGTGAAGCCCACCTCTGCTATATGCCTCACTTTTATAGGGCATGGTTAACGATACTAGATGTGCGTCATCGACATAGTTAAAACTATAGTGGCCAGTATGGAGTAAATTCCCCGCATGGTATCCACCAGCTTTAACTATGACCTTATTGATTTTCTGAGGTAGTCCAGCTAACACATTAGTCATCGTCATAAAGTCCTTCCATGTTATCTAGTGATGGACGACTCGGGGCGATAGGGCTAATGGTTAACTCAAATCCAAGCAAGTTAAGATACCGCTCGTAAATCTGCAATGAGCCTTGAAAGCGCCCATTTTCTATTCGAGACAAAACCGCCCTATCACAGCTTAGTTTTTCCGCAGCATCTAACTGACTAAATTTCTGCTTTTTCCTTTCAGTTTTTAATTGAAGACCTATGGTAGCTCTGCTCATGACGCACCCTAAACGTGTATATATGCACACATTAAACAACAAACCATACTTATGTGCAAATATAGTCACATTTTAAGATGGTATATTTGTGCCACTTCACAATTTGGCGATACATGAGTACATGTGGGTAGCACCTCATTTCTAGGAAGCATTGATAATAGTGCCAGCGGGGAGTGGTTCGCCGTATAGAACATATTCAATATCAAAACATCATCAATGGTCATTTTTTTACCTTTAAAATGCGCGTAACCCTTGTATTCTCTGGTACGTCGACAGCCACCCCAAAAATCAAATATACAATTAGCGCCGTAAGCCAGTAACCGCCATATATCAAAGCAGCATAACGAACTCAAAAACAAACAGTGCCGGGATATTTATAAAAGTAAGCGAAGACCGTTTATGACACTTTTCGTAATTCGGATTTGGGCGAAAAACAGACAGTCCACTCGGTTGTACCAATTTTTCCTGATATTTCATATTTTCATCTGAATCCTTCATTTCTGACAAACTTGTTTTTATTTATCATGTAGCACTTTTAAATCTCCTGTATTTCTTTGTATTTAGTTAACCTGAACTCTGGTTAAGACGTGCCGCTTTTCTTGATATGATGCGTCAAATTATTTAAAACCAGCATGTTGACGAGGCTTGGGAATGCCGACGTTTTGATTAATGGGCTGTTAAATACATATATCTATCTATGCAAACGGTAATATCATGGCTGCACAAAGGCTTTCTAGATCACTAAAAAGCCTTGATTGTTTTTAGGGGTTATTTGACTTTAATGCCTTCGATATGCAGTTCGAGTTCGACATGTGTAGAAGCAGGGCCAAGATCCATTTTCATCGCAAAATCTTTCAGTCCAATTCTTGTTGTGCCGCTAAAGCCAACGCGATAGCCACCCCAAGGGTCGTCACCTTCCCCCACTTTATTGGCTTCAATAACAATCTCTTTACTCACGCCATGTAGGGTTAAGGTACCTTTAATTTCTAGTTTGTCATCACCTTTATCGACTACCGATGAGCTAACAAACTTTGCGTTGGCAAATTTATCTACTTCAAGAAAATCATCACTTTTTAGGTGCTTATCACGTTCAGCGTGATTGGAATTAACACTAGTTGTATCAATGTTGACTTCAATTTTTGACGCTGAAACATCCTTTTGATCATAACTAAACTTGCCGCCAAAGGTATCAAAGCGCCCCGTGAGCCAGCTGTAGCCTAAATGTTTTATTTTAAAATTAATGGATGCATGTGCACCTTTATCATCAATAACGTAATCGGCGGCGCTGGCTAATGGCGACATCCAGATAGTTGCTATAGCTGCAGCCATAATCAATTTTTTCATTATTATTCTCCAAATTTAAAGTGAGGTTAAAACCTATTTTTGTTTCTCATCATTCTTAACAGTGTTGTGTCTTTATCAAAAATATGGTGCTTTATTGCGGCGATCACATGTACAAACACAATAAACATCATAAAATATGCTACATATTGATGTATAAACCCTGCCTTATCTTCTTGATCTTCGAACAAAGAACCAAAGCCCGGCACATCAAACAATTCAAAATAGGCTATACCACGCCCGTCAGCAGTTGAAATCAAATAGCCGCTGCACATAATCACAAACAATAATACGTATAACAGAATATGCGTGGCATGGCTGGCGCTTCTCTCCCAGTGTTGGTGATTTTTCAAGGGAGCAACTTTGGGTTGGGTTGCTCTCCAAAATACCCGAAACAACATTAATGCAAATAAGCTTAAACCTACACTTTTATGTAATGCAGGAGCTGTTTTATACCAACTATCATAATAAGTAAGGTCAACCATCCAGTACCCTAGGGCAAATAAACTAAACACCACTAACGCCACAATCCAGTGTACAACTATGCTTACTAGACCATAATTTTCTTGTGTTTTTTTCATTAAACCATCCTTAAGACATTAGTAATTTTAATGGTTAATATTTAGCTGAGATAACGTAATCTGTGCATCCTATCCTACAACAATATAAGCTAATATTTATATTTCATTACATTGTTATTAACTTTTACTTATAAAGATAATTATGACGATAGAACAATTAAAAATGCTGGTGATGGTGGCGCAGAAGAAAACCATTAAACAAGCCAGCGAGGTATTATTTAAGACCCAACCAGCGATTAGCCAAGGTATTAGGCAACTCGAAAACCAGCTTGGTCTAACCCTATTTAATCGAGATGGTTATCGGTTGGAGTTAACAGCTAAAGGAAAACAAATTTATCAACATGCATTATTGTTGTTAAATGAAAGTGAACATATTCAAAAATTGGCAAGTCATTTATCCCAAGGTAACGAGGCAAGCATAACATTAGCCTTTGAGGCTTCATTTGATCTCAATAAAATACTGCCGGTATTAGATAAAACCCAAAGTGAATTTCCTGACACGCAAATTATTATTCGCCAAGAATACATTACCGGTGCTTATGAATCACTGACCGACAAACGTGCTGATATTGTGATATCCGCCGAAAGTAACCATGTACAAATATCTAACGATGTTGATTTAGCTTTTATTTACCAAGGTAGTTTAATCAATGTTGTTGCACCACGTTTACTTATGCGTCATCAAAACTTAACCAGTGTGAAGTCATTGCGTAATGAATATCAAATACTGATCCAAGACTCAGGTAAGGGAACTCAGGGGATAGAGCTTGATGTTCAGCTGGCACAACGTTGTTGGTACGCCAATGATTTTAGTACCAAGAAAAAACTGATACTTAGCGGAATGGGATGGGGAAAATTACCTGAAAATATTATTCAAAACGAACTAGAAAGCGGTGAATTAATAAAACTTGCACTCACATACGCACAAAACATATTGCAACTGAATTATTGTGCAATGCGACTAAGATCATCCATTCTTGGCCCCGCTGCGAGTAAGTTATGGAACAACCTAGTAATACTCAATCAAAACCATAAGCATGACCCCCTAAAATAAATAGGTTTTGGACTATTTATCTAGCTATCGATAGGGTTTTGCCCAAAGTAAAATCAAAGCAATTGATAAACACAGTGCTTGTGCCAGTACTATGGATAAAATACTTTCTGGTAACAATGTTGATGCCGCTGAAATCAATCCGGCGAGTGAAAATTGTGTCGCGCCTTTCAAGGCTGCCGCAGTTCCAGTATTAGTGCTGAAAGACTCCATATAGCAAGCTTGAATGTTAGGTGAAATAGCACCCATAAAACCAATAGTTAAAACCACCGCAGCCATAAAAAACCAAAGTTGCGGATACAACAAGGTGACTAATAGCAGCAGTACTAAAGCGCACGCTTGTAAACCTAAACTCCATCTGAGGATCACCTCAGGAGTAAAATGATTGAGTAACTTGCGATTAGCGATATTCATCAATAACATCAAAACAACATTAGATGAAAATAGTATTGAAAATAACTGCGGGGAAACCCCAAAATGTTGCTGGTAGATAAAAGACGCATGAGTGATAAATAACATTAATACTGAAAATGTAAGGGAGCCTATAAACATTAGTCGCATTGCCGAATGGTCCGACATCACCTGTTTATAACGTTCCCATACACTAACCTTTTCCTGTTGAAGTACTTTTACTTCATTTCTAAACACATAGGTTTTTAATAAAACGATAACTGATAAAGCGTACACCCCAAGAAAGATAAAAATATAGTGCCAATCAATAAAATTCAGGATTAAGGCGCCAATGTTGGGAGCAAGTGCTGGCGCTAACACCATCAGCAAGCCAATTAAACTAAAAAATTTAGCCGCTTCACTACCTGAAATGCGATCCCTAATCAGGGCTGGAACGGTGACAGCAGCACATCCCCCACCAAATGCTTGCAACATTCTGAGTATCAGAAATTCCGATAGGTTTTCTGCAAAAACAAGTAGTAAACTGGCAACTGCAAAAATGCCCATACCGAATAACATAATTTTACTGCGCCCAAAATGGTCGGAAAGTGGACCACCACAAAGTTGTCCAATAGCCAGAACAAATATATAAACTGAGATAGTCAATGACACTTGGTGAACCGAAACTTGCAAGCTAGCAGCTATAACAGGAAAAGCAGGTAGGTAAGTATCCAGGGCAAATGGACCTAGTGCTATTGTCATGGCTAGTATAATTGCCACTTTAAGAGATTGATTATTTGTTGTCAAAATTGTCACTTGTGGTAATTTTCATCATAGTGGATTGCGTTTTTTGTCACTATTAAAACGGTCAGCATCCATACCTTTTTTCCAATAACCAGTGGCATGGATGTTCAGTCTGT
Source organism: Paraglaciecola arctica BSs20135 (assembly GCF_000314995.1). Taxonomy (GTDB): domain Bacteria; phylum Pseudomonadota; class Gammaproteobacteria; order Enterobacterales; family Alteromonadaceae; genus Paraglaciecola; species Paraglaciecola arctica. Next base: position 1,600 of record NZ_BAEO01000035.1, on the reverse strand, counting down.
TGAACGCCAGCTCGCTCAAAAGCATGCTTTTTACTTCACGTAATTGACTCGCCTCAAGTCCAATGAATACCTGGCTGTTACTTGACATGTTAGTTGCCAGATCACGCACAGATGCAGCCATGACTTCGGGGGTTTCGTCTTCAATTCGCCAGCTTATTTGCAGCTGTTCTTCCCCGTCCATCGCAATAATGTCGGAGCGTGTTGGCACAGTGACCAATGCCTTGATAGTAGCTTATGGTTGGATAAATTTTGCATAACCGTTTACCGCATTGACTGAGGTAATATCGCCAATAAGTAAATAACTGCCAGCATTAAAATCTGTTAACTTACGCGCTCCAGGGCCCGCAATACCTAAATAATCACCCACTTTAGCGCCTGCAGCCCAATCTGTTGCGGGGCCTTGATGACAATCGATCACGAAGTCAATTACTAATTCTTTGTTGCTGGCATCGAATTCACGAATGGTATAAGAACGTTTGATTGCTGGGTTTTCACCTTTTATATCCAAGTTTGGCAAGGCTTCCCCTGGATGAGGTAATAATACTTTAACATGTGCCCCATCTTGTCCACTTGGAAAATCTGCTAAATCTGGACCACTTAAAACAAAACGTTTTAAATGTGTAGCAATATTATGAATGGCGGTTACTCGGGTTAACCTCACTTTTCTTGACATGTTATTGTTACCTTATGTATACAATTGACCAGTGCACAACATAGTGTTGATTCTTGTCACTTTTGAATATAGTTGACAAAGTCAATTATATTCAAAAGGTTGACGATGTCAACCAACTTCATTAATAAGGGAAGTAATATGACGCTTAGAGAATACATTCTCAGCCTCTCACAATTTTACCGAGTCAATATCAGGGCTGCGGTCAATGCTAGTGAGTTAGGTTTAAATGGTATGCATGTGCGATGTCTGCACGTTATTGCTAATACACCAGACTGTACTGCAAATTGTATTGTGAAAAATATGGGCCGCGACAAGGCACAGATTGCCCGTTTAGTGAAGGAGATGATTGCTAAAGGTTGGCTTGAAAAACACCCAAGTAGTGAAGATAAACGTAGTCAGATTTTGTCTTTATCTGCAAGCGGCAGACAACTACAGCAAAAAATCAGTTTGCTTGAAAAAACTATAGAAAACACTATTTTGACAGGGTTGTCAGAGCAAGATGTAGCTGATTTCCAGCGCATCGCCGGAAAAATGTTAGATAATTTATCAGGATCTGTCTCGTAAAAGACGGAGTTATTCAGCAATTTCTGCTGCGTAATTACTTTTCAATTTTGACCGATATACAAGTGAATTAGAGCGATAACGATAATATGAACATGGCATAACCGGAAAAACGATAATGACGTTGGAACATGCTGACTATGTATATCAAGCCTCTGATTTCTCATTTTTAGTCGTTGTACTCTGGTAATGATAACAGCATCAACATCGCTGTAATTTAAAAGAAATAGGAGCTTTAAAGATTGAGATAATTACTGAAACTAAGAGATTTTTTTTTGCCGTAAGACTAAATTATTGCCGAACACTTTGATGAACGTTTTATCAAAATAGTGATAAATATTAATTTGTAAACAAATAAGTAACATC
>NZ_BAEO01000036.1 GCF_000314995.1 Paraglaciecola arctica BSs20135 | reverse complement strand
CCAAGCCATTACCACAAGGCGGTGATAGGAGATCTAAAGCGTTTAACTCATCCAAACCGAAGTGACTTTTATTTTTCAGCGAACCTGACCCCGCAGGTTGCTGAATCTATTTGAACGCCTTGTTAAATTTATTTATGCCACTTGAAAGTTGTATGGCGATACGTGTAGCGACTCTTTTTGTTGTCTTGTTTGCCAAAGGTCATAAGCATTTTGAAGTCTCAACCAATGATCAGCAGACGGCTTACCAAAAGCCAACTCTAGCCGTACTGCCATTACGGGAGTAACTGAGCCACGAGTATTTAAAACTTTAGATAGCGTTTTACGGCTAACATCTAGGTGACTTGCAACGTCTGTAATGGTTAAACCTAAAGACTCAATTACTAGCTCTTTGATAATTTCACCGGGGTGTGCAGGGTTAAACATTGCCATTAGTGATAATCCTCGTAATTTACAATTTCAGCATCCTTACCAACGAAGCGATAAGTAACTCTCCAGTTACCATTTACGCGCACAGACCATATACCTTTTCTGTTACCTTTAAGCTCATGCATAAATAAACCAGGTAAATCCATATCGTCTAAAACCTGCGGGGTCAGGTTCGTTGAAAGTACGCGATGCAACAAATAAGGCATGGGAGTTAGGTGATGATTCGTTTATTGAACCGGTTGCTAAT
>NZ_BAEO01000037.1 GCF_000314995.1 Paraglaciecola arctica BSs20135 | reverse complement strand
TGGCTTGGTAAATTGATGAACATCGCCGTGAATGGATTGAAGAGCGATTGTTGTTTCTATCTTCAGTCTTTGCAATTGATATATGTGCTTATGCTGTGATGAGTAACCATGTGCATGTGGTGTTACACGTAGATGTGCAACAAGTGATGGCTTGGACAGATAGTAAAGTGGTTGAGCGCTGGCACCGCCTACATAAAGGCACATTGCTCACTCAAATGTTTGTCAGAGGAGACACGTTAAGCCAAGGTGAAAAGCTAACCTTAGATGACACCATAATCGAGTATCGCAAGCGCTTACATGATATTAGCTGGTTGATGGGTAACCTGAATGAACATATTGCCCGAGAAGCCAATAAAGAGGATGACTGTACCGGAAGATTTTGGGAAGGACGATTTAAATCACAGGCTTTATTAGATGAAGCAGCATTACTGTCCTGTATGGCCTATGTTGACCTTAACCCCATTCGAACCAAGATAGCGGATACCCCAGAAACCTCAAATCACACTAGTATTAAAAAGCGCTTAGAATCGATAAAAGAACCTAACACAACCCATTCGCTGATGTCTTTTGTCGGCAATCCTAGACAAGATATGCCAAAAGGCATCACTTTCTCACTCAAAGACTACTGTGAGTTAGTGGACATAACAGGCAGAATAATCAGAAATGACAAAGCAGGGCATATAGACCATCAACAACAACCCATCTTACAAAGGTTAGGCTTATCAGACGACCAATGGCTCACCCTCACCACAGAGTTTGAAAAGCATTTTTGCTATGCAGCAGGAGCAGAAATGATGATGAACCAGTTCAAAGCGCACACAGGCCACCAACGCATTCGCGGCATGGGTAAAGCAAAAACACTGTTACGCTGCGCATAACCTTAATAAAGCAGTCAACTTATAGCCAATAAAGCACAGCTATACCTAAAATACCGATAAAAACCAATTGTTCTCACCAAACAAGCTGAAACTTTCCCTTTAGTCTCATACCCCAATCAATCCAAACGATTTGAATCCGGAAAATTGATATTTAATATTTGGGCTAGACTCAAAATCTTATTATGGGTGGCTTGGTAAATTGGGTGGCTTGGTAAATTTGTGAGGAAGATACCTATTCATAGTAGCGTTTTGAGTTTAGGTTTTATGGATTGGATTAAGGAAAAAGAAGGCAAAATATTTGAGGGCGTTGAGGCTCGTGCTGTAACTGGCTGGTTTTCTAGGTTTATGACTAACTGCAAAGTTGCAAGTCATGATGAATACGGTAACGTCAGATCATTTCACAGTTTCAGGCATAGTTTCATAACAAAAGTGAGGAACGAGTACCCTAATCTGCATCACGTACAAGAAGTTGTTGGACACAGGTTGCAGCAGGGGAAAACGACAGATACGTATACCCATATAATTAAGCAAATGACTTATCTAATTGCGGTGGTTGATAGCTTTATCTTGGATTAGTCTAATTTTAATTTTCCACATGGTTAGTCGGAATACCAACAAACTTAGCTAGTGGTCTAGTGCCAATTATAGGCGTTACTGGTCTTGTTTACTCAGACTCTCGATAGGCTCTAGTTAATCAATATTTTCACATTAGGAATTATTTTTAATGACATTATTTACTATGAAGCTGTGATAGATTTTACCTGACCACTACTGCCCTATTACTTTTTTAAGTGATTAGAATTAGCCTTAAATAATAGCAGTTGCAATTCATGATATTCCCTTTAAGCTAAAATCGCGCTTAAGTATTAAGCGTTTAAGTTATACCTAATATAAATTGGAAAATAATCAAATAAGGAATTGAAGTAGTTATGAAGACTTACTTAATAAAAGCCCTCGCCATAGCCAGTATTTTAACCTCACAGTTCTTAGCTGCAGCATCACTCGATAAGGCTGAAATGCTCCTGCTTCACGGACTGGAAAATGATGCGAAACTTGAGCTTGTCAACGTAATAGTTAGTGGAAAAAATAAAAGCCAAGAAGCACAAGCACTCTACATTCTTGGCAGCATCGCATTCAATAACTCAAATATATCAGTTGCGCTAGAAACATGGGGTAAATTAATCAAAAACCACCCAAACTCAAAAGAAGCAATACTAGTAAAGGACAGAATCGCAGTTCTATCAGAAATCGTAGGCGAATCGTCCAAAGAAGAACTCAATAATGCGATTGCTACTTCTTATCTTAAACACGGTGACTTTTGGTCAAAAGGCAGGAAAAACACCGTTACCATTGACTCCAGTTGGATGAAAGGTTTCGAAGCAGCGCTTAAGTGGTATGACAAAACTATTACCGAATTCCCGAACTCTATAGCATCCAAGGTTGCCTACAAATCAAAATTCAAAACACTTCTAGGATGGACGGATAGAGGGAAATACGGAAGTTCATTTGGATTGGAGCTAGACTTTGGAAAATACATGCCCATGCTACTAGAGACATTTAACGGGCTTGAGAAAGAGCACCCTAAAGCCTCAGTACTTCAAGGATTTCGCTATCAAATAGCTCAAGCATACTGGGGTGAAAAAGACTTCCCTAAAACACGCGAATGGCTAAACAAAATAATAAAAATATCGGACGGAAAAGACACGTTTTACAGTGATGCTGCTAAACGACGCTTAGAAAAGGTAGAATACTAAATAAATTGCCAACTCAAATTCCCCTCCAGTACGTCTTTGGATTGGAGGGGGTAAAATACACTATCAATAGCTTTCTGTGTACTTTTGGTCTATTTAGTAAACAATAAATGTTACTTCAAGGTGCGCCCTACCAAAAAATTTACAAATCCGAATTTGGAGTTTGAAAAGGGACTGGCAAACTGGCTTGTTCGATCCTAGTCTCCTAACCGCCCCCATATGTAACCTTTATAGAATTTATCAAGACACCCAACGTAATAAAATAGAAAAGCTATTTTTTGGACTGCTCGTCATCATGGGGGTCTCGTTAATTTGATATGAGTTATCTAATTGCGGTGGTTGATAGCTTTAGTTTGGGGTGATAGATGACTGAAATCATACTTAAAACTAATTATGTCATTCTGTTAAAGGTCTGAAATATTAAAGGAATTACAAATCTCAATAAATGAAGGTAAATGATTCGAATTCAAAATATGACTATCCTGATGGTTGCTATAATCTATGGCAACAGACGTCTTGTACGACTCATATTTATCTTCTATGTATTCTTCTTGCTTCAGGGTAGAGGTAATAATTATTTGTGTATCAAGTCGCTCTAGTATGTCTAACATTTCAAGTTCTTTTTTTGTCGATAATTCGCGGTCTCTGAACGAATCGATTACTATTGGGAATGGGTGTTTAAGCACATTATGCAAAGCGTATAGTTTAGCAAAATAGAATTCTTGCTCCTCACTTCCAGAGTAATTTACTCCTCTCTTAGTGAATAAGTCTTCAAATACTTGAATTCCATTTTTATCGATTACTCGATAGATCTCATTCATGGAATTTACAATATCTGTGATTAACTGTTTTTGTTTGTTTGAAATGCCTTCGTTGGCATTACTAGAACTAACTATTAAGTCTTTAGTAATTGAAATGTTCTTTTGAATTGTCACTAATTCTTGATCTAAACTTCCAGCTTGTTCTAATTCATCTCGGAAAAAGATAATGTCTCTTAACTCTGGTTTTACTGATGATAACTCTTTGTCAAACTTACCCTGAAGTGTGTCAATTTCGTAATCTAGCTTTGAAATAGTTTCATCTTTTATTTGAATATTCATTTCAATAGACCGTAGGATTGACTGTCTAATTTGTTTATTACTAATGTCGAAAGCAACGTCTTTAGAACTATATTTTATGTTAGTACTTCCACAGTCGTCACAGGAAACCTTGCCAAATTCAATAGTTCTATTGAGAGAATTTAATTCTGATTGGAGCCTAAAGTGACCATTACGTCTAGAATTTTCTCTGTTTCTATTGTTCTTTAAATTAGCTAGAAGATTATTAGTTTTTTCTAACTTATCTTGCTGTTCTTGATAGTCTCTATAGGCAGCTGATACTTTTACATTTTCCAGCACAACTTTGTTAATCTTAAATCTATCCATTTCCTTCAATAGTTTAGTTTCTGATCTTCGTAAATTTGCAAGATTCGACTTCAATTCTGATAGTTTTTCGCTATCTATTTCCTTCCCAGAAATATCCCTAAAAGAATACAGCATTTGGATAAAATCAGCTTTGTTATAATAACCACTGTTAAAAATAGCGGAAGTATCTCGCTTATCTTGCCCCACAAAAAATAACTGATAGAAGAGGTGTAGGTCGACCAACTTAGGTAGTCCTTTGTGCACAATTTGAGGAAGGGGAAAAATTAGCTTATCAAAGAAATATTTGAATTCTGAGACAGATTCGAGAATATGAAAGTGTTCATCTTCTATAACAATAAATGTATTTTTCTTTCTCATAATACTGAAGGTTTTGGAATTGGCCTCCAACTTAAGATAAAAATAGTAATTATTAAAATCAAATCCAGCTGGAAAAATTGCTTCATTACCCAAAGCAAACATTAGTCCCTGTATGACCAATGTTTTCCCTTTATTATTGTCATTGCTAAAGATGATATTTAATCTTTCACCAAACCGATTCTCAACAAAAGCTTCAGAGATATTACCAAAAGCGAATTCCTTAATTTTCATATTTATAACCATCCTTAATCATGGAAACCAGAAAGCGAGTAGATACAATATCCATGTGCTCAACTTTAAGTATTAGGTTGTCGTTAAGTTCACTTACGACTTGAGAAACTGAAATCTTATTGTTGTCAGATATAATTGTGAAGATGGAAAAAAAAAGTTGCCAAAAATTTTTCTGATTATTCTTATCAAAGAAAGCTCGACTTAAAGATGAATTCTGATTGAAAATATGGTCTTCTACATCGTCTATAGGTAAAGCTCTTGTATACTGGATGTAGCTAGCTGGGCAGTTCCGAGTATTCGAGAAAACATCACCACCTATAAACCTGTTTAATATGAACACCTGTAATTCTTCAGTTGTAATGTATCTATTGTGGTCTAACACATCTTTCGGTCTTGAAACTTTATGATTTTCAATTTCAGAGTTTTTTAAAGCCGTCTGCCTGTCTCTAATTTCCTTAAATATCGCACTAAAAAAGAGCCCATCTTTCATTTTGGACGACTTGAAAAGCGTTAATCCTCGGATATATTCTTCTTCGTCCGACCTATCTTCTACAAATAAAACATTACTTATAAAATGCCTAATTTTAGAGTCGTTATTACAAGCAGATGAATCTAATAAGCCTTCAATTATTTTGTCTATACTCGGTTTAGTAAAATTATTGATGTCGTAGCACGGTAGTGAACCGTTTATAATGTAATTCGGTTTTACCATTGGCATGAAAAATATGTACTCTTTGAAGAATGGATGAAATTCTGAGAGATAGTTTTCATAAAGTGTAATGAGAAACTGGCCTATTTTTCTTGGGGTCATTCCTTGTTGATTTTTTGCCTGAACATCCCATATATTTTCATTTTCACACATACCTGATACATCATTAAAACAATCTATCGTTAGAACTGAGATATCTTTGTATTTAGTGCTTCTCGAGGCCAAATAGAGTAGTGACTTGGTTTCAAAGGTTGACGCCTTTAAATTGTTTCTTTCGGTTTTCCGAAAAACATATTCCATCAATTAAGTAGTCCCTTATGATAATATCCTTAATAATTAACAGGTTAATACACATTAGGTCAAGGTAATAATTTTCTGCTTCTAATAAGTTTGAAGTATATTATTGGCTTTCGATCTTTGGTTCTGAACAGTGCGCCCTACCAAAGTTCCAGATATTTCATATTTCGCGCTTGAAAAGGGGGATCCACCTTAGTTCACTTAATCCTAGTCTCCTAACCGCCCCACCTATCAAATAACGATTTGTAACCTCTGTTACAGGTTAGATTACAGTGTTTTCACCCATCCACTTCTAACCAAGTTACCTCGATTTAGTGTAATCTTTTTCGTAATCCCATTGTTGTAATCTAACTCCGAAGGATAAAAGTACATTATGAGAATTGCATAAGCTCGTTGCAATGATTGAAGAGGAAGGCGCAACTCTTAATGTACTTAATCAGGTAATTGATTCTTCAACCAGTAGTGGGAAACTTATGTTCAGTATGCTTGGCGCATTTGCTGAATTTGAGGGGGACTTAATTAATGATCGAGTTCAAGAAATCAGGTTTATAAGATTTACAAAGAAGAAAAAGCCCTCTAATTGAGGGCTGTTGTATTATTTTCTTGGTCAACTGCGGCAAAGCTTGATTACAGATCCCCACTGATTGTTACGCCAGCGTCAGTTATTTTATAATCCCCGAGTCCATGATGATTTCCGCCATCTCTTTCACTTTAGGACTGCTCATTAAACCTAATACGTCGTTTTTGTTTAACATGCGATTAAGTTCAGGGTCACGGCTAAGCTGTTTAAAACGAGGATTTTGTTTGACTGCTTCAACTTGGATCAGTGTTGTCATGACTTCTTGAGTCAGTCGCATCTTAACGGCGGTTTTGTCAGTGACATCAACATCCCCTAATACATTGGTTCCTTCCAAGATGCGCTGCACCGTTTTGTTATCGAGTACCGCATTGATTTCAGGGGCTACCATTAAGCCTAGTAAATCATTTTTTTCCACCATTCGACTAATTTTTTTGCTGTTGATCAGACGTTGTACATCTGCGTCGTTTGCTAGAGTGATCCCATCTTTTATGCTGCTGGCTGGATTTTTTAATGCATAAGAAGCAACGCCGACCATTTGTGGTGCATCGGGAAATTGTTTTGAGAGCACAGTATCGATAGCGCCTCCCATTAGTTTTTGCGACCAATTGTTGACTAGGTTGTCAGGTGGTAATTCGCCATTTGTTAATGCAGTATTGGCCATGTTGGCAAACCAAACTACGGCCAATCCTACTGCTACACCAATCAAACCATTGGCAATTGCGCCAGGTATGGGTAATGCGGATTTTCCATCAGTCACTTTGCCGAGAATATGCAGTAAGATCCTTAGGACTATTGAAATGATGATTGAGCTGATGATGAAGATTGCAAATCCAGCGATAAAGTAGGCGGCAAGTCCCTCTAGGGCGGTTTTTTCGCTAAGCAGTGTGGCGCCTTTAGCTGCGTAGGTTATAGCCAGATAATAGGCACCTATAAGACTCGCAACTCGAGCCAGCACTATACCTAAACCGAGACGATAGCCGCGATAAATATAATAAAGCAATATAATTGAAAACAGGATAATTCCGATCATCTATTTGTCCTTTTAAGAATGGGTAGTCGCTTACGCGTAGATCTTAAACACTATACTGGCAGACATCCACAGACTAAAGCTCCCAATTCAATAAATTTGCATCAAAACCTTGATTAATCTTCATAAAATAGTATTTTCTTTCACCTCTTAAAAATTTTTATAGAATAATTTATTCGTAAATTAGTTATAACCCACTTTTTCTAGGTTGAAAAAACAATATGTGTCCGGATCTCTCACAGAAAATACAGTTTAATAATTCCTTCTTTTTCAAAACAACTCCCTTAAAAACAAGTATTTTGTTTTTTGTTTTATCGATATTTTTAGTTAGTTGTAATGACAATAAATCAAAAGATGTGGTTGTAGTTGACCAAGAAGATACAGTTTTAGATGAAGAGCTTAGAGCTATTATCGCAACAAAAAAACTAACAGGGGATCCTAGTACTGGGAGAACTTTACCTGATATCGAGAGCCCCAAAGCTCAGTTGGGTATGAAACTATTCTTTACTAAGAGTTTAGGTGGTGATTTCGATGCAGCTTGTGTTACTTGCCATCATCCAATGTTAGGTGGTGGTGATGATCTTGCTCTGCCTATTGGCACTGATGCCGAAGTGGATAATTTGTTAGGTCCAGGGCGTTTACATAAGACAAATGGTGAGCATTTTGATGGTGGTCCCACTGTGCCTAGAAATTCGCCAACAACTTTTAATATCGCTTTTTGGGATAACTGTTTGTTTCATGATGGTCGGGTTGAAAGCTTAGGAAAAACGCCAAAAATGGGCGGTAATGATAACTTAGGAATTCGTACACCAGACGTTTTATTTGAAGAAAATGACAGTTCTGCTGGAATTAATTTGGTGGAGGCTCAAGCTAGATTTCCGGTTACATCAAATGAAGAGATGAAAAATTTCGGCAACTTTGATGGTACAAGTAATGCTGAAGTGAGACAAAATTTAGAACAGCGTTTAGGCGATTATGGTGATCCTTTAGGTGGAAAGTTAATTACTAATTACTGGTTAGCTGAATTTAAGGAAGGTTTTGCTGCCCCAGATGGCACAGCAGAAGAATTAATTACCTTTGATAATATTGCCAATGCCATTGGTGAGTATGAAAGTTCTCAAGTGTTTGTGGAAACTCCTTGGAAAGCATATGTGCATGGTGATGACTCAGCCATTAGTGATGTTGCTAAACGCGGTGCAAAGCTGTTCTTTAATACTGCAGATGATGGAGGTGCAAACTGTAGTTCTTGTCATTCAGGCGATTTTTTCACGGATGAAGGTTTTTATGTCATAGGTATGGCACAGATTGGCAGAGGTAAAGGTGATGGCGAGCATGGCACTGAAGACTTTGGTCGATTCCGTGAAACGCAAGATGAAAAAGACAAATATGCTTTTAGAACCCCCTCGTTGCTTAATGTTACTGCGACAGGTCCCTGGGGCCATGCCGGTGGTTCAGCAACACTTGAACATGCTATTCGTACCCATTCAGATCCACAAGCAGCATTGGACAATTACGATTTTTCTCAATTGACTTCGAATATTCAAACAGTTGATATGGTAGTTAACACTCAACGTGCAATTGATAAGCAATTGGCTAACCGAGCTGATGGTGTGGCTAGTATTGAAGATATTAGCTTAACCGATACTGAAGTCGCTGAATTGTTGGCATTTCTTGAAACCTTAACGGATCCTTGTGTTGAAGACAGAGAATGTTTAAGTAAGTGGATCCCCGATGAAAATGATACGGATCCAGATGCATTACGGTTGATTGCTATTGATGGTGAAGGCAACTATTTATAAGAGCATTAAGGCTGTCGTTCAGTGTTATCAATAGGTGTGATTAGTTATCACACTTATTGAATTACGTGAATGGCCGCTTTGTTCTGTGAATTCATTAGTTCAATTAGGACCATAGTTTTTGATGCTTGTTGATACTAAAATATCGATGAGGGTTCCAAAATCCCATCTCAAACCTAGGTAATTTTGGATCCCTGAGATCGCGCACATGGGACTTATGGATTTCTGCCAAGGTTTTCTCGCTCAAGCTTTCTAATGATTTTTGTACTGCAGGATAAAACAAATTATTTTCTGGCTTTAAGCTGAAATCTTTTGAATCACTGCCTAGCTCACTATTGTCTGTTATTTTTCGACAACTAGGGGCATCAGGTTGTTGCGGATTTAAACGAGTGACTATCCCGTAATCATAATTATGTAACTGTTCACCTGATTGCTGAGCATGTACATATATAATCCCAAATCCTAAAGGAAAGTGTCCCACCAAATTAATAAAGCATCGACTAGCTGTTGCACAAATAGATGCGTGCTTCGCAGCGTTGCTTAGCAATGATATAACTTTAATTAGGTCGCGAATTTTATAAACAGGTTTGGTAGACAGAATAAACGACGAATAAATTTGTGGAATTTTGATGATGTTGCCTATACTGCCTTCAGAAGGTTTAACAGCATCACCCAACAAACCCAAAACAAATTTCATACGGTTATTTTGTTTTTTTTCATAACGTATTTTTGTATCGGGATCCTGCCCTTCATATACAGAAATTCCTATACCGTTGCTGATGAAATCCTGAGTTTGTTCATGATTCATAATAAGTAGAGGCATGCGAGTCTCTTTGTCTAGCACCCGAAATTCGTCAATTGAACCATCAGTTCCTTTTAATAACCGTTGTATTTCGGGATGTTGCATACCAATGTCTTGGGTTATTGCTGCAATAATTACTGGAATAGCGACGTCTAATTGAAATTGACTGTATTTATTAGGTGCGCTGGAAAAGCGAGTTTTTGTATTGAATCGAGTAACTATATAGTTATTAGTGAGTTTTTTTTCTAACAACATTTTATCTAATAAACGCAATGCTAATACCGCCTTATATAAAGGTTTATATAACTGGTGCATTTGTTGTCTATTTTTACCTTCTGTGTTCGATAACATAAACAGTGTGGCTAATAATTTTGAGCTTTTAGTGTTTGTTTGCTGTTGATTTTTACCCTCTGCTAACTTCAGAATGTTAATACAAATGCTAGCTACACACTTGTAGCACTGTTGACGGGTATACAATTGTTTTTGTTGTTCATTCTTCAGCTCTTTTTGGAGATTTTTAACTTGTTTATGGGTATTCGCACGTTTGTCTTGTGGTGCTGATTTAAGATAGTCCTCAATGCTTTTAAGGTTTTCTTGGCATGCACCTAACACTCTAGCGTTGGCATCGGATGAAGTGAAATAGAGTGTCGCAAGCTCGAATAGGGAATGTTTTTGTGTTGAGCTATTTTGAATCTGCTCAACCAGCATTAGTACTGCCGCAGTGTACTGTGAATCACTCAAAGTTGAAGGCAGATTATTCATAAAACTACTCTCCGCTTAGGCAATAGTGACTATTATTGGGCAATAAAAATTGCGGTTTAATGTAATGTATAATTTTAATATAGGGTTCGTTTTCACTTTACGCAATTTCAGTCAATGCACATTTAACAAGCGAACTTGACTAATACTTAATTAGCGATCAAAAATTTACCAAGTAAAATTTACAAATCCAGTGTAAATAATAACTACTCACCAAGCTTCAAATTGAAATATCTAAATCATCTCCTTATTTTTCATTTAACTACTTGATTATCATCAAAAATAAATAACTCATCCATTGGCTTTTTTGGAATGATTCGTGCAACTTGTGCTTTGAGTTTAATGATTGTTATCGAGGAGTAAACATGAAAAAGACAATGATTGCAGCGATGTTATCTACCTTAATTATCTCAGGTTGTGCAACTAATGCGAGCAATACTCAGAAAGGTGCTGGTATCGGTGCTGTGCTTGGTGCACTGGCGGGTAAAGGGACTGGCGATAATGATAAAAGTCGTTATGTTTGGGGAGCCGCCTTAGGCGCATTAGCTGGTGGTGCCATTGGCAACTATATGGATAAACAAGAACAAGAGTTTCGTGATGAACTTGCAAACAGTGGGGTAGAAGTGTATCGAGAAGGCGACAACATCCGTTTATCGATCCCGGGCAATATTACGTTTTCCAACGATAGTGCTTCGCTGGTAACGGGTTTTTATCCTGTACTTGAAGATGTAGCAAAAGTGCTGAATCGTTATGACAAAACTAAGTTGAGCATTGAGGGGCACACTGATTCTGTTGGTGATGCAAATTATAATACCCAGTTATCGATCCAACGAGCAAACAGTGTAGCCAATTACCTGCAAGGTACGAATGTTGATGCCAACCGCTTACAGACTCTTGGTATGGGCGAGAGTCAGCCAATAGGGAGTAATGATAACGCCCAAGGTCGTCAAAAAAATAGACGTGTTGAGTTGCGCGTTATTCCAATACAAGCTTAATTGAATCAAAAAAGTGGCTGTAACCCAGCCACTTTTTTATTCAAACTAATTTTCTACTACTACTTTCAGTAAACACTGAGCTTTTAGTAACATTGACCATTCCCTGCAAAATATTTCTATTAAGACAAAGTTAGTCCACTAACTTTAGAATTTATATTCAAGTTCGATCCCAAAAGTCCTTGGTGTGCCATAGTAGTTAACTAAGGTTCCAAAAAAGTCACGGTTGTTATTGGTTAGGTACACTTCGTCAGTTAAGTTTCTGGCCCAAAGTGAAACTGTCCAATCATCATTATGTGAAATTAAACCCAGTCTTGCATTGAGTAGAGAATTCGACGGCACAGAACCAAATCGAACACTGTCTCCAGATGCTAATAATTGAATATTAATATTGTTCACATCTGTGTAGTAGGAATCGGAATAGGAATAATCCAGTCGCGCTAAAAGATCAGCTCCAAATACATCTATGGGGTAATAATATTGCAAACCTAAGTTAAATGATGCTTCAGGCGCTTTGGGAAGTTGATTGCCTGATGCATCACTACCACCGGCACCACCACCAGGGAAACTAACAAATTCTGTATCGAGTAAACCGGCTGCAAAATTTAATGTTAATTCATCAGTCAGTAAATAGGTTATTTCAGCTTCCAGTCCATTCGTTTCGACCTCTGCTGCATTACGAATGCTGATAGACGTTTGGCCTTCTCCCAAATCAATAAATTGACTAACTTGGTAATCGCTGTATTTGGCGTGGAATGCGGCAAATGAAAAAGATAAATTCTTATCTAAGGCCGAACCTTTTACACCGATTTCGAAATTATCTACAGTCTCTTTATCGTAACCAATACCGCCTTCAAGTGTAGAAGTATCAATGAAGTCAAGGTTGTAGCCACCACTTTTATAGCCATTACCATATTTAATATAAGTATTTAGGTCGTCATTCAGCGCGTAATTTAAACTAACAGTTGGGGCAATATGATTATCAGTTCTTTTATCGATGACACTGCCTGTTGCAATACCAAAAGCACCAGATCCAGTGCCAATTGTTTCCCAATCGACTTTTTTGTCTTCTGTTGATAACCGTACCCCAAATCCCAATTTTAAATGTTCAGAGAGTTCGTAATCACCACTAACAAATAACGCCACTGTTGTGGTCTCTACGTCTCCGTGGTTTCTTGTTGGGTTGCTTGGGTCTGTTCCAAATATTTGTGCAGAAATTGGGGATGCAAATACCGTTCTAGATGTTTCAGAATCTTGGCTATATAGATACAATCCAGCCACATATTCGAGTTTTGAATTAGCGGGTGAAATATACTGGAACTCTTGGCTAGTTTGTTCATAGGCATCGTTATAACCTATATGTAATAAGTCCAATGCAGAATAATCACTATCGTTACTATATGAAATTTCGCTATCTCTAAAGGCAGTAATTGAACGTACGTCATGACCATTATCTAAAGACCAATCTAACGTAAGTGCGATACCATTAATGTCTCGTTCTTCGACTGGATCAGAGGTTGAACTTATCTCAAATAGTTTTGGTGATTCAGAGGTGAGCTCCCTGCCGAAAGTGTCGGTAATCGGTTCCCCTGTATAGGATGTTCGGTCACTTTGCATTCCATCTATTGATAAGTTGGCCTTAAAGCTTTCACTCATGTCATAGCGAACTTGAGCTCGATATGAAGTGGCATCTTGCTCGTTGATGTTGTCATTTCCAGTAGCAAGGTTGGTGACAAACCCATCTCGAGTTTGTTTATTAAAAGAAAATTTAGCTGCTAGTTTGTCACTTATAGGAAGATTGAGAGAAGCCGTTAATTGTTTGGCATTTAAATTACCTAATTCAGCGCCTATATGGCCTTCTAAAGTGTCTGAGGGCTCTTTAGATATAAGATTAATGGCGCCTGCTACAGTATTTTTGCCAAATAAAGTGCCTTGTGGCCCACGTAATACTTCAATTCGTTCCAGATCTAATAGTTCTTGGTTTAGTGCTGGAGACTGACCTAAATATACGCCATCAAGATACACACCTACACGGGTATCAAATCCAATATTACGACTGTTTGCTCCCACACCACGAATTCTGACTTCTGAGGTAAAGTCGGTGCCATCACTGATAACTAAGTTTGGTATAAACTCGGCAACGTCTTTGAGTTGTCTAACCCCTGTCTGTGAAATGGCATCACTGTTCATAGTAGAGATAGATATGGGCACTTCATTAATATTTTGGGTTCGTTTTTGTGCGGTAACTAGTATTCTCTCTAGACCTTTTGACTTTTTTTCTGCGACTGTCGTTTCCGTGTCAACTTGTGCCATGCTGTTAAACGCAAAAACAGGGCTCATTAATATAGAAATTAGAATCGGGTTAAGTTTACTTTTATGCATTAGATGTCTCCTATGAGCCTCACTTAAGTGGCTGGTTTTACGAATTAGCTATGTGCAAATCCGCGGTGATTATTTTCAGTAAAATTCAGGTCTACTATCTTAGCCCGTTAATACTTACAGTGAAATAATATACATGCCTGATAGTTGTGCAGCAAAAATCAGTTCGGCTATTTTTGTTCATTCCAAGAGCTAGACACATCATAGGTGGCTCACCATCGAACAACACCACCAATAATAAGTCTGACCCAACCTCTGCATGTCTAGGCTAATACTTTGGGTATCTTGGGAAACCGCATCTGTTGAAAGCAAAAATGTAGCTAACAGGTGTTCATGCATTAAGTTAGTTTCTCTCTTTTGATTACGTCTTTGTTAAACAGACTTTCCCCTATGCCGTTTAACGTTTGCTCCACATTCTGTTAATCATATTGCAATCGTTTGTTATTGAATGCAAATACATTTAATTGTATGCTTTTGCTGTGTATATTTGCGTCACGTTGAAATAATATGAGCTTAGATGTATAGGAGTGTTTAGTGTTTATCTATGATTGATGTTTACAAAACACGACTTACTTTCCGTGTCTCGCTATTATTTGGAGGATACTGTTATATCGAATCTCGTAAAATTTAATTCACCGCAGAGAAAATCACCTAAAGATCTGCTGATTAGAAAACCTCTAAATTTGGCCGAATATTTACCATATCGTGTTTTTAAGCTTACTCGGGATCTTGCATTTCGCGGTAAAGTTGAGGTTAACGATATCTCGGTCAGTATGCGAGACTGGAGAACTTTAGCCCTTCTTGCTGCCACTGGACCAAAAACTAATAAGGAGTTAGCCAATGAAATTGGCCTAGATTCTACGACTATTTCTCGCGCAGTAAAACATTTAAAGAATGTTGGGTTAATTGACGTGAGACGCTCAAAGCGTGATCGTCGGACTCAACTCATAGTGTTGACACAAAAAGGTGCCGATACTCATGATGCCTTGTCACCTGAACGTAAACGTTTTGCCGAAGAAATAGAGTCTTGCCTGACAAAAAAAGAACGAGATGGATTGTATTTAGCTCTAGATAAAATTGATACTTTTTTTGCCGAACAACGAATTGAACACGATGAATGGGAATCCTAATATGTTTTTACTAAATTTTCGACGAGTAGCACTCTTGAGTTGCTTTTGTTTAACCTTGTCTTTACACAGTTTCTCTGCTTTTTCTGCCGAGGCGCTGGACAAAACAACCAAGACTAAAGCTGGATCTACTTGGCAGGTAGTTGAGCCTGGTGGGGATACGCAGTGTTCTGATGGTAGTCCCTATAAATTTCATGTTAAGCCAGGTAAAACAGACAAACTTTTTGTTTTTCTAAATGGTGGTGGGGCGTGTTGGAATGCACAAACCTGTGACGCCCGAGCAGAAAGAAAAGCTTATGTTCCTAGAGCTGACGTTGCACATAATGATCCCAGCCAGCATAACGGTATTTTCGACCTAGATAACCCCGAAAACCCCGTTAAAGATTGGAGCATGGTTTTTGCCCCTTATTGTACCGGTGATGTGCATTTAGGCTCAGCAGAACGTAAATATGTCGCCGCTGATAAACATGAATTCGACATACAACATGCGGGTGCGGCAAACACTCAAGCTGTTTTACAATGGATCGAGGACAACATGTCACCAGAAAAAGTGGTGATTGCAGGGGCTAGCGCCGGTGCTTTGGCTGCACCAATATATGCTGGACGTGCCGCTACCATGTTTCCCAATGCAGAAGTGCTTAGCTTTGCTGACGGCGCGGCAGGATACCGGTCAGACCAAGTGCCGAAAATTTTAGAACAATGGTCGGTTTTTAGTCCTTTAGATAAAAACAAATACGCTGGTTTTCAGAAAGAATTAAAGAGTTTCTATTCGTTTTATGGGGTTGAAGACAAACATCATCCTAAGATCAGTTTTGCACTTTATGATAGCGCTGAAGATAAAGTCCAGGTTATGTTTAAAAAAATGTTAGGAGACACTGATGTACTTGTTGATGCTATTGGCCAAACATACAAGTCATTAAGCAGTCAGGTTGCACCATTGACTTATTATTTAGCAAGTGGGGATATACATACTATTCTGCGCTTTAAGCATTTTTATTCGACAGAAATAGATGGAATAAGGTTTGTGGACTGGTTTAACAAGCTGTTAAATAGTCGTTTTCCCGATGTTGTTGATTGTCGTGTTTCACCTGAAAAGTGTCAGGCTGATACTGTTACGAAACCATAAAGAATAAAAAAGTGGCTGTATCAAACAGCCACTTTTATCTTGATCAGATTACACTATTCAGCGACTTTTACCGGTACACATCCATTTTCATCAAGCTTTTGGCCCTTGACGAACATTGATAATCTTCTACAGAGTACGTAAAAAACTGGGGTAAATAGCAGGCCAAAGAAAGTCACTCCTAACATGCCACTAAAAACTGTTACGCCTAATGCTTGACGCATTTCTGCACCCGCGCCTGTGGCGATAGCGAGTGGGATAACACCAAGAATAAAGGCGAAAGACGTCATAAGAATAGGGCGTAGTCTTAGTTTTGCAGCTTCAACCGCAGCCTCGTAAAGAGGGCTGCCTTGTTGCTCTAGATGGCGGGCAAACTCAACAATTAAAATCGCATTTTTGCTGGCAAGCCCCACTAAAACAATCAAGCCCACTTGAGTCAGAATATTATTATCCATACCCATTAGCCACACACCTGTAATCGCGCTGAGCAGACACATGGGTACTATTAATATAACCGCCAAAGGTAAGGTCCAGCTTTCGTATAATGCAACTAATAACAAGAACACAAATACCACTGCCATGACAAAGGCAATGATCGCTGAGTTACCGGCTATTTGCTGTTGGTAGGCCAGTTCTGTCCATTCAAAGCTAATACCATCAGGTAATATTTCTGCAGCGAGCTTTTCCATACTGGCAATAGCTTCACCTGAGCTAAATCCAGGTGCGGCGGTACCCAATAAGTCAGCGGCGGGATATAAATTGTATCTAGGCACTCGTGACGGACCTGATTGGTACTTGAAAGTCACCACTGAGCTAAGAGGCACCATATCACCAGAGAAGTTCTTCACTCGAATGCGGCCAATATCATCAGGTGTCATTCTAAAAGGCGAATCGGCTTGGGCTGTTACTCTAAAGGTTCTTCCTAGGTAACTAAAATCATTAACAAAAGCGCTACCTAAATAGATTTCTAAGGCACTAAATACCTCTGATACTGGCACCCCTAAACGTTCAACGCGCTCTCGGTCTATATCCACATAAAGTTGTGGTGTATTGGTTTCAAATAAACTAAAAACAGATTGAGTCGCAGGGGCTTGATTGGCTGCACCTGCCAATTGCCACATAGCTTGTTCTAAAACAGGTAGGCCACGACCGGCTCTGTCTTCTATCATCATTTTAAAGCCTCCACCATTACCAATACCACGCACTGCTGGAGGTGGAATGACCACTACAAAGGCTTCTTTGATTTGTGCCATTTGATTGCGGACTTCAGCTAATATTTGCTCGAAAGTTAAACCTTTCGCTGAGCGATCGTCAAAGTAGTCCATCATAGTGAATATGGCAGCAGAATTAGACGCATTAGTAAAAGTAGCACCAGAAAATCCTGCAAAACCTACAGAGGTTCGAATGCCGTCAATTTTTAATAACCTGCCTACAGCATCTTTTACTACATCATCGGTGCGCGACAAAGAGGCGCCAGCGGGCAATTGAATACTAACAATTAAGTAGCCTTGATCTTGCGCTGGTATAAAACCTTGGGGCACAGAAGTGAATAAATACCCAGCCAAAACCATTAGCCCTACATAGACTAAAGACATCAACGCACCTAATCGAATTAACTGGGTAGTTAATCTTCCGTATAACTGAGACGTTTTGTCCATCAAGCGGTTAAAAGCATCACCTAGTC
This sequence comes from Paraglaciecola arctica BSs20135, assembly GCF_000314995.1. GTDB lineage: Bacteria > Pseudomonadota > Gammaproteobacteria > Enterobacterales > Alteromonadaceae > Paraglaciecola > Paraglaciecola arctica. The sequence goes on along the minus strand of NZ_BAEO01000037.1, from coordinate 54,430 downwards.
GCGTTAATAAACCCGGTTTATCCTTTGCTGGTTTATGGGGCTTAAGCAACACAGCTGATAGGGCGGGACTTAGGATTAAGGATACCGCCACAGAAATAATTGTGGCTACGGCTATGGTGATACCAAATTGGCTATAAAATTGCCCTGAAATACCGCCCACAAAAGCGGTGGGCAAAAATACTGCGACCAACACCAAACCAATGGCCATAACTGCGCCACCCACTTCGCGCATAGTTTCTCGCGCAGCTTGCATCGGCTTCTGGCCTTGGGATAACAGACGCTCCATGTTTTCCACTACCACTATGGCGTCATCAACCACTATGCCTATGGCTAGCACTAAACCAAATAAGGTAAGGTTATTCAGTGAAAAGCCTAGTGCACTCATCACTGCAAATGTACCTATTAGTGAAACCGGTATAGCGAAAATGGGAATAACGGCCGCTCGCCAGTTTTGTAAAAATACTAGGATCACTAATACCACTAAGCCTATAGCTTCGTAGATGGTGACTTCAACCGCATCAATTGATTGACTAATAAACTCAGTAGGATTGTAAGCTATGTCGTAGGCCAAATCTGGTGGGAAACTGGCAGATAACTCTTCCATAATGCTACGAATGGTTGCTGCCGTTTCTAAGGCATTAGTACCGGGGCGCTGAAATATAGGCATTGCCACGGCTTTTTTATCACCTAAATAGCCTCTAGTAGCATAACTCTCGGCCCCTAGCTCAACTCTACCTACGTCTTTAAAGCGTACTATTCTGCCTTCGGTATTTTTAATAATGACATTATTAAATTGTTCTGGCTCAATTAAGCGACCTTTAGTTTGTACACTTAATTCAAATGCAGTCTGACCTTGGGTGATAGGTGACTTATTTAGGGTTCCACTGGCGACTTGGATATTTTGACCTTGTAACGCGCTAATCACTTCACCTGCGGTCATACCGATAGAGGCGACACGATCTGGATCAAGCCAAACCCGCATAGAATACTGACTGGCTCCAAATACTAAAATGTTACCTACACCTTGAACACGTGCTAATTGGTCACGCACTTGTAAGGTCACATAGTTAGCAATGTAGGTTTGATCGTAGGTGCCATTTGGCGAAAACATATTCACCACTAACATCAAGTCAGGTGAATTTTTAATAGTAGTGACACCAATGCGTCGAACTGGCTCTGGTAGGCGTGGTTCAGCTATAGCGACGCGGTTTTGCACTTGCACTTGAGCCGTGTCTAAATCGGTACCTAATTTAAAGGTAACTGTGATAGTGACATTACCGTCTGCAGTAGATTGCGAAGAGATATACAGCATGTTTTCCACGCCATTTATCTGTTGTTCCAGTGGCGTGGCCACTGTTTGTGCGGCTATTTCGGCATTGGCGCCTGGATAGGAAGCTGTTACTTGTATAGTAGGCGGTGCAACTTGTGGGTATTGTTCAATAGGTAATATTTGGTACGCAAGACTACCTATTATCAGTACTATTATGGCTAAAACAGAAGCAAATTTGGGTCTAGATATAAAAAACTGCGAGAAGTTCATTTGGCTATTTCCAGTTAGTAGCTGTATTGGCTAGTAAGGTCGACTTGTTTTGGTGACACTAAAGCACCTGGTCTGGCTCGCATCATGCCATTCACTATTACATTGTCTTCGGCGCTTAAACCTTCAGTAATAATTCGTAACTCTTGAGTGTATAATTCACCTAATGAGACAAATTTTCTGTCAATTTTATTTTCACTATTCACAACGTACACAAATTTACGTGACTGATCTGTACCGATACTGGTATCAGGTACTAAGATAACTGAAACATTTTCTTGAGATAACAAACGCATACGACCAAAAAAACCGGGCAAAATAAAGCCACCTGGATTATCTAAAATAGCTCTACCTTGTATAGTACCTGTGCCTGAGTCTATCTGGTTATCAACAAAGTCCATGACACCTAAATGCCTAAACTCTTCTTCATCTTGCAAGCGCACTTGCACAGGATTGGATTTTGTACGTGAGCTTTCACGTTTGTCAGACTGACTTAAGCGTATATATTTTAAAAGATCCCTTTCTCCCGCATCAAAATAGAAGTGAATAGGATCCACTGATACAACTGTGGTAAGCAATGTTGCGCCTGATGCGCCACCTGTTACAAGATTACCCACGTTCACAAAATCCCTTGAAACGACCCCATCTATAGGTGATTTAATCTCAGTGAACTCCATATCCAGTTTGGCATTTTCAAGGGCTGCCCAAGCGAGATCAAATTCATTGACCCTGCGATCTACTTCTTCTTGCGACAGCGAATTTTTGCTACGTAAGTCTTTACCTCTTTCCAATTCTTTTTTGGCTAATTCGAACCTAGACTCCGCGCTTTTAAGGGCAATTTTGAATGAACGTTGGTCTATCACATATAACACTTCGTCTTTTTTGACGGCTTGACCGTCTTTAAAATTGGTTTTTTGTAAATATCCACTGACTCGTGCCCGTATTTCCACATGGTTAACCGCGGCAAATCTGCCGGTGTATTCGTCCCACTGAGTGATGACTGTTTGAATGGGATGACTAATATCTACTTCAGGCGCTGGTTTTTGTTGCATTTGCAATTCAGGATCAGAGCAGCCAGTTAATATTAAAATTGATAGAAAAAGTAAATGGCTAGGCGTAATTAAGCGCATCACATGAGGTCCTTAAATTATTTTAAAAAACGGAAAGAAAGTAACTATTATGCTTGGAAGAACAAGCAACGAGGTATAGAACGTATTGTATCGGTAAATCTTTCGCCAAACACGTTCTAATCCTTATAACTTATTATTTTAAAGTCATCGTAAAAGCCTGTTTAAAGTCTTTAACAGGCAGTCGCTCACTGTCTTGTTGTCGAATACGCCATGCTTGCACTGACATGCCTACGCTTGCTGTATTTTTGTGAAAACTTACTGTCATAAAATGTTCGCGCGTGCGTTCTTTCCAGTAGGCCGATAAAGGGAAACCTTTTCTGGTATGTACATTAAAGTTTTTATCGTATTGCACAGCTTGTGGTTCAAATTCTGGGATGTCGATGACTGCTGGGTCAGGAAAGTGTTTAGGAGTGGTTTTGGCTTTATCAGAAGCCAAACTGTTTAACCCAGTTAAGTTCGACATAGGCGACGACACTACTTCAATCAATCTGCCGCCTTGAGCCCCCATTTTAACCTGCGCAATGCGACCAAAATGCACGTCACCCGACATAACTACTATGTCATGGCCTGAACTGGCCATGGCAGTAATCAGCTGTGAATATTGTTTTTTGAAACTCAAGAGATTGCGTTCCAGCTTATTTTTTTCTGCTAGTAATACTTGTGGGATCACCAACACCCCAGGTTTATCTAATCCTTCTGTCCAGCTAAGCATTGTATCAAAGCCTTGTTTATCGATAAATTGCGTTTTACTGCGATATGAGCGTAAATCAGCTACACAAAAAGAAAGGTCGGTGCCGATTTCAAAAGTATCAACCTTGCTACTTTGTTGTACCTTTAACACGCCATCACGGGATGCGCCTTTCCAGGCATTGCGAATTTTTTTTATTTTTAACATGAACAGAGTAGGTAACAAGCCGTCGTAAAACGGATAATCATTCCAAAACTCATGGTCATCTGGCAACATCCAGGTGCCGCCTCGGGCTAATATACTACCTAGTACTTGCCAATGTTTGGCGTAGTCTTCCGCCACTCGCTGACGTACTTCATTAGTCAGTGGTGACAGTGAATCTAGTCCTATATCTAAATACACTTGATCGCCCACCATAAATTTAATGTCAGGCCTAACTGATTCATCGCCACGTTCGTACAAAGCTTTAAATGCACGAGCAGCCTGACCACAATCGCGATGCTCGTAAAAACAACTACTCAGCGCCACAGTAAAGGCCTTGTTTTTATTAGTTGGTAGCCCTGAAGGTAAAGTCGAAAATGTACCACTGCGTAACCGTTGCCATTGATTTTGACCTTCATGCTCTTTGCCTTCTAAGCGTTGATAAAATTCCACAGTGTAGCTTTGCCCAGCTTGTAGGCCTGATATCAAACGGGTGTCATAAAAACGCTGACTTAACCTACTGAAAGGACGTTGCCATTGGTCTAGCGTGATATCTTCTCGACTGATTTCATTGCCATCTAAGCTCACAATTAACCTCGCTAATTGAGGTTTTCGCAATGTTCCAAACAAAGTACCCGCCCAAAGTACCACTGATGTTTGAGTGACCTTGTGAATTACCAGACTCCAGGTTGAGGTGTTGGTTGTAAAATCAACGATATTCATATAGCTATCCATGTTTTGTAGAAATCAATTAAGCATAGAAGGTGATTTTGGTTTTGGTAGTTTTTAATATCTTTGACGAATTTAGGGAAGCTTATAATGTGCGGCTAAAACGATTACCCTTAAGTTCATTAGTTTTGAAGCACTGCCTATTAAAGTGATAAAAATGTGAGCAAATACATTTAGCTAGAGATTTATACTTTAAACTGAATAGTCGAAAATGCTAAAAATCACCTAAATGTGCTAGCCTCAGGTTTGCTTGAACCACCGGTTTTGATTTGGTGACTGTAGACCTTCTGGCATTAGTAATTAACACTTCCTCCGTAAATCGAGAATATTTTGTGAAATCACGCTTACACAAAGGTAAACAACTAATTTGGACTCCACTGCAAAGAAAGATATTTTTGCTGGTGGTGAGTTTGTTTACTTTGGTATTTTCTTTGACCTTAGTCAGTATCTATCAGGCAGCCTATAACCAAGCCGAACGTGAATTTGTTGCTCGCTTAAACGTGGGCAAAAATGTATTTATGAATGAAGTGGTTATCGCTAAACAACATCTGGATTCAAGCGTAGAAACCATCGCCAAAGACTGGGCGCTGCGCAGTGCAATAGGGCAGGGGGAGGATGCTGAGTCGATTAAAAGTGTGTTGTTTAATCATGGCAAGCGTATCAATGCTGATATAGCTTTAGTGTTGGATAAAACCTTTATGTTGATTGCCCAATATGGCGGAGAAGATCTCACCGTAGACAGGTTTTTGGCTCAAAATTTAGATACCAAACAACAAAATAAGCCATGGATTGCTATGGTTGGAAACGAACCTTTTATGATGTCGGCTGAGCCAATCAAAGCACCGGCTACTATAGGTTGGCTGTTGATGGGCAAGAAATTGGATCTTGCTTTTCTAGATAGAATAAAGTCCCTGATTTCACTGGACATCAATTTTTTGGTGGTAAGCGGCAATCAAAATCAACTACTTTTATCGACCCTAAACAATAGTGTAACGGTTCAACAAGAGCTGCAACAAGTGACAGGGCGTTTTGTTGCTCAAGGCGCAACAATTGATATGCATATTATGGGCTCAGAAGATTGGGTCGCCTTACCTTTTAGTATTTTTAATAACCAAGAGCAGCATTTTGTTGTGGTGCTGCAAGATTCAATCAGCGATTGGTTAAAAAGTCGCAATGTTTTTATGTTGGAGTTATTACCCTTTTTTATAGTAGGCATATTACTGGCGTTGTTGGGCTCATTTTTTATTGCTCGCAGTATCACGCGGCCAGTAGGACGTTTGTTACAAGCTGCTAAATTGGTGGCAAGTGGCAGTTATACTGACCAAATTGAAGTATCTGAAAAAAGTGAGTTGGGTGAATTAGCCCGGGAATTCAGCAGTATGCAAAGTGCTGTTATGGAGCGTGAGCAAAAAATAAAAGATCAAGCTGAAGAAATTCGCCAAACAAACACTATTAAATATCAAGTAGAAATTGCCCAAAAAGAGCAACAACTTGCTGCATCAGCGACAGATGCCAAAAGCCGTTTTCTGGCCAATGTCAGCCACGAAATTCGCACTCCTCTGAATTCTATTATTGGTTATTCAGAAATTTTAAGTGATGTGTATGCCAGTGAAGATGATAAAGCCAAAGCCATCTTGGCAGTTCATAATGGCGGGCAATATTTGCTCAATATTGTTAATGATGTATTAGATTTATCGAAAATTGAGGCGGGTAAAATTCAACTTGAAAAAGCCAACATCAGTTTGGTTGGCTTGTTGCAAGAAGTAACGGCTTACATGGAGGGGTTCGCTAGAGAAAAACATCTAAGCTTTAATCTTAAACTTAACTTTCCTTTACCCTATGAATTTAATTCAGACCCCACTAGGCTCAAACAAATTCTGCTGAATTTGTGTAATAACGCTATTAAGTTTACCCATCAAGGGCAGGTCGATTTGCAGGTTCATTGGGACAATTATAGGAAGCGTTTTATTTTTGTAGTATCGGATACTGGCCCGGGTATGAGCGATGAACAACAATTGCGTTTGTTTACTGCTTTTTCTCAAGGTAACCAATCAACTAGTCGAAAATACGGCGGCACAGGCTTAGGTTTGTATATTAGTAAACAACTAACAGAAATGCTCGGTGGGCATATCAAAGTCACCAGCCAAGAAGGTCAAGGAAGTCAGTTTGCGGTGTATATGCCTTATGTAGAAGCATCCAATAAACAAGTCATGATTAACCAAAATCAGGCAGATGCAGTATTACTCAGAGACGCTAAACCAGATGTCGCTATACCTGAATTAACAGGGCATATTTTATGTGCCGACGATAATGAAGATAATCGTCAACTGGTGGCGTATTTGTTGGCTAAAACAGGTGTGCAACTTACCTTAGTAGAAGACGGACAGCAGGCTCTAAATGCAACTAAAAATATCACATTTGATTTAGTCTTGATGGATATGCAAATGCCTGAAATGGATGGCTTACAAGCAACAACTATTCTTAAGCAACGAGGCTTTCAAGGGCCAATTATCATGCTGACGGCTAATGTTGATTCAAACAGTAAAAACAAGATGTTGGCAGCAGGCGCCAGTGCCCATTTTCCTAAACCTATAGATAGTGGACGTTTCTATATCATGTTGGCTGAGTACTTAGGTAAGGGAATCGCAATTGAAACAAAACACGATATAGTTGGCGATAATGTGTCTCAAAGCAAACCTCACAATACAGGTTCTGAGTTTGCACAATTAATTCAAAACTATCGGTTGAGTTTCAAAGACAAATTGACTGATATACAAGACGCTATTGAACAAAAAAACTGGAATCAAATTAAATCGCTTATGCACAAATTAAAAGGTTCGGCAGGAAGCTACGGCTTTCAAGAACTCAGCGATTTTGCTATTTTGGTGGAAGAACATATTGATGTAGGTAACCTCAAAGAAGCCAAGGAATACCTTGCTTCTATGCAAGCATGTATGCAGCAGCTGTATCGCGAAACCGAGCAGCCCAATTCAAAAACAGCCTAAAAGGAAGAGTTATGAAACAGCTGGTTTTTTGTGTGTGGTTCATTCTAAGTGGGCAACCTTTCGCATTGGCGCATCAAAGTTCTCTTACCTATGTTGCAAATGAAGCAGTATTAATAACAAGCGCGGATAAAAAAGTGTTGTTCGACCCGTTTTTTCATCAAGCTTTTGGTACCTACCAGCTAGTGCCTGAAGACATAAAACAGGCCATTTTTAGCGCAGCGCCACCTTTTGATAATTTAACCGCTATTATTATCAGCCATGCACACGGTGATCATTTCGCCGCTGATGAGGTGTTGAAATATTTGCAAAAATACCCAACAACCCAATTAATAGCGCCAGAACAAGCGGTGAAAGAACTTATGGCATTGGCTGGAGCAGAGCGAATACACCCTCAAGTAACTGGTATTCAATTAGCCTTTAATCAGCAACCTAAAACGATAGAAGTTGCTGGTTTACTGATTGATGCGGTGCGTATTCCTCATGCTGGTTGGCCTAGCCGCGCAGAAGTTGAGAATTTAGTTTTTAGAGTGACCTTAAAAAATCAAGACTCGTCTGTCACTGTGATGCACTTGGGCGATGCCGATCCGGATGATGCACACTTTCTACCTTACAAAGACCATTGGCAAAAACGTATAAGTGATACTGCATTACCACCTTACTGGTTCTATTTTTCTGCCGAGGGTAGGGATATTTTGACTGATATCCTCAACATAAAAAATAGTATTGGTATCCATGTGCCTGTTGAAATTCCCAATCAACTTAAATCTAGCGAAGAGGATTATTTTTCCAAGCCCGGTGAAATCCGCATACTTGAAGGTTCCCATAGGCATTAAATATAGAAATAACAAAAGGCAAATCCACAAATGAAGCAGTTAGTCCCCTATCTTAACTTTAACGGACAGTGCCAAGATGCATTACATTTTTATCAAAGTTGTTTTGGAAATGCAGAATTATCTATTCAAACCTTTGCTGATACCAGGGGGGAAGAGATGCCAAAAGAGATGCGAGATAAAGTGATGCACGCCGAATTTAAAACCGATGGTTTGCTTTTTATGGCCTCTGATGGACAAGTAGGTGGTGATTTTACTAAGGGTAATAATATGCATCTTAATGTGCAGTTAGATTCTGTTGAGGAACAAAGTGTGTTGTTCGAAAAATTGTCTGAGAATGGTTCCGTTACTATGCCTCTACAACAAACATTTTGGGATGCACGATTTGGTATGTTGACCGACAAATTTGGCATTCAATGGATGTTAAATGTGATGAAAACTGTGTAGTTATTATTACTATTGCGAGCAAACCGCAAAGAAAAATAGCTAACTAACCCGATTTCAAGTTAGCTATCCAGAACTCAGATTAACTAGATATAATGGCGTTTGTGTATTCTTATTTATCCCATTCTTAGGTAGTCTAGTGCCTTCAAAAAATACTAGGATATAAATATGAAGTCGCTTTTTTTGGCTCTTTTGGTGATAGTGTCGGTAAGCTGTAATTCGACAGAACAGCCCATAGCAAAATCTGAGCCTTTTACCGGCGTGATTTCGGCGAGTCAATTGATTGCAGAGTATCCACAATTTCGTGCCGCTTATGAGCAATACCAACCTAGCTCAGAAGAGATGGCAGCGGTAAAATCTTTATCAGGAAAATCTCTCATCGTATTATTTGGTACTTGGTGTCACGACAGTGAGCGTGAAGTACCTAGACTATTAAAACTATTGGATTTGTCTGGCGTTGAGTTACAAAGCTTATCGTTACACGGGGTAAATTATAACAAACAAGAACCTAATGATTTGCATCAGCAATATGTTCTAAAGTACTCACCAACTATTATTCTATTGCAAGGTGAAAATGAATTAGGTCGTATAGTTGAAAAGCCAGTGGCCAGTTTGGGTGAGGATTTAGCTGGTTTTGTTGCTGAGTAATCAAGCAACTTTTGTCCTGTAAGAAGCAGTGCTCCATTTCATTGTCTATTTATCTAAATTAGGAATTTATTATTCAGTCACTCACACCTAGCGCTAAAGATCTTTGGTTTCTGCCCTTAGGTGGAACCGGCGAAATAGGCATGAACATGAATCTGTATGGTCATTCTGGGCAGTGGTTGATGATAGATTGTGGTATTACCTTTAACAGTCCACTTTGTAGCGAAGCTGAAGCAAAAACTTCAGGGTTGCATAAACATGATGTTGTGGCTGCTGATCCTGCTTTTATCAGCCAGCGCAAAGAAAAGTTAGCGGGCATAGTGATTACTCACGCTCACGAAGACCATCTAGGAGCCTTGCCTTATTTATGGCGTCGCTTTAAATGCCCTGTTTACACTACCAAATACACTGCTGAAATTTTGCGTCGCAAGCTTGCTCGTGATGGTCAAGGTGACAACATACCTATTATCGAAATAGACAGTGGCGAGCGCGTCGATATTGGCGTGTTTAATGTGGAATGGATGCTGATTACCCATTCTTTACCTGAGCCTCACGCTTTTGTGATCAGAACGCCTGCAGGCAACGTTTTTCACACTGCAGACTGGAAAATTGACCTAGCCCCAGTGACAGATAAACCTTTCAATGCGGATGCATTTAAATCATTGGCTAAGGAAAACATCTTAGCTATGGTGTGTGACTCCACCAATGCTAATCGTGAAGGACACTCAGTATCCGAGCAACAATGTTATAAGGGATTAAAACAAGCCGTCGCCAACGCAAAAGGCCGAGTAGTAGTGGGATGTTTTAGCAGTAATATTGCTCGCTTAATTACCTTAGCAAAAATAGCTAAGGAAACGGGGCGCTACTTTGCGTTATTTGGTCGTTCGTTACAAAACACAGTAGGCGCCGCCAAAGCGACTGGGCATTGGCCAGATGATTTGCCAGTGCTTGATGCTTTTAATTGTGGATATTTATTACCACAAGAAGTGTTGGCGGTAGCAACAGGTAGTCAAGGCGAGCCCAGAGCCGCATTAAATCAATTAGCAAAAGACAGCTATCGCAATGTTTCGTTAGATGAGGGGGACCTAGTGATATTCAGCTCTATTGTTATCCCCGGTAACGAAGAGTCGATCGAAAACCTGCTTAAAGCCTACAAAGGCCGTAAAATTCATACCTTAATGGCTCACGAGTCAGAACTCCCTATCCATGCTTCAGGCCACCCATGTCAGGAAGAGCTCAAACAGATGTACCAATGGGTGCAGCCACAAATTGCTGTGCCTACTCACGGAGAAGCCGAGCATCTAGAAGCTAACGCAGAAATAGCCCGTTTGAGTCATGTGCCTAGTAGTCTTACGGGATTAAACGGCGACCTGTTTAAGTTGGCACCAGAAGTAGCCTTAGTTAAACAGGCTGTGCGGACAGGAAGAATTGCTTTGCAGCAATCTTAGATGTAGTGATTCATTTTCTAGGGAAACTTTTCTGCAAAAACGCGATTTTAGGCGTGAGTAACTATGACAAATTTGTGCTAACACCCCTTATTCAGGAAGTTTTTTTAAACTGGAATCACTCTTTTTGTAGCGGGAGTAGCTAAAAGCAAAAGAATTTGAACCAAAGATGACACCGACAATTAACTGAAAATCTAAACAAATGCGGATACAAAGAATACAACATCTTTGACAACTTCCCCCATCAAAACTTGCCTTTCCCATCCGCATTGTACACTATCACTAGAGATTAATTACTTACAAGGATCGCAGACTGTCGTGGCTAATAAAGAGGGTAAACTTTGTTTAGAGGGCGATCAGGCCATTGAACTTTGGCAGAAGGGAAAAGATATCTGGAATAAGTGGGTTGAGAACAATCCAATAGCCGACGTAGATTTTTCACAAGTGGATTTTGCACAATATAGAGATGGAGACGAGTCAAAAGTAGATTTTTCACAATTTCTTTTTCCTGTCGGAAATGTTTCCTTCAGTTTAGCCAAATTCGGACAAGGAAAGACGTACTTTATTGGCACCAAATTCGGGAAGGGGGACGTGTATTTTGATTGTGCCACCTTCGGGGATGGGGAAGTGCTCTTTGTAGGCGCTAAATTCGGTGAGGGGGATGTGCGCTTTGAAAATGCCATCTTCGGGAAAACTGAAGTGAATTTTACTAATGCCACCTTCGAAAACGGGGTGGTGGATTTCAATATAGCTACCTTTGGGGGGAAGGTGTGTTTTGACAAAGCTAATTTCGGGAAAGGAATCGTTACTTTTAATAAAACCAACTTTGGGGTGGGTGGAGTGTCATTTTTGGGTGGCCGATTTGGAACAGGAAATGTTGATTTTAGCGGCGTCAATTTTGGGGAGGGGGACGTAGACTTTAGTTCTGCTATATTCGATAAAGTGAATATATCCTTTGAGAATACCAAATTTGGAAAAGGAAACGTGTCCTTTGTCAATACTACGTTTCAAGGGCGCAACTTGAATTTTAATCGTGCCAACTTTGGGGAAGGGAACGTTTACTTTGATGAGGCATCATTTGATAGCGGGTTAGTGTTATTTACAAGCATAATCTCTACTGGTATGTTTTCTTTCACTGATGTGCACGGAATTGTTAATGTCGATTTTCGAAATGCTACATTTTCCGGTGCTGTCAGTATAGCTAATGTTTCATTTTGTGGAGTATTGGATTTAGTAAATACAAAACTATCACACCAGATATCCTTGCAAAATTTGAAAATCATACTCTGCAGGGAGCGCTATTGGTTAGTCTTTAAAATAGCTACTGATGCAGGTGACGCTGAACGTCTAAATAGATTAAAAGAATTGGCGGAAATCAATAAACAACATCAACAAGCCTTACGATACAACGCAGACGAGCAAAGAGCCAGACGCTGGCATGATATGAGTAAAGCCGCATCACTACTGGACATGACCTTTTCTGCTATGTGTAATTATGGTCAAAGTATTTTACGGCCATTTGTTCTTTTATTATCATTTATGGTGATTTTTACCGTGCCATATACTTTACAGTCTGACTCACTTGAATTTTCTGTGAATTACAATTCTGAAATGATGTTTTTTTCTGCTGCCAACAGTCTACCCGCTCTAACCTCAGCTCGAAAAGCTAGTGAAAATGGAATGAAACAAATTTTCGTTGGGCAAAACGCGCTAGCGCCGATTTACGCAATAATGATGCTGCAGGGTATTGTATCTGCTATTTTGCTTTTTTTAATTGGCTTGGGACTGCGTAATCGCTTTAGAATTTGATTTCAGAAAAACTAAAGAAAACACCCATTTTAAAAAAGTAGCAAAAACACGGCTTGGATTCTAATTGGATATTTTATAACTATGGGTGTCTAAGCAGAGGTCGTTAACTACAGAGTTCGAACAACATTTCAGTACCGCAGTAGGTAGTGAATCTATGCACAACACCAAAAATTTAAAACAACAAAAGCGACTAAATTGCCGCTTTTTCATATTGATTTGGCAGTGTTACAAGTACCGCTACTTAAATTAACTTAGCGTGACATGTTACTTATGAATAACACCGCATGCTACTCGATCGCCACCACCGCCCAATGGTTTAGGCGAATCTGAATAGTTATCACCACCAGCGTGGATCATAATCGCCCGGCCTTTAATATCGTCAAGTTCAATCTCAGGAGCAAAAAACGCTTGAGTCGCTTTGCCATTCTCATCTACAAACAAAGTCGGTAAATCCCCTTCGTGGCCTTCTTCAGACCAAGGCACACTGTGTTTACCGGTATTTTCTGGGTCAAAATGCCCGCCCGCAGCACCGCCTAAAACATTTTTACCGTCTTTGATGGCAGCAGAACAATCTCCATTCTGATGTATATGAAAGCCATGAATGCCTGGTGTTAAACCTGATAGATTTGGTGTGAACACCACACCATCATCGTCATAATCACTGACCATAATACTGCCAATGCTTTGACCACTTTGCAGGTCGTTCATCGTCACTGTTTGTCCTTTGTCACTCGCAAAACTTACTGCGCTTAATGCCAAAGAAATTGAGCCTAGAAATGCAGTTACTAAATATTTATTCATAATGTTCTCCGTAGTCGTTGCGATCGTTACACCGCGAACTTAGGGTGATAAAAAACTTTGTCGATTTATAAGAAGCATAAAGCGCACCAAAAGGAGCGAGTGTGATTTATTGGTCCTAGAATGATATTTTCATTGGGCTGACAAAGAGTTTTTGAATGAAATTCCTCTCGGTATTTTATAGATAAAGAGTGTTTAAATTTTTAAGAGTGTAATTATTACCCATAGCCTGTAACAAAATATCGCAGGCACAACCCAATTCTTACTCAGCTTGGTAAATTGTTCAAACCGACTTCAAATTTAGTTCTCTATAGGTGGTGCTAAGTTACTGATATAGTAGAGTAAACCAGTTAGGGTTTATCGAGTTGTCTTGATAATACAACGTTATCTTTTAAAAACATTGTCACCCTCTTATCTAGACACCCAAAATATTAAAATACCCAATATCAGCAGAGTTTTGCTACTTTTTCAAAATTTGGGCATCTTTAGCTCTGAATACGTAAAGTTGCTCTTTGAGATTGAGTCATTGGCTAATGAATGGGTACAAGAAGATACTGGCTTTACTATTAAACTGTGGCCAATATTACTTACAGCGAGTAAATGGCGCAGTTCACAAACATCGTAAGTGAGCGATAAAAAAAACGCGCCTTGATGATCAAAGCGCGTTAGTCGACCCAATAAAATTAACTCGTCATGTCGTTTAGGGCAACATCATCTTGTTAAAAACTTAGTGCTGCACCTACACTAATAGCCTGATTTTTAATCTCCCCACCTTCGTGGTTTTCAGCATTAATGTTCGAATACTCTGCTGATAGTGTCACCATGCTCCACAATGTGTGGTACACACCAACTGTAACTTTACTTTGTTGTTTCACTTGAATGGAGGTGTCTTGTGGGGCTAATTCAACATTAGAAATACCATAATTAATACCTAACTTAGTATTATCCCATTTATGCGTAGCTTGTAGAAAATATCCATCGCTGTCTCTTGGATTAGCCGCACTGTCAGAACCGTCAATTAACAGCCCGTAGTATCCTAAACCATCGGCTGAAAACCCTGATGCTAACAAACTAGTATCGCCGATATTGTAAACAAGAGTAAGGTCTACACCACTAGCATTGTAGTCGTTTAATGCGGTGTCTACACTTTGTGACAAAAAGGTAGTCGACACAAATCCACTGTCAAAATCGTACCTTAATTTACCATGGACACCAGGCGTTTTAGAGCCACTATCGCCGACAAAACCATTACCACCGAAGGTGACAGGATCAAGAGGTTGAAAAACACCAATTGCGGCACTAATGCCGTCTTTAGCAAAGGAATAAGTGAGTTGTGATAAACGGTCGGTAAAGATATAACCGTATCCTGCGCCACCTAAACTGGTATTTAATGGTGTAGTCACTAAGGCAGGGGCTCCCACGCCTCCTAAGGATATATCTTGTAAAACAATGTCTATCCCAAAAACACCGTAATCACGACCCGCTTTAAAGGTCCCTATGTCGCTGTTCCCGACCGTGAAAAACGCGCGATACGCTTTATTGTCACCGCCACCATTAAACGCGCTGTTATCAGTATTACCCGGCTCGTAAGCAAATACGGCTTTAATATCCACACCATTTTTTTGAGTGGCGGCGCTAAATTGAAAACTAGCGGGACTATAACCATTAGAAACAGATGTCGCGTCGTCGCCGCTGCATAACAATGCATTGCCGGCCACGTTATCAGGATTATCATCACAGTTAACAGACACAAGATGGGTATTTACGTAGCCGTTAAACCCAAACGTATACCCTTTACTTTCAATTTCTACTGCCTGTGCAGCAGCGATTGAAAATATAGCGCTTGTAAGTACCGATATTTTAAATTTATTCATATTATTCATGTGTTTACCTTAATTTTATAAGTGCTTTCATCGTCTTTTATCAAGCCAAACTGTGTGCTAAATCATAAATTTTAGGCACAAAGAACCCTGAACAGGCGTTTAGCCTATTCAAAATGCGATGATTAATTATGTGCGGGGCAGACTTGCCCCGTCGATTTACTGACTGACTATTTAATGACCATTGGGTTTACAGGTGAACCGGTTCCACCTTTCATTTTTAAAGGCGCAACAGTGAAGAAGAAACTATATTGACCATCTTCTGCAGAATCTTCTGCTAAATCGTCTAACCAATATAACTCTGTTAATACCACACCTAAATTTCTAATTAATGCGCCATGTAATGGAATAATCATATTGGTACCATTGACATCTTGCGAAGCTAATTCAATGGCTAAATTATCGGCTGCGATGACAGGGATTTCCATGTCGTCGATCCATTTAACTAATTCAGCACTATAACAAAGGCCGGGTTCATCTAACGCAGTCCAATTTTGTTTATCACTTTCGTCGTAGAAGCGGCCCATAGACCCAGTCCTAATCATTAAAATGTCTCTTTTTTCAATGGTCAGTTTTTGATCTTTTGCAGTGTCTTTTATGTCATCTAAAGTCACACAACTACCTGGGGCTAAGCGATGTTTTTTATCGCCACGAAAACGGCCGACATCAACTAACACACCACGTCCAGCCACACCCACGTCACCTAGTTGAGCAATATCTACGAAGTCGTGACCATGCACTGTGGTGTCGGCTGATTTGCCGTTATAGACTTTGTCAGAATACCAAGCATGACCCAAGGCATCCATATGAGTAGTGCCTTGTAAGTACATGAAAACAGCATCGTCGGAATATTTCATGCCGCCATTTAAAGGTTTAGATTTATTCGAGGAATAAATACCTTCATCTTGAGCCATAAAATGCATCACAGGTACACGACCTGGAAATACCGGTCCTACTCCGTGGATCATCGGAAGTTGTAGCGTAAAGCGTTCGCCTGATTTAATGGCTTTCACGCCTCGTTTAACTTGTGTCTCGTCTAAATAATTTAAGGCGCCAATTTGATCTTCCTTGCCCCACTTACCCCAATTATTAGGTGCATCGGCTAACAATTTTTCAATGTAAGTTTCGTCAGCAGCAAGTGGAGTAAAAGATGCGCAAGCAAATGAAATCCCGACAAACAGAGTTGAAATGGTTGTTTTTAGTGATGTTTTTTTCGTTTTATGTGACATGTTTCACCTTTTTCTTGTTATGCCTTTATTGGCGATATGTTTTCTTTGTACTTATGCACAAAGAGGTACTGCCTACCCATGACGCTCATCGCATGTCATAGCAGACGTATTTTGTTTCTAAGTATTCGTCTAATCCTATACGGCCGCCCTCGCGGCCCATACCGCTGGTTTTAATGCCGCCAAATGGCGCTACGGCCGTTGAAATAATGCCTGTATTGACGCCCACCATACCCACTTCCAACTGACTACTAATGCGTTCAATAGTGCGGTGATTTTCACTGAACAAATAAGCCGCAAGACCAAATTGAGTGTCATTTGCCATCGCGATGACATCAGCAATAGTAGAGAAGGGTATGAGTGGCGCTAACGGCCCGAAGGTTTCTTCTTTTGTACAAAGCATATTTTGCGTGACATTAAGTAATACAGTGGGAGCAAACCAGTTTTCCCCTAGCTCTAGCACTTCGCCACCAATGGCAATCGAAGCGCCTTTAGACAGCGCATCATTGATATGTTCAATGACCTTACGTGTGGCTTTTTCATCTATTAAAGGGCCAATATCGGTGCTTGGTTCAAGACCATTGCCCACCTTTAATTGCGCAACCTTTTCTAAAAATATCTGAGCAAATGTGTCGTAGACATTCTGGTGAACATAAATACGATTAGCACACACGCAGGTTTGCCCTGCATTTCTAAATTTACTTTTGATTAATTCGGTGGCTGCTAGTTGAAGATCTGCGTCTTCACAAATGATAAATGGGGCATTGCCGCCCAGCTCAAGGGATAACTTTTTAATGGATGGCGCGCAAGCCGCCATTAATTGGGCGCCTACTGCAGTAGAGCCTGTAAAGCTTAATTTTCTGACAAGGGGGCTAGCCGTCATTTGTACACCAATTTTTCGAGCATCACCACTTAGCACATTGATAACCCCATTCGGTACCCCAGCATCTTGTGCTAAACCTATCAAAGCAAATGCGGTTAAAGGTGTTTCTAACGCGGGTTTTACAATAATAGTGCACCCAGCAGCTAGAGCAGGAGCCACTTTTCGGGTAATCATTGCCGCAGGAAAGTTCCAGGGTGTAATTGCCACGCACACCCCCACAGGCTCTTTACTGACATGAATCTTTTTAGTGGCGTCGTCGCTGGGAATAATGTCACCGTAAACCCGTCTTGCTTCTTCTGCGTACCATTTAATATAACTGGCCGCATAAAGCACTTCACCTTGCGCTTCATGTAAAGGTTTACCTTGTTCAAGGGTCATTATTTTAGCTAGGTCATGTACATTCTTAACAATAAGATCGTGCCATTTGAGCAATATGTCTGCGCGTGTTGCGCTACTTAGTAACTTCCATGATCCTAAAGCCTGTTGTGCTGCATCAATTGCTAAAGTGGTTTCAGCGGCCCCCATAAAAGGTACGTGAGTTAATAGCGAACCATCGGCCGGATTAGTCACATCAACCAATGACGCATGGGATAGCCACTGTCCATTGATCAAACATTTATTTTTAAATATGGATAAGGTTTCCAGCATCATGATTTATCATTCCTTGTGGCAAGAAGGCTTTGTCGTTTTTTCACAAGCGTAGATTGGTTAATTCCTAATGACGCAGCTGCCGCTCGGGTGGAGCCATACAAACTAAGGGCATTATTTATCAATTCTCGTTCCAAATTTGACACTTGTTGCTTCAGACTTTCCGAGCTGTAAGGGTCGCAATGTGTCATTAAGGGTCTGATAGACTCGGGTAAATCGTTAGGCAATATTTCAGTATGCTCAGTAATTAAAACCAAGCGTTCTGCAAGGTTCATTAATTCGCGAATATTTCCCGGCCACTTATAGTGTAGAAGCACTTCGGAGGTTTCCGGGTGCAAGGTTTTTTGCGTGTTATAACGTTTGGCATAATGAGTTAAATAATGCTCGAGTAGCGATAAAATTTCATCTTGACGTTGACGCAAGGGTGGTAAATCAAGGGGCATAATTTGTAGTCGATAATATAAATCTTCTCTAAAACGGCCTTCAGCAATGGCTACTTTAAGGTCATGATGGGTCGCGGTAATCAGTCTTATATTGGTCGTTTTAAAGCGTGTCGCCCCTAACGGCAAAAATTTATTTTCTTCAATGACTTTTAATAATTTAGCTTGCAACGACAAGGGTAAATCACCAATTTCATCAAGAAAAAGTGTGCCACCATTTGCAATATCAAGTAATCCTTCCTTTCCTCTTACCGACGCCCCTGTAAAAGCTCCTGAGGTGTAGCCAAACAATTCCGCTTCTATTAAACCTTCAGGCATAGCGGCGCAATTTAAAGAAATAAAAGGCGCCTCAGCACGAAGACTATTGTCATGAATAAACTGCGCCAATAGTGTTTTTCCGGTACCGGTTTCGCCTTGAATTAAGATTTTAACGTCTGTAGGCGCTACTTTTTCAGCCAATTTATAACATAAACGTGTATTGGTGCCGGTTAGTACGCCAGCTTTGTCTGTGTGAACATCTACATCTATACCGTATTCTTTTCTAACGGTTAATATTTGCTCTAACTGTTCTTCGGCATGTTTAGCACGTAACAAAGCGGTAACGTCACGTACCGAACTAATCACAAATTCCAGTTTGCCATCTTCGTCGAACATCGGATTACCACTGACCACTATTTTTCGGTCGCCTTTGAGTGTTTGTACGCGAGTGATAGGTTGTTGTTCACGAATTACTTCTAGTGATACTGATTTAGAAATATAGCCGTCGGTGACTAAGTCTTTCATGTGTTTACCCAACACACGATGACGTTGCAAACCGGTGATTTTTTCGTAAGCTTTATTCACCGTTATGGTAATACCTTCAGCATCGGTAATGTAAACACCGTCGGGTAGTGCGTCTAAGACGGGTTGCAAAAGCTTAGAATTAAGTGATTTCATTGGTCACCATCATTCGTATTAGTTGGATTAAAATTGTTGTCTGGATCACCTTTGAAGAAGTTTTTACCGTAAATCAAAAGCACTAATAAGATGCCTACAGCAAAGGCCCAGGCGGCACCTTTAATTACTAAAATTGCAGCGATAATGCCTGCAATGCCCAAATCTCGCTGACTTTTTGCTTCCATAATGCCAATCCTAAAACTCACAAATCCTTGTATTAACAGTGTTAATGCAAGGGCAACACCAAGAATAGGCTGCACTAAACTCACGACTGGCAGCAACAGCAAACCTGTATTGGTGCCCCATCGGAATGATCCTGAGCCGCCGAAAATAGATTGCATAGCTTCTCGGCCTTGTTTGTAACGTTCAACAATAACTACATGCATAGCCGCCCATAGGGGCCCGCACATCACAACATCAGGACCAAATATGCTCATCAATACATTTCTACCACCAAAAATCAGGTGAGAGCGATTAGGATCATAATCAATTTTTTCATCTGGGCGTTTTTCGTCCGCTTCATCTAAAATGGCTTTTGTTTGCAACACATCACCAAACAACACTATGTAAGCCGCTAGCGCAGTGGGTAGTGCCGTTAAAAACATTGAAGCATCCGGTAACCCAACACCGAAGACAGTGTATTCATTGAACATCAGTGCGAAATTGGGGCTGGTAATGCCCCATTCAATATCGGGCCAACTAGCTTCCGACACTAAAGGCGCTACAATGACGGCCAAAATAATGATAGGGAAGATCCCCAACTTACCTAAATTGGACCAAAAGGCATTGTGTTGCTTCAGTTGTGCAAAATGAGGGGAAAATATTAAATAAAATGCTAAGCCTACGGCAATTGTGATGGTGATTGGAAATTGCTCAAACCGCCCACCTTCTTTAAATACCACCACAATAGCGGCTAAGCCTGCACCTATTATTATCCCTGATTTGATTGCTGAAGGGATCAGGGTGACCACCTTTGAAGCCAATTTGGTTTGGCCGAGAACGATGGCCAATAATCCAAGCATAATTTGAAACGCAATTAATGCATGTACTCTATCGGCTCCAGGATCAAAGGTTTGCACGTATGCAATCAGTAAAGGCACCGCTGGTGTTATCCAACCTGGTACCACGGGATCGCCTAGAATATGGTGAAACAAATACAAAAAACCATTTATCATGACAATCGCAATAGCCGCTTCAAATGGCATCCCTAACAATTCCACCATTAGTGGAATAGCCGCGAGATCAACTGCGCACATTAGCAGCCCCTGCAAATAATCAGGCCACTCGAATCGGTAATGCAAAAAAGGTAAACGTACTTTAAACGGGCCCAAAGGGAAAAAAGTAGTTTCAGTTCCGTATTGGTGGTTTTTCCATTTCATGGGTTAGTGTTCCAAATTATAATAGGGGAAATTAATAGGCCGCGTAATATATGTTTTCAATATCAGACAGGGACAATTTTCTAGGGTTGTTTTTAAGCAAACGCTCTACTTTAATGGCTTCTTTAGCGAGTTCAGGAATATCTTCCTTTTTAATTCCTAGTGTGCGCATGCCTCGCGGAATACCCACTTCTTCACATAAATCATGCAGTTGTTGGATTACCTTGTTGGCCATAGTTTCAGCATCGTCATGGGGGGTTACTGGGGTAGACAATGCAGTTGCTATATGAGTAAATCGTGTCAAACACTCACTCTTGTTCCATTCCATAACATAGGGCAGCAATAACGCGTTACTCACACCATGGGAAATATGGTAGCGCCCTCCCAAAGGGTAAGCCAGAGCATGAACGGCTCCCACACCAGCATTACCAAACGCCAAACCAGCCATTAAGCTGGCTGTTGCCATATTCTCGCGCGCATCAATATCTTGAGGTGAGCGATACGCAGTTGGTAAATGATTGATAATCATGCCCATGGCTTTGATCGCAAGTGCGTCTGTAATAGGACTAGAGAAATGTGATAAATAAGCTTCTATGGCATGCACTAACGCGTCTACACCACTTGCTGCGGTAATATGTTGAGGGCAACTTAGCGTCATTTCTGGCGCAACAATGGCTAAATCAGGCAATAAAAAATCACTCACCACGCCTTTCTTAGTTTGCTCGGAAGGCACCGACAATATAGCTATATTAGTAACTTCTGAGCCTGTCCCTGCGGTTGTGGGTATGGCAATGTGCGGGATGCCGCGTTTTACAACGTTGTTTTCACCAAACATGGCACTTAAAGTCTGATTGTTACCTGCTAACACGGCCACACATTTGGCAATATCAATGGCACTGCCGCCGCCGACACTAATAATGGCATCGTGTGGTTGGGCGTTATATACAGCAAAACAATGCTCAACAACGTTGTTGTCTGGTTCAGCGGCTACATCGTCAAATATAGAATACTTACGTGATGCGAGTTGAGCCGTGATGAGATCTAATGTGCCTGAATTTCTGACCCCTTTGTCGGTGACAATAAGGGGATAGTTAATGTTCAAACTGTCAAGATGTTCACTTAGAGTAGAGGAACATCCTTGACCGGTAATCAGTGTATGGGCGCTTTTGAAGGATGAAATTTGCATGGGATGCGATTCCTCATTAAATATTTAATCACGGAAGTGACGATTTAAGTGGTGTAAAGCAAAACAGATGCCAACATCAAAATAAACATGTAAAACCAATGTTAACGGGGCTTGTCTCTACCGTTATCACTTTGTTAATACTTAAAGGAATGATAAGTTGATTCGATTTGGAATCAAAGTGATTAATATTGGAATCGATATGTGCGTGTTTAAATAGCTCTAAAGAACTTAAGGGGTGGCCAGAAGTCAGTCTTTGTCAACAGTGTGATAAAAGCCGGATCGCTTTGTAGCAAAGATTACACTGGGTGCTTAAATCATATTGTCTTGGTGATATTTTCATAGCTAAAAAAAACACCAATCATTACAATTGATGCTTTTTAGAAAAAACAAATTAAAATTATTACGATTGTTTCTTAAATCGACGTGATGCTAAACCAATCATTCCTAATGCAAAAATAGTAAGTGTTGATGGTTCTGGTACGTCTACAGCCGGATTCGGTTCAACGTCTAGTATCATTTTAGCTGACACTAGATAACCATCTCCTTCTATGTAGGTATGGTAGTTTAAAATTCCTGTTGTTCGTAACGTTTGAGCTTGATCCGCAGAGACGCCAGTTGAAGTCGTCCGGGACCCGCCGTAACCTTTATATTCATCGGTATAAGATGCCGTGGCGTACCAGTCATTGCCAACATTTCCGTCCCATGCGGTTGTATTGAACACCTGGCCCGTAGTATAAGAATTTGATGTCGCGGTCTTCCAAGAATTATTTGTCGTGTCCCATACGTGGAAATGCTCAATCGCGTCGTAGTGCTGTGTGTATAGTCTTCTGTAGAATGCAGAGTATTCGGGCGTATCGAACCAAAAAGTGTATTGAGTCTGTATTAATTGGCTAGTGAAATCATCATCGTCATCGCGAAAGTTAAATGTTAGGGATATATTATTAATAGCGTATGGGTAATTGAAGTCATCTCCAGTTAAGTAGGAGTTGATGTCAAAACTCCCACTAATAAACGAATTATTGGCATATTTATCGCCAATAATATTATCATCAAAAGTGATTAATTTCGCTGTGGCAGTATGACATAAACATGAAATAATCAGGCTTATTGCGACTTTAATTATATTAGTTTTTATTTTCAATTTTATTCTCCTTTTATACACTCTCCAATTTTGGAAAGGTAGTCATTCATCAATAACTGGAACAGGCAACTTGAATATAGTTAGCAAAAATTGTCATTTTTCATCATATGACGCTACAGGTTGCCTCATAGATGTTGTTGCATAGGGTGGCATATACTCGGTAAAACTATTTGCACTGTATCCACAAATGTTTGTACTTTTCGGTCAATCTTTTAAATAGACAGTGCTTTGGGTTGTGAGGCTGGAAGATTTTGATGAATTTTTGATTTTTTATTTAAATGACTAAGTATTGATACATTGCTAGGGGAAATTTAATGCTTTAAATAGCTGGAGATAAATGTCTGTTGATGGCTTAAAGTGGAAATAAATGATGCTAACCTCACAGCTCGCTTACTGCGATCTTATACCATTGCGCATAAAGAAGTGACCACTCAGAAATCACCAGCCATTTTTGCACAAGGCGTCACTATGCAGGAATGGCAAGCCCTTTCAAATAGTGAGAACGAAGTGCAAGAATGGCTGGTGCTTTCCCTTTAGGGCGAGTTTTAAAAGGGCTTACTCTGCGTTGCTCGAATTCGCAATAGAATAACTATTACTTCATTCAAGCGCCTTGATTAAGCCCTTTTAAAATCTCGCTGAGAGGTCACTTCTTTGTGCGGATTGGTATTAAACCATTCAAAATTAGCTTAAGTGAAATGGCCCCCTAAAACTAATTGTTAGTTTTAGGGGGCCATTAGGTAGATATCTAAAGTTTTTACTTGAACGATCCAGGCCATTCAGCTGCGATAAATGCGAAGACTGTCCAAGCCGCTACGTTTTGACGCATATGTTCGGGATTAACCTTATCAAAGGTATCGTCTGGAGTATGGTGTAAGTCAAAATAGTCAGTACCGTCTTGCATCAGGTTTAACGCTGGCACACCCAGTGCGGCTAAGGGCATCATATCTGGACCGCCGCTAGTATTGCCACTGCGACGTGTGACACCAAGTTCACCCATCAGTCCTGCCATGGTATCCACTACGTGCATCGCATTTTCTGAAATATTATCTGAAGACTGTAAGCCGTAAACTGGGCCTGCACCAAAGTCAGATTCTGAGCCAATGACATGATTAGCAATAGTGCCATCTGCTTCTCGTGCTTTGGCATAAGCGCGGGCACCAATTAATCCTAGTTCTTCGGCACCCCAGAGGATGACACGTATGGTGCGACGAGGGCGCATTTCAGTGTTGTTTTTTATCAATGTAGCTGTTGCCATGGCGATGGCTACCCCTGCACCATCATCAACAGCGCCTGTACCTAAATCCCAGCTATCCAAATGGCCGCCAATTACCACTACTTCATTAGGTAGCTCACGTCCGGTCATTTCGCCGATAACATTTTTAGTGACAATAGCACCTAAGTCTTTAGTTTGAATATTGAGGCGAATTTTAGGGCTGTGTCCGTAGCCTATTAAACGTACTAACTGATCAGCATCAGGGTTAGATAGAGCGACAGCTGGCACCATGGTATAACCCATAGCGACGTTGGTGGCACCCGTGTGCGGGTTGCGGTGGTCATCTGTACCAATAGAACGGATTAGTAAGGCTTCAGCGCCTTTTTTAGCTGCTAACTCGTGGCCTTTAGAGCGGGCAATGTTTGCGCGGCCATATCCAGCGCCGTTCTTAAAGCGTTCCATACGATTACTGATAAAAGCAATCTTACCTTTTAAACTACCGTCTGCGGCTTTTTCAAGATCTGCGTAGCTTTCAAAATGCACGATTTGTGCTTCTAAGCCACCTTCAGGTGTTGATTTCGAACGGCCTAAGGCGGTAATCGTCAATTTTTGATAAGAAGGGATGAGGACTTCGGCTGTTTCAATGCCGCGAACCCAGCCATTCATTTTTACGTCTTCGGTATAAACTTTATCAAACCCTAGAGCTTTTAATTTGTTAATACCCCATTCAATACCTGCTTTTTCTCCAGGTGTTCCGGGGTGGCGCGCGCCAACTTCTGTGGTGAGTGATTTTAATATTTCGTAAGCGCTATCATCTTTGATGGCCTTATCACGCAGGCTGACTGCCATTTCTTTGGTTTCTTTAGAAACAGGGATAAGGCTGTTGCTAGCAAATGTTGGTGCGGTGAGTATAAATGCGACTAAGGCCACTATTTTGATCTGGTTCATTGGAACTCCTTTTGACGATTTTCTTAAGATGATACGTTATTCACTTGCTATCAGTCACTCAATATCGCTCACTCGGATTTTGCTCTATGTATGAGCTTACTATTGATGATGAGTATTATATTAATCTCGCTTTAACTTCTCGTACTTTTGTGCGTCCTAGAGGTAGGCGAATTCCTGTTGTTAAAGTTAGCCAGTACTTACTTCCTTCTTCTGCTTCTAGGGATTGTATAGCAGCAATAGACACAGCATAGGAGCGGTGGATGCGGATAAAGTCATCAGGCAATAGGTTGAGTAGTTTGTCTAAACTTTTGTCATGTAAAAAGTGTTGTTGGTTATCTTGATGCACTTCACAATAATGGCCATCAGCTTTTAGGTATAACACTTCACTGATGGCTAACATTTCTATTTTACCCAATCGTTTGTAGGTTAAATATTTGCTTTGTCCTTGTTGCTGCTGGTGGAGTCTATCCACTGCTTTTTGGATGCGTTCTTGGGTAAAAGGTTTGGCAACAAAATCGAGTATACCTATATCAAAAGCTTCGATTGCGCGGTCAGAATTGGCAGAAACCACTATGGTATGAAAGCTTTGACTGAGTTGTTGTTTGAGTAGTGTAAAGCCATCTTGGCCCTGAAGGTTTAAGTCTAAAAATAACAGGTCAATCGGATACTCCGCTAAATAATCAGCGGCATCATCTAATGAATGGCACATTTTAATTTTAATGTGTTGTTCACCAAAAGCCTGTTCTACAAAACGTTTTAGGCGTTTTGCCACCATATATTCATCTTCGACTATGACAATGTTAGTCATGCTTGGTTTACCTCTAATGAATCAAGAGTTTTTGGTGCAACGTTTGAAAGTGGAAAGGTCAGGGTTACTTGCCAATTATTATCATTAAGGCAACTTTTCATGTCCCATTTATCTGCATAACTTTCTGTTAAACGCGCTTCAATATACTGGCTACCTATGCCCAGGTTAATGCCTTTGTCTGATGATTTTTGGGTAATAGGGGCAATGAAGATTAGTTGTTGTGAAGATTGTTCTGCAAAAATGCTTTGCTTCAAAGTAAAAACAACGTCACCTTGTTGATACAGGTTATGGGATAACGCATTTTCTAACAAAGTGAGCAATATACCCGGTGGTATACTGGCTTCATTATATTCAATATCACAAACCATTGAAAACTCAATGTTGGTGCGATAACCCATCACTTTTAAGTGGGACTGACACAGTCCGATTTCGTCTTTTATTTGTATAATCCTTTGTGCTGACATATGCGCCATATAGCGAAATTCGTCAGCTAGAGCTTGAATAAACTTAACCGCTGTTTTGGGTGAATCTTCTATCCATTCTTCTATTGCAGTTAAGGTGTTTAATATAAAGTGGGGTTGTAAATTACGTTTCACTAATTCGAGTTCTAGACGGCTAGCGTTAATCTGGCTTTGCAGTAGTTGTTGCTGTTTACTGCGCATTGTTTTCGCTAGGGTATATAACATTAAGCCAATTAAGGCGGCAAATGACACAAAAAAGTACTGATCCATGTACGAATAGGTATTGATTGAAATAGGTGCAATAAATAACAACATACCGCCTAACATTAATAGTGCGTTTTCTTGCTTTTGTATTAATGCGTGCAAACAAATGCCGCCACTAATGGTCACTCCTATTAAAAATACATATAGGCTGCGATTATCATATCCGTCCATGAAAATGATGACACCGAATTGAGCTAACAAAGCTAGGCTTATCCACGCGATGCGTTCAATTCCCTTGAAGTGAAAAAACCACGCAAAAAATAAGCTGAGTAATAACGATATAAAACAAGACAGTGCTAAAACCACTATTAATCTTGGTATTTGCCAGTCATAAGTGTAAGGCCACAATCCCCGCCAAGATTCGGCAAAAGTGAGCGCTAAAATAGATAAACATAACAAGCTAAAAATGGGATAGCTGGGTTGTCTAAATGACTTGAAATAAACAAGAAATGAATAAAGAGCAATCAACAACAATGCACCTGACATCACCATAGGGCGACTAGCTTGTCTGTAAGGTATTTGCACTAGGCTTTCATAATCGGTCACTAAGCTCCAAAATGAGCCGTGTAAAAGAGTCGGTGCGTTGTGATGAGCGGATACCCGCATACTGAGAGTGTGTGTGCCGACTTGAGTTAAATGTGTAGGCAAAAGCATTATTTTGTCTATTAACCCAGGCGTTTCGCTGTTTTTATCTTGGCCAACCACACCATTACTAGCGATGAACTCACCATCCCAATAAGCATCAAAAGAACCTAATATGCTAACCAATACACCTAAAGGTTGAGTCGAAGGTGTGTCAATTTCAAAGTCGACTTGCACCCAGAAATTTTCATCGGATAAAGGTATACCGCTAAAGTTATAAGTTTGCCATTGGCTACGATCCAACACTGGTTTTGCATAGTCTGGATGATCATCAAGCATTAAGTAATAGGTATCACTGATGATTAAGTCAGGTTCTTTGGAATTGGCAGACTGAACAATAAAGCTATATATCAGCAGTGTAATAAATAAATGAAAACGCACAGTATTTCTCCCTTTTATCTATCATAACAAGGTGTAAAGGTGGCGTCCGAGTCGTTCACGTATTAGATGAGCAGTTAGTGCAAAAGTAGGTCACTAAGATATGGAATTCAATCAGTATGAGATTACTTTATACACTGATGGAAAACTCTATGAATACTCCTACTAAAAGAATGTTGATCCGTTTCTGCAGTATTGGGCTTCTATTTGGCGCCTCTATAAATACTATACAAGCAACTGCTTTAAATAACGATTATGGCAAACAGTTGTCTAAAGTGAGATTGACTGATAACACCCAACTCAGTTATCAAGATTTTATTGAACAAGCCCGAGTAACTGGACTAAGTATCGCTGTTGTGGACGATTTTAAAGTGGTGTTTAGTGAAACTGCTGGCCTAAAAGAAAGTGGTACACAGCATAAAATAGACAGCAACACAGCGTTCTCGACCGCGTCTATTTCAAAACCTGTTACCGCTACTGTAGTTATGATGCTGGCTGAGCAAGGAAAGCTCAATTTAGATGTACCTGTTAGTACTTATCTAAAACGTTGGACAATGCCAGAGTCAGATTTTACAAAGGATAATCCCATCACACTCAGGCAATTATTGTCCCATACCGCCGGTATGTCTCAGGGAGGATTTGCTGATTTTCATCTAGGTGATGATATTCCAACGTTAGTTGAAAGTCTGAATGGACAAAAATTGCCTCGTTATAAAACACCTATTTCAGTGGAGTTTGAACCTGAAACGAAATGGAATTATAGCGGTGGAGGTTATGTCATTGTGCAAGTGGCCATTGAAGATTTGACCGGTAAACCTTTGGCGCAATTAGCTGAGGAAATGTTATTTACACCTTTAAATATGCAACACACTACTATGTATCAAAATGACCAAGCTAAGTTTTTAACTAACGTTGCTAAAGTGCATGATTTAGATCAGCAAGTGATCCGCGATGGTATTCCTATTTGTCCCCAAGTCGCGCCTTCTGGCATGTGGAGTACGCCATTGGATATGGCCAAGTTTACAATCGAGTATCAAAAAGCATTGGCAGGTAAACCAACAGAGGTCATTTCTACTTGGGTGGCGCAACAAACGACTGAGGTGCAAACCCTCAAAGTCACAGGTGGATGGAGTGCTGGTTGGATGCGCTTTGAAGCGCAAGGTAATCTAGACTGGTTTTCTCACGGAGGCTCAAATACAGGTACTGGTGGCCATGTAATGGCAACGATGCAAGATGGCAAAGGCATTATGTTATTTATTAATGCGACCACTCAAACTCGAAATCCAGCCATTACTATGTTGATTGATAGTGTCATAAAGAATTTGCAGTGGACTCAACCTTTTGTACCTAGTCAGCAACTTTTACCTAAAGGACAGGGCGACAAAATGATCGGTAGGTATCTGTCACCTTTCGACCAAATTGTGAACATCACTCAAGAGCAAAACAAACTGATTTATCACAATCCTTTGCAAATAGGCGGTGGACAATTTTCAGGTGAGTTGCATTATTTAAAAGACAATAGATTTGCTTTAGATGCCCACGCAAATGTTTTGGGACTTGAGCTAAACCCAGTTGATAACCAAGTATATTTGACTCTTTTCCGCACTGGTACATCGTTGAAAGACCATGCCATGCGTAAGTTGCAGCAAGGTGAACAACTACCTTTTGAAGTCGCAGAAAATCAAGGTGTCGAGCAAAGTATTAAGGCATATTCGGTGTGGAAAAAGCAGTATCCCGCTTCTAGATTACTGTCGTCCAATGCACTAAACAACGCAGGTTACATGGCGCTTGCTAAAAAGGACTTTCAAGCGGCGATTAATTACTTAAGTGTCTACGGGGCTTTATATCCTGATGATGCTAACGCTTTTGATAGTTTAGCCGAAGCCTATATGACGAAAGGAGATATACAGTTGGCAGTGGATAATTATAAAAAATCCTTAGGGTTAAATGCTGATAATCAAAATGCCAAAGATATGTTGAAAAAATTGAATGCTGAAAAAGCTCTTTAATTGTATTTATGAACAGAGCCTTAGGTTTTAACTTTGCCTAAAGCTCTAATTTTATTGAGATGCTAAACCTTCCTTGATTATGTCTGCTCATCATCAATAAATATCTCTTCAACAGTTAAGTTGAATAGCCGAGCGATTTTAAATGCCAAGGGTAAGCTGGGATCAAACTTACCCTTTTCGATGGCATTGGCGGTTTGTCTTGATACCGCCAAAGCATTAGCTAAATCAGCTTGGGTCCAGTCTCGTTCGGCGCGAAGGACTTTTAATCGGTTTTTCATTGGTATTTCCTATTGCCGATTAAAATACTGAGGATGTACGTGAAGGCCATGAGCATTATTAGGTGGCTGATTTCTGGCTCGAAGCTTATCAGTTTTATATCTTCCAGTTGCTCATATGCAATACCCGCTATCAAACCGACACCTAAGGTTATACCCATGGCATCTAAAGTGATTTTACGTTGTAATTCGTCAAGATTGGCTAAGTGCTTAACGTTGACCATGATCATGGTCAAACCCAGCGCTAGATGAGTAATTAGGGCAATAATGGAATAAGCGGGTTGATAGTCCCAAATGTATTCTGCACCAAATCTCAAAAATGCAGTGCTAATAACCCAAGCCAGTGTCCATAAAGCTAGAGATGTAATGTTACTTTTCTGTTGGCTACAGATTGATTCATTGTGTTTATTCATAAGTCAAACTCCTTGGTCATAAAGTAAAATAGACTTTACTTTATGACCAAGTGTAACTTTTAAATAATCGGTGTCAAGTCTGTTTTACAAAAAGAAAGTCTTACATGACAGTTAGGATAACTTATTTTTAAAATCTTGGTACTCAAACTTACGCACTAACTCAAAGCTACCATCTTTGCGAATAATGCCGATGGAGGGGTGTTCAACTCCGTTAAAAAAAGTAGTTTTGACCATAGTGTAGTGGATCATATCTTCGAAAATAATGCGTTCACCTATTTGCAATTTGTGATCGAAGCTATATAAATCTATGGCATCACCGGCTAAACAGGAATTACCACCAAACCTATAAGTAAAAGGTTTTTCACCTGCTTTAGCTGCACCACGTACTTCTGGACGATAGGGCATTTCCAATACATCTGGCATATGAGCTGTGGCAGACATATCCAATATCGCTATTTGGTCGCCATTTTCAACTATATCAACCACTTCAGTGACTAAGGTACCCGTTTGCCATGCGACAGCTGAACCGGGTTCAAGGATGACGTTAAGATGTGGGTGACGTTGCTTAAATGCCTTTAAGGTTTCTATTAGGTGTTCCACGTCATAACCCTCTTTGGTCATAAGGTGCCCACCACCAAAATTCACCCATTTTAAAGTTGGCAACCAGTCTGCAAATTTTTGTTCTACTGCTTTAATGGTGCGTTCGGTGGCAAAAGAATCACACTCGCATAGGTTATGAATATGAAATCCTTCAATGCCCGTTAAATCCTCACCTACTAAGTCTTTGGCTCTGATACCTAATCGAGACCCTGGTGCGCTAGGATCATAGAGTGCGGTTTCTGTTTCACTATGTTCAGGATTAACTCTTAATCCTGCAGACACTCCTGCTTGTAAAATTTGATCTTTGTATCTATTCCATTGGCCTAAACTATTAAAAGATATGTGATTAACTAAACTGGTTAACTCATTGATATCATTGGGCTTAAACGCAGGAGAGTAAGCATGTACTTGTTTGCCTATTTCTTCTTTTCCTAACCTTGCTTCCCACACCGCACTAGCAGTCGAACCTTGCAAATATTGCTTAACTAAGCCAAAGGTTGACCACATAGAAAAACCTTTGAGGGCCAAAATAATTTCGACACCACTTTGTTGCTGCACATATTGCATCAGTTGCAAGTTAGCTTCTAGTTTGGCCTCTTCGCATACATAACAAGGTGAGGGGATGGCTGGGTTTAACATAGGATCTTGCATAAAAAAGGCTACTTTTGGTTACAGTATAAACTGACTGCCACTGACTGGCTTTGCCAATTTGAGAATTAAAGTAAAAGGACTTCACTAAATAAACAAAGCCTTTAGATAATTTTAACTGGGAACTAAAAAATACAAACTTATCACCACAGAGAACACAGAGCGCTGCGCTACACAGAGAAATAAAGTTTTTTACCTCTGTGCTCTCTGTGGTTCGATTTCTTCGTTTCTAGCTATTACTTCTTAAACGGGCTCGAATCACATTCGATCACATGCCAAGGCAAACCGTGAATATTCAGCATATCCATAAAGGGATCAGGATCAAACTGTTCCATATTCCATACCCCTGGTTTTTTCCATGTGCCATTTAACATTAATGACGCACCAATCATAGCGGGAACACCTGTTGTATAAGACACTGCCTGAGCACCTACTTCTTCATGACACTTAGCGTGTTCACAATTGTTGTAGATAAAGATGGTTTTTTCTTGGCCATCTTTGAGACCTGTTATGTAAGTTCCGATACATGTTTGACCTGTGTATCCCTCCGCTAATGAACCAGGATCAGGTAATACGGCTTTCAAAAACTCTAAAGGTACAATTTGTTGGCCTTGGAAGTTAATTGGCTCGATGCTGGTCATGCCAATGCCTTCGAGTACCTTTAAGTGCGTTAAATAAGCGTCACCAAAGGTCATCCAAAAACGTGCACGTTTCAGAGTCGGGAAGTGTTTAACGATAGACTCTAATTCTTCATGGAACATCAAATAAGAAGCTCGAACACCTATATTTTGGTAATCAAGATCTTCACGCACACTTAATGGATCGGTTTCTTTCCATTCGCCGTTTTCGTAAAAACGTCCACGCTGAGTAATTTCGCGAATGTTGATTTCAGGGTTGAAGTTAGTCGCGAAAGCTTGACCATGATCACCACCATTACAGTCGACAATATCGAGGTAATGAATTTCATCGAAGTAGTGTTTAGCTGCATAAGCGGTATAAACATTAGTCACACCTGGATCAAAACCGCTGCCTAATAACGCCATCAAGCCGGCTTTTTGGAATTTTTCTTGGTAAGCCCACTGCCAAGAATATTCGAATTTTGCAACATCTTTGGGTTCGTAGTTGGCAGTATCTAGATAGTCGACGCCTGTTTCTAAACAAGCATCCATTATCGCTAAGTCTTGATAAGGCAAAGCCAAGTTAATGACTAAGTCAGGTTTAACTTGGTTGATAACTGCGACCACTTCACTGGCATGGTCGGCATCAACGGCAAATACACCTTTAACTCTGTCTATTCCTACTTCTTTTTGAAGGGCTTCACATTTTGAAACTGTGCGACTTGCAAGGTAAATTTCATCAAATAGCTCGGGTAAACGAGCACACTTTTTAATGGTGACTGCGGCCACGCCGCCAGCGCCAATAATCAAAACTCGGGACATAGATAGTTCCTAGTATTCGGGGTTATGTAATAAAACGTGAATGCTAGCAGTAATTTATTGAGGTGCAAGTTGAATATTGAAAAATCACTCACTGAGTTCTTAATCAGTAGTACAGATTTCCATTGAGGTTATACCAAGTGCGGTGAGAACCGCTTGTTTTCTTTGTTTGAGGCTGCCTGATACCAGTATGTGTTTGATGTTATGTTTTTTAAGGTATTGACGGTTAAATACTTGAAATTCACCGCGATTAGCGTCACCTGAACGCTCCCATGTATCGTCGTAAGGGATATCATCATCACATAACACTACTAAGTCATAACGTTGCCAGCATGTTTTTGCGAGCCTTTCTAACTCTGGCAATGCTGTTTGGTGGTAATGCAGTGCAAAATGCCAAGTGGTAAAAGCACTAGTATCACAAAATAGATACTCATTAGCCTTGGATACTGCTTGGTCTTCCCATTGGTTTTGGATTTTAGCGATATGCAATAGTTGTTCTGGGGTTAGTCGTCGGTCGACTTGATGGGTTATCCAATATTCGCGGCCATACTCTGGTACTGTGATAGTGCCTAGTTCTTTTGCTAGAGCTTCACACAAGCTGGTTTTACCGGTAGACGGGCCACCTAAAAATACAATTTTTTTGATCACGAAATGCACGGGCCTTTATTTGAATTTAGGGAAAAGTGTTTATACCATTGCCACTGACCTATGATAGCCATTACCAAGAAACAAGTGTACAGAGCGGATGTTGGGAATAATCCTTTTTGCCAATATATCGCTATCGCCACTATGTCTACGACAATCCATACCGTCCAGTTCATTAGTTTTTTATGTGACAATAACCATTGAGCTGCCAAGCTTGCACAAGTGGTAAAGGCATCAGGATAGGGAAAACTAGCATCAGTATAATGGTTCATTATTGTACCGAGCAAACTAGTGCTAACAACAATAGCGATAATCCATAAAGCATATTCTTTGGTGGTGCCTTGATTAACTATCACATGGCCGCTTGAGTCTTGAGCTTTTCTCCACAGCAGCCAACCATAAACCTGAAAACCAATATAAAAAATGTGTAGACCCATATCCGAATACAGTTTCACATCATAAAAAATCCAAGCATAAATACTGACTTGCACAAAACCAAAAGCGAAACACCATATATTGCGCTTTATGATAAAATAAACACAGATAAAGCCAGAGACTGTAGCTACCCATTCAATGGGTGATGCTCCAGCAAAACCCTGTAGCCATTCATTCCAGTTCATAAGATTGTGTAGAAAATTTTGAAATAGATTACCGTGCTCGTTAGCAATGCGTTATAGATGTGAAATGACAATGTGATTTGTGTAAACAATAAACCTTTCCTTTAGATTGGTTTTAATATGAGGCTTTATAATGAGTAATTTACAGTATCTTGGATGAGTAATGCAATGATGACCTACCTAGCCCCCTGCAAACCTCCTGTGTGCAGAGCTAAAATACGACTTTTTTGAGGAAAATAACCCTTATTAATCAGTTCTCGTAATGCAAAAAATAGCTTTCCGCTATAAACAGGTTCTATTTTTATTCCCGTTTGTTGAAAAAAGTCGCGACAAAATTCTGCGAGGTTATCATTAGACTTAGCATATCCACCAAAATGATAATCATGATTGATTTGCCAGCTTTTTGAATGATCATGCTTTACTAATAAATCTGTAACCAGCTGTTCTAGGTAGCCTTCACCTTTAAGCACGGCAATGCCTAATATTTTACAGTCGATTGGTTCTAGGTACTTGGATATACCGGTAATTAATCCAGCAAGAGTGCCGCCGCTGGCGACAGGCGCTAAAACATAGTCATAGGAATGGCTTAACTCTTCAACAATTTCAGCTACACCTTGTAACGCTTCTAGCTGCGAGCCGCCTTCTGGAATAAGTAGAGCGCTGGGGTATTGTTGCTGAAGCATTTTTAGGTAATCAGGTTCGGCTCGTTGTTGATATGTCTTTCTGTCAACATATTGGATGTTGGCATTCCAATTTAATAAATCTTGCAACATAGGACTAGGGTTTTGTGAATAATCTCCTCTGATGATCGCTGTGAATTGAATATTGAGTTGCTGGCAGCAAAAACCTAATGCGTGCAGGTGATTTGAAAATCCGCCACCAAAACTGATGATATGTTTAGTGTTGGCTTCAATAGCAGCTAATAATGCATATTTGAGCTTACGCCACTTATTACCTGAAATGACTGGGTGTAACAAATCATCTCGTTTTACCGTTAGTGTTATGCCGTGTTTAGCTGCCCAATCAGGTTGGATTATTGTTTCAACTGAAGGGGTGGCTATTTGCAACAGTGTTGTTAGATTTTTTGTCTTCAAGCTACTTCCGTTTTCACTTATTTGCTTGCACACTAGCCTACAAATTAAGATTTAATTGAGTTTAAGGAACCACTATGACCATCATTATCATCTGTTTATTCATCGCAACATTAATGCCTAT
Organism: Paraglaciecola arctica BSs20135; assembly: GCF_000314995.1. Taxonomy (GTDB): domain Bacteria; phylum Pseudomonadota; class Gammaproteobacteria; order Enterobacterales; family Alteromonadaceae; genus Paraglaciecola; species Paraglaciecola arctica. The sequence continues at coordinate 18,881 of NZ_BAEO01000037.1, read as the reverse complement.
TCTGGCTAAAGCGCCTTTGGCTTTGGCTATGAATAAGGCTGGTGGCTATGATAATCGAAACCCCCGTGAGCAACAAAAATCTTTATCGGGTTTTGGTGCTAGAGCTAAAGCGGCTCATGAAAATTGTTTTGAAGCCTTAGCTATGTTTACTCCTGGGGCCCTAGCAGTACTTGTAACAAATAATGCGGGGCAATTAGCAGAATATTTTGCTATTGCGTTTGTTGCGTCAAGGGTAGCTTATCTATTGGCATACTATTTTGACAAACATGTGTTGCGCAGCAGTTTCTGGGGCATTGGTTTTATATCATCATTGGCACTTGTTTGGTTGGCGATCCCATAATTTATTACTTGAAATACATAGTGCCGTTGTAGATATCTAAGAACCTTTTGACGAAATGTTTAAAATTTTTTTTGACTGTGGGTATTAGATTTTTCATAATTTTTTACCTCGTTTGATAAATGTATTTTGTTTCCGATAGTTGCATGATAAAACCTCATCTTAACTTGAGGTAAAGCGCTTTTTTCTCTATATTTGAAATGATTATTCAATAAGAGCTCGAGGATATGGAAGACGCAAATTTATCGGTGGGTTATGTGGCTAAACGCACCGGAGTGAAGGTTTCCACTCTGCACTTTTATGAACAAAAAGGCTTAATTAGAAGTTGGCGTAATCAAGGTAATCAAAGGCGTTACAAACGAGATGTGTTACGCAGAATTTCCGTGATAAAGGCGGCACAAAGATTAGGGATCAGTCTACAAAGTATTCATCAAACCTTTTTAGGCATGCCTAATGAGCGCACCCCAGATAAAAAAGACTGGGCACAATTGTCACAACGTTGGCAACAACAACTTGATCAACAAATTAATTCATTAACTAAGCTTCGAGATTCATTGGATGGCTGTATAGGTTGTGGTTGTTTATCTATGCAAAGTTGCCCAATTTATAACCCAGAAGACGCCCTTGAGATTGAAGGACCGGGTCCGGTTATTTTAGATCGAAAGTGTTGATGTTTTACAATAACAACCTTTTGCGTCTGTTATGAGAATTGTGTTTTCAACTATAGTGCTATTTATTTTAGGAAGTAGCGCATCTACAAGCCCGGTACCTCTTAAGCAGCCATAACCTTCTGAATATGGACCAAAGTATATAAGCTCTTCTAGTGCTCCTACTATTGCAACCGCTGGAGTGGAAGGGACAAAGTGAGCAAACTCTGGATCTGTATTAATATTTATATGAATATTATGGAAGCCGTTAGCGATCATGTTGTTAGATAAACGTGCGATGTGATTTTGTGCAATGGTTTCACAAAAACAATCATTGTCTGAAAAATGTATTATTGACTGACCAATTGAGCTGTGATTTTTTTGTAATTGAGAAATGAATTTTTGTTCAAATTCGATATCAGTGATAGCCATAGAGAGTTTCGATTCAGGATCGAAATCGTCTAGCTGACTGAAAGACAGAAATAACAATCCAGCTAGACAGCTTGCACACCACACACCAACAATCCATTTAGCAGACAAGGATTACACCGAAAATTGTTGCAGCTGTTGCTCAAGCTTTTTGCATAACTCGGCCAATTCTATCGCTTCGTTTTTAACGATATTGACGTTGTTTTGTTCTTCTCCAGATAGTTCAAGTAATAAATTTGTGGAATCATTTATGGATTTGACACTTGTAGACTGCTTATCAGCAGATGTTGCAACAGTGGTTATATTGTCTGATACCAGCTGGAAACTATTGATAACGCTGTCCATATTCTGCATGGCGACGTTCGACGAGTTAACGGCTTCGTCAACCATAGTTACACAATCATTCATTTGTGTGACTGAAGCATTTGCACTGGTTATTAAACTCACGGTGATTTGTTCTATTTCTTCAGCACTCTCTTTGGATTTAATCGCTAAGTTTCTGACCTCGTCGGCAACCACAGCAAACCCACGCCCATGTTCGCCAGCTCTCGCAGATTCAATGGCGGCATTCAGTGCTAACAGGTTAGTTTGTTCAGCAACAGATTTGATTGATTGCATCACCTCTGAAATATTATTGCATTTGTCGCTTAAAGTTTGGATTGCGCCTGATGCTAATGTCAATGTTTGCCTTAGTTGAGAAACATTCTCACTGGAGCCTTCTATCGAGGTTTTAGTTTCCACCGTACTACTTTTTGCTTCCTCTGCGTGAACATTGGATTCTTTGGAACGAGTGGCGATATCTTCGATAGAGTGACTTATTTCTTCTATCGAAGTAGAAATTAATTTCACTTGCTCTGCACTGAGTGACACAGATGTATTTAATGTCCCTGACGAGTTATTAACTCTTTGGGCTACAGCTGACACGTTGCTACTTAGGGAATTCGATTCTTTAATTAAAGACTTAAATGCCTCAATTAAGGTTCTAAACTCTTCAATGCTTGGAATATCACTGGGTATCTCAACCTTCAAATCTAAAGCGTCTTTTTGATGCATAATGTCGGATACTGCTTTATTTAGTATGATCGCACCTTTAGCCTCGTTGTAACTGCTTTTGGCCATAAATCCAAGTATGACACCTTCAATAACAGCAAATGCTGCATGAATGGCTAATATGTAAAAAGCTACTTTACCTTCTTCGAATATTACTAGGCCTCCGCCACTGCTTTGCACGAAGTAAAAAAGGATGTGATGCACTGCAACAGTGCCAGTGCCAATGGCTATGGTTTTCCAATCACGAAAATAGGATAAAAATGCCAACATGACGAATATTTCAAAATGCAGCTCGGTCATGCCATAAGCTTGTTGAATATGCAGCGCCGCAAAAAGTTGCACAGCTATTGCGAAAGCATATCGACTGATAGGTTTAGATGCGTGAGTATAACTTAGGATAATCGGCAGCGCTAAAATAGGCAGCCCTAACAAAAATGGCTCAATCCAGCTTGATGTAAAAAAAGCAATACCTAGTGATATTAGCCATTGAACAATTATTGCGATCCTAAAAATTTTATTTGCGCTTTGTACCCAAGGATAATTCATAAGCTTTCCTAATTATTTACTTCTAAAAGTGTTATCGACCATTTAAGCAATTTTAGAATAGGCAAAGGGTCTTAGTTTTCAATAATTCCAAACATTGTATATTCTATTGTTGTTAACTCTTATCTGTTCACCAAATGTATTTGTTGTCATTGTGTTAGGGCCTTTAATTTTCTTGTTTTCCCTATTAGGAGTTAGAAACAGCGGGCCGATGGGAATAATAAGTATGACCATATCACATGGTTTGAATCATGCTGATATATCAAATAACAAAACATCGTTAAGTGTCGGTTGACATATAGACGTCTATACGGCAAATTGCGCACATGAAAAAAATAATTACGATCACCACCGGTATGATGATTATCACCTTCAATAGGGTGGTCGCTGGCTAGTGCAAAAGTATTACACATAAAAAGCCCGCAACCACCGCGGGCTTTTTTGTTGCTCAAAAAATACATGATAAATGTAATAAACATAGTGTGTCGAAACTGTTAAGGAATTAAAAAATGAAGGTATTGAAGTTTGGCGGATCGTCTCTCGCTGATGCAGAACGTTACTTAAGAGTAAAAGACATTTGTATCGCATGTCACACCGAAACAGGTGCTGCTGTTGTATTGTCTGCTCCAAAAGGCGTCACCAATGCTTTATCACTATTATGTGATGAAGCAGCATCAGGTAAAGATTACGGTGAGTTGTTTGCCAAATTAAATATGGTGTTGTTTGGCATCTTGGATGACTTAAAAATCAACGTACCTAACTTTTCTGAAACTAAACTAGCTGACTACATTCAACACACGTTAAACGACCTTAATCAGCATCTAGAAGGTTTTGCATTGTTACGTTGTGCGCCTGAGCAAGTTGTCGCTAAAGTGTTGAGTATTGGCGAATATATAAGTGTAAATATTTTCAGTGAGATCCTAAGCACTTTAGGGCATGCCAACTGCATTATTGATCCGGTTAAATATATTATCGCTGAAGGCGACTACTTAGACAGTATCGCCGATGTATCTGCCAGTAAAGCTCGCTTTAGTGATGTCGATATTTCAGGTAAACAAATCTTAATTATGCCTGGATTTGTAGCTGTAAATGACGCCGGTGAAAAAGTCACCTTAGGTCGTAATGGTTCAGATTATTCCGCTGCTATATTGGCTGCTTGTATTGATGCACAGTGTTGTGAAATTTGGACGGACGTAGATGGTGTTTATAATGCCGATCCAAACCAAGTAGAAGGCGCAGTATTACTCGATAAGTTAACTTATCAAGAAGCTATGGAGTTGTCTTATTTTGGTGCAAAAGTGTTACATCCAAAAACGATTGGTCCCATTGCTCAGCACCATATCCCATGTTTAATTCGCAATACTTTAAATCCAGCTGCTCCGGGTACCTTAATCAGTAACGAAGCCAGTACTAAGTGGACTAGCGTAAAAGGCATATCGCATTTAGATGATATGACCATGTTTAACGTGGCAGGGCCTGGTATGAAAGGCATGGTTGGTATGGCTAGCCGCGTGTTCGAAATTATGTCTAACGCGAATATTTCGATTAGCTTGATTACTCAATCGTCGTCTGAATACAGCATTAGTTTTTGTATTCACAGTAAAGATGCGAGTCGTGCACAAGATTTATTAGAAGATTCATTTGCACTAGAACTAAGCAACCAGTTACTTGAGCCTATTGAAGTGCGCCATGAATTAGCCATTATAACCTTAGTCGGCGATGGCATGCGTCATTCTAAAGGTTTGGCCGCTAAATTCTTTAGCTCCTTGGCACAAGCAAGAGTGAACAACGTAGCTATCGCTCAAGGTTCCTCTGAACGTTCCATTTCCACTGTAATCGAATCCAATAAAGCTAAAAAAGCGGTGAAAGTAGTGCATCAGAATTTTTTCTCTAACTTACATGCTATAGATGTGTTTTTAGTAGGTTGCGGTAGTGTTGGTAAAGAGCTTTTAGCTCAAATTGCTCGCCAACAAGCTTCCTTACTTGAAAAAAATATAAGTTTAAAAGTATACGGCATTGCCAATAGTAAGAAATTATTGCTGCAATCCAATGGCATAGACTTGAATGCATATTGGCAAGAAGCCTTAGGCCAAAGTGATAAACAACTATCTATCGAAAATTTGATAAATTTTGTACATAATAATAGTTTGGTTAACCCGGTTATTATCGATTGTACCAGTAGCTCACAAATTGCTGAACAATACCCTCAGATGATGCTAGATGGCTTTCATGTTGTTACACCGAACAAAAAAGCTAATACAGCGAGCACTGAATTTTATAAGCTGTTAAGAGATACAGCTCAGCAGACTAATCGCCAATTTTTGTACGAAACTACAGTAGGTGCAGGCTTGCCGGTTATCGATAATCTACAAAATTTGTTTTATGCTGGCGATGAATTGGTTCGGTTTGAGGGCATTTTGTCAGGCTCATTATCTTTTGTGTTTGGCAAGTTAGATGAAGGTTTGAGCTTATCTGAAGCAACTGAAATTGCTAAAAAGAATGGTTTTACTGAACCTGATCCTCGTGATGATTTGAGTGGCATGGATGTAGCCAGAAAACTACTGATTATGGCTCGTGAGTCTGGTTTAACCCTAGAGTTAGCCGATATCACTATAGAACCAATATTACCCTCATCTTTTGATGCCAGTGGCAGTATCGAAGACTTTATGGCGCGTTTGCCTGAATTAGATAGTCTCTATGCCCAGAAAGTAGCTGCTGCGAAAGACGAAGGTAAAGTGTTACGTTATGTCGGTTCGATTGAACATGGTAAATGTGTAGTCAGTATCGAAGCTGTTAATGAGTCGCACCCACTATATATGGTAAAAGAGGGTGAAAATGCTTTGGCTATTCACAGTCACTATTACCAACCTATACCTTATGTTATTCGAGGTTATGGTGCAGGAGCTGCGGTGACTGCGGCAGGCGTATTCGCCGACGTTATGCGCACTATGCCATGGAAACAATCTATCTAATGTCAGATGTTAATATGAAAAATTCTATCCTAAGAGCCTATGCACCTGCCTCTATTGGTAATGTCAGTTTAGGTTTTGATTTACTTGGCGCAGCATTAAAACCAATAGACGGTAGTTTATTAGGCGATGAAGTTGATATCGAAATTGCAGAGCAATTTAGTTTAGTCGTCAAAGGACGTTTTGCTGACAAATTGCCGCCTGATGCAGACAGTAATATAGTCACACGTTGTTACCAGCATTTTATTGCCGAATTGGAAAAACAAGGGCATCCAAAAAATGCTATCCCAGCTCTTAAAATGACACTGCATAAACATTTACCTATAGGCAGTGGATTAGGATCTAGTGCTAGCTCTATCGTGGCAGCATTGTTTGGTCTGAATCAATTTTTTGCTGAGTACTTTGGCAAAGCTCCATTTACCGATAATGAGTTGTTGTTGGTTATGGGAGAGCTTGAAGGGCAAATAAGTGGTAGTGTGCATTACGATAATGTTGCGCCATGTTTCCTAGGTGGTCTAACCTTAATGGCCGAACATAAAGAGCAAATAGCATTACAATTGCCTATGTTTGAAAACTGGTATTGGGTGTCTTGTTATTCTGGCATAAACGTATCTACAGCAGCTGCGCGGGATATTTTACCGAAACAGGTTGCTATGCCTAACACCATTCAGTTTGGTCGTCAGTTGGCTGTGTTTGTTGATGCTTTGTACCGAAAGGATGAAAAACTTGCAGCAGCCATGATGTTAGATGTCATTGCTGAACCTTACCGCAAGTCACTGTTGCCAAAATTTGATGAATCGCGTACGTTCTCAGAACAACATGGAGCACTGGCTTTTGGTATTTCAGGCTCTGGCCCAACAGTGTTTGCAGTATGCGATAATTTAGAAAATGCTAAAATAATTAATCAATGGTTAACTGATAACTATATTCAAAATGACACGGGTTTTAGTCATATTTGTCAGTTAGACACGAGTGGTGCATCCGTAAGCCACTCTTGAAAGCAGACGCTTTCATAGGAGCTAGTAATCTAGGGCTATCACGGCCTGTAACTAGCGCAAAATTTATAGTATTAAAAAGGTAGTAAAGTGGAACTTGTTAATTTAAAAGACGCCTCTGAGCAAGTAACGTTTGCGGAAGCGGTAAAAAAAGGTTTAGGCAAAAACCAAGGTTTGTTTTTTCCTAAAAAAATACCCAAGTTTGATGATGTAGAATCAATATTAGCTATGCCTTTTGTTGAGCGAAGCGTAGAGATTTTAAGCACCTTAATTGGTGATGAGTTACCTCGTGAAACTGTTGCTGGCATAGTTGAACGTGCTTTTGTGTTTGGCGCGCCTTTGGCCAAAGTTACAGATAATGTGTATACCTTGGAGCTGTTCCATGGCCCTACATTAGCATTTAAAGATTTTGGTGGCCGTTTTATGGCCCAGTGCTTAGTTGCAATCTCCGATGGCCAACCTATCACTATTTTGACCGCTACATCCGGTGATACTGGTGCTGCAGTTGCTCATGCATTTCATGGTATTGAAAATATCAATGTGGTGATCTTGTATCCAAAAGGTAAAATCAGCCTGCTACAAGAGAAATTATTTACCACTCTGGGTGACAATATCCATACAGTCGCCATTGAAGATGATTTTGATGCTTGTCAGCAATTAGTTAAAAGTGCTTTTGATGATCCTGATGTACGTGACGGCTTACACCTAAATTCTGCAAACTCTATTAATATCAGTCGTTTAGCTGCCCAAGTGTGTTATTACTTTGAAGCCGTGTCGCAGTTGACACCAGCAGAGCGTGAAGACTTAGTGATTTCAGTACCCAGCGGTAACTTTGGTAATTTAACCGCGGGTTTAATTGCAAAAGTGATGGGCCTACCAGTCAAACATTTTGTTGCCGCCACTAACTTAAACGATACTGTGCCTCGTTATTTAAAAACTGGCGAGTGGATACCTCACGATACAGTAGCAACGTTATCTAATGCAATGGATGTGAGTCAACCAAACAACTGGCCGCGTATTGAAGCAATGATTGAGCTAGGCCTAGTCGATAAGTCTGTTATTTCAGGCGATACAGTTGACGAAGAGTATACTCAAGTTTCCATGCGTCAATTGGCCCAGTTAGGCTACGTAAGTGAGCCCCACGCTGCCATTGCTTACAAAGCATTGGTGAGAAAAATGGAAGAAGGGCAAACAGGTATTTTCCTAGGTACTGCTCACCCAGCTAAATTTCGGGAAACTGTGGAAAATGTCTTAGGGCAACCCATCAGTTTACCTAAACCTTTGGCAGATTGCGCCGGTAAAGAGGGATTGTCAGCGGAATTACCTTGTGATTATCAAGCGTTAAAAGCGCACTTATTTAGTATATTAAGCTAAAGATACTTGATGACCACTTGGGAAGATCTTTTAGGTCAAGAAAAACAGCTGCCTTACTTTCAACGAATGATGCAATTTGTTGAAAGTGAGAGAGCTGCTGGCAAGACGATTTACCCACCTAGTCAAGATGTGTTTAATGCCTTCAATTTAACTAAACTGGATAACGTTAAGGTGGTGATATTAGGTCAAGATCCTTATCACGGGCCTAACCAAGCTCACGGTTTATGTTTTTCGGTATTACCTAAGATTAAAACGCCACCCTCATTAGTTAACATATACAAAGAGTTAGCCATTGATATTCCCGATTTTATTATCCCACAACATGGTTTTTTACAAAGCTGGGCAGAACAGGGGGTATTGTTGCTTAATACCGTACTTACTGTCGAACAAGCCCAAGCTCACTCTCATGCAAAAATAGGCTGGGAACAATTTACCGATACTGTTATTCAACAACTGAGTGACCATTGTAATGGATTGGTGTTTTTGCTGTGGGGCAGCCACGCTCAGAAAAAAGGCGCGGTGATCGATACCAAAAAACATCATCTGCTTAGTGCACCTCATCCTTCTCCGCTGTCAGCGTATAGAGGTTTTTTGGGTTGTAAACATTTCACTCAAACCAATGACCTTTTAAAACTACAGAATAAAAGCCCAATTAATTGGCAGCTTTGATTTTCCAAGCGTTTAACTGAATATCTTTTAATGATCTCCAGACTATCCATATTTATATTGAAAGAGATCGGTGGCTATGTTGTTCTTATGAGGCTAGCAACCAATGTTTGAAAACGTATTTGTTATTCATCTAAATAAGGTCATGAAATGAGAAACATTTTTGTCATAGTGAATGTCACAGCTTGGGTAGTGATGTTATTACTAAGTTTTAAATGGCCGAATATTATTTGGTTCAGTCTATTGCTCCTTCCGATTTCCTTAGTTGGTTTATACGACATGAATCAAACTAAACATGCTATTAGGCGAAACTTTCCTTTTGTAGGTCGTGGACGCTGGGTAATGGAATATCTCCGGCCATTTCTGCGTCAGTACTTTTTCGAGTCTGAAACCGATGGCGTACCCGTCAGCCGTATGTTCAGATCGGTAATTTATCAGCGGGCTAAAGGCGCACAGGATGCCGTACCATATGGTACTAAGCTCGATACCCAGGCAGTAGGCTATGAATGGATTGGTCATTCATTGGCCGCTATTCATGCAAATAAAGAGACGCCAAGACAGCGTATCGACGTGGGTGGTCCTGATTGTCTTAAGCCATACTCTGCCAGTGTTTTTAATATATCAGCTATGAGTTACGGCTCGTTAAGTGGTAATGCCATCGAAGCACTAAACAAAGGTGCCAAAAAAGGCGGTTTTTACCACAACACTGGTGAAGGTAGTGTTAGCCCATCGCATTTAAAACATGGCGGCGATTTGGTTTGGCAGATAGGAACAGGTTATTTTGGTTGCCGAACAGCAGATGGCGGATTTGATGGCGATAGTTTCGCCAAAACTGCGATAAAAGATAATATTAAGATGATTGAAATTAAATTATCTCAAGGTGCAAAGCCTGGCCATGGGGGGATTTTACCCGCTGATAAAAATACCATAGAGATCGCTCAAATCCGGCAGGTAGAGCCTGGCACTCGAGTTGATTCACCACCAGTACATTCAGCATTTTCTACTCCGTTGGAAATGATGCATTTTATTAAGCAACTTAGAGGGTTGTCAGGTGGCAAACCAATAGGTTTTAAATTATGTATTGGTCGAAAAAGTGAATTTATTGCTCTGTGTAAGGCAATGGTAGAAACCAAAATACAACCCGATTTTATCACTGTTGATGGTGGGGAGGGTGGTACAGGTGCAGCGCCTTTAGAATATTCTAACTCAGTGGGTATGCCTCTTCGCGAAGCGCTGGTATTTGTGGTTGATGTACTGGTCGGTTTTGGTTTGAAAAAAGACATTAGAGTGATTGCTAGTGGTAAAACCTTTACTGGTTTTCACTTAGTTAAAAATTTAGCTTTGGGTGCTGATATGTGTAATAGCGCTAGAGGCATGATGGTGGCTCTTGGTTGTATTCAGTCTCTAATTTGCCATACCAATGAGTGCCCAACAGGTATTGCTACTCAAAACCCAGCCTTAGCTTCTGGCTTGGTGGTGGGCGATAAAGCAACACGTATAGCTCGTTTTCATAAAGAGACAGTGTTCTCTACGTTTGATTTGGTATCTTCTGCTGGCTTATCAAATCCAAACCAGTTAAATCGTTCTCATATCTACAGAAGAGTGAGTCAAACTGAAATAAAACGTTATGACGAAATCTATCCGAATTTAAGCGGGGGTTGTTTATTACAAGAAAATTGTCAGTCTGATCTTTTTGCCCAAGAAATGAAAGAATCATCAGCTGAAAGTTTTATGCCCAAACAGTATGTAGTCGAAGGGCAATCTGGATTAGAAAAAGTAGCGAGTTAACTTGGCCAAGAAGAGTTACTAGCTACGAGTTACTAGAAAAACAAAAGAAAAATCAAAAGCTTATCACCACAGAGGAAAATGAGAGCACAGAGAAAAAGACTTAATTCTTAACAATGTATTCCTCTGTGCAGCGAAGCGCTCTGTGCCTCTGTGGTCCAAATTCTTTAATGTGTTTATTTCCAAATTTGGAATTAAAAAGCCAGTTGATATACAACTGGCTTAAAGGCCTCTCATTTTACGAAGCTCGAAGCTGCCTTGCCAATCAAATGACAATTAGATCTGTCTTATGTACACACATAAAAAAGCCCTGAATCTACAGGGCTTTTACATTTACAAAAACTCTAATGCATCTTCGGGTGACATTCCCAGATCGCGTAATTCTTGTTTGAGTCGGTGTCTGTCGTGGATGGCTTCAATCTCTCGCCATTTACGTTTGTTTGCTTTGCTTTTAGATGACTTGGTTTCTGAATCTAAGGTAGACAATAATTCGGACTTATCCATGTTGATCTCCTTTATTATTTTTTTAGCGCACTGATTACAACGATACTCTTTAAGCTTTTGTGATTTTCTACAATAAAACAATAGCTTAATGACTATGTACCATAGGAACACCTAAAATAGAATAAATATTTGTACTATTTATTAACAAAATATGAACATTTTGTGACACAGAACAAGCGGCTACGAGCTACAAGCATCGAGCAGCGAGCTTCGAGGAATGATAAAAAAAGGGTGTCATTTGATTAAAATGACCCCCTTTTTGATTGACAATAAAAGTTAGGGGACAACGATACTTGCGTAGCTCGTAGCTCGTAGCTCGTAGCTCGTAGCTCGTAGCTCGTAGCTCGTAGCTCGTAGCTCGTAGCTCGTAGCTCGTAGCTCGTAGCTCGTAGCTAAACAAAAATCAAAAGCTTATCACCACAGAGGAAAAAGGGGAGCACAGAGTAAAGACTGAATTCTTAACAATCTATTTCTCTGTGCAGCGAAGCGCTCTGTGACCTCTGTGGTTCAAAATCTTTAATGTGCTGATTTACAAATTTGGAATTTAAAAAGCCAGTTGCTATACAACTGGCTAAAAGGTTTATCCGTTTGCTTGTCTAAATTTACTGATTAGCTGATTGGTTGATGCATCAAAATTTAAGTCCGCATCGGTGTTAACAAGTTTATCTAGTACTTGATTACCTAACTCTTTGCCTAGTTCCACTCCCCATTGATCGAAGGAGTTCACGCCCCATATGGCTCCTTGCACGAATACTTTATGTTCGTACATAGCAACTAACGCACCTAAGGTTTTAGGATCAACTTGCTTAAACAGCAAGGTATTGCTTGGCTTATTACCTGGCATAGTTTTATGGGTGGCAAGTGACTCAAGCGTGGCATCGTCTAAGCCTTTTGCAGCTAAGTCCGCTTTGCATTCTGCAAAGGTTTTACCTTGCATTAAGGCTTGAGTTTGGCCAAAACAGTTCGAGGCCAACATGGCGTGATGAGTATTATCTTGATTCGGTACCTTAAGAGGTAACATAAAGTCAGCGGGTACTAACACTGTACCTTGATGGATAAGCTGGTGGAATGAATGTTGACCATTAGTCCCTTCGCTGCCCCATATAATAGGTCCAGTGGCATAGTCTACTGCTGTGTCAGAACCTGAGATACGTTTACCGTTACTTTCCATATCTAGCTGTTGTACATAAGCTGGAAAACCACGTAAATAGTGATAGTAAGGTAATAACACATGGCTTTGTGCACCAAAGAAGTTCACATACCATACGCCTAACAAGGCCAAGATCATCGGCAAGTTTTGCTCTATGGGTGCTGTTTGGAAATGTTCATCCATTTCAAATGCACCTTGCAATAATTCACGGTAGTTTTCGTAACCTATTGTTAGTGCAATAGGTAAACCAATTGCTGACCAAAGTGAATAACGCCCACCCACCCAATCCCATAAAGGAAATATATTGTCTTCCGCCATACCAAATTCAGTGGCGGCTTTAATATTAGAAGAAACGGCAATAAAGTGTTTAGCAATGTCTTGTTGTGAACCACCGGCCCCCAAAAACCAAGCTTTAGCTGTAAGGGTATTTTGTAGGGTCTCTTGTGTCGTGAACGATTTAGATGACATGACTACTAAGGTTTCTTGATGGTCAACACTGGCTAATACATCTTGAATATGACAGCCATCAACGTTGGCTACATAATGCACTTTCACTCCTTCAAACCAATAAGGTTTAAGAGCTTCTGACATGATTTTAGGACCAAGAAAAGAGCCGCCAATACCAATGGCAATAATTTGGGTTAATGGTTTTCCGGTATAACCTTTACGCTCACCGCTGTGTACGCTGGCAACAAAGTCTTGGATTTTTTTCTGACAGGCCAACACTTCTGGCATCACGTCTTCACCATCTACCAAGACTTGTTTACCTGAAAAGTTACGCAGTGCGGTATGTAATACTGCGCGTTTTTCGGTGTGATTGATTATTTCGCCGGCAAACATAGCCTGACTTTTTTCACTTACCTGACATTCACTGGCAAGTGTTTGTAAGGCTTGCATCACTTCATCAGTGATAAGGTTTTTTGAAAAATCTAATTCAATACCACAGGCGGATTGGGTAAAGTTTTCAGCACGTTGTGGGTCTGCAGCAAACCAGTCACGCATGTGTTGAGTTTTTATTTTTGTCGCTAAGTTTTCAAGATTTTGCCACGCGGGGGATGCAGTTAGTGCGGTCATAATAGGTTCTCAATGTAGGGTAAAGATTAGGTCTGGCCTTAAAAAAGGGTTATAAAATAAAAAAGCGCCGAATTCGACGCTTATATACCCATACCACCTCAAAATGCGCGTTTCAGAACGACTGGGGCGCTTCAATTCAAGGCGCGTCAATATACCACATTCTGAATTGGCGCAACGCAGAAGTGGAGTGCCCCAGCCGTTCCCTGGTGGGCGGGTTTTAAAGCGATTTATGCTGCGTTGGCCATTTTTGACTTAGATTGCTAAGCCTGCAAATGTCCGCCTTGCCTAAATCGCTTTAAACTCCCGCTGAATCCGTCATTTTGAGGTGGTGTGGGTATAACTATTAGCTTAGCTTACAGATAGCTTCTTAACATGGCTTCTAGTTTAACTTGGTCGGCTGCGAAGTTACGGATACCTTCAGATAACTTTTCAGTTGCCATGGCGTCTTGATTCATATCCCAGCGGAACTGAGCTTCTGTTAAAGGAGCCCCCGGTGTTTTGGTCGCGCCGTTATCTTTTAGTTTTATAGGTAAAGGGGCATCAGTTTGTGATAATTCTTCTAATAAGCTAGGACCAATAGTTAAACGGTCACAACCGGCAAGTTCTGTAATTTCACCTGTGTTGCGGAAGCTTGCACCCATAACAACGGTTTTATAACCATGGTCTTTGTAGTAGTTATAAATTTTAGTAACAGATACCACACCCGGATCTTCAGCAGAGCTGTAGTCAGTTTTACCAGTGCTTTTCTTAAACCAATCAAGAATACGTCCAACAAAAGGTGAAATTAAGAATGCACCGGCTTCTGCACATGCTTGAGCCTGAGCAAAACCAAACAATAAAGTTAGATTACAGTTAATGCCTTCTTTTTCTAACACTTCTGCAGCTCGAATACCTTCCCAAGTAGAAGCCAACTTAATTAAAATACGGCTTTTATCGATCCCGGCTTCTTTGTAAAGGGCGATCAACTTGTGGGCTTTTTCGATACTAGCCGCGGTGTCAAATGACAAACGTGCGTCTACTTCTGTAGAAATGCGACCAGGTACGATATTCACTATGTCAGTACCAATAGTCACAGATAATTTGTCGCCAGCATCAAGGATTTGTTGTTCAGCGTCAGATGATTGTTCTTTAGCCCATGCCACAGCCGCTTCAAGATGAGACTTATACTGAGGCATTTCTGCGGCTTTAAGCAACAATGATGGATTAGTGGTAGCGTCTACCGGTTGGTATTTTTTAATGGCTTCAATATCGCCTGTGTCAGCCACAACTGTGGTGATTTCTCGTAATGCTTGTAATTGGTTAGACATATAATCCTCTGTAAGTAATGACGCTGTATTGGCTATCACATTGTAATACGTATAGCTTGGCAAAAATGTATCGGAATTCAAAGAAGTAAGCTGACTATCTTATGTCTTAATGCTTACTTGTAATTGATTAAATTGAATCGCTACAGGATATAACCGTTAAATAGCAGACGCCAGTAAAAGGCCAAGTTTGCTAACAAAAATAACGACTATATGAAATCACGTAACTAAAAGGTGATCTTAAAAGTGTATAAATGTTGTGGTCAATTCTAAAGTAGTTGCCTAAATAACCTGAACTCGGATTATATACTCTTTAATTTTCACATGCCTTATGTTGATGGAACTGCTACTCAATTAGCTAATAGCCAGAAAACGCATCTTTTCCTTGCTCATAAGCTTGATGAGCGTTTTCAAATTCATATTTTAATTCCGGTAACAAATCATACAACTCAACTTGCTGCTGCTGATATTGCGCAATTTCATCTCTAACAACTATTCGCTGCTTTCGGTTAAGACCATCGGCAATCATGAGTTCACTTTTTTCAGCAATAGTGTGTTCAAGCCAATCTAACTCTTTATAGGCGCTTTCAAGATCGGCAGCTCTTTGATTTAATACCTTTTTTAGCCCATACAGGGTTTGACCTTCGGAGAACCCTATTAAAAAAGCTGCTTCAAATTGTTGAGGACAACTACGATCATAATCTTTGCCTTGACTGCCTCGAGTAAAACCGTTGTTTGTAGTGCAAAAAAGTTTCGAACCCTCAAAGTGGCCCTTGCGATAGGCACTTAAATCTGGGGTGACACCGTGCTCAGAGCATTCTTTTCTGTGCTGTGAAATTTGAGATTCGTTTTTACCCAAACTACCGTCTTCAAAACCTATTAATTGCCAATTCGCTGTCAAACAATCTGATTTATTCATGTTGGCGCAATTTGATAACAATAAAATGATGCTAATGAAGCCTAAAACTTTTAGGTACATATTTATCCTTAACTGCAGATTGGTTCTTGTAGCTCAATTCTGGCTTAAGCGTTTTTGAAATACAAAGAAAATAAAAATCCAACTTGTATTTGGTAAGCTATCCCACATATCACAGCAGTAGTTTTTTATTTTATTTTTATCATTACAGGATCTTATTGAATGTTAGTTGTTATCTCACCAGCCAAAAACCTCGATTATGATACCCCAGCAGCAACAGACACATTCACTCAGCCAGACATGTTGGAAGATTCAAAAACTTTAATTAAACATTGTCGTAAGTTAAGCCCTGCCCAAATTGGCTCGTTAATGAAAATCAGCGATAAGTTAGCTGGACTCAATGCAGACCGTTACGCTGGTTGGCACACTCCATTTGATACCAATAATGCCAAACAAGCGCTATTGGCTTTTAACGGTGATGTGTACACAGGGCTAGATGCCAGTTCATTCAGCCAAGATGACTTCAACTATGCACAGCAACACTTACGTATTTTGTCTGGCTTATATGGTGTGTTACGGCCCCTAGATTTGATGCAAGCGTATCGATTGGAGATGGGTACCAAATTGGACACAGGCAAAGACAAAAACCTATATCAGTTTTGGGATAAACGTATCAGTCATAAGTTAAACGAAGCGATTGATTCACAAGGTGATAATGTGTTGGTTAATCTTGCGTCAAATGAATATTTTAAAGCCGTAAAACCTAAATTTTTAAATGCAGAAATTTATACTCCGGTGTTTCGAGATTGTAAAAACGGCCAATACAAAGTGATTAGTTTTTTTGCCAAAAAGGCGCGGGGAATGATGGCGAGATATATTATTCAAAATCGTGTGACTGATATTTGCCAATTGCAAAAATTTGATACGGCTGGATATAGATTTTCTGCACAACAAAGTAAGGGGAATGAGTTGGTGTTTACGCGTGAAGAGCTAACTTAGGTTTCTATCTCAAACTACATCTTGCTGTGGGACTTGCCTTTTGCAACTCTAGGTAAAAAGTAAACCTTTTAACACAGGGGGCAAATCGGAAAACGTTATGGTTGCACTTATAAGATTCGCTATGCTTCTAGTTTATAAAATAAGCAGGTTTGGGAAAGGTAAATCTGCGTCAATCGCAAATTAGATTTGGCTGTGACGTTAAAAATAGCTAAAGTTCTGGTCTAAATTTAGTCCTTTGTTGAAAATATTATCTATGCCTGATGGGTTAAACCATACACCAAAACTTAATTCTCCTCTTGCTGTATATCAATCGCAATTGGGCAGTAAGCTTGTTGAAGATCCCTCTCAACTACAAGCAATAATGGCTTTGGATACATTGTTTTGGAAATTATCTAGGCAAAATACAATCTCATCTGAGCCAATCAAAGGGCTTTATTTATGGGGTGACGTGGGGCGCGGTAAAACATTTTTAATGGATTTGTTTTACGATTGTTTACCGCAAAAAGGTAAATTGAGATTACATTTTCATCGTTTTATGGCGCGTATTCATCACGCCCTTAAAGAGCAATCAGGTCAACAGGATCCCTTAGTGATTGTTGCTAAAGACTTAGCGAAAGAATGTCGTATTTTGTGTTTTGATGAGTTTTTTGTCTCCGATATTGGCGATGCCATGATACTGGCAGGTTTGTTTGCATGTTTATTTGAACAAGGCGTAGTGTTAGTGGCAACTTCGAATATTCCAATCGAGCGCCTATACGAAAATGGCTTAGCTCGACATAAGTTTTTGCCTTGTATTGCCTTACTACAACAACATACGCAACTTTTGCATCTTTCAGGTGAGCAAGATCATCGTCTACATCATTTACTTGCAGATCAAAATGAAACAGCATTTATTGCTGCATCTAAGTATGTAGGCAATACCTTAGACATGGATTTTGCGGCTATTTTTGCAGAGCAAACGCAGGTTACTAACCCAGAAAAAATCAATACTTCCAGTATAAAAATTTGCCACCGAGACATCAAGGTGATCAGCGCCACTGACATCAACATCTCAAACTCAGTTGTATGGTTCGACTTCTACGATTTGTGCGAGGGCCCGCGTTCGCAACTCGACTACATGGAGATTGCCACTAGCTTTAACATCATAATATTAAGTGGTGTACCGCAATTAGGTGGTCAAATAAGGGGATGGATCAAGGCACGTGGAACCGAGGATGGGGTAGGTGATAACCAAGCTACAGTCACTGGAGAGCGTACTTTATCCTATGCGGTTAACGATGATATGGCTAGACGTTTTATCAGCCTAATCGATGAGTTATATGATCAAAAAGTTAGGCTGTATTTAGGCAGTGATGTACCAATAGCAGAACTTTATCTAGAAGGCGCACTGATATTTGAATTTCGGCGCACGTATAGTCGTTTAATTGAAATGAGTCACAACTAAGTGAGTTAGCATGGAAGTTGTGAGTTTATGTTTTAGATTTAAACCTTCAACACAAGATGTTTTAAATAATATCAACAAAAAAGTTATCGGATCTCATACCTAAGTATCACTATGAAGGTTTTTTGAGCACACAAACTGCTATCTAATAGTCATTATCGAAATAAAACCGTTTCTACCCCCTTGCTCGAATATTACTCTTAGGAATTAAACAATGTTGAAATTAGTAAAAACCACACTCGCCATCGCTACTATCTCTTTATTCACTGTGGGCAATGCGCAAGCCGATGTAAACGAAGCACTACAAAATATTTGTACTATCGTTAAAGCGGATGATAAAGGCGAGTTACGTAAAAAAATGAAACTTGTTGAATCTGATTTTAAACTTAAGCTTAAAGATTATTATCCAGGTATATCATGTGGCGGCAACAGTCTTATCCGCACGGCTATGCTTAACAATGCTATTGAAACCGGCACCTTAATGGTTAAGAAAATGTCTAAAGGTGACTTAGGCGCACCTGAGCAAGACGGCAAAACAGTTATTGCTTGGGCTTCAGAAAATGGATTAGATGCCTCACCAATTGTTACTGCACTTAAAGATAGAATTTAAGTATATAAAAAATTGTTCCTAACGAACCACCAGTTCAACATGGAAAGGTGAGTAGTAGTCTTGATTTAGAATGCTATCCCCCATAAAA
>NZ_BAEO01000038.1 GCF_000314995.1 Paraglaciecola arctica BSs20135 | reverse complement strand
GGCGACAAAGCCGAAAAAGCAGCCAAAACCATGAAAGAAGGTAAATGTGGTGAAGGCAAATGTGGTGGCCAAGCTTAATCACTAGCTAAACTTAAGTATTATGATAAAGGTCGGCCAGTGCCGGCCTTTATTTTAGCAAAAATTCAGGGTGAGAAATTCGATGAAAACAAAACATCTTTCCGGAGTAGGCTTAGGTTTACGTCGAGAAATGCTCAACGAGCTATTGCCTGATATTCCTGACTCAGTCGATTTTTGGGAAGTTGCGCCCGAAAACTGGATCCCTCTTGGGGGAAAGTATCAGAAAAACCTCAAACAATTTACCTCTGCCTGTAACTTTGTAAGTCACGGTTTGTCTTTGTCGATTGGTAGCCCCGAACCCCTTGATGTCAATTTTGTTAAAAGTGTTAAAGGGTTTTTAGATCAACATCAAATTTTGTATTACAGCGAACATCTAAGTTATTGTTCAGGCGAAGGGCACATGTATGATTTGATGCCTATTCCGTTTACCGAAGAAGCAGTTAAACATGTAGTTGAGCGCGTTA
This sequence comes from Paraglaciecola arctica BSs20135, assembly GCF_000314995.1. Lineage (GTDB taxonomy): Bacteria > Pseudomonadota > Gammaproteobacteria > Enterobacterales > Alteromonadaceae > Paraglaciecola > Paraglaciecola arctica. Next base: position 60,605 of record NZ_BAEO01000038.1, on the reverse strand, counting down.
AACAAGTACAAGACATCATCGAACGTCCGTTAGTGTTAGAAAATGTGTCTTATTACGCGGCGCCAGGGCAAGAGATGACTGAGCAAGAGTTCACCTTATCTGTATTGCAGGAGTCTGGTTGTTTAATGTTGTTGGACGTCAATAATATTTATGTGAATTCAATTAATCACGGCTACGACGCAGAAACTTTTTTGGCTGCCATGCCAACAGGTAAAATTGTCTATGGGCATATTGCTGGGCATTACGATGAAGCTGATGACTTAAAAATTGATACTCATGGCGCCGATGTTATTGAACCTGTTTGGCAATTACTTAAAAAAGCCTATGAAATCCATGGTGTTTTTCCTACCTTGTTAGAAAGAGATTTTAATATTCCACCTATTAACGAATTATTATTGGAAATGGAAAAAATAAGAACTATTCAGCAGCAAGTATCTGCCCAGCAACCCAAACAATTTAGAGCCTAATGAAGTCATTCCAAGAAACTCAACATGCTTTTATTCAGCATATAAAAAATCCTCAAGCTAACCCCTTTGATGCTGGGATTGAAGACAGGCGTTTAAAAATATATCGGGAATTGTTTTTTAATAACATTTTGGGTTTTCTTAGCTCAGGATTTCCCGTTTTGGAAAGTTTATATTCTGAACAACAATGGCAAGTGTTAGCTCGAAAGTTTTTTATTGAGCATACATGCCGCTCTCCTTATTTCATTGATATCAGTAAAGAATTTGTTGAATATTTGAGCAGTGAATACCAATTAAACGAATCCGACCCAGTATTTATGCGTGAATTAGCGCATTATGAATGGTTAGAATTAGACGTCAGTGTTCGCAAATCGAGTCAAACAGCTAAAGTGTGGGATGGACATTCACAAGTAACCCAAGTTCAAATGTCAGAGCTTGCAAGCTTAGTGAGTTACCAGTATCCCGTTCATCAAATAAGTGCCGTTTTTCAACCCTCACAGGCCAGCGAAGCGGTTTATTTAGTTATTTACCGGGATGCCACAGATGAAGTTAACTTCACTTTAATTAATGCTGTGTCTGCATATTTGTTAAATACTATTTTGCAACAAGGAGTAGTAAGCATGGATGAAATGAATAAAATCATGATTGAAGCCATGCCACAACTTGATGTTCAACAAATTACAGATTCACTTCAACAAGTGTTGCAGCAGTTATTGCAGCAAGAAATATTACTTATTGTAGATAATTAGCGCCTTTATCCTAAAAACAGGGTGCTAATATTACTGTTTTATAGCAAAGAACACATTTTGAGCGACTATAGGTATACGTCTTGCTCCAGCTTTTAGGGCTATCAATTTATTCCACTTTGGATTAACATCTGCGGCTTCATTTTAGTTGTTTAACAAGGGTGCATACCCTTCAAGTTTGGAGTGCAATAATGCAAGATGATAACAGTCCACATGACCCGTTTAATTGGGGCTATTTAGTTGCCGCCTTAGGTGCTCTGCTAGCTATGGCATTACTGCCTACCATAACTGGTTGGTTCGTTTTTTACCTTTAATATCCACAACTTTTTCTACTCATCTTATTATTAAATCACGGGGAATTTTGTGTCCGCCGAATATATAAAATCGGTTATTAAAACCGTTCCTGATTATCCAAAACCTGGGATCATGTTTCGTGATGTGACCTCAGTTTTAGAAGATCATAAAGCCTACTCAGCGTCTATCGAACTCTTATTGAAGCATTACGCGCCAATGGGTTTTGATAAAGTAGCCGGTACCGAAGCCCGTGGGTTTTTGTTTGGTGCCCCTTTGGCTATTGAGCTCGGTATAGGATTTATTCCTGTGCGTAAGCCAAATAAATTACCTCGTGAAGTGATAAGTGAAAGTTATGAACTTGAATACGGTACTGATTGCTTAGAAATTCATAAAGACTCTGTGAAGCCCGGTGAAAAAGTACTGATGTTGGACGATTTATTGGCAACGGGTGGCACTATGATCGCCACAGCTAATTTAATTCGACGCTTAGGCGGTATAGTTGAACACGCTGGTTTTGTTATTTCTTTACCAGAACTCGGTGGTGAACAAAAACTTATCGACTGTGGTGTCACTAGTTTTTCTATTTGTGAATTTGAAGGCGAGTAACTAATTAAATGGGTTATCAAGTATTAGCAAGAAAATGGCGACCTAATCGTTTTGGCGAATTAGTCGGGCAAGAACATGTCGTGACCGCCATTTCTAATGCGCTTGATAATGATAGATTGCACCATGCTTATCTATTTACTGGCACCCGAGGTGTAGGTAAAACTACTATTGCGCGGATTTTTTCAAAAAGTTTAAACTGTGAACAAGGTTTAAGTTCCACACCTTGTGGTCAATGTAGTACCTGTAAAGAAATCGAAAATGGTAACTTTATTGATTTACTTGAAATCGATGCGGCGTCTCGTACCAAAGTAGAAGACACTCGCGAGTTACTAGATAACGTACAATACAAACCTAGCCGTGGACGTTACAAAGTCTATCTGATAGATGAAGTACATATGTTGTCCAAGCATAGTTTTAATGCCTTGCTTAAAACGCTTGAAGAACCACCTCCCCATGTAAAATTTTTATTGGCGACCACAGATCCGCAAAAACTACCTGTTACGATTTTATCCCGTTGTTTGCAATTTAATCTAAAAGCCTTGTCGCGTACCCAAATTAGCCAGCAATTAGATTTTGTACTTGGCGAAGAGAGTATCCCGTTTGATAAAGAAGCGCTGAGCCAATTAGCCAGAGCGGCTCAAGGCAGTATGCGCGACGCATTAAGCTTGACAGATCAAGCCATAGCTCAAGGCAATGGTGTGGTTGGTTTGCAAATAGTCACAGATATGCTTGGGTTGATGGATAAAAACCAAGTACTCAAACTGGTGCATGCCGTAGTTCAAAAAGACAGTGCAAAAGTGATGCAGCAAGTCGAATTAATGTCTGAACAAGCACCAGACTTTGCTTTGGTTTTGTCTGAAATTATGAGCTTGTTACATCAAATAGCATTAACGCAGTTTGTGCCAGATGCTTGTAAGTTAGAAACTATTTCGGCCAGAGCTATTTTTCAACTGGCAAAATCTGTACCTGCTGAGCAAGTGCAATTGCTGTATCAAATTGCCCTGACGGGTAAAAAAGACTTACCCCATGCAGCTGATCCCAGAACAGGTCTAGAAATGACTTTGTTGCGGATGCTGGCATTTTGTCCGAATAATTTAAAATTAGATGCGCTGGATATTGCCGCTAAAACCCCAGATGTTGAGACGGTTATACAACAGCCAACCGCTCAAGCAAACGACAAGGTTATCACCGAATCAACTGTAACAGCTGCTGCTCCTGTAGCTGAAGTCGCTCAAGTCACCAATGATATGCCTGTTCAAAGTGAACCTTCCCTTGAACCTATTGTTAAACCTGCTGAGCAAAATAACGCTCCGGTTGCAGCTTTAGCTGAAAATAGTCAGCCACTTCATCAAGAAGTCAGTGCTGAGCCAGAACAACCAAATATACAACCAGAGCCTAATCAAGAAGCGGCAATAGATGCTGACTTATTTGCGCAACAGCAAGATATTATGGCTCAGGCTGAAGATTTTGGTCATCAACCAATAGATTATGACCAATACCAACCTGTTTCTTTGGATGAGCGGCCCTCAGACTCATTTTCTGGTGATTATGAGCAAACCGATTACCAACAAACTGATTTTGAAAGTGCTGCCCCACAGACACAAGCTCCACAGTCGCCTTCACCTCAAGCAACTGATGTAAAACCTAATACCACCACAGCTGATTTGATTGCACTGCGCAATAAACTCAAACAAAGCCAACGTGAAGAGGGGGAAGGGGCAGAGCAGGTAAAAAAGTCTGAGAGTTCGACGTCATTTAATTTAGCTGCGATCCGTAAGCAAAATCAACAAGCTGAGAATAAGCCAACTGAGACTCATGTGGAAACGCAAAGCCAGGCTGTATCCATTCCGTCAGCGGCTATTGTTGAACCGCAAGTAGCGGCACCTAGCACAGAGCACATAATAGAAAATACCCCACCATGGCCAGTTAATAACCAGTCACAAACTGCACCAGTGGAAACGCCTGTTGTGAGTCCTTTCTCTGCAGAAAAAATACTGGTAGAAGCAGACGTTTTTGACTCTAGTGCGCATTTAGACGAAGAAAATGTGGGTGATGTAACCTTAGAGATCTCCGCTTTTTTACCTAATAAACAAAAAGTAATACAAGCGTTACAAGTGGATGCTTGGAGTAAGTTAATTGAAGACATGCAAGTCACAGCTTTAACGAAACAATTGGCCTTACACTCTGCTTTTAATCAACAAAACAATAAAGTTAAGTTGACTCTTTTAGAGGCGAAAGCACATCTTATTTCAGAAACAGCACAGCAACAGCTTAAAGATGCACTTTGTTTAGCACTTAATGAGTCTATTGAACTTGAAATTGAGCTAGGTCAACCCATTAACACTCCTTACGCTTTACAACTTAAAGTTAACCAAGTGCGTAACGAATACGCCCGTGAAGTGGTAAAGAATGATCCTGGCATTCAATTGTTACAACAACAGTTTGCTGCCAAGGTAGACGAACAAAGTATTCAAGCTAGATAAGCAACTAACAATCGACAGTTATTACAGAAAAAGAGAGAAAGATTATGATGAAAGGTGGAATGGGTAACATGATGAAGCAAGCGCAGCAAATGCAAGAGCGCATGCAAAAAAATCAAGAAGAGTTAGCTAAAACTGAAGTCACAGGTGAGTCAGGTGCCGGTTTGGTTAAAGTCACTATGACCTGCAGTCATGCCGTACGCCGCGTTGATATCGATCCAAGTCTGATGGAAGACGATAAAGAAATGATCGAAGATTTGGTGGCCGCTGCCTTCAATGATGGCGTTAGACGTGTACAAGAAACCACTAAAGCAAAAATGGCTGATGTCACGGGTGGAATGCCTTTACCTCCTGGTTTTAAAATGCCTTTTTAATGTTTTGAGCTACGAGCTACGAGCTAATAGCGACAAGAACAAGTGATAAACATTAACCGTAGGTGATAGATGCAATTTAGCCCCTTAATTAAAGAATTGATTGATGCTTTTAAAATATTGCCAGGTGTTGGGCCTAAAAGTGCTCAGCGCATGGCGTTTCATCTTTTAGAGCGCAATCGTCCAGGGGCGTTGCAATTAAGCCATGTGTTACATAATGCTATGGAACACGTCAAACACTGTGAACAATGCCGTACTTTTTGTGAAAATAAATTATGTGAAATTTGCGCTAATCCCAAGCGACAAGAAAACCAAATTTTATGCGTAGTTGAATCACCGCAAGATATGCTGGCGATTGAACAAACTTCAGAATTTAAAGGCCGTTATTTTGTATTGATGGGGCACTTGTCACCCATAGATGGAATTGGTCCCGCAGATATTGGCTTAGAGCAGTTATCGCAGATATTTGAAAATGATGATATTACAGAAGTCATTTTGGCGACTAATCCAACTGTAGAAGGGGAAGCAACCGCCCATTACATCGCACAAATGTGTAAAACCCAAGATATCCAAGCTAGCCGCATAGCTCACGGCGTACCAGTTGGTGGTGAACTAGAGTTTATTGATGGCAATACCTTAACCCATGCGTTTGCGGGGCGTAGGAACTTAATTTAGCGAGTAGTCCACAAACTTGCGAGGTTTTGTGTGCATGTAAATCCCTAGCTTGAGCCTTTTCAATTAGGCAAAGCAAGGTACCTATAAAACCCCATTCTTTTTGATATTTTTCTATTGCTTCTAGGTTGAACCGAAAAGTTGAGTTTTCGGGAAGTATTTTTTCTGTAAATAAAACTTAATAAATTATTCATTAATGTTGAGCCTTTTATTAATAATAGATTGCTTAAATGGTTTTTCTTTCTAACTCCTACAGAGAAAAACCACCATAATGAAAATCAGCATTAAGAAGTATTCTATTGCGCAAACCTCTATTGCATTAACCATAGCGGCAACTCTGGTTGCCTGTGGCTCTGATTCTAACAACTCTGTGACTACGCCAGTAGTAACAACTCCGTCAGAACCTGCTGCAGTGCCTGCTACTGTAGCGAAATTCACTATAGGTTTATTACCCGATACTCAAGGTGGTAGTGATGCAACAGGACAATCTCATGTAGCATTACACCCGATGAAAAACGTGCTTGCCCATCAAGAGAGTGCCGGTGTAGATATGGTGCTTGCTTTAGGGGATTTAACTGATGGTGGCAGTACCGAAGAATTTGCTGAATGGACATCTGTTGCCCAAGAATATAAGGACAAAGGCATTGAATTTTTACCTGTAATGGGCAATCACGAAACCAGTTATGCTTATACAGTAGAGTGGATAGATAACATGAAAAACTATATCCCAGAAGATGCTGTGCATATGCCTGGGTATGAGTGGATTAATTATTATGTTGTGCGCGAAAACGTGCTTATCTTTGGTTTGGCTTACTACAATTTACCCGTCGCTTTTCAATGGATAAAAGATACGGTTTTGGCTAAAAATGATGATATAAAACATATTGTTGTGGCCAGTCATGATGGCCTAATAGGTGCTAAATATGGTCAAACGCGAGAGCAAATTGTAGACGGCACTAAAGATGACGCTTGGGTTTATGATGTGCAGCCTCAGATCCGTCAGTTTTTTTCAGACTATGATGTGATTTATGTGCAAGGCCATGAACATCAGTATCAACGTTCACTTATTACAGCCAAAAAAACTTTAGAAACCCTTCCTTCTAGTTCAACACCTACAGGTGGTAATTACCGAATGGGCGCATATACCCAAATTATGTCGGGTAATGCATCCTATAAGGGGTACGAATATCGTTACGGCGAAAGAGAACTAGTACAAATGTTGGTATCACAAAAAAATGCTACCTACAGTGAGGGGAATAATTCTGATCACTATGATGTCAATTCAGCTATTTTGACTTTCCAAGGAGAGCAGGTCGATTACGCCGCTTATTATGCTGAGCATCAGGCAAAAAGTAATGATGATAGTTATGACTTTAATGCCGACTGGAAACTAATGGATAAATTTTCACGCACTACCAACCGCTGTGAAACTATGATTTATCCAAATTCAATTAAAGAAGGTACACGTCCAGTCATGGTGTTTCAAACCCATTACTTAAGCAATGACTGTTATGGAGACGATGGCTCATTTGCGCGCTTAGTGGGTGGTACTAACGATACATTTAATCGTACCGATACTCGCACCAGAGATTTTGGCTTTACCCCAGGCTTTAGCCGCGCAGAAACATTGATGGATCTCACACGTCTTGCTTATCAGTGGTTATTTGTTTATCACGAAAACTGGACTCCAAACCTTAATAGTCCTTTCCGAGCAATTCCTGATGAAGAGGCAAATGAATTAATTATTCCTGAAACAACCATCGACTTAAAAGAACACGTTACTTTAAGTTGGTTAGCCGCAAACCAGACTGAATCGGATATTTTAATTGTCAGTGGTACCCAAAACCAAACCGGTATGTACCAAAATGCTTATGGTGGCGAAAAAGACATCACTGCCGTCACTGGTTTAGCTGCCTCGCAAACCGACGGAACTGCTAAATCTGTCGTTAACTTGCCTACCACTGCCACTCAAGATTGGGATATCAGTAGTGCTGTATCAGATAGCTACGCCGTACAATTTACCGGTGCAGATACAATGGACGCAGGTACGGTCAATCTTGCCCATATGGTTGACGGCAGTTGGCAAGCTATCACTAGTGTGGAATGTATTGTTGAATTACCTTTCTCAGATTCAATGTTTGAGCAAACACCTAGTCGACCAGACAGCTGCGTTAATCAACCTATAGTTGGTTTAGACACAAATTATGGTAACCGCTGGTGGACAATACTTAATCAAGATACCAAGTTGGCACTCATTTCACGCTAATCACCTTTAATGGTATTAGTGCTAGGCATATCCTCTATAACAAGGAGTCGCATTGACTCCTTGTTATTTTGTTAACCTGATGTGGTTAATACCAATTCCATTAAAATAATTGCTCTAAAACTAGTCTGTTAGAGAGTTGTTGTATTGCAAATATATTGAATACATCCAATACCGCTATTATTGAGTTTATCAAAGCCAACTTGTGCCTGAATAGCTTGCTATTGTAGGCAAGTTCTAAGAGGATAAGCACACTACTAGTAGTGCATGACAGTAAGGTTATTTCTAGCCAAGTTAATTAAGCCGTGCTGCTTAATTTGACTTCATTGGCGCATAATATTAGTTTGGAATGCGAATAACGTCGAAGTAAACCTTAGCTTAAAATACCTTTCCAAAGACAACCCCAGAGACAAAAAATGAAAAATGAAATAGACAGTAAATTTGTGTTGTCGGTGTTTGAAAAAATGCGTCAACATGGTGAAAAACAAGAAGAGAAATACGTGTTAGGTGGGTTAGAAGCATTTACCGACTTCGACGGTTACACCCTGTTTATCGAAGACGCTCTAGTGAAGTTACGTTTTGGTTTTCACAATCAATATGATTTTGAATATGCCAAAGAAGAACACTTTGAACAGTTTATGAAAAAAATGTCAGCTATAGATCAAAATTACTAAAATAGGTATATCAAAAACACTGTTGATACTGCCATTTTGCTGGCACCACTAAGTAAGTCATAGATTCGGTTCTGGTAAACTATTGACTCTGAAGTAGAAGTTAACGATAGTTGTTAATTGTTGATCTTTGGGGAAGCGAATGGAATTCGTAGAAAAGCAATCTCACAACGCGATAATCGAATTGTTAGCGTATTGGCAGGGGCGAGTGAATGCCACTGATTTAGTCAATTATTATCAGCGCACTCGTCAACAAGCACGTAAATACATTCAATCTTACCAAGCGCAATATCCGCAGAACTTGCATTACCAGGCTAATATTAAAGGTTTTGTACTTTCTGAAGGATTTACACTTCAAAACATTACGGGAAATGTAGACCAATATCTAAGTTGGTTAAGCCAATCTAGCAGTTATGTTTCTTCTGACTTAAACCCGTCACTTACCGATACATCTTTGAGCTTACCTAAACGGCAAGTGTCGCCTTTTGTGATGCGTGGCTTGATTGCTGCGATAAAACAAAAGCGGCGTATTGATGTGGATTATGTGTCATTAGCCAATCCTAATTATGAAGGGCGAATTATCCAACCTTTTATGTTTGTCAAAACAGGGTTACGTTGGCATTTACGTGCTTATGATGAACAACACCAACAATTTAGAGACTTTGTTTTAAGTCGATTTAGCGGCGATCCAGAGTTACTCGATAAGGCCACCCAATCTAGTGCCAAAGATGAGTCATGGCATACCTATATCAACTTAATTTTTGAAGCTGATAGTCGCTTAACAGCAGCACAGAAAACAGTGATACAACAAGACTACCAAATGCAAGATGGACAATTAATAGTGAATTGCCGTGCCGCATTAGCCCAATATCTTTTGCAAGAAATGCAGGTGAAAACTAAATTTCATGACGAATATCCTGAAGCCCAACAACTGGTATTGGTAAACAAAAGTGACATAAAACAATGGCTGTTTAACGCTTAAGTACATTTTCTAACAAGCACCTGTATACAAAGTGTACTGGTTATAATTCAGGGATTGGCAGACGTACACAAGCCACAGATACTGGACTTAGAATTCATGGATAAGACTGACTAATGAAAGATTTATCGCCATCAGATCTCAAAACCATTTTGCATTCCAAAAGAGCAAATTTGTATTACCTGGAGTATTGTAGGGTGATGCAAAAAGATGGGCGAGTGTTGTATTTAACAGAAGTCAACTCTTCTCGAAACAACGGCGACAACCAGTATTTTAATATCCCCATCGCCAATACCACAGTGTTGTTGTTAGGCAATGGTACATCCATCACCCAAGCAGCAGTAAGAATGCTGGCCCAAGCGGGAGTATTACTTGGATTTGCTGGTGGTGGTGGCACGCCTCTGTATATGGGCAACGACATCGAGTGGATGACACCACAAAGTGAATATCGGCCAACAGAATATATTCAGGGATGGATGTCGTTTTGGTTCGATGATGAAAAACGCTTACAGGCAGCCAAACAATTTCAAGCCGCAAGAATTGCATACCTGACACGCGTGTGGGGCAAGGATCGAGACCTAGGTGCAGAAGGTTTTACTACTGATAACGATCTTATCAAAGGGGCATTAGAGCGTTTTAACACGAGAACCGAGCAAGCCACAAAATCCTCAGATTTACTGCTTACCGAAGCCCAACTCACCAAAGTGTTATATAAATTTGCCGCCAATAATACTGGTACAAGCGATTTTACTCGCCAGCATCAGAGCGCCGACAAAGCTAATGACTTTCTCAACCACGGTAACTATCTGGCTTATGGATTAGCGGCTTGTACCTTATGGGTATTGGGTATTCCTCATGGTTTTGCAGTGATGCACGGCAAAACTCGCCGTGGGGCTTTGGTATTTGATATCGCCGATTTAATCAAGGATGCCATCGTCTTGCCATGGGCCTTTATTTGCGCCAAAGAAAACGCCACCGAACAAGAGTTCCGCCAGCAAGTATTGCAAAAATTTACCGACCATAAAGCATTAGATTTTATGTTTGAGCAAGTGAAAAAAGTGGCGTTACAAGGCACACAAGTCAAAGGAGACAAACTTTGAGTAACAAAAATAAAGTTATAAGCATATTGGGTGAGAACATCACAATTACCAGTGATGACTACATATCACTTACCGATATGTTAAAAGCCAAAGATGGCGAGTTTTTTATTTCTGACTGGTTACGAAACCGCAATACGGTTGAGTATTTAGGCATTTGGGAACGGATCCACAACCCTAGTTTTAATTATGGCGAATTCGCCACAATTAAAAGTTCAGCAGGACTCAATAGCTACAAAATTAGTGTCAAAGAATGGGTAAGAAAAACCAAGGCCATAGGGTTAAAAGCAAAGGCTGGTCGATATGGTGGAACATACGCACACCAAGATATTGCCTTTGAATTTGCCATGTGGATAAGCGCAGAATTTAAAATATATCTAATAAAAGAATTCCAACGTTTAAAAGAAAATGAACAAGCTGAGCATACGTGGAATGCTCGCAGAACGTTGACAAAAATGAACTACCGTATCCATACCGATGCAATTAAAAACAATCTGTTACCACCAAGTTTAAGCCAAGAACAAATACAGCTTGTTTATGCCAATGAGGCTGACGTTTTAAATATGGCCTTATATGGCATAACCGCAAAACAATGGCGTCAACAAAACCCAAATCAAGAAGGCAACATTCGTGATTATTCAAGCACCGCACAATTGGTGTGTTTGGCTAACTTAGAAAGCATTAATGCAGTGTTTATTAACGACAACACCTCACAGCCCGCACGCTTAAAAAGGCTCAACAGCATTGCCATTTCACAGATGCAAATATTACTCGAAGACACATTTGTAAAAAGTTTGGAGCAAAAACAACCATGATGGTGACTTTTGTCTCGCAGTGCGAAAAGAACGCCCTCAAGAAAACCCGCAGAGTACTGGATGCCTTTGCCGATCGTATTGGTGATAACACTTGGCAAACCCTCATCACCGAAGACGGCTTATTAACCGTTAAAAAAATGCTACGCCAAACTGCTAGTAAAAGCACCGCCGTGAGTTGCCACTGGATCCGTTCAAGAGCAAGAAGCCAGTTTTTGTGGGTGGTGGGGAACAGGAATAAGTTTAATGAATTGGGTGTGGTACCGGTGAATAGTACCAAGCGTACTTTGTTGAATACTGACATTCAAAATGATTGGCACTACTTGCCATTAATTAAAGCTTTGGTTGGCTTAGCCGCCTTATTACATGACTGGGGTAAAGCAACGGCTTTATTTCAAGAAAAACTTAATCCTACAAGTGAAAATGGTTTTAAAGGTGATCCGATTCGTCATGAATGGATTTCTCTGTTGTTATTAAATGCGTTTATTCAGGCGACAGATACGAGTACAGACGAAGCGTGGCTAACTCAACTAAGTAACGGTGAGGTTAATGAGGGCGCTTTAAAAAAACTGATAAAACTAAAGGTAACGCAACCGTTGAGTCAATTGCCTCCACTAGCCAAATTAGTCGCTTGGTTAATCGTTTCCCATCATCGTTTACCGCTACCAGATAAAAAAAATTGGGGCGATTACACCTCAGAATCAGTTGGTTCTATTGATGTGATGCTTAATCTAATTACCAAAGAGTGGGGTTATGAAAATCGCTTTGATGAACAAGAGTATCAAAAGCGACTAAAGGCATGTTTTAGTTTTCCAAAAGGTTTAATCAGTAATTCGAAGCCTTGGCTTAATCAGGTTAAGAAATGGTCGCAGCGATTGTTAGCCTGCCAAGCCCAAGCTGTTGAATGCATAAATGATGGTAGCTATCGGTTGATACTCAATCATGCGCGACTTTGTTTGATGTTGGGCGATCATTACTACTCATCACAAGAAGCGGATAAAAAATGGCAGGATACAATAGGGTTATTTGCCAACACTGATCGTGCAACCAAAAGTTTAAAGCAAAAACTTGATGAACATCTAGTTGGAGTGGCGAGGTCTGCTTTACAAACTGCTCATTTGTTACCCGCATTTGAGCGAGAACCACCTGTCGCACAAGACATCAATAGTTTAAGGCAACGTAGCCCTAAGCCTTATGATTGGCAAGATAAAGCGGTAGATAAGATCCTTGCTTGGCAACAAGACTTTGCCAAACAAAGTAAACTAAAATATGGTTTTTTCACCGTCAATATGGCCAGTACCGGTTGTGGTAAAACTTTTGCCAATGCCAAAGTTATGCGAGCCTTATCAAACGACACCAAAAGTTTACGTTTCATTTTAGCCCTTGGTTTGCGTACGTTAACCTTGCAAACGGGTGACGAATATCGTGAACGTGTCGGTTTAGATAACAGTGAACTTGCGGTATTAATTGGCTCGCGCGCAGTCATGGAATTACATCAACAAGAGAAGATAGATCAAGACGATCAGAGTTTTGAAAACACTGGCTCTTTGTCACAAGAGCCGTTGCTGGGTGAAGAGCTGGACTACGACTGCGCCATACCCGAGCAAGGTTTAAGTACAGTCTTAACCTGCGAGCGTGATAAGCAGTTTCTCTATGCGCCAGTACTGGCTTGTACTATCGATCATTTAATGGCCGCGACTGAGACTAAACGCGGTGGTCGTTACATCTTGCCAACACTGCGACTTATGTCTTCTGATTTGGTTATCGATGAAATTGATGATTTTACCGGTGATGATTTAATCGCCATTGGCCGCTTGATTCATTTGGCAGGTATGCTTGGCCGTAAAGTAATGATTTCGTCAGCGACTATTCCCCCTTATCTTGCCGAAGGTTATTTTAAGGCTTATCGGGATGGTTGGCTTTTATATTGCCAAACTCGGGATGCCAGCAATGTTATCGGCTGCGCCTGGATAGATGAATTTTCGACTAAGGTGGGTACTAACAATAATATTGAAACTCCCGCTGCCATATTGGAATATAGACAAGAACATGCCCAATTTATTGAAAAACGTGTAGCAAAACTTCAACAACAACCAGCCAAACGCAAAGCCGATATCACTGATTGTCAAAGTATTATTGAAAATTATCAGGGGCAAAGTCATCGTCAGCAAGAGGTAATTGAAAGCAAACAAGCTGGCTATTTTGAGCTGATTGCACAAAGTGTCTTAAACAAACATCAACATCACCATTTCTACGATGAACGTAGCCAGACTAATGTTTCGTTTGGGGTTATTCGTGTTGCGAATATAACGCCTTGCGTTGATCTGACTAATTACCTTTTAGAAAAGGACTGGCCTGAAAACACCGAAGTCAGAGTCATGGCCTACCACAGTCAGCAAGTATTATTGCTACGCTCGGTGCAAGAACAGCATTTAGACAAGGTACTTAAACGCAAAGAAGCACCGGATGAAACTCCGGCAGCGTTGAACGAAAATATTATTCGCCAGCACTTAAGCACTATTAAGGCTAGTTCGCCTGAGATTCAAAACGTCATTTTTATATTGGTGGCAACACCAGTAGAAGAAGTTGGCCGTGATCATGATTTTGATTGGGCGGTGATCGAACCCTCTTCTTATCGTTCTATTATTCAGTTGGCAGGCAGGGTAAAGCGGCATCGGCAAGGGGAGGTTTCTGAGCCGAATATTGCCCTTATGCAATATAACTGGAAGGGCATACGAGATCAGCATGATGACGATGTTAGGGTGTTTAATCGCCCTGGTTTCGATGATTTCATGCGTTTAGTGAGTAAGGATTTAACGCAACTCATTGACGTAAAAGCAGTTGCCCAACGTTTAGATGCCATACCTCGTATTCAGCATTTACCGCAATTAACGGCTGATTATTTGCGTAAATTAAACCAAGCCTCGACTTTAGTAGAACTAGAACATGCGGCCACTTGGAATTGGCTAGCGAATTACACAACCCAAAAACATCTGGGAGCGCAAACAGGCCCACATACCATGCAAGGCTGGCTCAATCAGAATTGGTTTTTAACGGCCTTACCGCAAGCATTAGCCCCATTTAGAAAAAGTGAACCAAGTCTAAAGGTGTTTTTAGTGTTTGATGAATATCAACAAGTCAGCCGGTTTTGTGAAAAAAATGAACAGGGCTATGCCATTGAACGTGAGAGATCACTCAATATTCAACGTATTGCGCTAAGCGAACAAGCGCAGCAGCGCCTGTGGCTAACTCGGGATTTTGACCAGAGCTGCATAGCCTTAGCTGATAGACAAGAACTAAGTCAACGAAGGATTTCATTACGTTATGGCGAGCTAAACTTTCGCCACGATGAGAAAAAACAGTATGGATATAACGATCAATTGGGATTGGTAATAATTTAATAGGAGGACTTATGGTTGATCCAGCAATAACGACTTTTTTTGATGAAAGAAAAGCCGCATGGTTAAAGAAAAATCTGACGGCATCTATGTCACAGGCAGAAGTGCGGGAGAAAGAGCAAGAATGCGAATCCGTGTTTACGTTAAAAAATTGGTTGCCTGATGCCGCGAAGCGAGCAAAAAGCAGAGCAATGACTTCGCATCCTAGTAAGTTTACTCACCCAAGTACTGGTGTTGGGCCCAAAAATATAAAAAATTTAACTTATGTGACCCCAATAATTTGTAACGCAGTATTAGAAAATGATGGATTCTTAAGAACAGGAAATGTGCGACTAGTTGATCCAATTGATTCTATTGGTAATGCAGGCGAATTAGATGTTCATGAGTTCTTAACTTTAGTAATGGTGGACGGGCGAAATTTAATTCAACATCTTGAGCAAAATACTGAGTTAGCCTTAAGTTTATTTACCTTACCGAATATTGATGAAACTCAAAACTATGCAAGCCTCAAACAAGGTTTGTTAGCCATGACTTCTGCCGGTAGTGATGTTGTTACTAGTTCGAAGATTAAGCAGGTGTTTTTTCCTACTGCAAATCAGTCTGATGAGAAAACAGCAGTTACCAATAGTTATCATCAGCTTTCCATCTTGACCGCTTCGGGGGTTTTATTTGAATTAAGAAAACGCCTTGATGGAATGCGCTTTGGTGATGCTATTAAGCTGGCAAGAGACAAGAAAAAGAACAACCAAGAGCATGAAGGTTATTGTGAAATTTATAATTTAACCACTATTGGCTACGGTGGCACCCAACCACAAAACATCAGTGTGCTAAATAGCCAAAATGCCGGAAAAGCCCATTTGTTTATGTGTGCATCACCGCAATTAAAAAATCGTAATATGCACTTTCCCAATTCCGATTTTTTCAGCCAAACCGTGAATTATTTCCAGTGCAAGAACCAATTTTATCAGTTACATAAACTCTATCAGCGCGATGATAACAACATGCATATTCGCGCTGAGCGTGATGAATATTATCAAAGTGTGATCGATCACATTATTGAAAAAATGTGGCAGGTTCGCAGCATCGCATTAGAGCAATTCAACGCCTCTGAAAATCAATTACCATCGGCACAAAAAACTTGGTTGTGTGAGCAAGACGAAAACAAAAACCTGCGCGAGGGGACTGATGATTGGTTGGACAGCATCGTTAAGTCAGTCACCACTTTCCTGTTTTATGGTTACGAAAAAATACTGGGTAAAAAGGCCATAAAACTCAGTGATGCTGAACATAAACATATGCACAAGTTGGTGTTATTAAACAAGGAGGCATTGCGATGATAGGCGAAGTAAAAAAATTGCTAATTATTCCCCACATTAAAGTTCACAACGCTAATGCGCTGTCTAGCCCTTTTACCATCGGCTTTCCAGCAATGACAGCTTGGTTAGGAGCAGTACATGCCCTGCAACGTAAGTTGAACGCGCAAGATATTCCGGTGGTTTTTTCAGCCACAGGTGTGGTGAGTCACAATATGGATTTACAAACCTATAAAGGCAACAACGACTTTGTACACTCAATTGTTGGGACCGGGAATCCATTGGACAAAACCGGTGCCAGATCGGCATTTATCGAAGAAGCCCGTTGTCATCTGGATGTGAGTTTGGTGATTCAATACGACAACATCAGTATTGATGATCGTGAGAGATTACTAGGCGCCATCAATCATTTATTACATGCAAATATGAAAATGGCCGGTGGCGATATTAACGGCTTTCAAACCCCATTTTGTATCAATTGTAAAGAAGGTGACGATCAAGATTTAAGTAAAGTGCAACGTGCTTTAATGCCTGGTTATGCGCTAATTGAGCGCCGAGACCTGATGTTAGATGCAATGAAAAATGGCGCAGACGCGCTGGACGCATTGATTAATTATCTGGCCATTCATCACCTGTGTGAAACAGATGATGATGGAAATGTAACCTGGAGCAGTTATCGTAAAACGCTGAATAATAAACCTGCTGGGTGGATAGTACCTATCGCCACCGGATTTCATGGCATTAGTGAATTAGGTGAAGCAAAAAACCAGCGAGATCCAGACACGCCCCATCGGTTTGCAGAAAGCATAGTCACCTTAGGAGAATTTAAAATGCCCCACCGGATTAAATTTATCGAAGACATATTGTGGCGTTATCACCACCAAGGTGATTTGTACCTTTGTCAACAAAATAAACACATAACTCCAACGAGTGAATTTGATTTAGAGCCAAGCTCAATCGAATCTGAATTTTAATTTAATCAATATTTAACACAGTAAAAGGAAAATTATCATGGCTAAAAAAGACAACATTGCATCTGTATTGGCATTTGAAAAAAAATTAGTAACCAGTGACGGTTATATGTACGGCACAACGTGGGATACACGCAGTCAAATAACGCCTCTTGCGTTAAGAGAAAAGTCGGTACGTGGCACCATATCAAATCGCTTAAAAGCCGCTATTAAAAGTGACCCGGCTAAGTTAAACGCAGAAGTGGAAAAAGCCAATTTACAACGTGTAGATGCGTGTGCAGTTGCACCTGAGCAGGATACCTTGAATCTGCAATTTACAGTAAAAGTCTTGGGTGGTATTACTCAGCCATCAGCCTGTAATAATGCCTTATTTAAACAAAGTTACAGTGCGGCTGCCAAGGAATATATTACCACTGAGGCTTTTACGGAGCTGGCCCGCCGTTATGCAAGCAATATAGCTAATGCGCGCTTTTTATGGCGTAACCGGGTTGGTGCAGAAAAGATTGAAGTGCAAGTGAAAGCCAAAAATAGCACTGTTGATGAATCTTGGGTTTTTGATGCCACACAATTTAGCACCAGAAACTTTGATTTTAATGATGATGCTATAAATGCTCTGGCAAAGTATATAGCTAAAGCTCTCGCAAGCGCAGATGACTTTTTGTTATTGGATATCAGCTGCTTTGTGCAAGTGGGTAAAGCGCAGGAAGTTTATCCTAGTGAAGAGTTGGTACTGGATAAAGGTAAGGGCGAAAAAAGTAAAATTCTTTATGATGTTAATGGTATTGCTGCCATGCATTCGCAAAAAATTGGTAATGCACTGCGGACTATTGATACTTGGTACCCAGAGTTTACGGATCCAGAAACCAGCGCGGGTCCAATTGCCATCGAACCTTACGGTGCAGTGACCAACTTAGGTAAAGCTTATCGAACGCCTGCGGCTAAACAGGATTTTTATACGTTTTTTGATGTTTGGGCTCGAGGGGAAAAACTATCGCGTGTTGAAGATGAACATTACGTAATGGCCATTTTAGTGCGTGGCGGCGTATTTGGTGAAAGCGATAAATAGGGGGATGAGATGAAACATTACCTCGACATAACCCTACTGCCAGATGCCGAAGCTAACCTTGGTTTCCTCTGGCAAAAGGTGTTTCAACAAGTACACATTGCGCTGGTGGATAATAAAGTCGGTGATAACGAATCTGCCGTTGCACTCTCAGTTGTGGGTTACCGGGATAAAACCTTTCCGTTAGGTAACAAATTGCGTTTGTTTGCAGCTAGTGAGGATGTATTGCAAAAGTTGGATATGCAACGCTGGCTCAATAGGTTAAGTGATTACTGTCATCTATCATCGGTTAAACCGGTGCCAGTTAGCGTTAAGCAATATGCACGCTTTAATCGTAAAAATGTAAAATCTATTGAGAAAAAAGCGCAACGCCGCGCGATTCATTTAGCTAAACCTTACGAAGAAGTGTTGGCTTATTTAATTGAAGAAGATAAATCGAAAGCGTGTAAATTGCCTTTTATCAACGTTGAAAGTCAAGACACTAAAAAGCGAGAAGGGCAAGGTGTGTCATGCCAGTTCTTACTCTTTATCGAGCAAACTATTTTTGATGCTCCTGTAAGCGGTAAGTTTGACTGTTACGGCCTATCAAAAACCGCAACAGTACCTTGGTTTTGAAAGTTTAAAGTTTGCTCAACGTTGCTTTTTATATATACCCGCCGAATACTGCGGGTATATTTTTATTGGTGCTAATAATTCAAAGCAATAACCAATAAAAAATGCTCTTTAACAATTACTAATAAAATCAGATGGTTATAACAGGTCTAAAAAACATAGGTAAAAACGTCAAATTTTACCTATCCACTTGTTGTAACTTATTTTTTTGCCGTTATTCTATTGTTCACTGCCGCACAGGCAGCTTAGAAACCGGTGATAGCTGGCACTTACCGGATTCAATAGTTCACTGCCGCACAGGCAGCTTAGAAATTTAGCGTTTTTGAATAAATCGACAGCTTTCAGTTCACTGCCGCACAGGCAGCTTAGAAAGTAACGCGTAAAAACCCGTTATCAGTGTAAACGTTCACTGCCGCACAGGCAGCTTAGAAACACAACTATAATGATGCGCGAAAATCCCGACAGTTCACTGCCGCACAGGCAGCTTAGAAATCGCGACGTATGGACAGCGGTACAGATACGACGTTCACTGCCGCACAGGCAGCTTAGAAACGCCGAATACAAGATTAGTGGTGTAGAATTCCGTTCACTGCCGCACAGGCAGCTTAGAAAGACCATGGATGATGGTATGGGTTTTTATATTTGTTCACTGCCGCACAGGCAGCTTAGAAAAGCGAAAGATTTAGCGTCTGTCATAGCTTTTGGTTCACTGCCGCACAGGCAGCTTAGAAACGACGGAACTGTGGATATAAATGGAGCTATAAGTTCACTGCCGCACAGGCAGCTTAGAAATGAAAGCGGTAATCGACTAAGCACCAGGTAAAGTTCACTGCCGCACAGGCAGCTTAGAAAGTCTGCACCAATAGCACTTTCAAGCGTTCCGAGTTCACTGCCGCACAGGCAGCTTAGAAAGAGGTCGGAGTCGATGTAGTTACCCGCATGAAGTTCACTGCCGCACAGGCAGCTTAGAAAACGCAGCGCTTTTTAAGCTCGTCACTTTCCCAGTTCACTGCCGCACAGGCAGCTTAGAAATAGAACATAGTCAGGTCGACGGTTGTCAGGTTGTTCACTGCCGCACAGGCAGCTTAGAAAATTAGCGATGATGAATACCTTTACGAATTTAAGTTCACTGCCGCACAGGCAGCTTAGAAAATTAGCGATGATGAATACCTTTACGAATTTAAGTTCACTGCCGCACAGGCAGCTTAGAAAACTTAGGTTTTGACGCTGGACACACTGTAACGGTTCACTGCCGCACAGGCAGCTTAGAAAATTTCGAGGCAAAATTGATGTAATCGGTAACTGTTCACTGCCGCACAGGCAGCTTAGAAAATATTCGCCACTTATTACAGTTTTGTCACTTAGTTCACTGCCGCACAGGCAGCTTAGAAAAGTTGCGCCGGCGGTTAAGAACTTAGCGCCTGGTTCACTGCCGCACAGGCAGCTTAGAAAGTTGCGCGGGCAATAACCCATACAACGCCTTTGTTCACTGCCGCACAGGCAGCTTAGAAAGCGCCGACGCTCGTCGAGTGAGTCAGAAAGCTGTTCACTGCCGCACAGGCAGCTTAGAAAGCACGTATCGAGTTTTTATAATTCGTGTCATCGTTCACTGCCGCACAGGCAGCTTAGAAATGATTCGATAGCCATGTCGAACGCAGCTTGAAGTTCACTGCCGCACAGGCAGCTTAGAAAGACGTGGGCGGCTGGTGGCATTATTTCAAATCGTTCACTGCCGCACAGGCAGCTTAGAAACGGCTAAAGGTGGCGGTAAACATCCAGTACGCGTTCACTGCCGCACAGGCAGCTTAGAAAAAAGGCGTCAGTGTTATAGTTCTTGGCATTCAGTTCACTGCCGCACAGGCAGCTTAGAAAAGAAGAAAATGAATCCAAAGTGCCACGGTCAAGTTCACTGCCGCACAGGCAGCTTAGAAAATGGCGCGCATTAGCTCCACAAATTGTAGGGTGTTCACTGCCGCACAGGCAGCTTAGAAAACTATCAGTCGTACCAATTTCCTCGACATACAGTTCACTGCCGCACAGGCAGCTTAGAAAAAGTTTAAATGATTTATCAAGCAATGATTTATCAAGCCACCCATAACCAATGATTTATCAAGCCACCCATAACAATTTGACTAAATATGAAGACGAGCTAGGCTTTGATTAGGAAACAAATCAAAGGATTGATGCCATGCCTCAGCCACGTAGTAGTCAAATTTCTTTATCGGATACTCCATTTTATCATTGTGTTTCCCGTTGTGTACGGCGGTCTTTTTTGTGCGGTGTGGATAGTTATTCAGGCCAAAGTTATGAACATCGTCGAGTCTGGGTTGAAGAGCGCTTATTGTTTTTATCATCTGTGTTTGCAATCGACATATGTGCTTATGCAGTGATGAGTAATCACGTGCATGTGGTGTTACATGTAGATGTGCAACAAGTGATGGCTTGGACAGATAGTGAAGTGGTTGAACGCTGGCACCGCCTACATAAAGGCACATTACTTACTCATATGTTTATCAGGGGAGATAGGTTAAGCCAAGGCCAACAGCTAACCTTAAATGACACCATAACCGAGTATCGCAAGCGCTTACATAACATTAGCTGGCTGATGCGTAATCTGAATGAATACATAGCCCGAGAAGCCAACAAAGAGGATGACTGCACAGGCAGGTTCTGGGAAGGACGTTTTAAATCACAGGCCTTATTGGATGAAGCGGCATTGCTGGCCTGTATGGCCTATGTTGACCTTAACCCTATTCGAACCAAGATAGCGGATACCCCAGAAACCTCAAATCACACTAGTATTAAAAAACGCTTAGAATCGATAAAAGGCTCCATCACAACACATTCACTGATGCGTTTTGTCGGTAACCCTAGACAATATATGCCTAAAGGTATCGCCTTCTCACTCAAAGACTATTGTGAGTTAGTGGACATAACAGGCAGAATAATCAGGGAGGACAAAGCAGGACATATTGACCATCAACAACAACCCATCCTACAAAGATTGGGCTTATCAGGCGAACAATGGTTAACCCTTACAACAGAGTTTGAAAAGCATTTTTGCTATGCAGCTGGTGCAGAAATGATGATGAACCAATTTAAAGCGCACACAGGTCATCAACGCATTCGAGGAATGGGTAAAGCAAAAAAATTGCTACGCTGCGCATAACCTCAAGAGACCAGTCAAAATATTACCGATAAGGCACAGTTGTGCCCACCACCTCGCTAAATGTCTATTATTCCCGCCAAATAGGCTAAAACTAATCCTCATCCTCCATCTTTCACTCAATCCAAGTCATTTTCACGCAGAAAATCGACAATGAATATTTTAACTAAGCTCAGAGTTTTATTATGGGTGGCTAGGTAAATACAATGGGTGGCTAGGTAAATACATTATTATGGGTGGCTAGGTAAATAGCTATGGGTGGCTAGGTAAATAGCTCGCTAGGTAAATAGCTCTAGATAAATAGCTGCAGTACCTAGCTGAACCTTTTAAATTAATTTACCGAGTTGAAAAAAATTGTGTGTTTATTGTGATGGTATTGCATCAGCGACAAAGTATTCAAAAGGCGTTGCGTAACCGTTTACTTAAATAAATTGCGATCCAGTCATTTTGTTAACAAAATGGATGTCAGTTAGACAGTTAACCATTTTCTTATTCACTGCAGCAGAGACCGTTCAGTAACTGTGGGGGCAGAACTGTTGATTTATGCGAGCAGATTATTAGTCCCTTAACGACGCTTTCAACAATGATTAGTTATTCAACTCAATTTTATGACTAGTCATTGTGCCTAATTACTATCTTGTATTAATCATGTTTTGTTTTTTTATTATCAATAAATAGGTTTACTTATTGTCATTAGATGTAAATCTATTAATTGACTATCTTAAGTGTTGTGTAAATCTTTACGTTGACATTTATTTGTTTGTGTATATAAATAGATATACATAATCAGTGATATTTGAAGAATTAACGAAAGTGTATGAGCATGAAACGCCTTGTTGTTAAGCAGTATAGAGAAAATGTTAATCGAGCGAGAGTAATGCTTGATGGCTTGTCTATGCCGTCGGAAGGTTGGCTGCGCACGGTACGTAAAGCGTTAGATATGTCTGGGGCGCAGCTAGGCCGTAGGCTTGGCGTGACAAGGGCGGCGATCTCTAATAGAGAGAAAGATGAGCTTTCCGGCAGGATTACAATTAAATCAATGCAACAAATGGCGGAGAGTATGGGATGTCAGTTTGTTTATGCCATTGTGCCTGAAAATGACATTGAAGACGTGGTTCTGAAAAGAGCTCGATTAAAAGCAATGCAGCAAGTGCGAAATGCTGGTGTTCATATGGCTTTGGAAAGTCAACTCATAGCCGAAGGTAAATTACTTGCTGAGATCGAACGATTAGCAAAGGAAATGCTTGATAAACCAAGCTCTGATTTCTGGAATGACGATGAGTGATATTTTCAAAGAGGCAGATGGTGCAACACCACTAGATCTTGAGGAATTGGAAGGCTTACGCTTCAAGCATATTCAAACACGGGGACAATTGGATGAACTTGAGCAGGCTAACATTCAAAATGGCTTAAAGTGGTTAAGCAAACTAAAAAGCCCTGATGTCTTAAGTGAAGGCTTTGTGCGTAAGCTTCATGAGAAATTATTTGGTGAAGTGTGGCTCTGGGCTGGCACATACCGCAAAACTGAAAAGAATATTGGTATCGACCCCATTCAAATCAGTGTTCAGCTTAGGCAGCTTTTAGATGATGCAAAATATTGGGTAGAGCATGACACTTTCCCTCCAAAAGAGTTAGCTGGAAGGTTTCACCATAAATTAGTTTATATACATTTGTTTCCAAATGGGAATGGGCGACATTCGCGGATCATGGCAGATGCAATCTTAACCAAAGTCTTAGGTGAGCCTGTCATTGATTGGGCAGGGGGCTATCAGTTAGAAAAAATGAATGATAGACGTGTGCAATATATATCGGCACTTAGACAGGCTGATGGGCATAATTTCGAAGAACTCTTGGAATTTATCGGAGCATAAGGTCGCAGTTTTCAATAGAATATCGCGACGCTTTCACTTATGCGAAAGCGGTAATAATAATTGGGTGTAAATTTAGGTGTATATAATGGATCCAGCTCCTATTAAGGAACTTATTACCTTTGACGACTTTGCTAAATTAGACATTCGTGTCGGTACTATTACTCTAGTTTCAGAAGTGCTCAAATCAGATAAATTAATGAAGTTAACCGTTGATTTCGGTGATCATACTCGTTCTATACTTGCTGGCATTAAGCAAGAGCGAGAGGATCCTCAAGAAATTCAGGGTAAACAAGCCCTCTTTGTTGTAAACCTTCCAGAAAGAAAAATGGCAGGAGAATTGTCTCAAGGCATGTTATTTGATATTGGATATGAAGATAAACTGAAGCCTTGTTTAGCTATGCCTGAAATAGCAATACCTAATGGCAGCCGAGCAGGATAATAATGAGTTAAACAAGGTGTGAAAACAAAATAATTACCCTTCATGCATTTTTAAAAAATAGAAAATTCAACTAATTAAATAGGAATCTCCATGAGTAAATTAACATGTATCGCAAAAATTGAAGCGCAACAAGAACACAAAAAAACTGTGTTGGCGGAATTAACAAAAATTGTTCAACCTACTCAAAAAGAACAAGGTTGTATTAATTATGACTTGCACGTAGATAACGCTAATGACGCAATTTTTATGTTTCACGAAACTTGGGAAACCGCAGAAGATCTCAATGCCCATTCAAAGTCGTCACATATAAAAAAGTGCTTTGAAATTATTGGTGGGATGTTAGTTGCAACCGAAGTTTTAAGACTTACAAAAGTTAATGTTTAAATAAAAAACATACCCATGGTGTGGTGAAAACATTGTTTGCGGTAACTACCTTAACAGTGAGGTTAGTTGCCGTATGGATAGTGCAATAAAAAGCCCATCCTGTTTATTACGACAAGGTCATTTAATAAACAGAACAGGCATTATTACTTGTAGAGTTAAGTGTTATTAAGGTAAGTCCACTTTAACCCTACGCCGTTGTGGTTTTTGTGCACAATCAACGCTTTACGACTTTGTTGATAACTCAAATTGGGGTTTGGGGCAAACTTAATGGTTAGGCTAGGTTGGTTGCCTAAGTTCTGTGGGCAACCTTCGATAAATATGCCACCACTGGATAAGTTTGCTGTTTTAAATTCGCCGTATTTTATCTCACCATTCCATAGCTCTACATGCTCCCGTACTGATTGACGTTCACCATATCTATGTTCCACGGAGTACCTCGAAGACTATCTTGTTTGAAATTAAAGGATGTTAGTTTACTGCCTGTTGAGCTGAGCAGCATTTGGAAGTGTAGACCTTAATATTCTAAAATCCAATTGATATGTAGGTTAAAATATTAACCTGTATATTGGTCTGGTTTTTAGTGGCAACGCTTTTTAAAAACTATTAGTGAGAATGTAGTGGGGGTCTTAAAATAACAATATCATCTGAACATAAGTTTCAGAGACTAGGTGAACATAAAGCCTTGCCCCAATACTTAAAATAAACTACTGTATAAAAAAACATGCAAGGTTATTTGATGCGCCTTTTTATTGCCGAAAAACCCAGTTTAGGTCGTGCTATTGCCGAGGTCTTACCTAAGCCTCATAAAAAAGGCGATGGTTATATTAGCGCGGCTAATGGCGATACTGTGAGCTGGTGCATCGGACATTTACTCGAACAACAACAACCAGAGGCCTACGATCCCGCTTTTAAGAAGTGGAGTCATGAACACCTGCCGATTATTCCGCAGCAGTGGCAGCTTGGGGTTAAAAAACAAACCGCTAAACAATTAGGGGTGTTACGTAAGTTAGTTAAACAAGCAGAACAGTTGGTACATGCGGGCGATCCCGACCGTGAAGGTCAGTTGTTGGTAGACGAGGTAATCAATTTTTTAGGCGTCACTGGGGCTAAAAAAAACACTATTCAGCGTTGTTTAATCAGTGACTTAAATCCTTCTGCGGTAAAACAATCACTGAGCAATTTACGTAGTAATCGTGAGTTTATTCCATTATCTACTTCAGCTTTGGCCAGATCTCGCGCTGATTGGTTATATGGGATCAACTTAACCCGTGCTTATACTCTGCAAGGTCAAAAAGCCGGGTATAACGGGGTGTTGTCGGTAGGGCGTGTGCAAACGCCTTTATTGGGCTTGGTTGTGCGCCGTGATAAAGCCATTGCCGATTTTGTGAGTAAGGCTTTTTATGAAGTCTGGGCTAGTTTAGAAACAGATCAAGGGCAGGGATTTAAAGCAAAATGGCAACCCAGTGAACAATGCGCCAAGTTTCTAGACGAGCAAGGGCGTAATTTGTCAGAGGCGCTGGCGCAAAATGTTGCTAAGCGTGTCAGTGGGCAACCGGCCCAAGTTAAAAACCTAAAACGTGAGCATAAAAAACAAGCACCGCCATTACCCTATAATTTGTCATCTTTGCAAATAGATGCCAGCAAAGCGTTTGGCATGAGCGCCCAGCAAGTGCTGGATATTTGCCAAGGTTTGTATGAGCGTCATAAATTAATCACTTACCCTCGTTCAGATTGCCGATATTTGCCTATGAGTCACTTTGTGCAGGCCAAAGAGGTACATGCCGCTGTGATGGCTAATAGTCAACATTTGGGATCGCAGGGTAAGTTGTTAAGTCAAGCACAGGTTGATTTAAGCCGCCAATCAAAAGCCTGGAACGATAAAAAAGTCGATGCTCACCATGGCATCATTCCCACCCAAAAAGTCAGCAATAATTTGTCTGGCAACGATGCCAAAGTGTATGGCTTGATATGCAGAAATTATGTGGCGCAATTTTTAGCTCATCATGAATTTTATGGGGTACGGGTTGAGGTCGAGATTGCTTCAGGTTTATTTGTGGCAGTGGCAAAAGAGTTAATTGCAGAAGGTTGGAAGTGCATTTTTGTACGGGCACTAAAAGCTAATAATCAAGATGACAAAGGTGAAGTGCAGCAATTGTTACCTCACTTAGAAAATGGGCAAGCTCTTAAATCGCTGCAAGCTGAGGTATTAGAAAAACAGACTTCGCCTCCTAAGGCGTATACAGATGCAAGCTTATTAGCTGCCATGACTGGGATAAGTAGCCATGTGAGCGATCCACAACTTCGAAAAATCCTCCGCGAAACCGACGGTTTAGGTACCGAGGCTACCCGTGCTGGGATCATTGAGTTGTTATTCTCTCGTGGATTTTTGTCTCGCTCGGGTAAAACAATTACAGCCACTGTGACAGGTAGAGGTT
This sequence comes from Paraglaciecola arctica BSs20135, assembly GCF_000314995.1. GTDB lineage: Bacteria > Pseudomonadota > Gammaproteobacteria > Enterobacterales > Alteromonadaceae > Paraglaciecola > Paraglaciecola arctica. The sequence continues at coordinate 33,498 of NZ_BAEO01000038.1, read as the reverse complement.
TAATTGAAGCGCTGCCAGATGTGGCGACTTATCCCGATATGACCGCACGTTGGGAATCAGAGTTGTCGGCTATCAGTGAAGGCAGAAGTCAGTACAAAAAATTGATGGGGCCTTTAGAAGCACAACTTAAAGACTTGGTTATACAAAGTCTCAGCGTATTACCTCAAGGTTTGTCTGGTTTAGGTAAGAAAAGCTTTGCTAAAAAACGTAAAGGTGGCGGAAAACCTAAGTATACGGCTAAAAAGCAGACTAGCTAAATATTCAAAGTGTTAACCTAATCCTTGGTTGTAAATTAATAAAACAAATTAACAAGTTCTCCTTGAAAATAAACTAAGCGACCTCATCTTCTATCAATCATTTTAGCAACCACAACTTAGGAGATACTTGACCATGGCTGAAGCAGCTCATCAAGAAACTCATGGATTTCAAACTGAAGTAAAACAATTACTACAACTGATGATCCATTCGCTTTACTCAAACAAAGAAATATTCTTACGTGAATTAGTATCCAACGCCGCCGATGCTGCGGATAAATTACGCTTTAAAGCTTTGTCTAACGACAGCCTTTACGAAGGCGACGGTGATTTACACGTTAAGCTCAGTATCGATAAAGATGCTGGCACTATTACTATTGCCGACAACGGTATTGGTATGAATAAGGCTGACGTAATTGAACATCTTGGTACTATCGCTAAGTCTGGAACTAAAGAGTTTTTTGGTAAGTTGTCTGGTGACGATGCTAAAGATTCACAACTTATTGGTCAGTTTGGTGTTGGTTTTTATTCAGCCTTTATTGTTGCTGATAAGGTCACTGTGCGCACTCGTGCTGCAGGTGACGATAAAGCACAAGGTGCCCAGTGGGAGTCAGCCGGTGAAGGTGAGTTCACTATTGCCGATATTGAAAAAGCTGAACGCGGCACAGAAATCACTCTGCATTTAAAAGAAGAAGAAAAAGAATTTTTAGATGATTGGCGTTTACGTTCAATCGTTAGCAAATATTCTGATCACATCAGTATTCCTGTGAAAATGTTCAAAGCAGAAGAGCCTGAGCGTGACGGACCTAAAGGCCCTGATGGTGAAGAAGGCGAAAAAATTCCTGCAGTACCAGCCTTTTGGGAAGCAGTAAACAAAGCCACAGCACTTTGGACTCGTGATAAGTCTGATGTAAGTGACGACGAATACAAAGAATTCTACAAACATATCTCTCACGACTTTAGTGATCCTATGACTTGGTCACATAATAAAGTTGAAGGTAAAACTGAATACACCAGCTTGTTATATATCCCAAGCAAAGCACCTTTTGATATGTGGAACCGTGATAACAAACACGGCCTTAAACTTTATGTGCAGCGCGTATTTATCATGGATGACGCTGAACAAATGTTGCCTACATACCTGCGTTTTGTGAAAGGTTTGTTGGACTCAAATGATTTGCCGTTAAACGTGTCTCGTGAAATTTTACAAGACAACAAAGTCACTCAAGCCATGCGTCAAGGTTGTACTAAACGCGTATTGCAAATGCTTGAAAAAATCGCCAAAAATGATCCTGAAAAGTATCAGGCATTTTGGACTGAGTTTGGTAATGCATTAAAAGAAGGGCCTGCTGAAGATCACGCCAACAAAGAAAAAGTAGCTGGTTTGTTGCGTTTTGCATCAACGCATTCTGATTCAGAGGCGCAAACTGTTTCTCTTGCTGATTACATTAGTCGCATGCAAGAAAAACAAGATAAAATTTACTACATCACCGCAGACAACTATAAAGCGGCTAAATCTAGCCCACATCTAGAGATCTTCCGTAAGAAAGGTATCGAAGTGTTGCTAATGGCAGATCGCGTAGATGAGTGGTTAATGTCTCATTTAACTGACTTTGATGAGAAATCTTTCCAATCTGTCACTCACGGTGCATTGGATTTAGGTGACTTAGAAGACGAAGAGAGCAAGAAAGCCCTAGAAGAAGCAGAAAAACAAGTTGAAGGTCTAGCTGAACGAGTAAAAGCCGCCTTGGGTGATAAAGTGAAAGATGTAAAATTCACTCATCGTTTAACTGATTCTCCAGCTTGTATTGTGGCTGACGAACAAGGCATGACTACTCAAATGATTAAACTGATGCAAGCTGCAGGTCAACCTGTACCTGAAGCGCAGTATCATTTTGAACTGAATCCTGAACATCAGTTAGTTAAGTTATTAGCTGAGGTACAAGATGAAGAGCAGTTTGCACAGTGGACAGACGTGTTGTTTGATCAAGCAGCCCTGTCTGAACAAGGTAGTTTAAAAGACCCAGCAAGCTTTGTGCAGAATTTAAACAAGCTACTAGCAAGCTTAGCTAAATAGGCAACAATCAACGCAAGTTGGTTAACTAAAAACGGGCTTAGATGCCCGTTTTTGATTTAACTTGATAAAAGTACAGGTATTAAGACCTTTGTCGTATATGCAGGGCTTAATATTCTTGTAACATTAAAGTTGAATGTGTAAAGTTGCGGCTTTACTTTTTTAACTCAACTTATAATTCAGAGGACACAGCATGCGCATTATTCTTCTTGGTGCTCCTGGTGCAGGTAAGGGTACCCAAGCCCAATTTTTAATGGGTAAGTTTGGTATCCCACAAATATCAACTGGAGACATGTTACGTGCAGCAATAAAAGCCGGTACAGAGCTTGGATTGACTGCAAAACGCGTAATGGATGAGGGCAAATTGGTTTCTGACGAATTGATTATTGGTTTAGTAAAAGAACGTATTAGCCAAGATGATTGTGCTAAAGGTTTTTTACTAGATGGTTTTCCTCGTACAATCCCCCAAGCTGACGCCATGAAAGACGCGGGTATCAAAATTGATCATGTTATCGAATTTGATGTGGGTGACGAAATCATAGTTGAACGAATGAGTGGACGCAGAGTGCATCCCGGTTCTGGTCGAGTTTATCACTTACGCTACAACCCACCTAAGGTTGAAGGTAAAGATGATGAGACGGGTGAAGAATTGGCCATACGTCCAGACGATCAAGAACAGACTGTGCGTAAACGTCTTGGTATTTACCACGAGCAAACTAAACCGCTAATTAGTTATTATTCGAAGTTAGCTACGTCAGGTGATTGTGCTTATCATAAGATTGACGGTACTCAAGCTGTGCAAGTTGTTGCTACTCAATTAGAGACATTATTGAGTTAGTGGATCAAACTTAACTTTCGTTTGTTAGTTTGATTGAAGCCCGCGTATAGTGGGCTTTTTTGTAGCTAATCCCCCACTTTGAGGAGAGATTGTATGCATACACCTATCACTGCTTTTTATGCTGGTTTATTGGGGATATTGTTTTTTTATTTTTCGGTCTTGGTTATTAAAGGTCGACGGGATAAACAAATATCCTTAGGGGACGGTGGTGATCATCATTTTCAACAAGTGATCCGAGCCCATGGTAATTTTAGCGAATACACACCTATAGTGCTCATCTTGCTTTTTGTCGCTGAAGTAAACTTAAGTAACCCCATTATTTTACATCTGGCAGGTACAGCACTGATATCAGGGCGTTTCATACATGCGTTTGGATTACGTCGCCACTCAGGCACAAGTTGGCAGAGAGTGTGGGGAATGTTGCTGACTTTTGCCTCTCTGATAACTTTGAGTGTATTAAATATTTTGGTGTTGTATAAATAGCCTGAGCTCTGGACCTGTTTAATGTATCCGCAGTGCAACTAAAACTCTCTAACAGACTGTTATTATTGTAATTATTTAAAAGGACGCGGCACGTCTTAACCAGAGTTCAGGCTAAATAATGGTAATTGACTGCTAATTTTAGTGAGTATTTCAAATAAATTGTAACAAGCTACATTCAGTCAGATTGTTTGCACATATTGTTGCATTTTGCTCGTTTTTCCATCTCATGTTGCCGCAAATATTTCGATATTTGTGGACCTAGGCCTTTATCGACAGCTACCTACCAATTTGCAGCAGCCTTAATAAATATCTTGTTTTCTTTACAGTAAATTTTTTGTCATTTCACTTTTCGCTTAGAACTTTCGACTTAGCAATAATAAGATTTTGAGTTTTATCACTTTTAGACACGCTTGGTTACGTATCTATGTTTTAAATATACCCTCTACTTTACTAAGCTTATTTTAAAGATGTGCTCAGAGGGAATACTCTTTGGGCCAGTTGTGATCGTTCTAAACTGGGAACCAAAAAATGAAAACAAGCACAAAAATTATCACTGGCGTTATTATTTTAGCTATTGCTGGGGTTGTCATATTTCAACTAACCAAAAAAGAAGAAAACAAAGGAATAGAAGTCGAGATTGCTAAAGTCGAATTAGCGACCATTATTCAGAAGGTTAATGCGACCGGAAAGATCCAACCAAAAACTAAAGTAAACATCAGTGCCGATGTCAGTGCCAAAATCACTAAGTTAGAAGTAAAAGAAGGCGATTGGGTTGAGAAAGGTCAGTTCTTATTAGAGCTTGACCGAGAACGTTATATTGCAAGCATGGAAAGTGAGGAAGCTAATGTTCGCTCAGCCCAGGGCCAAGCAAAATTAATCATGGAAAATTTGAAGCAAACCAAACGAGTACTTGAAAGAGCCAAGGAATTAGTGGCCAAAAAGCTCGATTCCCAAGCTAATTTGGACATTGCTGAAGCTGCACACCAAGTTGAGCTGGCTCGCCATGAATCAGCCTTAGATCGCGTTGAACAAACAAGAGGTATGTTAAAACAGTCCAAAGATGCTCTGTCTAAAACAACCATCTACGCGCCTATGTCTGGCACCATTAGTAAACTCAATAAAGAATTAGGTGAAATTGCCATTGGCTCTCAGTTTCAGGAAGACGTGATTATGATAATCGCTAATCTTAATGACATGGAAGCCTTGGTAAAAGTAGATGAAAATGACATTGTTTCAATCGTACTTGGTCAACAAGCAGAAATTGAAGTAGATGCACTTTTAGGCAAAAAAATAGTGGGTCAGGTTAGTGAAATTGCCAGTAGTGCAGTTGATCAACAACCAGGTAATAACAACCAAAAAACAGAATTTGAAGTCACTATCAGTATAACCAGTAACGTCAAAGAGCTCCGCCCAGGTATGACAGCTAGTGCTGACATAGTGACAGATACTCGTGAACAAGCAGTCAGTGTGCCTCTGCAATCAGTCACTGTTAGAACCGCAGAGCAATTAAAGTCCGAGGGGAAAACTTATACACCAGGTGAAGATGGCTTTGTTGAGGTGGTGTTTGTGGTGAACAATAATAAAGTAGAAGCAAAACAAGTAACCACAGGCATTCAAGGCGAAGCGTCGATTGAAATCATTCAGGGCGTGAGTGCTGGTCAAGACATAGTTATCGGCAGCTATCGTGCGATATCCCGTGAGCTGGAGAACGACTCTGAAGTGAGCGTTAAGGAAAAAGGGGATAACTAGCATGAGTAGCCCAATCAAGCCCTCAGCTACATTGGTAATTGACAATGTGGCGAAAACTTACCAGATGGGTGAGCAACAAGTAAATGCCCTTAAAGGTGTTTCTCTAACCATTCATGCCGGTGAGTATGTGGCTATCATGGGTCCTTCTGGCTCAGGTAAGTCTACTTTAATGAATATGATTGGCTGTTTAGATGTGCCCACATCAGGTACTTATTTACTCGAAGGTGAGTCGGTAGGCGAGATGACTGAAGATCAACTGGCGGGAATTCGCAACGAAAAAATTGGCTTTGTTTTTCAAACCTTTAATTTGGTCCCAAGAGTTAGTGTGTTCAGTAATGTCGAGTTGCCACTTATTTATAAAGGCGTAAGTAAATCACAACGCAAAAAAATTGTTGATAAGGCAATTGAGTCTGTTGGTTTGATGTCTCACAAAGATCATAAACCTAATGAATTATCTGGCGGACAGCGTCAGCGAGTAGCCATTGCTAGGGCGTTAGTCTGTGGTCCATCGATTATATTAGCTGACGAACCCACAGGTAATCTAGACAGCCAAACGGGTGACGACATCATGGCTCTGTTGAATGAGCTACATGAAAAAGGCAATACCATAGTGTTAGTTACCCATGAAGATGACATAGCAGAACACGCCCAGCGAGTGGTTAGATTAAAAGATGGTCTACTCGAAAGTGATAAACAACAGGTAGCTAAACGTTTACGTGCTGTGGCGGAATAGATACTTGATCCTATTCAGTCTAATGAATTGAGATAAATTATGAAATTAACGTTGGAAATAAGCGAATCTTTTAAGATTGCTTTAAATGCCCTAACAGTGAATAAGGCTCGGGGGACTTTGACTGCTCTTGGGATCATTATTGGTATAGTTGCGGTAATAGTAACTATGACTGCCGCAAACGGTTTACAAATATCGTTTCGAGAATCTTTTGCCTCTGTGGGCTCTGATGTGATTTATGTTTCCCAGCGCCCTTGGGTACAAAACGGTTCATGGTTTAGATTTAGAAACCGCCCACCTATTACTTTAGACGCCAGTGAGCAACTTCAGCAAAGACTACAAGGTCAAGGCGTGGTAAATCCCAGCATGGGCCAAAACCAGTCAATAAAGTATCAAACTAAAGTCATGGATAATGCCAGGGTTATTGGCACAACGGATAAACAAACCATAGTGTCAAATATGTTGCCTGAAAGTGGCCGTTTTTTGATGCCTTTCGATGTGGCCTATAAAAAACAAGTGGTAGTGATTGGCTCTGAAATCGCTACTGGGTTATTCGAACATTTTGATCCCCTAGGCCAAGAGATAAAGATTGGCCGCTATAAATTCAAAGTAGTGGGCGTAATGGAAGAGCAAGGAGGCAGTATTTTTGGAGGACCAAATTTTGACCGACAAATGTTTATCCCTATTACTACTTATAGCAAAGTGTTTGGTAACAGTGGCGGCCGAGCGAATGTTGATATTGCTATTAAAGCCCCGTCACCTGATGCCATGGAGGACTTTGAATACCAAGTAATAGGTGAGATGCGCAAGATTAGAGGCTTAAAACCCATAGAAGAAGATGATTTTGCGATTAATAAACTGGGTACATTATTAGATGCTTATAATTCAATAATGGGGGTGGTGGTAGCCGCTGGTTTAGGCATTACCAGTATCTCACTTTTTGTTGGTGGGGTAGGGGTGATGAATATCATGTTTGTTTCAGTCACAGAGCGCACTAAAGAAATTGGGATCCGCAAGGCGATTGGTGCCAGGCGGCGAAATATACTGATGCAGTTTTTATTCGAAGCCTTATTGATTTGTTTATTTGGCGGGATAGTAGGTTTGTCTGTTGCTGCAGCGATAACTGAAGTGTTGAATCAAACCTTATTACCAGCGAGCTTGTCACCGACCATTATTATTGCGTCCTTGGTTATCTCAATGTTAGTCGGGGTGGTCTCTGGTTTTGTGCCTGCCTATAGAGCGGCAAAGCTGGATCCTATCGAGGCCTTAAGATATGAATAGTTGGAGTCAATAATATGAGATTATTCGATACGTTTGTGATGTCCTTAGGGGCAATTCGTAGTAATAAATTGCGCTCAAGTTTAACCTTATTTGGGGTTATTTTAGGTGTGGCTTCAATTATAGGCGTGATGACTGCTATTTCGGTGGTACAAAATACTATGGAAAAGGAGATGACAGTATTAGGCACGCAAACCTTTCAAGTACAAAAATGGCCTAATGGATTTTCCAGTGATGAACAAAGACGTGAAGCCATGAAATGGCCAGCAGTGACCTTAGATGAGGCACAAGCGATCCGTGACCAAGTACAATCTGTCGATTTGGTAGGTACCGAATTTTGGGACGGTGGCAAGGTGGCCACATTTAATGGTTACAGTACCGAACCTATGGTGTCTCTGTGCGGTGGATCACCTGAATATGCAGAAAACAATACTCATTATATTGCCAATGGTCGTAATATTTCTCGTATGGATATGATGGCTCACAGAAAAGTAGTGGTATTAGGTAATGCCTTGGCCAATGAACTCTTTCCTTTTACTGATCCCATTGGCAATAAAATACGAGTAGACGGTACAAAATATGAAGTGATTGGTACTTTTGTCCCTAAAGAATCGGCTTTTGGTGGGCCTTATGAGGTGTTGGCACTGATCCCCGGCACAACTTACTCACAAACTTATGGCTTAGTGGATGGTCGTGGTTTTCAACGTTCGGCGAATGTCACCATTCATTCTCGCACACCAGAGTTATTAGACGATGCCATTGAAGAAACTCGCAGTGTGCTGCGGCGTATTCGCGGCTTGAAGCATAACGAAGCCGACAATTTTTATTATTTCACTAGTTTGAGTCAAATTGATCAATTTAATGAATCAACCAAACCAGTAAAAATAGGTGCCTTTATCATGGGCACAGTAGCCTTGATTGTGGCAGGTGTTGGTATCATGAATATTATGCTGGTGTCAGTGACCGAACGTACTAAGGAGATAGGCATTCGAAAATCACTAGGTGCAAAAAGACGGAATATTCTGACGCAGTTTCTAATCGAGGCAGTGGTACTGTGTAATTTAGGTGGTGTGATTGGTATTTTACTGGGCTTTGGATTAGGCAATATCACCTCAGCACTTACTGGCTTTGAAGCCAATATCCCCTATGAGTGGGCATTGTTAGGTATGGGGTTTTGCAGCTTTATTGGTATTACATTTGGCATGATACCTGCGATAAAAGCCTCTAAGTTAAATCCTATTGAAGCGTTAAATAATGAATAGGTATTTTAAATTTACAATTATTTAGTTTAGTTTTATTTCAATATAAAAAAACGGCGCTCACTAGGCGCCGTTATCTTTTACACATAAAACAGGGAGAGTTTTGGAAGCTTATTCGTTATTTTCGATAAGCTTACTACCAATCTCTATTTTTCTCGGCTTTTTCGATTCAGGTACCACACGTTCTAAATCGACGTGTAATAAACCATGCTCTAAGTCAGCAGCTAATACTTTAACGTGATCCCCTAGTTGGAATTTACGTTCAAAGCTTCGCTCTGATATGCCTTTGTGTAGGAACTTACGCTCTTCCTTGGTGGAAGCGTCATCCGTTTCTTTGGCGGCCTTAGTACCAATGACCTGTAAGGTATTTTCTTGCACTTCTATGCTAACTTCATCTTTAGCAAATCCGGCAATAGCCATAGTAATACGGTATTTATCCTCGGCTAACAATTCAATATTGTAGGGAGGGTAAGAAGATTGTTTTTCGTTTCTTGAAGCCGTGTCAATCATTGAAGCTAAGTGGTCAAAACCAATAAATGAACGGTAAAGTGGAGATAGATCGATGTTACGCATTGTGTATATCCTCGTAAATTAAGCAATATAAAATTTAAAGTTGCCCCGAAAAATCGGCGGCGTTTAGGTTTAGATTTCCTATCACCAAACCCAGTATGGGCTGTGCTAATTAAATTTAATTAACACCTCAGAAACAAGTCCTGTGTTTCTGTGTCAACCCTTTCGGCGTCGACAAGATATATATGTAGTTGCCAATGTATTTTTCAATATTAAATTCAAAATAAATTATCATTAATATTTAACTGTATGAATTTTAAGGAAAATAAATATAAATTATTTTAACGAACCTGCAACTGCAGCCTGCGCATGAATAAAAGTGGTGTCATAAAGTTTGCTTTTTGTATGACTTTTTTCAATTAACAAACCAATTTCAGTGCAGCCCAAAATGATCCCTTGAGCGCCGCGATGGGTCAAATTTTGTATGATTTTTAAATATTGTTCGCGGGATTGTTTGTCTACTATTCCCAAGCATAACTCTTGGTATATAACGCGATGAATAATATCTTGCTCAGCGTCAGTAGGAACCACTACATCAATTGAAAATTTATCGGTTAATCTGTCTTTGTAAAAGCCCTGTTGCATAGTGAATTTAGTACCGATCAGCCCGATCTTGGTCATTTTATCTGCAACAAGTTGTGTTCCTGTCGCATCGGCAATATGCAATAAAGGGATGTTCACAGCATCAGATACTTGGGATGCCACTTTATGCATAGTGTTGGTACAAATCAGAAAAAAGTCCGCCCCGGCGGCTTCAAGAGATTTAGCCGCATTGGATAAAATCTCTGCTGTTTTTTGCCAATCACCTTGATGCTGTAATGCTTCTATTTCTGCGAAATCAACACTGACTAAAACCAACTTAGCCGAATGTAAGCCACCTAGTTGCTGTTTAATGCCTTGATTGATCAGTTGGTAATAACTGGCTGTAGATTCCCAACTCATACCACCTATTAGTCCGATAGTTTTCATGGTTGTAACTAACCTTCATTTTGTAAAAGTCTTGAAGGTTATAATACCCAATAGGCAAAAAAAAGCCCGCGTTAAAGCGGGATCAAGGAACACTATAAGAACTACACAATTGATACTTTCAAGGTGAAATTAAAGATCAAATTTATTGTTTCAAAGAGGGCTAATAAGCTTTTATGGAGTAAAAACTATAAATGTTTATGTGGGTATTAAAAGTGTGGCTTGTACACCTGTTGTATCTTCGCGGTTTCTGATGATTAAGTCCCCACCGTGATTCACGAGAATCTGTCTCGACAATGATAAACCAATACCTGTTCCTTGTTGTTTTGTAGTGTAAAAAGGTACAAATAAGTTGTCCATATTGTTAATACCGCAGCCGTGGTCGCGTATTTCAATTTCAATAAACTGGCTGTCTTTTCGCCAGCAAATATTAATTTTTTCTGTTGGATTATGGTACATAGACTCACAGGCATTTTTTAATAAGTTAACCAATACTTGTTGCAGTTGGTCTTTGTCTGCGTAAACCACTAATTCCGCTGAATCAAGCACAATATTGGCGTCAGTAAATAACAAAGCTACCGACTGGATTAATGGTTCAATATTAAATAGAGACTTAGTAGGTAAGGGTAATTTTGCTAGTTTTTGATAACGTTGGATAAATATATTGAGTGATTGGGCTCGTTCAGTTATAACGCCTAATCCCTCTTTCAAATCCTTATCTAAATCCGTACCTGAATATTGTTTCTCAACCATTTTTTCCAATGTTTCCCCTATGGAAGCAATAGGAGCAATAGAATTGTTGATTTCATGGCTGAGTACTCGCAATAACTTTTGCCAAGCTTGCCTTTCTTCCTCTCGTAATAAATTTTGAATATCGGTTATAAAAATAAGTGTGTGTTTGATACCTTTTTCAAAATATTGGTCGGTGCGGATCAGCACCTTTTTTTTATGTTGCTTTATCTCGAATTCGGCTACTTTGTTGTAATCTTTAGACAGTACATTTTGTAGACCTAGTTGTTTAATTGGCCAACCTTGCATTTCTTCAAAGCGGCATTTGAATAACTTTTCTGCGGCAGGGTTCATTAAACTGATGACTTGATTGTTATCAGCCGCCACAATTGCAACGTCGATTTGATCCGTGACTTTAGCCAGTAATATTTGTTTTTCACGGGTGATTAAACTTTGTTCAGCTAAGGTTTCAGCCAAGTTATTTAATAACTGATTAAAATCACTGAGTGCACCTTCTAAGCCCTTATTATTGGCGCGCATGGTGTAGTCATTTGAGGTCATTGCCTCGACCAAGTTTGTTGATGTACGAAGCTGAAATATGACTTGTTGGCGAATACTGAAAGCGCAATATAGAATGCAAACCAATAAGGTCAACACCAATAAAATTTTTGGATAGATAGACATATCAACGAAGAATAACAACACACAACAGCAGAATGTTGGTAATAGTCCGATAAAAAGCGCAAGGCGCACCAGCCTATCTTCAAATGCTATTCTGACGACTTTAGTATTTTTTAACATTGTCCGTTAAGTACCGAGATGCTTGAACGCATATTTTATCACAAGGTCAGGTTATGTTTTTCTAACCTTCGATAATAAGCGCTGCGACTTAAGCCTAATGAGGTCGCAGTTTCTTGTCCATTGTGATTGAACTGCGCTAGACGTTGCTCAATGATGGTTTTTTCAATCTCATCCAATGGAGCATGGTTAATATCAATATTATTTAGTGTTTCCTTTGGTAAAAGCGCCTCGGTTGTATTGTTTAAACCCAAATCTGTGGCGGTAATGATGTTTCCGAGACGTAAAAATATGGCGCGTTCAATCATGTGATTTAATTCGCGAATATTGCCAGGCCAAGTATAAGCTCGCAAAGCTTCTATGGCTTGAGTCGCAAATTCTCCTTGGGGCATTCGGTATTTATGGGCGTGTTGCATTAAAAAATGCTCAGCTAAAGGCATGATATCGGCTAGCCGTTCTCGTAAAGGTGGAATGGTAATTTCCACAGTGTTGAGTCGATATAACAAGTCTTGTCTAAATTGCCCTTGTTCTATCAATTCTGCTAGATTTGCGTTGGTGGCAGAGACCATACGTACATCCACACACTGAGTTTTTGAACTGCCCACTTTTTCAAACTGGTGGGCTTCTAACACGTGTAATAATTTGGCTTGTTGCGATCCATGTATATTAGCGATTTCATCTAAAAATAGGGTGCCGCCTTCGGCTAGCTCAAATCGTCCAATGCGGTTGTCTTTAGCGTCGGTAAATGCGCCTTTGACATGGCCAAACATTTCACTTTCGAATAAGTTTTCGCTGATTGCGCCCATATTAACGGATATAAAAGGGCAGGCGCTACGTCCCGAACATTGATGTAGGTATTCAGCAAACATGCTTTTTCCGGTGCCATTTTCACCGGTAAGTAAGATGTTCATATCGCTTTGTGCTAATTTTTCTAATTGGGTTAACAGTTGTTGCATCACTTGGGACTGGGCAATGATGCCAGCAGACTTTGCAGAAATTTGATCTCTTAACAGGGCATTTTCCTGAGCCAGTTTTATGCCTTGATGCTGCATATCACCGATACGTATTTGCGCTTGGATAATGCTAAGCAATCTATCATTGCCCCAAGGCTTTTGAACAAAATCTACTGCACCTAATTTCATGGCTTCAACTGCGACTTCAATACTGCTGTAGCCCGTCATCACCACAACAGGCAGTTGTTCGTCGAGTTGTTTAATAGCAGCTATAAGTTGTAAACCTTCGTCACCTGATGTGGTATCAGCATGGTAGTTAAGATCAACCAAGGCCAAAGAGTAATGGTCTTTTTGCAGTGTATCTAAACACTCTTTAGGCGAAGTTACCGCTGTAACCTGGTAATTTTCGCCTTTAAGCAAAAGTTTTAGCGCTGTCAGGATACGGCTATCATCGTCAGCTATTAAAATTGAATGTTTCATTTTAAGTTCTTATTTAGGGCTTACAGGTATGAAGCTGTAAGCCTTTATTTTTTAATCATTTTAAAGTGTATTAATCATGATGCAAGGCTTCACTTGGCTCCATTAATACTACCTTTTTAGTAGGAATAAAGGTCGCCAATAACACCATAAAGATAATCAGTAGTGGTACACCTAACATGCCTAACACGTAACTGAGATCATTGATGATCATGGTTTCACTCATAAAGTTGACTAGCCAAATAGATAGACCAATTCCGATGGTTAAACCAATGGCTAATTGTTGACTTGCTTGTAGCATAAATAAACGCATGATCCCCGCGTCAGATGATCCTAAGGCTCGGCGCACACCAATTTCTTGGGTACGCTGACTGATGCTATTCGAAGCCACAGCGTAAATACCGCTGGCTGCAAGAAACGCCGCAATAATGCCGCAGAGTAAAAACACTTTACTCACAGCCACAACCAACATCATTGGCTGTTTAATTAAATTATCGTAACTTTGAATATGATAAACACCCACATCTGTATTCACTTTATCTACTGCTTGGAGCAGTGTTTTTTCCGCTTCAACCTGCAATCCTGTGTAATGCATAGCCATATTGACTCTAAACAGTCCCCAATTGTCCATTATATGATATGAGTTATAAGAGGTACTAGAAGAGCGCATGGTTGAGCCATGGAAAGTGTCTGATACCACGCCCATTATAGTATTCCACTCGCCCTTATTGCCTGGGTTAGCTCTACGAACTCGTTGCCCAATGGCATCACCATCAGGGAAAAACTCTTTAGCAATAGACTCGTTGATAATAATACTCAGTACACCTTCGCCAATATCTCTGTGATCAAAGTCTCGACCTTGAATGATCCGCATACCCAAGGCACGCCAAGAATCTTTTGCTACACCTTCGTTATTGCTATAAGGATTTTCGTTATACACGGGTGCTTCGCGACCTTCGATTTCGTAGTAACTGGTGCCTTCACCGCGGCCAGGTAATTCAGTCATCATGGCCACCGCTTGTATATTGGGCTGACTTTCTAATTCGTCCTTTAATGCGTAATAAAATGCAGAACGTTTTAAACGGTCGGCATGTTCAAACTCAGTGTCGCGGCGTATGCCAAAACTAACAGGTGGCAGTTGTAATTGTGCAGTCAAACGATTTTCTGTTTCCACACCATAATCAGCAATACCGGCAGAATAACTGGTAGAAAGTAATATACTGGCCATCATTAATACCACGCATGATAAGAATATTTCTGAAATCACTAATACTTTGCTGGCTTGAGCGGCTTTTTTGCCTATGGCTCCACGGGTTCCGTCTCGTAAAACAGCATTAAAATCACCTGATAAAGCTCGCCATGCCGGTATGTAGCCAGTAATAAAAATCATGGCAACAACTGCGCTTATTAGCAGAAAAATTCCGTTAGCTTCAATTTGTACATGCCACCAAAATGGTTTTAAGTTGTCTACTGCATAGGTTTGGTCAAATACTTGGTTACTGATTTCCAATCCCCATGCTGCTAACAACAACGCAAGGAGCCCACCTATGCTACAAATAAAGATGCTTTCCCATAACATTTGTAAAATTAAACGTTTTCTGGGTACACCCATAGCCACGCGAATAGCAATTTCTTTAAAGCGCTGATTAACTCTTGCCAATAATAAATTACCCACATTGATACAGGCTAAAAGTAGGATTAGAAATACCACCACAAACATGGCCATAAACATCGAGTAGTACTGGGTAATGGCTGCTTTTTTGAAGGGCTCTGCAGAGAGGTATTTTCCGTCAGTATTAATACGCCAATTCATATCTTCGTCAAGGCGTGTCGATAGTTCAGTACTATAAGCATCCATTTCTGTACGTAATTGGCTGAGTGTTACCCCGTCAGCAAGACGGGCGAAGCCAAACACACCGTTATAAGAACGTTCGGTTGCAGCAACGCTGACCTGAGGCAGAGGCTGCCAAATCTCCGCAATAGCCGGAAACGCAAACCCTTCAGGCATGACGCCAATAATACGATTGGGTTCGGCATCTAAAGGCACCATAGTACCCACAACTGATTCATCACCTCGGAAGTAGTTTTGAAATACTTCGTAGCTAAGTACTACGCTTGGTTCAGCCCCTTCAAAATGATCTTCTGGTGAAAATCCTCGGCCCAAAATGGGCTGCACACCGGCGAATTCAAAAATGTTCCAACTTACATAGGTAGAGTTAAATTTACGAATAGCGGTGTTGGCACCTGCGCCGCCAACAAAGGTGGTGCCTTCTTGATAGACACCTAAATCTTCCAGCAAATTTAGCTCATTTTTTAGTTTATATAAGTCGAATGGATCGGCTGGCCTCCTAGACAAATGGGTGTAATCATATTGCGCTTCGACTGCATAAATGGGTTTGTCGTTGTTTAAGGTCAAAGGGGTGAACACTAAACTATTCAGCAGTGAATAAGTATAAAGGGTCAGCCCTAACCCTATGGCGACAATTAGCACTGTCAGTGCAGTGAATGCAGGCTTTTTGGCTAATAACCTTGCCGCGTATTTAATGTCGAGAGAGACAGACATAATAATTTCTCCTAATAAACAAATCTAGAACATGTTTTATTTATAAAACAACTGCTTGGGATTTTTCAGTTAATTGATCCGAGACTATTTTCCCATCGAATACTTCAATAGTGCGGCCAGCACGAGCTGCCGAGCGGGGATCATGAGTCACCATACATATAGTTGCGCCTTGATCGTGGAGTCGGTCGAGTAAGCTCATTACTACCTGCGCATTTTTTGAATCCAAGTTTCCTGTGGGTTCATCTGCCAAAATGATAGAGGGATTACCAGCAATGGCTCGAGCCACAGCTACCCGCTGTTGTTGTCCGCCTGAAAGCTGTGAAGGAAAATGATTGGCTCTGTGTTGCATATCCACTTTTTCTAGCGCGTCTTTTACCATTTCAGCTCGTTGGCTTTTAGTAATGTCGCTGCGATAAGTTAAAGGCAACTCAACATTTTCGGCCACACTCAAATCACTGATCAGATTAAAAGCCTGAAAAATAAAGCCAATTTCTTTATTGCGAATTTTGGCTCTTTCATCACGGCTTAAATCAGATGCTTCATGGCCGGCTAATTGATAAGTACCTGCCGTTGAGGTATCGAGTAAACCTAACAAAGATAACAAGGTAGATTTGCCACAACCTGATGGGCCGGTGATAGAAAGATACTCGCCTTTATTGATACTTAAATTAATCTCGTTCAATGCATGGGTTTCAACATCATCAGTAAAAAATACTTTTTTTATGTTGTTTAACGTCACTAATGACTTAGATGTAGCTGATGTAGTGATCATAATTTTGCGCTCCGCTCTTTGCAGTTAATTATTCAGTTAATTATTCAGTTAATTTTAATTTGTTGATGTTCTTCAAAGCTTGATACATCAGAAACAATTATGTTTTGTCCCGCTTTTAAACCTGATTTAATTTCGATGTACTTGGTCGATGTTTGCCCAAATGTGACCTCATGTCTGCTGGCGCTGTTACCTTGGGTATCTAATAAGTAAACTTGTGCTTGGCCAAAACTTTTGGCAAACATAGGGCGTTGCACAAATAAGGTATTGTTGATGCGGGCAATGTCTATCTCGCCTTCTACAGTTAAGTCAGGCCGTGCTTCTTTGGGAATGTCACTGGTTAATTCAACGTCCACTTGAACTGAACCATTGATTACAGCTGGATCGATTCGTTTTATCTTGCCTTGGATTTTGCTGGTACGAGTATCTACCGTTACCGCTTGGCCTATGACTACCTCATTGATAAGCTTTTCTGGGATCCGTAATTCAGCGATAAACTCTCCACTGCGAGCCAAGCGGGCGAGGTTGGTGCCAGAGCTGACTTGTTGCCCTAATTCCATTGGCATTTCTTGCACTATGCTGTCCATGGTTGCTTTAACGTGTAAGCCGTCTACTTGTTGCTGCGCACGTTGTAGGATTTTGCGCATGCGGTTAAGGCGCGCTTGGGCGGCCAAACGCTGTGCGGCTAGATTTTCACGGCGTTTTGCCAAACGTTTAATTTCTAATTCCCAGCGTTGTTTAAATTGCGCCACATCTATTTTTATTTCTTCATGGTCGATGTGAGATACCGCTACTACGCCTTGTTCTAATAATGTTTTTTGAGCGTTTAATGTGAGCAACGCACGTTCGTGATTGAGTTTTTCGTTGATTACGGCGGCTTCTTGGTCGAGTAATTCAGACTCTAATGAAACTTCTAGGGCCGTTGTTTCGGCTTCCATTTCATCCAGTTCCCATCTGGTTTCTTCTAGGCGTTGTTCCAGCTGTGGGTTGCTTAACTCCATCAATAAATCGCCTTCTTTTACCAAAGCGCCCGCTTTGATCAATATACGTTCAACCCGGCCTTCTACATTTGTGGCTACCCAGCGAATGTCTTTAGGCACTAAAACACCTATGCCGCGCACAGATACATAAAGTTCGCCTTGTTGTACTTTGTCTGTTAACAAAGCATTACTGTTCACTGCGTAGGTTGATCCGTCACGGTTAAAGACAAGCTTTACAGCAAAAAACAAGATGATGATTAAGGCCACAACACCCAAAATTTTGACGCTCATTTTCTTTTTGGGTTTTTCGCGAATGATGTCCATTGATTATTTTACCTTGTGTCACTTATGTCTTGCATATGTAGTGAATAGAGCAATGCTTGTGCCAATAATTAATTTTCTTTTATTTCAATTGGTTAGAGGTTGCTAGGCTTTATGGAAGGTGATCCGTCTCGATAGTGGGACGGTATTTTATGAGGTGGTGTTTCGATAATGGGACTGGCGCGACGAGATGGTTTGTGAGTATATATTAGCTCTCAAAGTGTCGTATAACTTTTGAGTCCAAGGCTAATCAATTTTCACCTGTAAAAATATGACTGTGGATGTATTTAGCATACAAATATAAGGGTACATTTTATCATCACCTTTGGAGGTGGGAGGTAAAGGTTTTTGTTGTACATACTATAGTGGTTGGCGGAATCAACCCGACAATTTAACGCAATGCATCTTTAGGCAAACTTTTCTATCATTGAATACAATTGGGATTGTTCTACTGGTTTAGATAAATACTCATTCATACCACAAGCAAAACACTTTTCACGTTCTCCCGACATAGCATTTGCAGTCAAAGCAATAATGGGAATAGTGGCTACTGGGGAGGATAGTTGCCGAATATGTTGGGTTGCTTCATAGCCATCCATATTTGGCATTTGGCAATCCATTAAAATGAGCGAAAAAGTGCGAGCAAGTTTTGTTTCATGCTCAAGTATGGCCAAGGCTTCTAATCCATCATTTACGATGTCATAAGTAATTTGTCGTTGTTTTAACATTTCTCCGATAACGACTTGATTGATTTCATTATCTTCAACTACCAATACTCTGAGGTGGCTAAGATCTTTGGGTTTTGATACAAAAATAGAGGAGTCTATGGTTTGTCCTTTTTCCTTCAGAATACCGACCTCGATACTTGCCTTGAATGTACTGCCTTTATTCGGTGTGCTTTGTACACTTACATCGCCACCCATTAACTGGCAGATTTTGCGAGTAATTGATAGGCCAAGCCCGGTGCCACCGAATTTGCGAGTGGTGGTTTCGTCTGCTTGATTAAAGGGCGAAAATAAATTTGTTTGTTGTTCTTCACTGATACCCAATCCGGTATCTTTAACAGTAATGATTAAAGTGGCTTGATTGTCGGCGTGTAAGTTTAGTTGGATCGCAATATTAACCTGCCCTTGATGAGTAAATTTAATTGCATTTGATAACAGGTTCGAACAAATTTGACGAAGTCGAGTTGGATCGGTGAGCACGATAACATTTTGAATTAAATCAAATTGTTTTGTCATAAAGATAGACTTGTCTTTCGCTTGTGGACTAAAAATATCGACGCAATTATTCAGTAATTGGTTGAGGTCTACTGGTACTTTTTCAAGTGTTAACTTGCCAGAGTCAATCTTAGTGAAATCTAAAATATCGCTGATAATGCCAAGTAAGGACGAAGCACTAGATTTGGCTAAACTTAAAAAACGTTGTTGTTCAGAATTAAGAGGTGAAGCTTCCAATATTTGTAACATGCCCATTACACCATTGATTGGTGTGCGAATTTCATGGCTCATATTGGCTAAAAATAAACTGCGGGCTTCAAGTGCTAACGAGAGCTCTTTGTGTCTATTTTCTAATTGAACCCGAGAATAAACCTGTTCGGTTATATCTTGAAAAGCCCCTATTAACCTAACACATTGGCCATTCTCTAATTCAGCTCTTCCCTTGGATGCCACCCATTTATTGTTTCCTTTTTGAGTGACAATTTCAAATTCCCCAGAAAAATGCCCTCCTTGTTCTATTACCTTATTAACTCTATTGGTGATACGTTCACGATTTTCGCCTTCTTTATAAAAATTTATTGATGTTGCTATATCAGGCTCATAATCAGCGTCAACTTCATGAATTTTTCTAGTCTCTTTTGACCAATAAATTTTTTCATTAATTAGATCAACTTCCCAAGCTCCTACACCTGCCAATTGGCCCATTTGTTCCAATATATTTTGTTGGCGCGCCATTTTTTGTTGTTGTTCATGCAGTAGTACCAGCTTTTCATTAAGGGCTATTTCATTACCGACCCAATGAGAGAGTAATTCTACAAAGTCATGTTCTTCTGGGCTAAAAGGCTGGGTTCGAGGAGCGCTTGCTGAAAAGTTAATGGTGCCAAAACGTTTACCTTCAACCAAAAGAGGGGCACCAATGTAACTTTCTAAACCAAAATTTAAGTAGCATGGGTGTTGGGCAATATGACTCTTACCTGCATGGTGAAAAGATAGCGCTTGATTGGTTGCTAAGGTATGTAAACAATAAGTTTCGGCAACTGGGAAAATGGTACCTACAAGTAGTGAATTATCAGGAGAAACACCATGTCGTACAATGTAATTGTCATCTTTTATCTCACTAATAATAGCAAGTTCAAGTTGGAAATGATTCAAACCAAACTGCAGCAAAGCATCCATTTTTTGCTCATAAGATAAATTGCTATCTGAGGTTATTTGATACAACCCTGAGAGGCTTGGCATCGAATTTTACTCCTTTCTCAAGTAAATGCTAACCTAACTTAAACTGCGTAATTAGTTTAGTAGAGGTACCTATAGCAAGACTATATCCTGTAAATCAACTGCTGAACATCCAATTTTGTGTTCCGTATATATAACTTCAAACACTAATTTTCTCGTAAGCATCTAATTGTTGGTATAAAAAAACCGACAAGTTAGTCGGTTTTTATTTTTTGTTTTAATAAGCGTTAAAACACTTTAGTGCTTAGTTGCAACCTGCAAGTAACGGTTAAAATTAGCTTGGTTCGATTGCTTTAACGATAGGCACTGCTTAGCAGAGTCCATGGCTATATCATAGCTGCGTGCCATGCCGTCAAAGTTAGCTTTTTTATCGGCATAGAATTTTTCGGCAAGCTTAATATTGTCTGCATCACAGGAGGTTGAAAAGTACTCAGGCATACTGGCAATGTGATAGGCCGGCATTTTTTTCGATAATACATCAAAGTTTAGATCCAACCAAGCATAGAACATGGTCTGATCATCTAGACCACTAATTGCAAAGTATACGTTAGTAATGGCATTGGCAGGACTAACATGATCCGATAAAGCAAAGTCTAAGGTTTTTGCTATTTTTTGCTCATCGGTGAAAATCATCGCTCGGCTGACTGTACCGCGAATGTTCGCATCTGTATTGGCAACATAAAAACCTCTTAACTTGGTAAACCAATCTTGCTCACTAAATCGAGACATATTTCTCAATGCTCTAGTGGCTATGCTTCTGGGCACACTAATAGGATCTTCTAAATACTTATTAGCTAGTTCAGCGCTTACTTTTTCAACTTTTGGGGTGTTGGCATAACGACTTAATATGCCGTATACAGAGCCCCGTAAACGTGTTGTATCAGTTGAGTCACTAAGTTGATCTTCGACACCTAGGCGTTCAAACCAAGGCGTGAGTTTGTTGGCCGCAAATTGACCAAACATGGCTTCGTTATCTTTGTCTACTAAATACAGGAAGTCATTCAAAGTGCTAACAACAGCTCTGCCAATCATAGGATCTTTGTCATCGACTAAAACATCCATAACAGTCATCATTTCGCCCAACTCAATTTCACCAGCTGAGAACAACGCTTGTGTATTGTAGAGCAAGGATTTTTTCTCGCGAGCGTTTAATACTGATATATCGTCAAGTAAAGCTGAAAGTTGTGCGGGTGATACTTTCCAGCGCATATAACCCATGGCGTTTTCGTTAGGAAAAATCCAATCAGCCTCAGCAAGCTCGCTGACTGTTGTTTTGGCTGAATTAAGGAACAAATTAGTGCGAGATACTTTGCCGTTTTTCTTATAACTAATCGCCAGAGGCACAATCCAAGTTTGTTCTTTAACTTCTGCTCCTTGTAGGTGGTAACGAGATTGGCTAATCTCACCATTTGCCGCAAATTCAACTAATGGGTAGCTCGGTTGTTCTAGGTAAGTTTTCATCATGGCAGGCACATCGAAGTTGGCTACTGTAGATAACACTTTCCACAGGTCATCCGCCTGAGCATTTTTAAATGCATTGTTTTTCATATAGGTTTGAATGCCTTTTTGGAAGGCTTTTTCGCCTACCATGGATTCAATAAGCTGCAAAATAGACTCACCTTTACTGTAATTTAAGCCAAGGCCATCCATTACATCAGTTTGGCTTCTTACGACTTTTTTAACGGGCTTTACTGTTGGGCTAGCGTCGGCACCAAATGCACCTTCTTGTACTAATTGACCTTTAACGTTTTGCTCTGGGTATAAGTCCATCATCACTTTACTGGCCATCCATGAAGCAAAAGCTTCGTTTAGCCATAAGTCATCCCACCATGCCATAGTGACTAAGTTTCCGTACCACATATGCGCAAGTTCATGGGCAATCACGCTTAATGTGCCACTTTGTTCTGCTAGGCGGGGTTCGTCTTCAAGTAATAACAAACTGCTACGATAGGTGACTAAGCCTGCGTTTTCCATTGCCCCAAAAGTAAAGTTAGGCACGGCTATAAAATCGAGTTTTTCATAAGGGTAGGGCGAGCCAAAATAGCTTTCTAAATTCTCTAAAATAGCTGCAGTATGTTTGGCCGCAAATTTAGTACGTGCAGCTTGCCCTTTAGGTGTGTAAATTTTGCCTGGCACACTCAAATTTGGAATGTCATAAGAGTCTAGTTCTCCCACCGCTAATGCCAATATATAACTAGGCATTGGTTTGGTCTTATTAAACTCTACTGTCTGCCAACCATCTTTCACCGTGCGATTGTTAACTAAGGTGTTGGACAAAACAGTGTGTTTTTCAGGAGATATAATTGTCATCTGATAAGGAATTTTAAATCCTGGCTCATCAAAACTAGGAAAAGCGCGTCTAGCGTACATATCTTCAAATTGAGTGAACACATAGTTCAGTCCTTCAAATTTTGACAAATACATGCCATCAGATGAAGTATTGATTTTCCCATCAAATACAATATGCAATTTGTATCGGTTAGCAGCAATTTTTTGACTCGCTTTGCCGTGCTGGATCTCGTATTCATGGGAGGTGACAGTTAGCGGTATACGGGTGTCGCCGTTAGTTAAGTAAGCCTGATGAATGTCGAGATCTTTTTGGTAAAAACCAATCGTATCTGTAGCCTTTGTCACATCAATTGTAATTGTTGTTTCACCACTAAATGTAGGGCTGTCTGGATCAATCTTTAGCGTAATCTGCTGAAAACTAGGTTTAATAAATGTGGATAATCGAAAGGCGGTTTCTTTGGCATAGCTAGTGACTGAAATTGTCATACTTAGCAACAGCCATGAACACAAGTGTTTAAGCTTCATAATGTTTCCCTGAAGTATTTTTATAGTGAGTACAGTGATTTTACTGCACGCACCCTAATTAAATTATTGAAAAAAGCAATAATGAAATGGTTAACAAATGTGTATGAGAAACTGGGGTTGTGTAAAGGGTGGTGCAAAGTTAAGCACAAAAAAAAAGGCGCTAGTGCGCCTTTTTTGAATTATGTAGTGCTTATTACTTTGTAGGGAACTGATAATCCTCTAAAGTTTTTCTCAAAGCCAACTTATTGAGTTTACCTGTCGCTGTATGAGGTAACTCTTCGACAAACACAACGTCGTCTGGCATTGATATCTTGTGAAGTTTGTTTTGTAAAAACTCTATTATTTCTTCCGTAGATACACTTGAATCGGCCTGAAGCACTACAACTAGTAGTGGACGCTCTGTCCATTTGGGATGATAACGTCCGATGGCTGCGGCTTCGGCTACTTCCGGATGACTCACTGCTGCATTTTCAATCTCTATTGAACTGACCCATTCTCCACCCGTTTTGATAACGTCTTTGGTGCGATCGGTAATTTGCAAATAACCTTGGGGGTTAATAGTCGCTACGTCGCCGGTATCAAACCAACCAAGTTCATCCACTGGACATCCTTCTGAACCAGGTACTTGTGATAAACCATAATAGCCACTGGCTACCCAAGGGCCACGTACTTTAAGGGCGCCAAAGGCGACACCATCCCATGGTAATTCTTGATTGTTTTCATCGACGATACGCATTTCAATACCAAATACGCCACGGCCTTGTAAACATTGTAAATCGATTAACTCTTCTTCAGTCAAATCATCCATGCCTGCTTTTTTACAAAAAATAGTACCAAGCGGGCTAGTTTCGGTCATACCCCAGCCTTGGACCACTTCTATATTATGCAGATGCTTAAAGCGTTCGATAATAGTTCTGGGACAAGCCGCACCACCAACACTCACACGAGTCATGCTAGGAATGGTTTTACCGGTTTTCTCCAAATAATCTAGTAGTCCTAACCAAATGGTAGGCACCCCTGAACTAAAGGTCACTTTTTCGGTTTCAATCAGGTTTTGCAGTGATTCACCATCAGCCATTTTCGGCCCAGGCATAACCATCTTCGAGCCTGCCATTAATGCGGCATAAGGTGCACCCCATGCATTAACATGGAACATAGGCACTATGGGAAGAGTGGTTTCTTTATAAGACGCCGCAACCACGTCAGGCATGCTCCCGCCTAATGCATGTAATACAGTTGAGCGATGGCTATACACTACACCTTTAGGATTACCTGTTGTGCCTGAGGTGTAACACATGGCGCTGGCAGTATTTTCATCAAACTCAGGCCATTCAAAGGAAGTGGACTGCTTGCTTAAAAGTGTTTCGTAACACATCACGTTAGGCAAAGTCGTTTTTGGCATATGAGCTTCATCGGTTAAAATGATGTAACCCTCAACTTTAGGAAGATGATCTTTTAGTGCTTCTAATAATGGCACCACTAATAAATCCACAAAGAGAAATCTGTCTTCAGCGTGATTGATAATGTAGTTCACTTGCTCAGGGAACAATTTAGGATTGATGGTATGACACACCATGCCACTGCCAGATACCCCATAATAAAGCTCTAGATGGCGATAATCGTTCCAAGCTAAGGTACCAATGCGATCACCAAATTTAGCACCAAGCTCGACTAAAGCGTTAGCCAACTGACGGCTACGATTAGCAAAATCTTTATAGGTATGTCTATGTCTTGGATTATCTGCTGTGACAGAAACAATCTCCGAATCCGGAAAGTTCTTATCCGCGTGTCTAAGTATGGATGAGATCATTAACTGGGTGTTCATCATCAAGGCTTGCATATTTTTTCCTTTAATTTATCTGTATCTATAAAAGTACAAAGCGTTCGAACCACAGAGAACACAGAGAACTGCGCTACACAGAGAAAAGCGACTAGATTGTTAAGACCAACATGTCTCTTCTCTGTGCTTTCAGTGTCCTATGTGGTAAAAAATTATTTTTGTATTTCAGAGCTCGTAGCTACAAGCTCGTCACTCTTTCTTACCAAGCCGTTACGCCGCCATCAACGGCGATGGTTTGCCCGGTCATATAAGAATTACCCGGAGACAAAATTAACAACATGGTATTCACCACTTCTTGAGGTTTAGATAAGCGTTTCATAGGTGTACCTCTAGCTAATTGAGCTTGGCCTTCTTCTGACGCAAACTCACCTAAAATAGCGGTAGGACTGTAGAAAGGACAGATGGCATTACAACGCACGCCTTTTCTTGCGTACTCCACTGCTGCGGTTCTCGTTAAACCTACTACTGCATGTTTGGCTGCAGCATATGCACCGCCTTTTGGAGCGCCACCTAAACCAGCCAAAGAACTGATATTGAGCACATGGCCTTCGCCTTGTTTAAGCATCGCTTCGATTTGGTATTTCATACCAAACAACACACCGTTGACGTTAACATTAAATTGGCTGTGCATAGTGTCTTCAGTCAATTGATGTAAGGGAGTCAAATCGTGAGCTATGCCAGCATTGTTGACACCTATGTCTACTCGACCAAATTTTTCTAAGGCGCTATCTACCATATTTTTGCAATCTTGTTCTTTGGAAACATCACACAACATCGAGATTGCATTGTCTTGGTTTGGTAAAGAGGCCAATGTCTCATTTAAGTTTTGTTGGTTGATATCACTTATCACCAATTTACATCCACGTTTAGCAAGACCTTGTGCTAACAAACGACCAAAGCCGCCTCCGGCACCCGTAATCAAGGCTACTTTTCCAGTAAAATCTAATAACTCATCCATCAATTTGTTCCTGTTCTTGTATTACTAAAAATTAAAGTGGGTTGGCATTCATAAAGGTTAATAATACTTCAGCGAGTTGTTCGCCTTTATCTTCCTGTAAAAAATGCCCGCCTTGCTCAATAGTGGTATGTGCCTGACCTTCGCAGCCAGGAATAAGTTTGTGCATAATTTTGTCGCCTCCCGCAGTTACAGGATCTGAATCACTAAATGCGGTGATAAACGGCTTTTTGAATTGTTGTAGGGATTCCCAAGCTAATCTGTTGTCCTGACTTGCTGGGTTATCTGGTGTTGTGGGCACAAGCAGTGGAAACTGTCTTACACCTGCCTTATAAGTTTCATCAGGAAAAGGCGCATCATATGCGGCCAGCACTTCAGGACTAAGAGGGCTAACAGTGGCACCTTTAATAATGCCAGCTACTGGAAACACTTCTACTTCTTGAGAAAAAGTTTGCCAATTCAAGAATGCTTCGCTGGCACTATGATCGCCAGTAGGCAGCATAGTGTTTGCAGCTAAAACCCGTGCAAATAAATCCGAATGTTCTGCTACTAAACGTAATCCCAGTAATCCGCCCCAATCTTGACATACTAAAGTAATGTCCTTTAGGTCTAATTGGATGATTACTTGGCGCACCCAATCAAGGTGTCGCTGAAACGTATAGTCACTTCGTTCAGTGGGTTTGTCTGATTTACCAAAGCCAATCAAATCAGGTGTGATAACTCTATAACCAGCTGCCACAACTGGACCAATCATTTTACGATATAGATACGACCAGCTAGGTTCGCCATGCAGCATTAATACTACATCGCCATCTTTTGGGCCTTCATCTACATAATGGAGTTTCAGCAAACCACCTTCATTATCATCGACTTGCAAAAAATGAGGGGTGTAACTGAAGTCTGTTATTTGTTCGAAACAGTGTTCAGGGGTGGTCAAATACTGCAATGCTCGTCTCTCCATGTAATTTTTTTGTAAAATAATTGTGGTGTAGAACATCAAAAGTGTCATGAAAAGTCAACTTGCTCAGACTAATGAAGAATTATCCATTTAATGAATAGATTCGCTGCTTAATATGTATTACTTGGACTTAGCACTAATAATCTGTGCTTATTCTGCAGTATAAAATCAATAAATTAGAATGATTGGGACGGGTGGCCTAGTATCCGTTAATACATTTTAAGCTGGTAAGAGGTCTATATGAGTCAAGTCGAAACACAAGCTGTTGGTTATGAGCTAATTGAAACCCCATCTGCAAATAATAAAGTTGCAGCGTTATGGATGCAAAATCCCCCTGTTAATGCATTGTCTAAATCTGTACGTGTCGGACTAATAGAGCATCTAAATGCTGCGATTGCTGACGAGTCAGTTGACGTCATTGTTATTTCGTCTAAACAGAACTTGTTTTCTGGTGGAGCGGATATCAGTGAATTTTCTGGTGGTGATCTAGAGCCTAATCTGCCTGTAGTGCTAGATGTCATTGAAAATTCACCTAAGCCTGTAGTCGCTGTTTTAAACGGCCCTGCATTTGGTGGCGGTTTAGAAGTGGCCTTGTCTTGTCATTACCGAGTAACCTTTGCGTCTAATAAAGTGGGCTTGCCAGAAGTTAACCTAGGTATTTTACCTGGAGCGGGTGGCACCCAGCGTTTACCTAGATTAGCAGGTGTGCAGCAAGCGCTGGATATGATTGTTTCTGGTCGCCCTGTTGCTGCTAAAAAGTTACCTGGTGTTTTTGATGTTGTAGTGGATTCCCCTGAAACATTACTTAGTAGTGCATTGGCGTTTTGCGAAAAAGTAGTTGCTGAAGGTAGCAAAGTACGTAAAACCTGCGATGTGCAAATTGATGTGAGCACTGCACCTAAAGAATTATTTGCTCAATACCGTAAAGGTTTAGCGACTCAAGCTAGAGGCTTTTTTGCTCCGGAACGTTGTATCCAAGCGGTCGAAGCATCTGTTGAGTTACCTTTTGCTGAAGGTTTAGTTCGCGAAGGTGAGCTGTTCATGGAATGTATGCGTTCTAAAGAAGCACGTGCACAGCAACACTTTTTCTTCGCTGAACGTGCTGCGTCTCATGTTAAAGACTTCGATAAAGAAACCCCTGTAAGAGACATCAAAACAGTCGGTATTATTGGCGCAGGTACTATGGGCGGCGGCATTGCCATGAACTTTGCCAATGCAGGTATTCCTGTGATCATGCTTGAGCTTAAACAAGAAGCCTTAGATAAAGGTTTGGCGTTAATTCGTAAAAACTACGAAAACTCAGCGAAAAAAGGCAAGCTTACTGCAGAGCAAGTCGAAGACAGAATGGCCTTGTTAACTGGCTCTACTGAATACGCTGCCTTAAGTGATGTGGACTTAGTGATTGAAGCTGTATTTGAAAAAATGTCAGTCAAGCAAGAAGTCTTTAAGGCCTTAGACGCTGTTTGTAAGCCTGGCGCCATTTTAGCCTCTAACACTTCTACCTTAGATATCGATGAGATTGGTGAAGCCACTAAGCGTCCTGAAGATGTCATTGGTTTGCATTTCTTTAGTCCTGCTAACGTAATGAAATTGCTAGAAGTTGTTAAAACCAGCAAAACATCGCCTGAAGTGATTAAAACCGCTATGAAAATGGCTAAGAAGATCAACAAGGTTGCTGTTCTAGTTGGTGTTTGTTTTGGTTTTGTCGGTAACCGTATGATTGAAGGATACGGACGTGAAGCGAATCGCATGATGCTTGAGGGTGGTACACCAGAACATATCGATAAAGTTATTTACGACTTTGGTTTGCCAATGGGTCCTTTCACTATGGGCGATATGGCTGGACAAGATATCGGTGCTTTTGTGCGTGAATCACGTCGCGAATTTATTAAGCATGATCCAACTTACTGCATTTTAGCTGACAAGCTAGTAGAGCAGGGCAGAGTAGGATTAAAAGCCGGTAAAGGTGTGTACTTATACGAAGCAGGTAACCGTAAACCCATTCCTGATCCAAGTGTACTTGAGCTAGCGAAACAAGTTGCTGCAGATTTAGGCGTGGCGCAACGTGACATTAGCGACCAAGAAATTATCGAACGGATTATTTTCCCTATGATCAACGAAGGTGCGTTGATATTAGAAGAAGGTATTGCTGCTAAATCTAGCGATATCGATGTGATTTATGTCTATGGTTATGGTTTCCCTGTTTATCGCGGTGGCCCTATGCAGTATGCCGATGAGATTGGTTTAAAAACTGTGTATGACGCTATGTGTAAATATCGCGATGAGTTAGGCGAGCATGGTAAAAACTGGTTTGAACCTGCACCTTTACTTAAAAAATTAGCTGAGCAAGGTAAAAGATTCGCTGACCTATAGTTGTCAGCACTTACCTTATTTCAAACGAATTAAACATATTTTAAAGAGAACATTATGAAAGAAGCAGTCATTGTATCAACCGCAAGAACCCCTATCGGCCGTGCTTATAAAGGCGCATTTAATAATCTTGAAATGCCAAGTTTGGGTGGCCATGCTATCCGTGAAGCAGTAAAAAGATCTGGTGTCGATCCTGCCAGTATTGATGATGTCATCATGGGCAGTGCCTTAACCCAAGGTAGTGGCAGCATGAACATTGGTCGTTTGGCTGGACTAGCGGCTGGTTTACCTACTTCGGTATCGGGCATGACACTTGACCGTCAATGTAGTTCAGGTATGTATGCTATCGCTACTGCAGCAAAACATATTATTACTGATAATGTACCTGTAATGGTAGCTGGTGGACTTGATTCAGTTAGTTTAGTGCAAAACAAGTCAATGAATACTCACCGTATCGTTGATCCAGCTTTAGCTAAAATGCACAAAAATATTTATATGCCTATGTTACAAACCGCTGAAGTAGTAGCAGCTCGTTACGGTATTAATCGTGATGCGCAAGATGAATATGCATATCGTAGCCAAATGCGTACTGCTGCTGCACAAGCTGCTGGCAAGTTTGATGATGAAATAGTGCCGGTAACTGCGACCAAAGTCATTATTGACCGCGAAACCAAAGTCGAAAGCTTCCAAGAAGTTACGCTTAGTAAAGACGAAGGTAACCGTGCTGAAACCACATTAGAAGGTTTGAAAAACCTAAAACCTGTTATCGAAGGTGGTGTTATTACTGCTGGTAATGCTAGCCAATTGTCTGACGGTGCATCTGCGTGTGTCATCATGAGCGATAAACTAGCTGAACAACAAAACCTAACACCACTAGGTGCTTATCGCGGTATTGCTGTTGCCGGTTGTGAACCTGATGAAATGGGTATTGGCCCGGTTTTCGCTATTCCAAAATTGCTTAAACGTCATGGCCTAACCATGAACGATATTGGTTTATGGGAATTAAACGAAGCCTTCGCTGTGCAAGTATTATATTGCCGCGACAAGTTAGGTATTGACGACAATATTCTAAATGTAAACGGTGGGGCTATTTCTATAGGTCATCCTTACGGAATGAGTGGCGCACGTATGGTTGGTCACGCTTTGATTGAAGGCAAACGTCGCGGCGCTAAATATGTAGTTTGTACTATGTGTATTGGTGGCGGAATGGGTGCTGCAGGGTTGTTTGAAGTTTATTAGATTAAGCTTAGAGCTAGGAGCCACGCGCTTCTAGCTAAAATATCCGAAAAAAGCGACAGATAAAAAAATAAGTAAAAGATTTAAGAGGCACGTTATGCAATATTTTAAGGCCCCACAAAAAGAAGCCTTGTTCGTGATGAACGAATTATTAGGTTATGAGAAGCATTATGCTGATTTGGGTTTTACAGATGCGACCCCTGACATGGTTGAAGCCATTTTTTCAGAAGCGGCTAAATTTGCTGAAAATGTATTAGCACCCATCAACGCCAGCGGTGATGCTGAAGGTTGTAAGTGGGAAGATGGTGTAGTGACTACTCCTACTGGTTTTAAAGACGCTTACCAACAATATGTTGAAGGTGGTTGGACTGGCATGACTCACCCTGAAAAGTTTGGTGGTCAAGCACTACCTTATTCGCTAAATAGTGTGATGGCTGAATGGTTTTCTTCAGCAAATCACTCTTGGGCTATGTATCCTGGTTTGAGCCAAGGTTGTATTGAAACCTTAAAAGAACATGGTACCGAAGCACAACAAAAAATGTTTTTACATAATCTTGTTGGCGGCAGTTGGACAGGCACTATGTGTTTGACCGAACCTCATTGTGGATCGGATTTGGGGATGCTGAAATGTAAAGCAGAACCCAATGATGATGGCAGCTATAGCTTGACTGGAACCAAGATCTTTATCTCGGCTGGTGAGCATGATATGTCTGAAAATATCGTGCATATAGTGATTGCACGTTTACCAGATGCGCCTAGTGGAACTAAAGGTATTTCATTATTTGTTGTGCCAAAATTCCATGCTGGTCCTGAAGGCGAAAAATTGGATCGTAATGCTGTTACTTGTGGCTCGATTGAACACAAAATGGGTATTAAAGGTTCAGCTACTTGTGTGATTAATTTCGATGGTGCCAAAGGTTATTTGGTAGGTACCGAAAACCGTGGTCTTAACTGCATGTTTACTTTTATGAACTCTGCTCGTATAGGCACAGGTTTAGAAGGTTTGTCTGCATCTGAAGCTGCGTTTCAAGGGGCGTTAGCCTACGCTAAGGACCGTTTACAGTTCAGAGCCATGACTGGGGTTAAAAATCCTGACGGTCCAGCTGATCCGATTATTAATCATCCTGATGTTCGTCGTATGTTGCTGACTCAAAAAGCTTTCGCAGAAGGTAATAGGGCATTAGCTATATATGCAATGAAATTGGTTGATGTGACTCAGGCCAGTCAAGATGAAGATGCTAAAACATTCGCAAATTCTAAGCTAGCTTTGTTAACACCTATTGTTAAAGCATTCCTAACAGAAACTGCTCAAGAATCTACCAGTTATGGTATGCAAGTTTTTGGTGGCCATGGCTTCATCGCTGAGTGGGGCATGGAACAACTAGCTCGTGATACGCGTATTTGTACAATGTACGAAGGCACAACAGGTATTCAGGCGATAGATTTATTAGCCAGAAAAGTAGTTGGCTCGAACGGTAAGTTACTGACAGTATTCACTAACGAAGTGAAGGAATACTGCAAAAGTATTCGTGATAAAAGCCAGTTTAATGCTTGGTCGAACAGTATCGATAAACATATAGATGAATGGCATCAAATTACTGAAGATATTATGCAGCGAGCGGCTAAAAACCCTGCAGAACTAGGTGCTGCATCTGTTGATTATTTGATGTATTCTGGCTATATAGTGGTTGGTTATTTCTGGCTACAAATGGCTGTTGTTGCTCAGCAAAAGCTGGACGATGGCACAGGCGATCCAGAGTTCTATAAAGCCAAATTACACACAGCTAAGTTTTATTTTGACCGTTTATTAACACGTACACGTTCTCTAGTATCTTCTATGGAATCTGGTGCTGATAACTTAATGGACATGGAAGAAGAACAATTTAATATTGTTTAAGCTTCATACTCCAATAGGATAATAAGAAGTTAGGCTGGGAAATATAAAAAGCGGACAATTTTAAATTGTCCGCTTTTTTTTGAATTAAACGAATTGAATTTGATAGGTAAAATAGCCATGAAACATCACACAATCGATATTGAAAGCGTGAATATTCATTATGTTGAAGCTGGGGCTATTGACAATAATGAACCGCCACGCCAAAGCATAATATTTTTGCATGGTTTCCCTGAATACTGGGGGACATGGCATGCACAACTTGAGTATTTCTCTAAATCATATCGCGTTATAGCGCCAGACTTACCCGGTTATAATTTAAGTGGTAAACCTCAGCAGCAATCGTTTTTCGAAGTGCCTAATCTTATTCAGTTTATTGCCAAGTTTATTCAAGGCGTGGCACCACAAGAAAAGATTATCTTAGTGGCTCACGACTGGGGCGGTGCCATCGCATGGCCTCTAGCTGCGTTTTTTCCGCAACTTATTGAGCGTTTGGTAATACTTAATGCCGCTCACCCTAGTACTTTTACACGTGAAATGATCCATAACCCAGAACAACGTCAAAAAAGTGAGTATATCCATGAATTGGTTGCCCATGACGGAGTAGCAAGGTTGTCTGCAAATCATCACCAGTATATTAAAGACAAAATATTTAATGGTATGCGCGAGGGCACATTGAATGAGCTTCAGCGCCAGACTTATCAGCAAGTATGGGCTCAACCCGGCGCAGTAGAGGGTATGCTGCAATATTATAGGGCTATGCCACAACTAGCCCCCTCTGAAAAAAACAACAGTGACAAAGGCGCACAAGTGATTGCACCCACACAGATGAAAATCCCCAATATTCGTATTACTTG
The DNA here is from genome assembly GCF_000314995.1 of Paraglaciecola arctica BSs20135. GTDB lineage: Bacteria > Pseudomonadota > Gammaproteobacteria > Enterobacterales > Alteromonadaceae > Paraglaciecola > Paraglaciecola arctica. The sequence continues at coordinate 327 of NZ_BAEO01000038.1, read as the reverse complement.
TCCAACGTTAGTTTTGTGGGGAGAGCAAGACCAAGCTTTTGTTAAAGAAAATATTGATGGCATAGAGGAATATGTGCCCGACGTGCGAGTTAAACGTTTTCCTGATGCTAGTCATTGGTTACAACATGAGTTACCTGATGAAGTGAATCAGCAAATAGATGAATTTCTTAAAACGACTAAAAGCGTTTGAACCACGGAGGCACAGAGCGCTTCGCTGCACAGAGGAATAGATTGTTAAGAATTAATTCTTTTTCTCTGTGTCTTCCTTTTCCTCAGTGGTTAATTTTTTTATTTTTTAGATCTTCAGCCATAAAAGCGTTTGAACCA
>NZ_BAEO01000039.1 GCF_000314995.1 Paraglaciecola arctica BSs20135 | reverse complement strand
AAGAGTTACCATTCAACGAGTTGCTTCAGCAATTTGGCGTTAAATGCCAATTTTTTTCAAGAGAAAATCTCGATGATAAAGGAGGTGTAAAAACAACATCCCCAATTAGCATCGATTTTGGTGCACAAATAAAAGCGCGGGACATAGGTATACAAATCATTCAAGTGACAGAGCAAACTGCCGCTTATGAGTCCGGGTTACAAGTAGGTGATGTGTTGATTGCCATAGATAAATGGGAGATAAATAAAGAAAACTTAGTCGCACAGCTCAATTGTTTAGTTATCGGCCAAACCGTGCAACTTAGTGTATTACGCGATAAAAAACTCAAACAACTGACGTTCAAAGCCACTGCTGCATCTAACGACACTATAGCCCTAGAAATCATTGATCAAGAGCTATGTAATACTTGGTTGGACTCATCAATGTATAAGTCAAAGTCAATCAATGCGACATCAAGTTAGTCGTATTAAAAGTCTCCATATAAATAACCTGATTATCAATATTATTAGATAAGCGAGAGCTCATAACATGGGCTTTATCAGGTTGATTTTTCAGAAAACATATTTATTAATATTGCTTAAAACGAGTGTTGTGAAACAACATTAATTACAGTCTACACTATTTATTTACCTTAAAAAGCAACACTATTTTCACGTTTTCAACTCTAAATTAAGTAACCTGAACTCCGTTTTGCGTGTCGTAATGCTTTATAACTTGATCCATTAATATCTCAGTCAGTTAATCCAGTAATTTAAAGATACATAATCCTTTCAATCTTTATACAGGAAATTAACTTCAACCTATTCATCTTGCATATAGTCCGGCTCACCTTTTCTAACTGGCTTCCTTTTAATAATTTAGGGATAACCTTTTATTAACACTTACAACTACAACATAACTAATGCATTCAAGACACTAAAACTCAACATTTTAGCAACAAAAGGTTTGACAAATTTTAACCAACAAAATAATCTATGAAAACGTTTGCAGAATAGCAAAAAAAACAACTTACAACATGTAAACGTCAACAACTTGATTAAACTAAAGCAACTAAAGGCACAGTTTTATGAGACCACACACTAAATTTAAACGCTCACTGCTTGCAACAAGTATCAGCTTTACACTTGGCGCAGCAATAATGGCCCCCGCTTCGGCCCAACAGGCCGCAGGCAATAATACAACAGATGAAAACGCAGAAGTCATAGAGGTACGAGGCATTCGCGGTAGTCTTATGCGTTCTATGGACGTAAAGCGTGAAGGCACTGGTGTTGTAGATGCCATTTCATCAGAAGATATCGGTAAGTTTCCAGACACAAACCTTGCAGAAGCTCTGCAACGAATTTCAGGTGTTTCAATCGACCGTCAAAATGGTGAAGGTAGCAAGGTCACTGTGCGTGGTTTCGGTCCTGATTTTAACTTGGTGACATTAAACGGTCGTCAAATGCCCACCTCAAATATCAATGCGACTAGTGCCAACGATTCGCGCTCTTATGATTTTGCCAATATTGCTGCTGAAGGTGTTGCAGGCGTTGAGGTTTTCAAAACGAGCATGGCAGTCAATCCAACTGGTGGTATCGGTTCTACTATCAATATTTTAACTACTAAACCTTTGCAATCTCCAGGACTCAAAGCAACCTTTGGTGTTAAGGGTGTGCATGACACATCAAGCGATACTGGCTCAAGTTTGACCCCTGAACTTTCAGGTTTATATAGTAATACTTTCGATGACGATAAATTTGGTATCGCCATTTCAGGTAGTTACCAATTACGTGAAAGTGGCGCCGCATACGCTGAAATAGGCAACGGTTGGAGAGAACAGACAGGTGGTGCTGATGATTGGGGCTCAATCCCTCAAACTCCACAACATGTCAATGCGCCGGCAGATGGTGTAGTTTACGCCGTGCCACAGAATATGATTTACGGTTTCAGCGAAACTAAGCGTGAACGTACCAACGGCCAATTAACGTTACAATATCGTCCAGTGGATAACTTAACTGCGACATTAGATTATACCTACGCTAAAAATGACGTCGATTTCAACCAAAACTTAGCATCAGTTTGGATGAACTTTGGACATTTAGAAAGTGTCTGGACAGACCCAGATAGCGATGGTGTTGCCGCCCCACTTTATATTAAAGAAAACAACGTGGGTGTAGACGATAACGGCGATTTAACTTATTCCGATTTAGTGAGCCAAGTTGAAGAAAGTGGCTCTGTCGCTGAAAATAAATCTGTCGGTATCAATATCGAATACCAAGTAAATGACAACCTTTCTCTAGAACTGGATTACCATAGTTCAACTGCAGAATCTAAACCGAATACAATTTACGGTAACAGTAACACTATACAAATGGCCACTAACATTCGTGGTACAACTGCAATAGATTTCCGTGGTGATTTACCGGTGGTGACGGTTGAATATCCAAGTGCATTTTCTCCTGCAGATTTTGGTGGTACGACCAACTCACTCGGTGATGTCAGCAGTTTAGTGCCAGATACGGTAAGAACAACAGGTACAAGTTTTAGAAACAGTTATGCTAAGTCTGAAATTGACCAATTACAAATTAATGGTACATACACCTTTGATGAAGGTGTGGTGAATAGTATCGATTTTGGCGTGGCACAAATGACAGTTGATAACCGTAATGCCTTTGGCCTTGCAGAAAGACCTACTTGGGGCGGTGTTGGTTCATTCGATGATATTCCAAATGACATTTTGGCTGCTAGCCAAAACACCATAAGCAACAGATTAGATAATATTTCTGGTGACAAGAGCAATATGCTCAACTCTTTCTTTGATGTTGACTTTGTTACTTTTGCTGATTTAGTTGGTGACTTATACGGTGTGCCATTAAATGCAGATGGAAGTCCAGCAGATTCAGCATGGCCTTGTGGTACAACAATATGTGCTCCTTCAAGATATTCTACAGACAGACGTACTTCTGAGGAACAAACCAGCGCTTATGTTCAAGCTAATTTAGCCTTTGATATCGGTGAGATGGCGTCAGATCTAAGTGTAGGTTTACGTTACGAAAAAACTGACATCACTTCTAATACCTTATTGCCTGACATTGATTCAATTGCTTGGGTATCTGCGAATGAGTTTGCCATTAATTTAGGTGAAGATTTATTTTATGAAGGAAAAGGTGATTACGATCATGTTCTTCCAAGTTTAGATTTCAAAATTGAACTGACTGAAGATGTACTGTTTCGTACTTCTTACAGCAAAAGTATCACTCGCCCAGCATACGGAAATCTGACTGCCGGTGGCAGTTTAGACACTGTAAGAATTGATGGTGCATCAGGCAGCAAAGGTAATCCCAGCTTACTGCCAACTGAATCAAGCAATATTGATATTGCTTTAGAATGGTATTACAGCAGCGACAGTTTTGTGTCTGTTACTTACTTTAAAAAGGATGTTGATAACTTCATATCAACAGAACAAGTAGTAGAATCGCCGTTTAACGTATCTTCTCCAGTACAAGGTGCTAGGTTTGATGAAGCATTGGCCGCTTTTGGTGGAGTCCTCAACGATTCTACAGCGATTAGAGATTACATTATTGCCAACAATCCAAGTGATCCCTATATTGTTCCAGCAAACGACGACTTAGGTATCCAAGCTCAAATACTTGGAAACCCTAGTGATGGTGATGTAAACATAACATTTACCCAACCATTTAACTCAGGCTCTAAAAGTGCCGATGGTATCGAATTGACTGTTCAGCATATGTTCGGTGACAGTGGTTTTGGCATATTTGCTAACTACACTATGGTTGATAGTGATTTAGAATTTGATGATGGAAACAGGGAGCGTGGTCAGACTCCACTTACTGGCCTGAGTGATACCGCTAACTTCGTTGGCTTTTATGAAACTGACGATTACCAAGTTCGTTTAGCCTACAACTGGCGCGATGCATTCTTTAACGGTATATGGGGAGACCCTTATGGTCCAATCTACACCGATGAATACAGCCAACTTGATTTAAGTGCTAGCTACAACATAGATGAAAATTTCACTATTTCATTTGAAGCCATTAACCTCACTGATGAAATCACTCGCTCTTATGGTCGTCATGAGTCAATGACTAGACGAGTCCAACAAACTGGCCCTCGTTATATGTTAGGCGCTAGATATACCTTTTAATTAGCAGCAGTCACCTAATTGTGACTTTAGTGACCTTGGTGATATCACCAAGGTCACTCTTTTTTAACAATTTGGATTGTTAAAAAAGATAGTTTATGATTTTTTACATCCTCAATATTCTTAATGAACTACTTCAGTAGTCTAAAGTAAACGCCAAAACAATGAATCAATCTGAATTTAAAAAAATTGTTATTGTTGGAGGTGGCACTGCCGGCTGGCTGACAGCGTGTATTATTGCCGCTGAACATCAATGCAAACACTCGCAAACTGTAAAACTAACATTAGTCGAATCACCGCAGGTCAGCACTATAGGTGTAGGTGAAGGCACCTGGCCAACAATGCGCTCTACCCTGCAAAATATAGGAATATCAGAAGCCGAATTCTTTCGCTGTTGTGACGCATCCTTCAAGCAAGGTTCACAATTTATTGGTTGGTTAGATGGAACAAAGAAAGACAGTTATTTTCATCCCTTTACCGTCCCTCACGGATTGGGACAAGCAGATTTAGCTAAACATTGGCGCAAATTCAATACTGATTCAAGCTTTGCAGACTGTGTGTCTTTTCAACCTGAATTATGTCGTTTAGGGTTAGCCCCAAAACAAATTAGTACACCTGAATATGCCGCTGTAGCCAATTATGGTTATCACCTAAATGCAGGGAAATTCGCTGACTTACTTAAAACTCACGGTACACAAAACCTTGGAATTGAACATCTAAGTGCTCATGTTGAAAAAATACAATCCTTGCCTTCAGGTCATATTCAAGCTATTGAAACCGATAAAGGCACTATTGAAGGGGATTTATTTGTAGACTGCACGGGGATGAATGCTCTACTAATAGGCAAACATTTCAACGTTCCTTGGATCCCCAAACACGATATTTTATTTAATGATTCAGCTCTAGCGACACAACTTGAATACGAACCCAATAATACTCAGATTGCCTCGCATACTCTATCGACTGCACAAAGCAATGGCTGGATATGGGATATTGGCCTAACTACTCGCCGGGGCATTGGGTATGTGTATTCGAGCCGCCATTGCTCAGATGATGAGGCCGAATTGGTATTACATAAATATTTATCAGATAAAACAGCTGGAAATTACCAGCAAAATACCAACATACGAAAAATCAGTTTCAAACCGGGATATAGACAACAGTTCTGGATTAAAAACTGTGTTGCCGTAGGTATGTCTGCAGGATTTATTGAACCACTGGAAGCCTCTGCTTTGGCTTTGGTTGAACTATCGGCCAAGATGATCAGTCAAGAACTCCCAGAAAATTTTCAGATGATGGCAATATGTGCAAAAAGATTTAACCAGCGTTTCACTTATAGATGGGAACGGATTATTGAATTTTTGAAGTTACATTATGTTTTGAGCAAGCGCACCGATTCAGATTATTGGAAAGAAAATAGAGACCTAAACTCTATACCTGAACGATTACAAGAATTAATAACCTTATGGCAATATCAACCTCCAAGCACAAACGATTTTTATGATGTTGAGGAAGTATTCCCTTCTTCAAGTTACCAGTACATTTTGTATGGAATGGGTTTTAAACCACCTACCCATGTTACCAGCCGACGTAACTCAGACTTCTCGAAAGCGGCACACTTCTACCAAGAGAGTAAAATGCTTACCCAACGTTATGTTGCAGGCTTAACTAGCAATAGAGATTTAATTAAGCATATAGTGTCCCAAGGGTTACCCAAACACTAATTTCAAACAGATTTAAGTATCAACAAAAATTGTCTTACTTGAACATAGTACAAATTATTAATTTAGGAGCCTACATGGCAAATCACGCATTACTAAACAACATTGAACATAAAAACTTACGGGTTATCACCGAGCGTTCAGCGCAATATGGTGATAATAAAATGTGTAGTTTAGTGTTTCCTTTTGAGTTCAAACATGTGCAGGCTCATTATCCAATATTGTTTCACAAGAATATTTCGACAGGTGAATTTAGTGCAGTCGCTTTGTTTGGATTTGAAGAAAATCAGAATCTATTTCTTAAAGATCAAAACTGGGATGCAGATTATATCCCGTTGATGGTTGAGCGTGAACCCTTTCTAATCGGTTATCAGGAAGCCACAGAAGACGGCAAATCAATAAAGAAAAGTGTTATCCATATAGATTTAGACAACCCCAGAATAAGTGAAACACAAGGGACTCCGTTATTTTTAGAGCATGGCGGGAGCACTGATTATTTATCAAGAGCGAGTGCCATACTAAAAACTATTGAAGATAGTCGAGACAGTACTCAGCTTTTTGCTGATGCAATTAAGAAGCATGATCTACTGGAGCCACTCAATGTAGATATTACTTTGGGTGACGGCAGTAGCCATCGACTAAGCGGTTATTACGCTCTAAACCAAGACAAACTCACCGCATTAGATGCTGATGCGTTAGTTGAACTGAATCAATCAGGCATGTTAATGATTTTGTATATGGTAATTGCATCACAAGAACATATACGCACTTTAGCAGCTCGGAAAGATAAGCTTACAAAAAAATGAGCGAATACTTCAGTACCGCACCGAAGGTGACAGAAATGGCGGGATGCACTTTGTCAGAAATTCCTGATGACGTGCTTAACTCTAGCAAACCTCTGATTTTAAGAGGTTTGGTGTCACAGTGGCCACTTGTTCAAGCAGCAAATGCGTCTTCAAAAAATGCCATTGATTATATACGCCAATACTACCAAGGTATGGAAATAGGAGCCTTTGTCGCTGGTGCAGAGCAAGAGGGGCGATACTTTTACAACGCAGAAATGAATGGCTTTAACTTTTCTAAACAGCGAGGCAATCTCGAACCTATTTTTGATTTCTTTTGTGGCCAAAGCCAGCCGCCAGAGCAAAAACACATATATGTAGGTTCTGCTAACGTTGACCAAGTTTTCCCAGGCTTTAAAAATAATAATAACTTACCTGCACTCGATAAGTTAAAGCCGCTAACCAGTATTTGGCTGGGCAATCAGAGTCGAATTGCTGCACATCATGATACCCCACAAAATATCGCTTGTTGCGTGGCTGGAAAACGCCGCGTCACACTATTTTCGCCTGAACAAGTCGAAAATTTATATATTGGTCCTCTTGACCTGACGCCTGCCGGACAGGCAATTAGTTTAGTGGATTTCCATAAACCAGATTTGCATAAGTATCCTAAGTTTCAACACGTCAAACCGCAGATTGCAGAGTTACAGCCCGGTGATGCGTTAGTTATTCCAAGTCTTTGGTGGCATCATGTTGAAGGGTTAAGTAACTTTAATGCTTTGGTAAATTTCTGGTGGTCTGACAGCCCTTCATATTCAGCCGCACCTATGGATGCATTGTTACATGCCTTACTAGCTATAAAACACCTCCCCAAAGAGCAAAAACAAGCCTGGAAAAGTATTTATGATCATTACATATTTAACCAAGATGAACATGCGTTTGACTACTTACCAGAGGCACATAAAGGCTTATTGACAAATAAAAATGAGCTAGCTGCCCGCCATTTACGTCGCTATTTATTAAATAAATTAAATCGTTAAGTAACAAGTTTGTGTGCTGTGAAAACTTAGCCCAAGACTAGTTAAGACAGACAAAGGAGATAAATTTGAATAATCAAATAAAACGTGTCGTCATCGTAGGTGGCGGGACCGCTGGCTGGATGGCAGCTGCAGCTTTGAGCAAGTTAATTACAAGCATAGAAGTTACCTTAATAGAGTCCGACGAAATAGGTACTGTTGGTGTAGGCGAAGCAACTATCCCAACTCTTATCTACTTTTCTCAATTATTAAAAATTGATGAGGCTGAATTTTTACGTGAAACCCAAGCCACATTCAAATTAGGCATTAATTTCGAAAACTGGCGTAATGAGGGCGAGGATTATTTTCATGGCTTTGGCATTACCGGCCAAAGTTGTTGGGCAGCAGGATTTCAGCATTTTTGGCGAAAAGGCAGAGAACTCGGTATAGCCTCAGACTTCAGTGATTATTGTTTGGAAAGCGTAGCTGCAAAAGCGAATAAATTTGCGCAACTCCCTAATAATGGTCTCAATTACGCCTATCATTTTGATGCTACTTTGTATGGAAAATATTTACGTAAAATAGCCGAACAGCACAAAACTAAACGTGTAGAGGGCATGATATCGAAAGTCAATCTAAACCCCAGCAATGGTGATATTCAGTCTTTAACGCTAAAAGACGGACAACTAATTGAAGGGGATTTATTTCTCGATTGTAGTGGCCAACGAGCATTATTGATTGAAGGCGCGTTGCATACCGGTTTTATTGATTGGTCACATTGGTTACCAAATGATTCGGCTATTGCGCTGCAAACCGAATCTGTAGGCGAGCCAGTACCTTACACTCGTTCTATAGCACACAAAGCTGGCTGGCAATGGCAGATACCGCTACAGCATCGAGTAGGGAATGGTGTGGTGTATTGCAGCCAGTATATAACTGATGATAAAGCGCAAGAACACTTACTCGCGAATGTAGAAGGCGAACATCTTACTCAGCCGCGAGTGATTAAATTCAAAACTGGAACACGTCGAAAACATTGGAATAAAAACTGTATTGCGGTGGGTTTATCAAGTGGCTTCTTAGAACCGCTAGAGTCAACGAGTATTCATTTGATCCAACAAGCGATTGTAAGATTGATGAGAATCTTTCCTGTTAACGGGATCCAAAAGTGTGATGTTGATGAATTTAATCAACAAACTGATACCGATATCGAAAGCATACGAGATTTCATTATTCTACATTACAAAGTAACGCAACGTACCGACAGCGATTATTGGCTACATTGTCGAAATATGACAGTGCCTGATTCATTAGCGCATCGCTTAGAGTTATTTGAAGAAACTGGACGAGTATTCAGAAAAAACAACGAACTGTTTGATGACTCTTGGATGCAAGTAATGATAGGCCAAGGCCTGATACCTAAAAGTCACCACCCTATTGTTGACAATATGAGTAACGATGAACTCAAGAGATTTTTACAAACAATCAAAGATACTGAACAACAAAAAGTGGCTGGGTTACCTACTCATCAACAATTTATCCAACATTTTTGTGCTACTCCAAAATAAAAATTATTTATATAAGAAAGCTACACAAGTCTATTAAGCCATGGTTCAACGTCCGGGCCATGGTTAAAAAACAACAGCCCAGACGTTTAGCCATTCACCACCTTAATAAAATAAGTATAACCATATGATTTTATTAACTGCACTCTCTAGTTTTAGGACTTAATTCAGCATCCTATGCTTACATATTTAAACAATCTCCATCTCATATAAATATTTTATTGAAAACGTTTACATTTTCATTTATCTTCTTACTACATATTGTTAAGTCAATGTTATTTCTCTGTGAGTTAACACATTACTTCCAATAATTTTTTATCCTCAATACTAAAAATATAACAAATGACCTAAAGAGTAATGACACTATGACAAAACTGCCTTTATACGAAAAAGTCGGCTACGCCATGGGCGATGCTGCAGCCAACTTGGTTTGGCGTGGAGCATTAGCCTATCTTGCGGTTTTTTATACCGACACTTTCGGATTAGCTGCTTCTGCTGCGGCAGTATTGTTTTTAGTGGTTCGTCTATCTGATGGTGTTACCGATATCATTATGGGCATGATCGCTGACCGTACTAACACCTCTTGGGGTAAGTTTCGGCCATGGATATTTTGGTCAACCCCATTTCTCTGTTTGTTTATGGTGTTGTGTTTCACCACCCCTAATTTAAGTGATAGCGGCAAATTAGTTTACGCTTATGTAACCTATATCGGGCTTACATTAGCCTATACAGTTAACAACGTGCCCTACTCTGCTTTGATGGGTGTGATGACAGAAGATGATAAAGAACGCACTAGTCTATCTGGATTCAGATTTGCAGGCGCTTTTTTAGGTGGACTGTTTGTTATGGGGTTCTTGCCTACCTTAGTAGACATTTTTGGCAAAGGAGATGATGCATTAGGGTATCAATATACTATGTATGTATTTGCTGGTTTATTGATGGCGTTAATGGTGATTTCGGTAGCCACTACCAGAGAACGTGTTGTACCCATTCAAAAGCAACAACAGACCTTAGGCTCAGAATTAAAAGATCTCAGCAAACAACTGCCTTTCATTGTCATGCCTCTTATCGTAATGACGCTGTTTTTCTATTATCGCAATTGGCAAACAGGGGTTTTATTCGTAGTTGTCATGTCTGCAATGACTTGGTTTGTACGCCGATTACTCAAAGCTAATAAACAAAACGGTGTTAAAGATGGATCGGGCGTTCAGCAAGATATGTTAGATCTTATTACCAATAAACCATGGTTGATTCTACTAGGTATTGGTTTTCTGACTATGATGTTCAACGGTATTAAATATGGCGTGATTGCTTATTATTTTAAATATTATGTAGGCGACGAATTACTGGTTGGACAATATTTTATAGCGCTATTGGTGGTGTCTATTCTTGGTGCTTTATGTACCAGTTATTTGGCTAACAAACTAGGTAGAAAAACCTTATTTATTATTGCGCTATTGCTGAGCAGTATCCTAACTAGCGGCTTTTATTGGTTGCCAGGTACTGACGTTACCCAAATATTCATTCTTGGTTGTAGCGCGGAATTTTTTGCCGCCATGATGCCTACTTTGTTTTTCTCTATGTTAGGTGATTCTGCTGATTACAACGAGTGGCGCAATGGAAGACGCGCCACAGGATTAATTTATTCCGCTGGTACTTTCGTACAGAAAACAGGTAGCGGCTTTGCTGGCGCGCTAATGTTAGTGGTCTTGGCAAGTTATGGTTATAACGGAATGGATCCAAGCACTGTAGAAGGATCATTACCCGGCATGACATTACTAATGAGTTTTATTCCCGCCGCTTTTGGAGTCGCTGCTGCCGCTCTAATGCTGTTTTATCCTATTACTGAACAGAAGCAAAAACAGATGACCGCAGAGCTGATTGGTCGTCGCAGCGCAGTCGCTGCAACTGCTGAATAACTCAAAGAAGATCCCATGTATTTAACAAAATTGAATCAACTACTACCTAATGAGACGAATAACCATGCCTAAAGAAAACACTGAAAATAATGAAAAATTTGGTTATTTTGATGATCTAAATTACGAGTACGTCATAACGACACCTTACACCCCTACCCCATGGATAAATTATTTAGGCAATGATGGATTTTATGGATTGATCTCCAATACAGCCGGTGGCTACTGTTTTGACCGCGATCCTAAGTTTCGTCGTTTAACTCGTTATCGTTATAACAGCGTGCCTCTAGACAATGGCGGTCGCTACTTCTACATAGGCTGTAATGGCGAATATTGGTCTGCCACAGGACGACCAGTTAATACCGAGCTTGATGAATATACATGTCGTCACGGCATGGGATATAGCCGCTTTAACGCCAGTAAAAATAACATTGCAACAGAAGTCACCAGCTTTATTCCCCTTAATACCAAAGCTGAAGTGCATCGTTTGATAGTCACTAATAATAATGATACCGAGCAGTCAGTTGATGTTTTTTCTTTTATCGAATGGTGTTTATGGAACGCAGAGGACGACGGAGCTAATTATCAACGCAATTTGTCAACGGGTGAAGTCGAAGTCGAAGACAGTACTATTTATCACAAAACCGAATATCGCGAACGCCGTAACCATTACGCCTTTTATTCGGTAAACCGCGAATTAGATGGATTCGAAACTGATAGAGAAAGTTTCCTTGGACCTTACAGAGGATTCGACAGGCCTTTAGCTGTAGAAAAGGGTCAAGCAAGCAATTCAATTGCACGGGGTTGGTCTCCTATTGCTTCACATCATTTAAAGCTTCAGCTGGCACCAGGAGAAAGCCAATCTTTGGTGTTCACCTTAGGCTATTGTGAAGTCGAACCTGAGCAAAAATGGGCAGCGCCAAATATTATCAACAAAACACCAGCGCAAGTCTTAAGTGCTCGCTTTGACTGTGATGAAAAAGTCTCAGCTGAATTAAAAAAACTCAATGATTATTGGCATAACCTTCTCGGCAAGTTTCAAGTGCAAACACCTGATGACAAATTTAACCGAGCAGTGAATATTTGGAACCAATATCAAAATATGGTGACATTTAACTTGTCTCGTAGTGCCTCTTTTTATGAATCTGGTATTGGTCGTGGCATGGGATTCAGGGACTCGAATCAAGACACTATTGGTTTTGCACATATGGTGCCAGAAAAAGTCAAAGAGCGGATTTTAGACTTGTCTGCCACTCAAAAAGAAGATGGTTCTGCTTATCATCAATACCAACCTTTGACTAAAAAAGGTAATGCCGATATTGGTGGTAATTTTAATGATGATCCAATGTGGATGGTGCTATCCACCGCTAATTATATTAAAGAAACAGGTGACTTCAGTATATTGGACGAAGTGGTACCTTTTGACAGTGACCCGAATAACACGGCTAGCCATTTTACTCACTTAGAACGCTCTTTTAATCATGTAGTGAATAACCTTGGACCACATGGGTTACCTTTAATCGGCCGTGCCGACTGGAATGATTGCCTTAACTTAAACTGTTTTTCTGAAAATCCCAATGAGTCTTATCAAACCACCCAAAGAGGTGCTTCTGATGTAGCCGAGTCAGTGATGATTGCTGGGCAATTTGTCTTGTATGGGCAAGAATTTGTAGATTTGTGTATTAACATTGGTAAAGCAGACCTAGCAAAAAGTTGCCAATCTGAAGTTGATAAGATGCGTCAAACCATCAAGCAACATGCATGGGATGGTGAATGGTTTTTACGAGCTTACGACGCCAATGGCGACAAGATAGGCAGCAATGACAACGCAGAAGGCAAGATTTTTATAGAATCTCAAGGGTTTTGTGTGATGGCTGGCGTTGGTTTTGACGATGGCAAAGCACTACAAGCCATGAATTCAGTTGAAAAACACTTATCTACTGATTTTGGAATAATGCTTAATCAACCTGCTTTTACGGGTTACAACAAATACATAGGTGAAATCACTTCATACCCACCAGGTTATAAAGAAAATGCCGGTATTTTTTGCCATAACAATCCTTGGATCACCATATCTGAAGCCATGTTAGGCCGTGGTGAAAAAGCCTATGAGTATTACAGCAAGATTACCCCAGCGTTTTTACAAGACGTGCACCAATTGCATAAAACTGAACCTTATGTATACAGCCAAATGATCGCTGGGGCAGACTCAGCCACACCAGGAGAAGCCAAAAACTCCTGGTTAACTGGCACAGCTGCATGGAATTATTATGCTGCAACCCAGTATATTTTAGGCATACGCCCAGAATACCAAGGTTTACGTATCGACCCTTGTATATTACCAAGTTGGGACAAAGTCTCTGTGAGTAGAACGTTCCGCGGCGCAACATATAAAATTGAATTACGTAACCCATTGGGTTTAAGCAAAGGCGTAATTCAACTTGAGATAGATGGACAAAAAATTGCGGGTGATATGATTGATCCTACTGTCTTTGCAAACCAACACAATGTTATCGCAACTCTTTGTAATAAGGATTAAGCATGAAAACAGTATTGTTTAGCGCCATCTTAATGACAATGTTTGTTAGCTTACAAAATGTAGCTGCAGAGTCGATGTCAAAAATTAATAAGGGTTGGTGGGATAGTCCATACCCGAGCCAATTTGATAGCAGTCAATTAACCAACAAATTGGACTTTGTGTTGGTGCAAGGTAACAAGTTAGTCGATGAATCAGGTAAACAAGTTATTTTTAGAGGCATGAACATTGCTGACCCAGATAAACTGTTACGAGAAGGTCAATGGTCAGAAAAATTGTTTAAAGAGGTAAAAGCATGGGGAGCGAATGTAGTGCGTTTACCCATCCACCCAGTATCTTGGCAGGGCCATGGTAAAGATGCCTACTTTAAGTTAATTGACCAAGCCATCATTTGGGCAAATGCACAACAAATGTACATCATCATTGACTGGCATTCTATTGGCTATTTGCCTGTTGAGCTGTTTCAACATTCTATGTATGACACAACAATGAAAGAAACCCGCACTTTCTGGAAAGACATTGCGTTTCGATATACTGGAGTGTCAACAGTAGCGGTATATGAGCTATTTAACGAACCAACTGATCAAGGTGGCCGAGCTGGAAAAGCCAATTGGCTGGAATGGAAAGCCTTCAACGAAGAGTTGATAGACATCATTTATGCCCATGATAAAAAAGTGATACCTTTGGTCGCTGGTTTTAATTGGGCTTATGATTTACGCCCTATCCAGCAAAATCCAGTGGACCGTCAAGGCATAGCCTACACTGCTCACCCCTATCCGCAAAAAGCTAAACCAAGTGTGAAATCAAAAGAGAATTACTTTATTTTATGGGATCAAGTATGGGGTTTTGCCGCCAAAGACTACCCTATCATTGCCACTGAACTAGGATGGGTTAATGCTGATGGCAAAGGGGCGCATATACCTGTTATAAACGACGGTTCTTATGGTCCACAGATAATAGAGTTTATGGAAGATAGAAATATCTCATGGGTAGCTTGGATATTTGATCCAGATTGGTCACCTACTATGATCAGCGACTGGGACTATACCCCCACTCAGCAAGGCGCTTTTTTTAAGAATGAAATGCAAAAGCATCAATAGCATGTAAGGTATGTAGCTTACTCTACTCACCATAAAAAAATATTTTAAACCACAGGGACACAGAGAGCACAGAGGTAAAAAAAATTAGTTCTTAACAATCTGCTCCTCTGTGCAGCGAAGCGCTCTGTGACATCTGTGGTTAATTAATCTATAAGCGTTAAGCTTTTTAGCTCTTAGCCAAAAATCACTCCGGCGCTTTCCCTGTACTGTCTCTCACTTTTAATTCAAAAGGTAAATAACGCCTTCCTGGCTCAACCTTTTGACCTTGTAATTGCTTCAATAACAACTCGATACAAGTACTGCCAATCTCATGCAATGGCTGATGAACAGTAGTCAAAGACGGTGTAACAAACTTTGCATAATTAATATCATCAAAGCCCATCACCGAAATATCATCAGGTACAACAAACCCCTGTTTTTGTAAAAACTTCATCACACCTATAGCCATATCGTCGCTAAAACAAAAAATTGCAGTAGGCCGTTGCGGCAATAACAATAACTGTCTAGCGCAATCCATACCCGATTGCACTAGGTATTCACCTTCTAATTGCAATGCACTATCAAGCTCTATGCCAGCTTCATTAAGGGCCAATTGATAACCCTCTAATCGTTCATTTGAACTGGCAATATTACCTGGTCCAGTAATAGCAGCAATTCTCTTATGACCAAGCGAAATCAGGTAATTGATTGCAGCTTTTGCTGCGGCCACATTATCAACTGCAACCTGAATGACTTCGTCTGAATCAATTCTTTCATTACCATTAACCATAGGAGGTAATTGTTCCATTAACGGCAAATTTGGATCAGTTTTAAAGGGAATGCGAGAACAAAATAATAGAAGACCATCGGCTTGACCGTGACTCACTAGACCTGCGTAATGTTGTTCTCTTTCTTCTAAACCTTGAGTATCGCCTAATAAAACCGAATAACCAGCACTTTGAGCCCCCTGTTCAATAGCCCTAATGATGCCGGCATTAACAGGGTTAGTAATATCCGGAATAATAGCCACTATGTTGCCACTTTTACGAGTACGCAAACTGGCTCCCATTCGGTTAGGTCGATACCCTACTTCATCGATGATTTTTTGGACTTTATTTAAGGTTTTTTTAGACACCATTTCAGGCGTGCTAAACACTCTAGACACAGTTGCTGGCGAAACATTTGCTAAAGCTGCAATATCTCTTATACCTAAAATTGCCACAAAAAACCTCCAAAAAAAAAGTACAACAATATAGACTAACATGTAAATCGATTTCAATTTACTAAATGGCTCATTTATAAGATAATTTTGTGTATTTTTGAAGTAAATATTGAATGTTTTCAATTTAATTAAAAACTACATTTTTTGTATTTTGATACTCAGTAGTTTTATTTTGCTTTTGAAATTAAGCTATAAACACTTATCACTCTTCATTCGATATGCTGTTCGATTAGTATCTGTCGAGATGACCATTTCTCCGTTCGCCAACTTTATAATTTCGTCAACTAACATTATGCCAGATGGTATTTCAAAATCACCCAAACTACCCAACACAATGTTGGTTAATTGGCCATCTTGGATATTCCAGACCCCATTTATAATAATAGAAGTGGTCTCGCAGGACGCATCTTTAAACTGACGGTGAATAGTCGTTCCGTCTTTTTTATATTCAGTTATAAACCACTGAGCACCAAAATATTCATCTTGTTGTCCAGTAATCCAACTTCCAATAATTTCTTTTTGAAAGATAGAGTCATCACACATACCGAAAGAGGAAAATAGGACTAAAAAGAACATGAAAATTTTCAAAATGGCTCCGAACATTGGATAGCATCAAATTGCCCAAGATAGAGGCAAAAAAGAGATGTATAAAATAATTGAGGAATTAACAAAAGCCAACTTATTTTTATGCTTTGAATGATCTTTTATTGCAAATTCTTGATGTCTATCAAATGCCTAAAATATCAAGTGCATAAACGCGTTGTGAAAAAAGTAATGAATCGGGGTGAGTGTCAGCCCATGCTCTTGTTCTATATCTCCAACTACTAAAGCTCAAAATTACATCCCCAAAATATAGTTATGAACTCTCATACCTAAGTATCACCTAACAGATTTTTTAATCAAGTTAGATAGTCTTTAATAGCTACATCAAAACGCAGCAACAGCTGCAAAAAACAATAACAACCGAGGAACTTAACCATGTTGAAAATAGTTAAAACTTCTATCGCTATCGCTACTATCTCTTTATTAACAGCGGGCAACGCTCAAGCTGATGTAGGCGAAGCATTACAAAACATCTGTACTATCGTTAAAGCAGATGACAAAGGCGAACTGCGTAAAAAAATGAAACGTGTTCAGTCTGACTTTAGACTTAAACTTAAAGATTACTACACAGGTGTTTCTTGTGGTGGTAACAGCCTTATTCGTACAGCTATGCTTAACGGCGCAGTTGAAACAGGTACCTTGATGGTCAAGAAAATGCCTAAAGGTGACTTAAGCTCACCAGAAAGTGATGGCAAAACAGTATTAGCTTGGGCTTCTGAGAATGGTTTAGAAGCTTCGCCTATCGTTGCTGTACTTAACGACAGAATATAAGCTTCGAGCTTCGCAAAAAATTGTTCTCGAACGAACTAAACGTTCAACATGGTAGGTAAGCAGTATTCTTTTTAAAATAGAAAGCTGCTTACCCTAGGAAAACGGCCTCTTTTGAGGCCGTTTTTTTTTGCGTAAAGATAAAAGAATGTTCACCACAGAGGAAAGGAGAACACAGAGTAAAAAGACTTAGTTCTTAACAACCTATCTCTCTGTGTAGCGCAGCGCTCTGTGC
>NZ_BAEO01000040.1 GCF_000314995.1 Paraglaciecola arctica BSs20135 | reverse complement strand
GAAGTTAGCTTTAAAAGCAAAAGATATTGAACCACGGAGGGCACAGAGGCACAGAGGAAAAGAATGAAGAAAGGTTAAGACCAATTACCCAAATGATTGAGCATATGGCTCATCGATATTGTAAATTTTATCTTAACAATCTATTCGCTTTTCTCTGTGTAGCGAAGCGCTCTGTGTTCTCTGTGGTGAATTCGTTTTAAAAGCAAAAGATATTGAACTAAGTAGGACACAAAGTATAACCAAAATTCAGGTTAACGCTGGCAACAATGTTTCTGCCCATGCCACCACTTCGGCTTCTGGTTCGAGGGTTTCACAGGCATCGATCTCCAGTAGTTCTGTTATTGGTTTACCTTGTAATTCATTTAACAGTTCGAAAATTTGCCGTCCTGCACCGCAATACGTTTCGCCATAACTACTATCACCTAGACCTGCAACCGCAAAAGATTTCTGCTCCATCAAAGGGAATTCGTCACGTAAATCTTGAATAAAAAATTCTAAGTTCGGAGGTATATCCCCCTGCCCTGTGGTTGAACTAATAAATATCATAGAAGAAGCCTGGTTAAAGTCATTCAAAGTCGGGTCTGTGAATACTTCTGATGTCAAACCTTGTGCAATCAACATCGTATTAACCTCTTCAGCCACATGTTGTGCATTGCCATATACCGATCCTACAAAAATCCCGATCTTGCTCATATTAAGAGTCCTTAATTAAGTGAGGTGATACCCTGCACAGCTATAATGTATTTAATTTATGTAATTGATGGTGACTGACTTGCCATTTTTCTAGTAAATCGAAAAAACTTTTATCTAAATCACAGCGTAAAACTAATGGCGCTTCTGAAACTGGATGTGTTATCTGCATTGATTTGCAGGTCAAAGCCAATTGATTAAAGTTAAACTGTTGGCGTATAAATGTATTGTGTTTACCGTCACCGTGAGTGGTATCACCGACAATAGGATGGTTAATGTGAGCTAGATGCCGTCTAAGCTGATGTTTACGCCCCGTTTTAGGACTCAGTTGAACCAATGAATATCGAGCTGATGCATACTTGCTTACAGCAAAAGGCAATTCAAACTTATCTAGTCGATTAAAAAGTGTGACTGCCTCTTGTGCTGGTTTATCCAGCTTGGCCATTTTATCTGCGATTTTGTCGAGTTTTTCCTTGAGGGCGTAATCTATTTCCCCTTTATCTGCTATATGCCCTCGAACAATCGCCAGATAGGTTTTCGCAATTATTTGATTGGCAAACTGTTCACCTAATTTTCTAGCAACATCAGCAGATAAGGCAAACACCAATACACCTGAAGTTGGCCTGTCTAATCGATGCACAGGAAACACATATTGACCAATTTGATCCCGTAATAACTGTACCGCAAACTGAGTCTCATGTTTATCCAACATACTGCGATGCACTAATAACCCTGACGGCTTATTAATGGCGACTAAATATTCATCTTGATAAATAATAGATAACGGCATGTTATGAAACCCAAAATACTAAATCAATTTGTTTAATCACTTCTATAACCTCACGTCTATTATCCGCAGTGCCTAAGCTTTGTTCTGCCATTGGTAGTATCTTAAGGTTATTGGGTAGCGTTTTTTTAGAGCGGATTATTTCAGACATTTTGGGGATAAAAATAAATTGCAGCCATTGCTCGAACGGCATTGAATCGAAAGCAAAAGGCACCATACTTTGAAGGGCTTGATTTGAAGGTTTAGAGCTCGACCACAACATAGCGTCTCGCAGACTTTGTTCGAGTTTTATTATCAGAATTTCGACTTCTACATGACTACGTGGCATGATCAATAGCCATTACCTATGAAAATAACCAACACGTTTATTTTCTAACCGATTAATATTTAATAAGTTTTATAATAACATGAGTCAGATCAATACTATCAGCGAATTTTTACTTCAAGCTGGCACAGACTATCGGGTGTTTGATATGGCTCGTGGTATCAGACCCCTTGAGTCTCAAGCGTTTTTAGACGTAGAAAATGCGACTCTACCCGCTCCCTACCCCAGACAGCAGCATGCTTGGTTTGGGATTTTATTTTTTAACAAACAAATGAATAATGAACACTATATTTGGTTTGTAAAATTACCTCTAGATGAACAAGGCTTAGTGATAGGTGCCGCCAGACAACAATTTTTACAAATAGTAGTAGAAGCTTTGGGGCAAACACTAGATAAACAAAACAATGCAAATAATCAGTTGCCTGAAAATCCCTTTACCTTTATTCCTAATCAACAGCAGTTGGCTGACTTTAATAGTATCGCCAGGGTTGAATTAGCACTCCCTTTATCGGAGCACTTAGATTTAGTTGAACAATATTTAACACATCCTGAACGACACGACTGGCGTGCAGTTCCTTTGCAAGGGATCGCAGATTTTACCGCGTCCTTGCAGCATAGCGAACCCAAAAATTTGTTATTAAAACAATTTTTAACCCTAGCACCTGAAATGCAATATGCTTTGTGTGCATCCTTAGAAAATCATAAAATAGATGAAGATATTAGTGCCTTATTAATCAACTGGTATCACCAAGATCTAGAAGATGAACAAAGGCTACACAGTGTGCTTCGAGGACTGTGTCAAAGCCAAGCTAAAACAGCAGTCAATTCACTGTTATCTTCAGTACTTAATTGTGCAAATGGGCAAACAAGTGCAGCGCTTATGTTGATTGCAGCTAGGCATTGGCAATACTTGAAGGAGTTATCAATCCTGACTCTCTATGCCGAGCTATTGGCCAGTTGCGAAGAAGATACATTTATTGGGTTGTATTCTGACCTAGTACAAATACCAGAAATAAGGGAAGTCATGTTAGGAGTTTTACGCTGGCCTGAAAAGAGCCCACAGCTCACTCAGGCCATAGGTCAACTATTTGGTCAAAATACACCATGAATTTATATGATTTAATATTACTTATTGGCATTTTTTTATTGGCAGCCATGTTTTGGCGTTTTCGAGCCATTTCAGAAGCGGTCAAAACACAATTAGATGTCTACTGTGAAAGACAACAGTTGCAACTCATCAGTGTGGCAAGAGTAAAAACACGTCTAGGAAGTTATAGGGGTAAGCTTGATTTTCATAGTGACTTTGTTTTTGAATTTTCAGGTAATGGAGAAGATAGTTGTCAAGGTCAAGTGCAAATGATTGGTCTAAAAGTACAAAACATCGATACACCAGCCTATCGAGTTGAGTGATTTATCAGGGAAGTACATGGAATGCTTGTTGTATGAATAGCGGAAAATTTGTTGAATGGAAATAGTATAAGTCGACAAAAATGGAAAAGGCATGACTTGAAAGTTTTCAAGCCACGCCCTTAAAGAATTTTGAGGGTCCCTCTCTGCTGTCCGTTGCAAAATCTATCCTGAAAATTTCCGTATTACGCCCTTTCCCTCCGCTCTCGATCATCCCGATGAGCCACTCATCCTGAGTGTGTCCTTTATCCTTTTCATCCCACTTATCCAAATGGGGCACCTTACTGGTGTATCCTTATTCCCTTAACTAGCTGTTCCTTCGCTAGTCTCACATCACTGTGTATCCTAATCCATAAGCTTTACATCCTTGCAAAGCGCTCATCCTGAGCTCCCGTCCTTTATCTCGTATCCTATACGAGGCACAGTCCATTGTGATCCAAGTCCATAAGCTTTACGTCCTTGCAAAGCGCTCATCCTGAGTTCCTGTCCTTTATCTCGTATCCAATACGAGGCACCGTCCTTTGTGTTCCAAGTCCATAAGCTTTACGTCCTTGCAAAGCGCTCATCCTGAGTTCCTGTCCTTTATCTCGTATCCAATACGAGGCACTGTCCATTGTGATCCAAGTCCATAAGCTTTACATCCTTGCAAAACACTCTTCCTGAGTTCCTGTCCTTTAATGCACTGCCTTGTCGCATCACCTTCAATCCTGAAGTTGTCCAAATTCATCCTTGATGTCATCCTGACTCATCGTGTTTCCTTGTGACGGGTATAAAGATAGAGGATCTGAGAAAGTTTGCGAGGGGGGCAAAAAAGAAAAAAGAAAAATATTATGGATAGAAATTAAAGGAAGATATTTATTCTTTATAAAACAATAGGTTAAATAAAGTGTAAGTATAAAATCAATGACAATTGACGACTTCACTTACGTCTTTGTACGAAATCTCTTACACGGAGGAAGCTTTTTGCTTACAGTCTAGTTTATTGGATTTCACGAGGACGGAACATTAAGTGCCCTTTAATACGTCCCACTTCTAATTCTTCGACAAGATTGTAATTACCGTCTTCAAAAAAAGATAAACATTTAGGTAATGTCACATACATGGCGACTCCTTGACTATTAGGATCTTCGAGCATAATACCTTCAATTGCACTCATCAATACATGGCCTAAGCCATGATCTTGCTGGTCAGGATGCACACCAATCAGAGACAACATATGATAGTGCTCAGCAGGCACGCGTTCACGTACTTTAGTTTCTTTATCGACCATTTGTTTAGTACCTAAATACCCAGCAGTCAAAAGCATTTTTAATCGCCAATGCCAAAATCTATTAGGTCCTAACTCTGCATCAGGACTCACCAAACAAGCAACGGCAACCAGTCGGGCATCATCAAACAAACCAATCATAGGTTGTTTAGCTGACCAGAATGCATTTAATTCTTCTCTAATTGCTGAACGTAGACGGGACTCATACCCCTCTTTTTCGTATTGAAATATATCAACAAATAACGGGTCATCATGATAGGCAAGGTACAATATTGAGGCGGCAATTTTTAGATCTTCAGCGGTTAAGTAAACAGCTTTAATATTATCGACATCAGCCACTTGTTCTTCTAGTAATTCCATCATGAATAACACCTCTTATTTTTGCAAACACTCTACCCTATGGATGTTGACTTGTTAATAGTTTGTTGTAAATCAGCAAATTAAATATTGAAAATATACACAATGGAGCAGCTTATTAAATTAATCAACCTGAACTTTGGTTAAAAAACAAGCGACTCCATCAACAAAATCAACTAATGGCTTATCGCGTTGTAGGCGCTTTCACCCCATCCTACTAATACACTATTTTTAAACACTAGAGGCGTGCATTCGTTTTTTGTGGTGACTCCATCGCCTTCGATACGTTGCGTTCTGTAATATAACACCTGATATGTATCGTCGTTTTTTGCGTAAAACTCATTAAAATCTGCGATACCCATGCGATTTAAAATTTCGTCATAACTGACATCTTGTTGCAATCGTGAAATGTGTTTACGATTTTTCTGTTCTTTATCCTGCCAGTCAGAGTGATGCCCATAATCACCATCACCGTCTACTGAAATAACACACCCACTCAACCCTAGTGATAAACCAAATAATGCGGCTACGGCTAACTTGTTCATAGGTAATTCCTTAATATTTTTTATTTTAGGTTGCGACTAAAGATAGTCAATTTGGGAATGAGTATTCAAAATTGAGGCCAAGACGCTAACCTTTTGTTTTATATAAATATATGGTGATTACGAGAACAAGTGGTTAAAATAAATTAGCGCATTACGTAAAGTTTTAGGAGTTTTGACCAACAAAATGAGTAATATCGACTACATAATCAATCTGTGTTTTGAGATATCTGAGCAGGGTAAAACACCTTCCGTTGCCTTAATTAGAAATATGGCTCAACACCCTCTGGCGATCCCCGAAGTGATTAAAGGGTTACAAAAGTGGAAATCTAACCCTAGCGACCGCCCAAAAATTCACAAAAAACCAATAAATACTGGTGCAGTAACCAATCAATCATTACAACAACGTGTCGCCCAGTTGGAAGCTCAGGTAGCGACAATAATGCAAGAACTGGCCAAGATGTCGGATAATAGACCCAAGCCACCTTAAAATGCGCGATTCAGACATGGTGAGATAGTTTGGGTATAAGCGTTAATTTCGTGCAGGTGAAGGCTGTAAGGACTGAATGAAGC
This sequence comes from Paraglaciecola arctica BSs20135, assembly GCF_000314995.1. Lineage (GTDB taxonomy): Bacteria > Pseudomonadota > Gammaproteobacteria > Enterobacterales > Alteromonadaceae > Paraglaciecola > Paraglaciecola arctica. Next base: position 24,656 of record NZ_BAEO01000040.1, on the reverse strand, counting down.
TCGCTAAATTAGGCGCTACCACTTCTTTTGGTAACAGACCGACTTGCTCAAGCAAAACTTCGCCACTAGTATTATCCACCGTTAGGATAAAATCATCTTGGTCTGTTAAAGCAATAAAGAGTGTTTCAGGCTGCTTCAACCTTCTTTTCATTAATATGTGACCAATCAAATTTTGCTGTAATCGTTCGAAATCGCCCTGATTCCATGGCTGTAACAATTGTAAATAACCTTTATTTGTCTCAGCACTTAAATTATCGCTCCAATATGCAGAATAATAGCTAATAACATCTTGATGGATTTTCATATCTAAAGCGGATGCTAAATCATCAAAATTAACTGCTTCAGTACGCTTAACAGGCAACCAGTTAACGCTATCACCTGTATTACCTGAAGCTGCATAGCAGTCAGATGGCCAATCATTGTCATACTCAACCATTAACATCTCCGGATGTTTTTTAGCTGCATCCATATACCTTTGGACAAATTCATCTAACGCAATTGTTACTTGTTCACTCATCAATACTCTCTTTCAACAACACCTTTTAGTCGCGTAATTTAACATCATTAGGAAAAAATGATATCTCAAGGTTTTGACAAAAGCAGTCATAGGGTAGACTGATTGAAATAACCTAGTTAGAACAATGATGAGTCAATGTGAGCGAAAAAATTGATAAACATACAATGCTTGCCGGATTAAGTTTAGGTAAAGCGACTGAATACCAAGAAATATACACACCAGACTTGTTGCAAGCTGTTCCTAGAAGCATGAACAGAGTCGAACTAAATTTAGCATCTGAATTACCTTTTTATGGAACTGATCGTTGGAATGGCTACGAATTATCTTGGTTAAATACTAAAGGTAAACCTCAGGTGGCGATTATGCGCTGCGAAGTCCCTGCATCTTCACCGAATTTAGTAGAGTCAAAATCATTTAAATTGTACTTAAATAGTTTTAACCAAAGCCAATTTGATTCCTTAGATTCAGTCACATTAGCCTTAACAAAAGACTTATCTCAATGCGCGGGAGAAAAGGTCAAGGTAACTTTATTCAAACCTGCAGAATTTTCTCAAATGCAAATTGCCAGCTTCGATGCAGTGTCTATCGACGATTTAGATATTGAGGTAAAAGGTTACCAACTCGATCCGTCTAATTTGACCGCAAGGGGCGAACTGATTAAAGAAACCCTAACCAGTGATTTACTTAAATCAAACTGTCTGATAACCAATCAACCTGACTGGGGTAGTGTTTTAATTCGTTATCAAGGTCAACAAATAAACCATGAAGGGTTATTGCGTTATCTTATATCATTCAGACAACATAATGAATTTCACGAACAATGTGTTGAACGTATATTTTGTGACATTATGGAGAACTGTAAACCCAATAAGTTAAGTGTCTACGCCAGATATACTCGACGTGGAGGCTTAGATATCAATCCATTTAGAAGCAACTTTGAACAAATATATCCAGAAGTTAGACTGGCTCGACAGTAACAACATATATTCACGAAAATAACTTAAAAATTTAGGTGGTTATGCACAAAATCCAACTCAATCCTGTAGGCGTAATGAGCCAACTATCTCAGCTAGAAGTTAACTTGCTTAGCGAAGCTACAGATAGGGACTTGTATAGATTGTTTCGAAATTGCTGTTTGGCTGTTTTGTATAGCGGTGCCGAAATCGATAATAGTGACAACATATTCGCACCCCACCGCGACTTTGCAGTCAATTTAATTAGCCGAGAAAGAGGGGTGAAAGTGGAGTTGGTCAACCCACCAGCCCTAGCCTTTGTGGATGGAGTATTGATAAAAGGTGTGCATGAACACATATTTTCTGTGCTGCGCGATTTATTACATATGGGAGCCAAGTATTCGGCAGAGGCTTTGCGGGTTACACCTGATTCTGCCTACATCACACACAGTGTATTTGATATATTGCGCCATGCACAAACAATCAAAAACACTGCAGAATTAAATATGGTGGTGTGTTGGGGCGGACATTCAATTGATACAGTAGAATACAAATATACTAAAGAAGTAGGCTATCAACTAGGCTTACGCAAACTCAACATTTGCACCGGTTGTGGGCCAGGAGCGATGAAAGGCCCAATGAAAGGAGCCACCATAGGTCATGCTAAACAACGCTATGAAAATGGCCGTTACTTAGGCCTAACAGAGCCAGGGATCATTGCAGCTGAGCCGCCGAATGCCATTGTAAATGAGCTTGTCATTATGCCTGATATCGAGAAACGCTTAGAGGCATTTATTCGCTTATCTCATGGGATTGTTATCTTTCCAGGAGGAGCAGGCACAGCAGAAGAACTGCTTTATCTCATTGGTATCATGTTAGATGAACAAAACAAAGAACAGGTATTGCCTATCATTCTCACAGGCCCTGAACACTGTAAAGCTTACTTTGAATCCATTGATTATTTTATAGGCGAAGCTTTGGGACCTGAAGCACAGAAGTTATATGAAATAGTCGTGGGCCGTCCGGAAAAAGTGGCGCAAATTATTAAGCAGAAACAAAGGTTAGTTAAAAATTATCGCAAACAAACTGGCGATTCTTATGATTTTAATTGGTCACTCAAAATTGCTGCTGATTTTCAGATACCTTTTATTCCAAATCATAGCAGCATGGCAGCACTCAATTTACACTTTGAGCAACCTAAAACCGAACTTGCTGCAGCTTTGAGACAAGTATTCTCAGGGATAGTCGCGGGAAATGTAAAGTCAGAAGGTGTAGCTTTGATAAAAGAACACGGCCCCTTCCAACTAACAGGAGATCCCAAACTAATGAAATTAATGGACAATTTATTAGAATCTTTTGTTGAACAACAAAGAATGAAACTGCCAGGCAGTAAATATATACCTTGCTATCAAATAACTGAATAATGAAAAGCTAGCGCTGATTAAGCTAAGTTAACAAAAATTTACGTTCAACTCACTGCAATCAATCAACTATTTTTATATGATTGCATTGGGTAAATATTAGAAAGAAACACATGAATAAAAAAGTAGTGAAGAGAATTATTATTGGTGTTGGTTTATACGCTGTTTTTGTCATGGCCGTTATCATGCTATATCCAGATACCCCTCATAATATGGACTGGGAAGACCGCCAAGCATACAACAAAGTCAAAATATCTCAGCTTGAGCTGGGCCAACAAAAAAAACAAATACTCGAATTATTGGGTAGCCCTGACATCACAGAGGCGAAGCGAAATAATAATAAAGAACTACAAGTGATGTTTTATCGTACTCAGCACAAACAAGCCGATGGGATCACCACAGAAGACGAATGCACAGCTCTTCTTTTTGAGAACAACGAGCTTATTGCGTGGGGTGATAGTGCCTATCAATCCTATATTGATGGTTAAATAAAGTTTCTATGTCAGCAGAAATAGTTAAGCAACACTATATTGCTCTGGCAAAGTTACTCAAAATTTATCGCACAGCTCCTTTAGACAGAACTTTAATCAAAGCTTCACATGATTTTTGTAAAAGCTTGTATAGTGCAGCCAAGAAACATCCCGAGCTGATTTTTGCACAACCGCAACTGTATAAACCTCAACTACCCTTTATCGTCAATCTCACGTTCAATTCGGCAGTGTTAACCTGTTTATTAGCTGTTAGAAACAAGTTTGATCCCTCGGTCACTATTCAATTAATGTGTGGCTCGCTCAGTATCTATGCTTTAGAACAATCATCCATAGAAGAACACTACCAAACAGATAAAGACAATCAAAAGTCGCTAACAAACAAGCTCGGCCTTAGAAATGCCAAGTTTTCTCAATTACTAAAATCAAACCAGCAGCAAATCTGGTTATCCACTTACCTTCTTCGCTCGCATATTCATTTAACTCATTATCCTCGCACTAGTCTGACTAGCCCTATAACAGCCTTAGCTTATATGGCGAATAAATTCGCGTTATTAGGTACACCTAATACACAAAAGCAAGCTATTAGTTTTGCACACATCATTAAACGCTTAAGCTTAGAGTGTTGTCCAAAATGGTATGAGTTGCTTACCCCATTACTACAATATCCAAGTGTTTCGCCACTAGGTAGCTATATTCGATTAAAAGATGGTTCAATCCACATGGTATTATCCCTAAGTAGTAAAGGGCTAATCACTAAACCTATACCTAGCAAACCTTCTGTTGTAGTGCAATCCGATAAGGCAGATATTCAGCTCACAACAGTAGAACAAGTGATACATAGTTACCCTTGTCAGCAACTAAAAAGTTTTACTCGCCTTAATCAATGGTGGGGCGCTGACTTGATGGATTGCATTGCCAATAATAAAGAGCATGGGCTTATACCTGCATTTGATCCAATACTGCCAGTCCAGGCAGCCCCTGCGTCCTTATTGGTCATTCAAGACCAACTGAACCACATCAATGCCGACATAAAGGTGATCACTAAAGCCATTGAAAAAGAACCCGCTTTTGCACATCAACTGCAAGTTTCTGCGTCTATTAGTAACCGACAAAAGCAGCCAGTACAAAACATTCAACAAAGCTTAGCCATGCTTGGTTTTGAACGAACTAACCACATTTTAATACAGCACGCCTTATTATCTCGACTTAACCAACAGTACTTTCCTCTACAACAAGCGCTCTTAACCTTCAGTCAGTTTTTTGTATTTATCGTAGCTGAACTAGCGACAAAAATTAAGCTTGTTTCGCCCGAATTAGCCCGCACAACCGCCTATTTTTTAGTGTCGAGATTGTTTACCTTACCTTCTATTCGTTCTTTGAACCACTGGGAAAAATCCGCACTTGCAAGCTTTAAATTGGCAGATCTAATAAAGGTAAAAGAAACCCAAAACCTCAAAAAGGACGGGTTTTTACTCGCCAATGCATGGCAACAAAACAAACAAATGTTAGAGGTATTGCAGCACTACGATTTAATAATGCAGAAGCAAGATAATAAGTGCTCTACCCGTCAATATTGTTATCTACTTGGACTCAGTTTAACCCTAGCCCAAGAACATTATTTTTCAGACCTAACACGCTCTAAGGAGACAGAAATCTACTTCAATGCAGGATTAATTGAGCTAGGCATGAGCCAAACAGAAGTAATGAATATGATGGCTAACATAACCACAAATGCTTGCTGCCAGCTAGAGTAAATACCTCTGATTCTTATGGGTAGGATTTATACCAATATCAATAAAGATGATTACTTTACGAACTTAACGGTTTCTACTATGTTTATTTTGATGTAATTGCATCAAATGGAATTAACTATAAGGAACTTATTTATGAAAAAACTCATCTTTGTATTATTACTTTCCAGCGTATTTCTGACTACTTCAAGCAGCTTAGCATTTGCCGATACCGCAAAAACTAAAATGAGTCAAAAACAAATGACTCAAGTCGATTTGAATACAGCAACTTTAGAGCAATTAGTGACTCTGCCAGGAGTTGGCAAGAAAAAGGCAGCAGCCATTATCGAATATCGCACAAAGAATGGTAAGTTTAAATCTGTAGACGAGCTGGTAAATGTAAAGGGTGTAGGTAAAAAGATGCTTGCGAAGTTAAAAGGGCAAGTAAAAACAAGTTAGCTATCAGTTAAAATTTAGGCCGCTTATTATCACAATAAGCGGCCTGTTTATTACAGCTTTAAGTCTTTTAGAAATGACTTAAATTCCTCTCCCAATTCAGGGTGACGCAAAGCATACTCAACGTTCGCAGTCATATAGCCTAATTTGCTACCACAGTCATGGCTTCTGCCTTTCATATAATAAGCATCCACTTGTTCTGTTTTCATTAGTGCCGCGATCGCATCAGTCAACTGAACCTCATCACCGGCACCTGGAGGAGTATATTCAAGCATATCCCAAACTTTTCCAGACAATACATAACGCCCGACTACTGCCAAATCAGATGGAGCATCTTCTAAGTCAGGTTTTTCTACCATATTGTGGATCTTACCCGACTCGCCTGGTTTTAACTCTAAACCTTCCAAATCAACTATGCCATATTTGCTGACATCATCTTGAGGGACTTGCTCAACCATAATTTGGCTAACACGGTTGGTGTTAAACTTAGCCACCATATCCGCCAAATTGTCTTTTTTAAGGTTACTTGTATATTCATCTATAATGACATCGGGAAGCACCACCGCAAAGGGAGCATCGCCCACCATAGGTCGTGCACAAAGCACAGCGTGACCTAAACCTTTAGCTACACCTTGACGAACATGCATAATAGTTACATCTTTAGGGCAAATTGCTTGTACCGCTTCAAGTAGTTGACGTTTAACCCTTTTCTCCAATGTTGCTTCAAGCTCAAAACTGGTATCAAAATGGTTTTCGATACTGTTTTTACTGGCATGGGTGACCAAGATAATTTCTTTGATCCCCGCAGCAACACATTCAGATACCACGTACTGAATAAGAGGCTTATCCACTACAGGTAACATTTCTTTAGGAATAGCTTTAGTAGCTGGTAACATTCTTGTTCCCAATCCCGCTACTGGTATAACTGCTTTTTTTACTTGACCCATATTAATGTCCTTTAACTGATAAACCGCGACCGATAGCATAATAATGCAATCCGTATTCCATCATGAGTTTTGGCTCAAATAAATTACGCCCATCAAACAATAAAGGCATAGACAACTTCTGTTTCATCATCTCAAAATCTGGCGCTCTAAACGCTTGCCATTCGGTGCAGATCACCAAAAAGTCTGCGCCTTCTAATGCAGCCTCTTTAGTGCCCATTAGCGTCAGGTCATTGCGGCTACCATAAATACGCTGAGTCTCTTCCATCGCTTCTGGATCATAAGCTTTAACACTGGCACCCGCGGCCCAGAGTTTTTCCATAAGCACACGGCTTGATGCCTCGCGCATGTCATCAGTATTAGGTTTAAATGATAACCCCCACAGTGCTACAGTTTTACCTTTTAAATCACCAGAAAAATGGCGTGAAATATACTCAAATAACTTCTCTTTTTGCGCATAATTAACTTCTTCAACGGCTTCCAATACCCGCGCGGTATAACCTGCAGCTGTTGCACTACGAGCAAGCGCTTGCACATCTTTGGGGAAACATGAACCGCCATAACCACAGCCAGGATAAATAAATTGATAACCAATGCGCGGGTCAGAGCCTATTCCACGGCGCACATTTTCAATATCGGCTCCAAATACTTCTGCAAGATTCGCCATCTCATTCATAAAACTAATTTTAGTTGCCAACATGCAATTAGCCGCATATTTAGTTAGCTCGGCGCTACGAATGTCCATCACAATAATTTTGTCGTGATTTCGGTTAAAGGGTGAATACAACTCACGGAGTTTCTTCTCAGCAGCTTCGCTATCTGTACCTAAAATGATACGGTCAGGACGCATACAGTCATTTACTGCAGCCCCTTCTTTCAAAAATTCAGGGTTAGATACCACATCATAAGTTACAGACTTGCCAGAGTCAGCTAAAGTAGCAGCAATCTTAGCCTTCACTTTATCCGCAGTACCAACAGGCACAGTTGACTTATTAACCACTATTTTATGAGACCGCATATGTGTTGCAACGGTCTCAGCCACTGCTAATACATACTTAAGATCAGCCGAACCATCTTCATCAGGAGGTGTGCCTACAGCAATAAAAATCACCTCACCATGTTCAACACCACGAGCCGCATCAGTCGTAAAATCAATTCTACCTGCTTCATAGTTAGACTTAACTAAAGGCGTCAAACCTGGTTCAAAAATAGGAATGAGCCCTTCTTTCAACCGGTCGACTTTGTTTTGGTCTATGTCAATACACAAAACATCGTGACCCACCTCAGCCATCACTGCGGCTTGTACCAAGCCTACATAACCGATTCCAAATACTGCTACTTTCATCTAACTAAGATCCCTTAATTTAATTCTTGGCAAATCAAGTATAAATATACATTGTGAAATATAAATTATAAGAGCAAAAACACTATCTAAACGCAAGCTCCGACTTATTAAATAACCTAAAGTCTGCTTAATATTTGCCACTTACTGACATTAATTGCAATAGTAACTGTTTGTTATAATGCCTTTATACACAGTTGCGCTGAATCTAACGGGATTTTGATAATAAATTTCACCGCAAATCATCATTGCTCGGGAATTATAATTGCCCTTAAAGAGATTATGATTTATGTATTTCTAGTTTGAATTCAAAGCTCTATTAACTTAGAATAGGCCATGACTTAATTTATTGTCACAAATAGGGATTTCCCTTTACTTTAATCCAAGGGATTGCGTCTTGTTCTTTAATCTTTTTTCATTTTTCATCTCTTTTATGGCCGTTTTTGGCTTTATCCTAGTGTTGCGTCCAATTGCTAACAACGTAGGTCTGTTAGACAAACCAGGTCCAAGAAAACAACATTTAGGAAATATACCTTTAATTGGTGGCTTAGCTATCTATGCATCAATAACAATATGTAGCTTTGTACTTACTCCTTTTGATTCACACTATAAAATGTATCTGATCTCCACTTCTTTTATGGTACTTATTGGTGTTTTGGATGATTACCACGACATTGATGCTAAGTTGCGCCTGATTGCTCAATGCTTAGTTGGTTCTTTAATGGTATTTGGTTCTGATTTGTATATACATGAATTAGGGACTTTATTTAGCAACGAAGTAATAGAACTAGGGGCCTTTGGACCGATATTTACGGTGTTAGCTGTTGTAACCTGCATAAATGCTTTTAACATGTCAGATGGCGTTGATGGCTTAGTTGGCGCTATCAGCCTAAATACTTTTATATCCATTGGTGTTTTGGTGATTTATGGAGGGGCTAATTTTGATAATTCCTTCACATCCATTTTGGTCGGGGCTGTATTAGCTTTTATGTTCTTTAATTTTGGAACATTTAAAGATCGCCGCTACAAAATATTTATGGGTGACGCTGGCAGCATGTTAATGGGGTTAACTGTAATTTGGTTAATAACATTCACAACCCAAAGCAGCCAACCATTGATGCGCCCAATTACCGCAGTCTGGATAATAGCGGTACCTTTAATTGATATGTTTTCAGTTATGTTGAGAAGAATACTCTCTGGAAATTCTCCCTTACAGGCAAACAGAGATCATTTGCATCACTTAATTCTATCCAAAGGATACAGCAATTCGAATACAACACTTATCATTGGCGGGCTAAGTGCATTATTGTGTAGTATCGGTATTCTATCTGAGTTGATGGGTATTTCTGAAAAGTTGATGACAAGCATATTTATTGCACTTTTTATCTTTTATAGTTTTACAATTATAAAAATTGATAAAAAACAATTACGGTAACCGAGAATCTGCTGATTAAATGGAATCGGGCTTTAGCTTTAATAATTAAATATAAAGGTAAAATGTCACAAAAAAAGTGAAAGGTTTAAAATTAAGTTTTATTAATATAAAAATCAATATATTCATCAACTTGCCTAACGATACAATATTTAGTTTTATACCTTTCGAAATGTTCTGCAGTGATCGTATGTAATCTATTAATTAGCATTAAAATAGCGTTACTTAAGGAAACAACGTCACCTTGTTGAAATACCTCTCCCGCCACGCCATCCCCCAAAATAAACTTTGGGGCACCAGCATCCGTAATAACAATAGGCGTAGAGCTTAATAAGGATTCAACTGTTACCATGCTAAAAGACTCATAATCCGAGGGAATAACGCATATATCAGCCCAGAGAAACAAAGTAGAGGGGTCTAAAACATGTGTACTAATATCAATGTTTTTGCCCCAATTTGAATCAGTACTCATTAATTTTTCAGCTAATAATAAGCATTTTTGATAATAATTTTTGTCTTCAGGGTGTTTATTATTTACAGCCCCAACCATTTTACACTCAATGTTAAATGGCAAAGCAGATAGAGCACTTATAAGTAAATCTTGTCGCTTTATTTTCTGAAATCGCCCTAGGCATAAAATTTTGATACAACTATCGTTAGGTTTGCTTTGCTTTAGCCTGATTAATTTATCAAAAAGAGGAGAGCCAACACTCAACTCGACTACGTTAGCTTTATCTTTCCAAAACCCCACAGTGTTTTTCACGTCAAGGGAAACACAAGTCACATTCTTAACAAACAAACGGCTAACAAGACCCTTTAGAAAACTCCTGCATTCCCAATAACCATGTATGGTCCATATCTTTTTCCCTTTAAATAAAAGGAATTTAGTGATGACATTTGAAGAATAAAAATGAATATAATCAAACTGTTCTGGATAGGGTTTAATTTGTCGCCAAAATAAAGGAAAAAATGAAAACCATCCTCTTTGCAATAACTTAGGCTCTTCAATGATGGTTACGTTGGAAGGTAATAAACTAAATATTTTTGCATCTTTTGGAGCTGAAATATAAACATCGATACCTCGTATCAGATATTCATGAATAACATTAGCCAAATTAATTTCACCACCACCTAAGATAGTTTGCTCTGTGACAAATAAAACTTTCATAATTCTATTTTTAACAAAAATTTATCAATTTCGGGTTTCCATTCATTCCAATTGATATTGGTTTGTCTGATATGCACCCCATCCCCCACTATTATTTTGGGAATATCTTGCAAACCAACCATTTTCAAAAACTCCTCAGCTTTAAAGTGATAAATAATGGGTAAGAAATCAATTTTACTGGCATATGCCATTATATTTCCGTGTAATCGGAAACTAAAAACACCTTTTGATTCAGAAATATCGGTTAAAGCACTTCTATGGTCGGGGTGAGCTTTAATGACTACGTGTTCTAAGTTTTCGATCTCTTTTGCAAATTTAACAATCAATTCTTGTTCTGAATCGGGTTGGAAAAAAACCACAACCACATCGATAGAAAGGCTATTTAAATAGTTAAGGGTTTTTATATAACAATCAAATAAGTCATCCCATTTTGTAGTGTCAGTGCCAAATTTTTTATTTTTAAAATACATAGCGGGTACAAAAATAATTTGGTTTTTAACTTGGTTAGTGCTTTTATATTTAGAACAATCCATATAGGCAACAGGATCAGCATCTAACCTTGTTTCGCCTGAAAACATGAGTTTATTCTTAAGGGTATCCAAAGACACTTGGTCTCGGACATATGCAAAATCAATACACGACCGAAAAGTTAACGATGCAAATTTAGTACGAATTGGGTTATTAAACGGACCAATTCCAACCCCCCAAAGATTACAACGGGCACCACATATTTTTGAAAACAAAATTTGCCCTAGCCAACCAATATTTCTACTTTGCCAGTCTGATAAAAAACCACCACCACCAACATAAAGTTTCTTAGCTCGCATTAAAACGTACAAGGTTTTCAGCAAATCTAAGGTAATGACTGACTTTACTAATTGTTTGAAGTCATTGGGGAATTGGTAGCAGGATATAACGTCTGGAAATAACTCTGAGGTCTTAGACGGCTTCACGCCTAAAACCACTATTTCATTATTACTGTCACTTTCACTTTTTAACTTTTGAATGATCGCTTCTAATATAGCTTCATCACCAAAATTATTAGGGCCATACCAACCAGATATCACGGTATATTTCTTAAACATATCCCTAATCTTTCCATTTTTGTTTTAAATAAAATTGCTCATTGTTAACTAACTCTGCAAAGTTTGAACAAGCCCTTTGCTTAATTAGTTTCGCTGGATTTCCACCTACAACGCTTAACGCCTCCACATCCTTAGTTACTACACTTCCCATTGCCACTATAGAACCCTCACCAATGGTCACACCAGGGCATATCATCACATTATCCCCAATCCAAACGTGAGAACATATTTTCACAGGCTTCAAAATGGTTATTTTATCGTAAGGCAACAGCTCACAATTTTCATAGTTATGATTACTGCTATGTATAGTAATTCGGGGGCCAATGATCACATTACTTTCAATCTTTATACCGCCTGTAGCCCATATAGAAGAATTGGGTCCAATATAAATATAATCACCCAACTCAAGGCCCTTTCTATCGCCAATTTCAAACCCTTTTGATATTTCAATATTGGCGCCAAACAACTTCACATCTCTTTTCAGTTTAATTAACCTCAAATGATGCTTTAATTTTCCTAAATATCTGAACATTATGTGACCTTACATACTTCAAGGTAAAAACAAGAGAAAAAACATGTGCACTAAATATAGCCATTGCCACATATACCGGTGAATAAGCAGCCAATAATGAAGATAAACCATAAATAATAATTAGCTGGATAATATTCATTTTGAACAATATTGAAGCCTTTTCAGCTCGTAATAATAACGCATTAATAGGGTTAGTTATTACTCCTGTACTGTAAGCACAGATAAGGATCAACATAATATAATTCGCTGAAGTACTAATATCGCCATAAAGGTTGGAATACACAGTGGGAGCCATAATTAACATAATGATACTGACAGGCAAGAACATCAAAAAAGCTTTACACACCTCGCGCATATAACCAGGCCAGCCATTAATAGTATACTGTTTTATTTTAGTCATAAACATATGAGAAAATGATGTGGAAACTAACGAGATCCCCAAAGCGATCGCCTTCACTTTAAAAAACTCAGCTAACCATTCATCAGAAATCCCACCTAAAATGATAGCATCAACTCTCAACATTAGAACAACAGCGAGTGCTGATAAAAAATATAACATTGATTTTTTCAAAGATGAGTTTAATAAACCGTCATGCCTCTCTAGGGATATTTTTTGTTTTTTCCAAAAACCAAACACTAAAACAAAAGCCAAATTGACAATACAACCAATTATCAACCAATCCATATATGGTTGACTTGAAGCATCAAACACTAAAAATAGAAACAATATTGAAAAATGCGTAATAACTCGGCCATAAAATACAATCAAAAAGAACCTCATATCACCTTTGCCTTGAAGGGAGTATGCGATTGAATTAGAAAGTGATGTGGTTATTACGTAAAATAAAAAGTAAGGCAATATATCTAAAGGTATATTGTATAAACTAGCTAGAGCATCCCAAAAAAGTGCGAATAAAACCAGCGAGCTAACGATAGCTGAAAGTTTAATAATAAGAACATATCTATCTACCCCCTTATTTGAGCGTGAAACTATTAACTGATTACAACCAAAATCCATACACACTATTGTAATAGCGGTTAGGGCAATAACTTTAGAAAACAGGGCAATTTCTGAGTCCGCAAACTGAGTAGAAATCAAAAGCACACACAAAAAATTTACACCTTGTGCAGCCGCCCCTGAACTCATTACTTTAAGAAGATTAAAAAACATGAGGTTGTTTTATACGTTTATAAATACGCTCATATTTATTAGCAGTAACATCCCAAGTCAGTCGGTTCTGAACATAGGTTCTAGCAGATATTGCCACGGTTTCAGATAACTGGGGATTGGAAGCTAATCCAATGATTTTTTTGATGAAATCTTCGACACTCTGAGCTTCAAAATAATCAATCTCAGCCTTAAGTCCTGTGCCAATAACAGATTCACGTGTAGCAATAATGGGCAAACCAATACCTGCGGCTTCAATTATTTTATTTTTGATGCCAGCGCCACTTTGAATAGGACAAATATATAGGTCGTATTTACGCAACTCTGCATATAAATCATCCACAAAACCTAAAAAACTTATATTTTGACATTCATTCTTCATGCTTGTTGCAACACGCCCTATCGCATAACACCTTAGCACTGGATTACATATCTTATCGATCACTCGAAGGGCTTCAATGTTTGGTTTATAGGTTAAGTCTCCATGAAAAACCAAAGATACGGCATCTTTGTTTATGGCATAATTCTGCTTGGGTAATTCAGGTAAGTTAATGCCATTTTCAACCGTATATGCCTTAATTCCAGTGAGTAATTGAAAATACCTAGCGTCTCTTTTGGATACAAAAGACACTAAGGCTCCAGACAACCTAGAGTATGCTTGCAATTTTTTATAACACTCTATTCTTTTTAGAATATAAAAAGGCGTGCCTTTTTTATATGCATGCCTTTTGCTATGTATTATTCCATTATCAATAAGGTTTAATAGTGATTTGTTTTTAATTTCATTAGAAAGTAATGGCCACATCAGAGCGAATGATGCCCCCATAAAATGAATAACATCAAAGTTCTCATGACAACCATTTATTTTTGAGTTTAATTCCTTAAAAAACTTACTTTTTAACCAGTCCTGAACACCTCCCTTTCCTATGAATATATAACTCAATAAACGAAGTAGGTAGGAGTATTTAGTCATTGAATGACTTAGAGATAAATTTTTGTATGTAACACTAGCAGAAGATAACTTTAATAAATTACAACCAATTTTAGAAACGCCATCGGCGTTTTCATCTATTAAAGGCTTAAGTGTTACGATTAGAATTTTCATTTAAGTCTCAATGATAAATTTGACAGGGAGGTAAGCCTCTTGAAAAGACTCTTGTAAAAAGTACCTTAATGCCAGTATTAAATAGACGCCAATAACAGAGATAAGCACCAGCCTTTTTTGTTTAATTCTTGTATTAAAAATCAACACTGGTAGCAACAAACAAGGATAAATAGAAAACAATAAAGTTAACCGAGAGATTAAAGGTATTGAAAGAGATACGGCCGACAGACAAAAATACGCAATACTAAATAGATATAAGCTTGCATGAGTTTTATCTTCCAGCACTCTTTTATTAGCGGTTAGTAGTAAACCAGCGAGTATTAAATAGCTGATAATATAGCCCAAACCGCTCCCAGGTTCGGCACTAAAAATAGCTCTATCTAAAAGGTGGCTATACACATTCGAATATTCAGTACAAATATAATAACTGTTTCAAACCCCCCCATCTTCCCAAGAACATAAAACATCAAAGGTAAAATAATCAACCACAACTTGTTATGAATGTATTTAGGTATAAACAAAAGCAAAACATACACTAACGCAGAATAATGAAACAATGTTGCCACTGCCACTACCGCTATATATTTCAATCTATGATTCAAAACAAAATATTGGAAGCCACAAAAAACAATAGCAACGGCAATGGTTTGTCTTATGAAACTCAATGATGTTATGAAATTTTCATTCCACAGAACAATAAACAGCAGACTAAGCAAAATATATTTGGTGTTTTTATATACACCTAAAGAAACCAAAAATGTATACATAAAACTATAAAAAGCCACAAGAAATTGAAAGTCAGCATCAAAATAAATAAACAAATTTTGGATAAGGGAATAACCTAACTCAAAACTAACTAATTCACCTCTCGATGATGCGTAATAGAAAGTTTGATAGGAATAATAATCTGGACCAATTCCGTACCTTAAGGCACTAAACACAAAAAGAAATAAGGACTGAAATATAAAAAAAATGTAAATATTTACATTTAATCTGCCCCTTTTAAAACTATAACTAGCAAGGGTTGTCGCGATAACCATAAAATATAAGGCAAAATACCAAGACACAATAATTAACGCGCAAATCTATATAGCATTTTTTTGACAAAAGCGGGGGAAACCCTCACTCCATAGATTAAAACGGCAAAAAACACTGCTTTTATAGTAGATATATTTAATTTTTTTCCTGCGTACAATCTAGCGTTAAAATCATTTTTTGCTTTTTTTACGCCCCTTCTAGAATAAAACTCACTATTAACCCTAAAATCTAATAATGCTTCATCTATGTTTGCAAACTTAATCCCAGCAGCTAATAAGTCGACCCATAAATAATAATCTTGGGTATTTTTTAAAGCGTTTTTATACCTATATCCATCCTCAAAAACCTTGCCACGAAACATCACAGTAGGATGATTAAAAGGACATTTTTTTAAAATATTTGCAGACAGGATTTTATGCTCAGTTTCCATAGATTTATAACAGACGAATTGTCCTAGAGCATCAATTTCATTGACACTCGAACCTAGCACCCCAACATCGGTAAATTCATCTAAAAATTTAACTTGTTGATCTAGCCTATTAGGGGCACTCACATCATCCGCATCCATTCTTGCTATGTATTTATAATGATTAACCACTTTATCTATTAATTCATTAAGCCTATAAGCTAAACCTAAATTAGTACTGTGATAAAAAACAGAAATATTGGCGATGTTTTTTTGGTAATCGGAGAGTATAACTTTTATGGGTTCAGGCACTGTTCCATCTACTGCGATGTAAAGAGAGCAGTTTTTATAGGTTTGATTTATTATACTATCCAAAGCCATAACTAAATATTTTGGGTTATCTTGCTCATAAACTGACATAATAACAGCGACATTATTCATCAATGCATTTCTTTAAATTAAATTGGCTAAACAAATCATCACCGCTAAAATATTTAGCTGACAAATCCCTATTACGACATATCTCTTGGGTAGAAAATGACTTTTCTATAGCTTTAGATAATAAAACATCATCTCCAACACCAAACAATTCCATATCAAACTCATCCAGCCCACAAATTTCATTAAAGATATCAATATCGGAAGCTACAATCCTCAAATTAGCACTCATGGCCTCCAACAGAGCCATTGGCATACCTTCAGTCAAAGATGTCATAACAAAAGCATCGGCACATTTATAATATTTCTCTGGAAAAGAAACAAAGCCCGGCATGATATAATTGCTTTGTTCCTTCAATTCATTCTGCACATCAGCCTTGAGAGGACCGTCACCTAAAAACACAAAAAAATATTTGTCTTCATCCAAACGGCGGATAGCTCGCGCTAAGGATAAAGGGTCTTTGATTTCAGTCATATGCCCACAAAAAACAACTACTTTTTTATTTGCAGGAATGCTTAAAGAAGCCAACAAATTTAATTTGCTTACTTCACTTTGGGCTGGTTTAAAAGCCATGCTGTCAATAAAGTTATAGGCAACTTTTGTATTCAAAGCGCCATAGGATTGCAATACATTCTCTACATTTATAGAGACACATAACTTAATTACATTGTCATTTTTAAACACAAATTGATTATGTAAAAAAAACATAATGCGCCCTTTAAAATTACCATATCTATTAACATAGTCTTTATAAGGTTCATTATGAATTGTAGCGTAATGATTTAATGGGCGGAACAAACCAACTATCGAGACTAATATATCTGCCCTAATGCCATGAGTATTGATTACCACATAGTGAGACTTGGTGAGTTCCTTAATAGCTTTCATTAGGATGTTTTTTTTAAAAAACTTTAGGTTACAACCTAATGCAGAAAATTTATCATGGATCGAGCTATTCTTAGTAGCCTCTAAACGGAGACTAACTAAACTAATATCAAAAAAATCAGATAACTTTCTAGCGTAATTCAAAATGACATTTGTAGGTCCACTTTTTCTATATTCAGAGGAAATGATTAATATTTTTTTCATTATTTTACAAAGTCATCGAATAGAAAAATACCGAATTAATACGACAAGTACCGACAATATTCCAGCCAACAACACTGCCAACATCACAATCAAAGCCCTTTGGGGCTTAAATTTCATTTCAGGTACAATAGCTGGATCGATAGTTTTAAATACATACTCATCTCTTACTTCGGCAAACATCAATATTTTAGCCTGCTCTTCTATCAGCTGGTAAAGCAAGGTTTTTTGTTCGACAATATTGGTTTCAGCAATTTGCGCATGCAGATAATCAATACTCCGTTGCGCTTCTTCTTTTTCACGCACTTTCATTACTAAGTTAATATCTTCAACTAACCAATCCACCCAATTTTTGGCCACCATAGGGGAGACATGTTCAATGCTTATGACAATCATCCCTGACTCCTTGTTTTGATCAATTGAGAACAACTTATCAAACTCTTTTTTAGCTTCCTGCATAGAGGGCTTAGGATTTTTTGGAGGTTTGACTTCTCTTGTCCATTCAGCTCTTTCAGGTAAATAAATCTCGTGGTTGTAGATTAGGGTATTACTCGTTAGCTCCCAATCTATAGCCGCCATTAAATCTGGCAGGATATCGTGCTTATCAACAAACTTGGCAAAAAACGCCCTAGATTTTAAGACTTCTATAGCTAGAGATGTTTTATCTGCTTTACCACCATCAAGATTAACACCTGCTAGCGATGCCAAGCCACCAAACTGGCCAGCTAAACCGGCAATACCACCTTGCTGCTCTTCATTAGCAGGAGCAAGTAATGCCTCTGATTTATATATGTTAGCTAGGCTTAAAGCATAAAAAACTGAGGCAATGGCGAATATTGCAGTTACTGCAATAATTATCCATTTGCCGCGCCAGATCACAGCCCAGATTTCTAACAAATCTATCTCCTCGTCCGCATTATTTTGTGACTTATACATTTCTGGCGATAGTGCAACAAATTGCACGTTATCAGTTGATTGCTGGCTGCTCTGCTTATCAGTCATCTTACTCACTCGAATAAATATTTAACAAAAACTACAAACTGCCAATTGCAGCCACGGAAATAGCCAACTGATATAGGATTTGCGTTGCATTAGTCCACAATGTCATATTATCGATATTATCTGAATCAAAGGGCACCACTATAGTATCGCCAGGCATAATTGAAATATTGTCCTGCTCTTCTGAAAACCAAAATCCATTATTGTTACCAGGAATACTAACTGCGCCGTTTGCTCTAATAATGTAAGTGCGTTCTTTATCTGCGAGTGCTCGGTACCCGCCACTTTGGGATATATAAGATTCATATGATTGGCCATCCGTATAAAGGTGAGAGGTAGGAACATACACTTCACCAATTACATTTACAGACTGACGGCGCACTTGAACATATAAGGCATCACCGTCTTCTAAAATCACATTTGTTGTCGCCTTACCTTGAATTATTTTATTCAAATCAATAACTAAACGTCCTACAGCTTCTGCACTAGTTAAGTCATTCAACAATTTTCGTGCCTCATCGTAACTGACAATACTGCCTGCGCCGGATTGTCTGCGTAAGCTTTCTGATGCTATCTGCTTACGTAACTCTTGGCCCAAGGCACGTAAATTTTTGCGCTCTTGTTCTCTTAATGTTTCTCGAGTAAAAATCACAGAGTCAGGATCTCCGAACTCAGTTAGCCCTCCTACCCTTTTGACTAAATCAGCTAATGTTTCACCTCTGCGAATGGTATATTCACCAGGAAATTCCACTTCACCTTTAACAACAACGGTTAACTCTTCTTGCCAAGAAGGAACAGCGAAAATATTAACGCGATCCTTACTTTTTAGATAAAGCTTGTTGGCACCATCACTACTGAGCACTTCAAAAGGTTTAAATTCAATATGTTCTACTTCGGCTGACCCATTGGCATTGATCTTTGTGCGAGTAATTTCAGATTGTTGCGAATATGATGCTTCGGTGAGCCCCCCAGCGGCCTTTATAAGGTCTCTTACCGTGGCATTTTCTGAAAGTGGATAAATCCCAGGTACCTTGACTTCTCCAGCAACGTCCACCAATTTTATGGGCTTACCATATCGAGCTTGCTGTTTAAGTTTTGCGATGACAGGTGACAACATGCGTTTTCGTGAGAAGTACGTAGAATCTTTAAATTCCAATACTTTTTTTCGTTCGGCTTCGCTTAATTCGATAATAGACTGACTTTGCATATCCATTTTTGTGTCGTCATATTTACCTGCTTGGTTTTCAACTTTCGTCAAACCAACAGATCTCCAGAATAACTTCTCTTCAATTCTGGCCTGCCATAGCTCTTTATCTTTTTGTGCGAGTTCTGTAGCTGTATATCCTAAATCTTCGAGTTTAATATCCCCTAAAACTTCACTTTCAACTTTTGAAAACACCAATATTTTATCATTGCGCTGCAATAATAAATTTTGGCTAACATCTAGCTCGGTGAGATCGACCTGCAATACATCCAAATCATGTTGGTTTTCGCTTTCCCTTAATATCAATACATAGCTTAAATCTGCTGATTCTAATAAATCTCTCTGTGTATCACCCAGTAAAGAATGGATACTTAAACTTTTATGCCATTGATATTTACCCGGTCTCGCTACCGCACCTATAACAGAAATAGAATCAGACACAAAAGGCGATATTTCGGGAATAACAATTTGATCACCATTAAGCACTTCAAGATTTTGTGTTTGTTGATCAACCGTTAACTGAACTTGTTTACCATCGATAAAACGCTTAATACTGACAGCTTGCTCATAACCATTAGCTAATGCACCGCCGGCAAGTTTAAGTACATCAGATAAGGATTCACCACCTTTTAACTCATAAATAGCCGGGCGTCTTACTTGTCCATCAACCGTCACAGTGTTGCTAACTGTCGGAATAAACACTACGTCGCCGGATTGTAATAAAAGATCCTTTCTGGTGTCTCCCGAGTTTAATAATTCATATAAATCTAGAGTTTCAACCAGTCGACCCGCTCGTTTTAGTTGAATGTTTCTTAATGAAGCAATATCGCTAACTCCACCACTTACAAATAAAGCATGGGTAATGGTGGATAAAGAACTGACACTATATGAGCCTGGTTTAAAAGCCTCCCCCATAACAAAAACCCGCATGCTGTGTAATTCGCCCATTGTCAGGCTGACTTCAACACCGGGAATTTGAGCTTTAATTTGTTCAGACAAGAAGCTTTTCGCTTCTGAAAAACTCTTGGTAGCAATTGAAATTGGGCCCAATTTGGGCACCATAACATTACCATCCCTTCCGACCTTTAATCTGTGCTCAGCATTTTCTTTACCATACAGCTGCAACACTAACTCGTCGCTAGGACCGATAATATAATTGGCAGGAACCGGTACGTTTGATGTTGGCGAAAAAGTGGAAGGTGCATTAGCAAATAAATCTTTGCCATACAATTTAAGTTCTTCGTCTTGTTCATCATTTTTCTGGTTTTCAAAATCATCCAAAGGAGCAGTGGGATTCCCAAACTCATCAAACATTGTGCCCCTAGGATAAGCCTGGTTATTTTGCTGACTTTCACCGTCTGAAGCGGAGCTGGAGTCAGATAAACCCGATATTTTAGATAGATCAACGCCCATTTGAGCAGCCAGAGCCTCCTGTTGTGCTTTAGGAAGACGTGAAAACTGCTCAATTTGCTGAGCGGTTTGAGCTAGAGCGTTAAAAATATGTAGGGGAGTGATTAAAACAAAGAAAATAATTAACCGAGATACAAGTTGCGTCATGCAGTTTCCATAAAATAAAAATTTCTACCGTTTAAAATAGATTGCTAACAAACGCCGATAGAATAACGTATTTACCTGTTGGGTGGAATGCTTCAGAAATACTTACCCTAAAAGCGTAACCCATACTAATAGCCACAGTTTATACCCTTTACTCTTATATTTTACGTATTAAATGTTTACAAATTGATACCCAACTGATCAGTCAGAGACAAATAGCAGTCATTACCAACACTGATATAAGTAGTTTTCTTGAGTTGTTGCTGTGACTCTAGTATAAACAATGCGTCCAAATGACAGGCATAGTTAGGCGTTTATTCAATTCAGACCTTTAAAACCTTTTGGACTGTATTGATAACTCACAACCTTTAGATATTTTTTAGCCTTCAGGGAGGTTTGTATCTTAAGGTTCAGCTTAACATGTCAAACATTATAAAAATAAAAGGCAGATTAAATGACGATTGAAGCAACTCAAACAAAAACAAAAGATTTTCTGGGACATCCAGGGGGGCTCTCCACACTATTTTTAACAGAAATGTGGGAGCGTATGAGCTACTACGGCATGCGCGCCATGCTAGTGCTGTTTATGACGGCATCAATGCAAGAAGGTGGGTTAGCAATCACTGTTGCTTCGGCAACTGCGATATATGGACTTTATACCGGTTCAGTATATTTAATGGGTTTACCTGGTGGCTGGATGGCTGACCGTTTAATAGGTGGTCAAAAAGCAGTATGGTACGGCGGTATCATCATAATGTTTGGTCATATTGTATTAGCCATTCCAAATGACTACACCTTTTTTATTGGCTTGATTTTAGTGGTACTAGGCACAGGTTTGCTCAAGCCTAATATTGGCGCCATGGTAGGTCAGCTATACTCAAGTGATGATCATAGACGTGACAGCGGTTACACTTTGTATTATTTAGGGATCAATTTAGGTTCTTTAATTGGTTACGGCGTTTGTGGTTATTTACGCATTAATATGGGTTGGCATTGGGCCTTTGGTGCTGCAGCTGTGGGTATGGCCATTGGTTTACTTATGTATCGCGCAACCTTACATAAACTAGAAGGTGCAGGTGCAGAACCTACGGTTAAACTTTCGCCTAAAGCTGAAAAAATCAGCTGGACTGTGATTGGTACATTTTTAGTTGGTTTGGTTGTAGTCACTTATATGTTAATGAATGGCATGATGACTTTCAGACCTGTGATTGTGGCTGAAAACTTTGCCATTATAGCCACAGTGCTGTTTTTAGGTTACTTCGCTGCAATATTTTTTTTGGGTAACAACAACCCTAACGAAAAACGTCAATTAGGCGCATTATTTTTAGTTTGTTTGGCTTCGATATTTTTCTGGACTGGTTTTGAACAGGCTGGTTCATCGCTTAACTTATTTGGACAAAACTATACCGATAGGATCATAGGCACTTTTGAGATCCCACCTGAATGGTTACAATCGGCCAATTCGTTTTTTATCATCCTTTTATCGCCTTTCTTTGCTGCTTTGTGGATTAACTTAGCCAAACGCATGATAACCCCTACTTACGGATTTAAGTGTGCCCTTGGTTTGATCATCATGGCGACAGGCTTCCTAGTGATGTTTTTTGCCGCACAAGTTGCTGCTACAGGTCTGAAAGTTGCTCCTTATTGGCTTATCGCTACTTACTTTTTGCACACTGTAGGTGAGTTATGTTTGAGCCCCGTTGCCTTATCAGCAGTGAGTAAATTATCACCTAAACGTTTTGCCGGTCAGATGATGGGAGTCTTTGTACTTACTTACTCTATCGGTAATGTGGTAGCTGGTTTATTAGCTGGGAACTTTGATCCTAATAAAGTCGAAGATATGCCTAATCTTTACTTACAAATCAGTTTATTTACTATTTCTATTGGTATTGTCATTTTCTTATTTACATTTAAGACTAAGAAATGGGAAAAACTGGCAGAACAACCTAGCAGCTAATGTAAACTAGGTATTAAAATCAATGCCCAACTAAGTCCATTGACTTAGTTGGGCTTTTTATTATTACAGACAGGTCACTCCTAATATGAAGTTATATTTTTCGACCAAAAATATCCCGCAACTACAACATTTACCTCTTACCCAAAGACTAGCAGCAATGCAATTAGCTCAAGGTAAATTAATTGGTCCTGAAAAATTATTCCTTAATGTGTTAAAAATGTTAGTCGTGATCCCCGTATTTATCTTTATAATTCAAATTGCGACAAATTGGATGGCTATTTTTTGGGCTTTGTTGGTCACATTACTTTATCCAGTGCTAGTCAAACCAGTACAGTACGCTTTGTGTGCTAAATATATTCCGCAACCTCATGCTAATTCTCAGGGAGATCCATAATGCAGACAATATTGGTTACAGGCGGGGCTGGATATATAGGTAGCCACACTGTTTTGCAGCTTTTAGAGGCAGGCAATCAAGTAATAGTGTTAGACAACCTGTGTAATTCTTCTCAGGAATCGCTCAATCGCGTTGAAGAATTAACCGGTAAAAGTACCATTTTTGTGCAGGGTGACATTCGTGATCACACCATTTTAGAATTACTTTTTTCCAAACATAAAATTAATGCGGTTATTCATTTTGCCGGATTAAAAGCGGTAGGTGAATCAGTACAAAAGCCACTCAATTATTATAACAACAATGTCTATGGCACCTTAACGTTATGCGAAGCCATGAAAAAGTTTGGCGTTAAAAACCTAGTGTTTAGCTCATCGGCAACTGTTTATGGTGATCCTGTAGAGCTTCCTCTTCGTGAAGATATGCCAACCGGTCAACCTACTAACCCTTACGGCATGTCAAAATTGATGGTTGAGTTGGTGTTACGTGACTTATACAAGTCAGACCACGACTGGAACATTGCACTGCTACGGTATTTCAACCCAGCTGGGGCCCACCCATCTGGACGCATCGGTGAAGATCCTAATGGTATTCCCAACAACCTGATGCCCTTTATAACTCAAGTCGCCACAGGAAAACGTGAGCAACTTTCTATCTATGGCAACGACTATGACACACCTGATGGTACTGGGGTCAGAGATTATATCCATGTAGAGGACTTAGCGGCTGGCCACTTAAAGGCCTTAGATAAACTATACACAGGCCCAGGCATAGTGACTTATAACCTAGGCACTGGCCAAGGCTATAGTGTCTTAGACATGGTCAAAGAGTTCGAAAAACAAAGCGGCAAAGCCATCCCCTATCAATTTGTGCCCCGCAGAGAAGGTGACGTCGCCTCTTGTTACGCCGACCCTAAAACTGCTACCAAAGCATTAGGCTGGCAGGCCACCAGAGGACTCGCAGAAATGTGCCGAGACTCATGGAATTGGCAAGCAAGTAATCCTGACGGCTACTAACAGTTTAAAAAAGATATTGAACCACAGAGGGCACGGAGAGCACAGAGGAAAAGATATTTGGATCTTAACAATCTAGTCGTTTTTCTCTGTGTAGCGAAGCGCTCTGTGTTCTCTGTGGTGAATTAGCTTTAAAAGCAAAAGATATTGAACCACGGAGGGCACAGAGGTAAAGACATTTGGATCTTAACAATCTATTCGCTTTTCTCTGTGTAGCGCTCTGTG
>NZ_BAEO01000041.1 GCF_000314995.1 Paraglaciecola arctica BSs20135 | reverse complement strand
CACAGAGAGCACAGAGGAAAAGAAGTTTTAATCTTAACCATTTGTTTCTCTGTGAAGCGTAGCGCTCTGTGTTCTCCGTGGTAGATATGCTTTTAAAAATAAAATATTTTTCTCTTCTAAAACACACTTCCTAACAGTTTTTATAGCCATTTTTACCTCTCAATAGGGTATATTTTGTGGCTGTACCTCTTCTAAATAATAACATCAGGAAATATTATGACTGTATCGTCCGGGCGTAACACAACACTCGTCATTTTGATTGGCGCTAGCATATTGTTAAATGCTTGTGGTTCAACCGACAACGCTAAGTCCGAGGCTATATCAACCCAGCCAGAAGCACAAAGTGAAATAGTAAAAAGTCCTATCGATAACCGTGAATATGCCTCAATTGTACTAGATAACCAGCTAGAGGTTATGCTGGTATCCGATCCTAGTATCGAAAAATCAGCTGCGGCCTTAAGTGTGGCGGTTGGGTCTTTGCAAGAACCCAAAGAATTTGGAGGTTTGGCTCACTATCTTGAACATATGTTATTTTTGGGTACCAGCAGTTATCCAACAGTAGGCGACTACAGTGAGTTTATTAGCCGTAATGGTGGTAGTCAAAACGCTTATACTCAGCTCGACCATACTAACTATATGGTGGCAGTAAACAATGATGCTTATGACCAAGCTTTGTCACGTTTTAGTGGATTTTTTTATGAAGCTATTTTAGACGAAAGTTATGCTGATAAAGAACGCAATGCGGTGCACTCTGAGTGGTCCATGAAAGGTCCTAACGATTGGGTGATCTTGGAGCAACTTAATGGCTCTACCCTGAATCCCAAACATCCAATCTCGCAATTTAATTGGGGCAATTTAGACTCCTTAATGGATAAAGAAAACAACAAGTTACAGACTGCTTTAGTGGATATGTACAACACCTATTATTCAGCTAACTTAATGAAAGCCGCGATGATCAGTAATTTGCCTATGGCTGATATGAAAAAATTGGCCATGCAGCATTTTGGTAAGATACCGAATAAAAATACACCTCGCCCGAAAATGACAGTAGCTGTAGCTAAACCCGAACATTTAAAAAAAGTGGTGCATTACATACCGCAAACTGACATGAAACAGTTACGCATAAATTTTGTGATTGAAAATAATGCCCAACAATTCGCAGTTAAACCTAATGGTTACGTGAATTATTTACTCGCCAATGAAATGCCAGGCACCTTAGCTTCAGCCTTGCGGGATGCAGGATTAAGCAATGCGGTTTACTCGAACTACGATGCTGATGAATATGGCAATGCGGGTAGTTTCACCTTATATATCGATTTAACGGAAACTGGCGTACAAAATCGTGACGAGGTTATGGGCGCTGTGCTTAAGTACTTAGCGTTATTACGTAAAGAAGGCGTAAATCCTCGATACTTCAAAGAAATCAAACAATCACTAAGTAATAGTTTTCGCTTTCAAGAAAAAACCAATGATTACAGCTATGCGATGAAAATTGCCGCTGATCTACAACATATTCCTGCTGAATATGTATTAAGTAGTGCTTACGAATATCAACGTTTTAATCCAGAGGTGATCCAAGCTGTACTTGACCAATTAACCTTAGACAACGCGCGTATTTTTTATATTGATAAAGAACAGCAGGGTGAGCAAAGCATGGAATATTTTGCTGGTAAATACAGTGTGCATGATATCAGCACTGAATTAGAGCAAAAGTGGCAACAGCAGTCAGCGAAGTTCACTTTAACCTTACCAAGAGCCAACAGTCTAATGCCAGAAAGTTTTGATTTGGTTGCTGCAATACATACCGATAAACCAGCGCAACTAGTGTCAGAACAAGATCACTCAGTACACTTAGGACATTCAGCTTTGTTTAAGCAGCCTAAGGGCAAGGTGACACTTGATTTAAATACTGGATTAACTAAATCTAGTGCAAAAAATCATGTTTTAGCTGACCTGTTAGACCGTGGCTTAGGCCAACAGTTAACTGAGCTTCAGTCTGAAGCTAGTGCTGCAGGTATGGGGTTAAATACCAGTTTATCGAATGGCTTGTCACTCACAGCTAGTGGTTTTACAGATAAACAAGGGATGTTGTTGGCTAGTGCGCTAAAACAAATATTAGATTTTGATATTAGCGAAAGTGAATTAGCTAACCTTAAAGCTAGCTTTAAGTCAGATATTGAAAGCAGTAAACGACAAATTTTACTCAATCAGTTATTTCCTAAATTTAGCCAAGTATCGAACTTAGATGCATTTAGTGATGAAGCTTTACTAGCGGAAGTAGACGGGATTTCACCGACTGATATTAAAGGTTTTAGAGATCTATTGTTAAAACAAGCACATTTGAGAGTTTTGGCTTTTGGTAATTACTCTGATCAGCAAGTGATTGATTTATCCAATCTGGTTTTGGAGCAACTGCCAAAAGATCGCCAAATAGCCGATGTTTATCAATCACCATTACTGCAAGTTGCACCTGGAAAAGTCTATAGTTGGCAAGAAAATGTTGAAATGACCGACATAGGTTTAATCCAAGCTTATTTGGCACCGCGCAATGATGCTGACTTAGCAGCGGCAAGAGTGTTATCGCAAATTATTCGCCCTGCGTTGTTTAAACAAATCAGAACAGAAGAACAACTGGCCTATGCAGTAGGATTTTTTGGGCAAACATTTAGGGAACAAATGTTGGTGGCTTATTACATTCAATCACCTGCTAAAGGTTTGGCAGAAGTGCATCAGCGGATCGCGTTATTCCGCAAAGGATTTACTCAGCAATTAGCCGCTGTCACTGCAGAAGAGTTTGCCACCACTAAAAACAGTGTGTTGATCACCTTAACTCAACCTGCTAAAAATTTATCAGAGGAAATGGGTGAATTTACAGGAGATTGGCGCGACCAAAAATGGAACTTTGATAGTAAACAAAGACTAATTGAAGCCATAGAAAAAATCACTCTAGACGATGTGATAAACTTTTATCATCGTATCGAAGGTAATAAAGATTTCGGTCAAGTACTGATCCAGATGCGCGGCACTAAATTTGCCGATAAAGCCTTTATTGAACCCAAAGGTGCAATCAAGATCACAGATATCGATAGCTTTCATCAGCAACTTAGTCAGTAATTATTAGGTTTTGGCATATCCTACTAACTTTGGTTGGGGGATATGTTTAATATCGCGACATTAGAGTTAAATATGAAATTGATAAAAATAGCAGTGTTATCTAGCCTAGTTTTGGCCGCAAACAGCTGTACAGTTTTAGGCTTTGCCACTGATATGGTGCTGTTGTCAGCAGTTACAGCTGGCAACGATGTGGATGTAAGTCAACAGGAGCTATTCTTCACAAATGAAGGGCTTAAGCAAGATGCTAAGCTAGTCAAAGAAGTAGTGGCTGAACTATCAAGTTCTAAAAGTGACTTTAATCCGATTTTTCCGACTTTTGAAAAAAAGAGTCAGGCAACAACTTCGATATGTAAAAATGTACAGGATGGTCAACAACAATGTTATCCACCCGAATACTACAAAGATATGTACATTACAGACAGTGCCAGCAAAGAGGATGAAACTCATTCAGGCAAAGATTAGCTTTAAAATAGACAGTTTTATACATTATGGTATGCTTTAGCTTCTTTGTGCACGGGGTAAAGTCAGTTGATGACTAATAAGGTTATGACATGGGTTTTGATTATGGCGCTGTTAATCAGTCAGTCATATGCCTACGCGTTTGCACCTTGTGAATCAAATACACATATCAGTACTGAACATAATACTGATATGGGCTCAAAAAAATCGGACTCGATGGACCACAGTCTGATGCAGGCAGACATGACTAATCATATGCAACAACAAGAGAGTGATATGGGTGATATGGATTGCTGCGATCAACAATGTAGTTGTCTTACCGGAACTTGTGCATCAGTAACCCTCACTCATTTTCTTACCACGACACCATTAAAACTAGAGTCAGGATCTTCAGATTTTTACCTCTTTTCGATACAAGACGCATTTCTGCCGTCTTTACGTAAACCTCCCATTATTGGCTAACACAGCACAGATCCGTCTTTAAATAGACAGTTGCTGTTCTTGGTATTTAGCTGGCGTTTCGCCAACTTAACTTCTTGATATTAATACCCTAGTAATTTGCTTTTTGCAAAACTAGGAAACGTGGATTATCCCATGCTACACACTTATAAATTTTATTATTCGCGATCATTGTTACGTTTTGTCGTTGCGCTGATTAGTATTTTACCCTTTAGCGTATTTGCAGCAATAACCATGCAAGACGCGGTAAAAATGGCGATTCAGCATGACCCTTGGTTAGAGGGAAGTCAGCTTCAAGAACGTGCGTTACGAGCTACGAGTAAAGGAGTAAATGTTTTGCCTGACCCCATGCTTTCAATGGGTCTGCTCAACTTACCCTCAGATGGATTTGCCTTTGATCAAGAGCCAATGACTCAAATGAAAGTGGGGTTAGCTCAAACCTTTCCTCGTGGGGATAGTTTAGCCATAAGGCAGCAGCAACTAGACTATCAGGCTGACCAACATCCGTATCAGCGAGAAGATCGTAAAGCTAAAATACGCGTGACTGTTTCGCAACTTTGGTTAGATGCCCTTAAAGCAGATCTTACCATTCGCTTAATTGAACGTGATCGGGGCCTTTTTGAACAATTAGTAGACATAGTAAAAGCCAGTTACTCATCAGCCCAAGGAAATACTCGTCAACAAGATGTGATAAGCGCACAACTTGAATTAGCCAGATTAGATGACAGGTTAACTGCTGTGAATAGTCAACGAGATACCGCTCTGATGAATTTGTCTGAATGGCTTTCTTTAGAGGCGCTACAGGCTGTATCTGCAACCTTTGCAGAAAATACGTCATTACCCATAGTTCCTGATTTAGCAGACAATATTCAGCTGCTTTTACAACGAACCGACAATATGGGCTTGATACAGTTATTAACTCAGCATCCAGCCATACTTTCTATAGAACAATCAGCTAAAGCTGGGGAAACAGCGGTAAAGCTGGCGAAGCAAAAATATAAACCTCAGTGGGGAGTGAATGCTAGTTATGCCTACCGAGACGATGATCCACTTGGAAAAAGCCGTGCGAACTTCTTCTCTATTGGCATTACAGTAGATATTCCTATCTTCGGTCATACACAACAAGATAGTGAAGTGGCTGCATCTCGCCTTTCGGCGCAAGCCATAGAGACCGATAAACGTTTATTGCAACAACGAATGTTATCCCAAATGTTAAGCCTCTATCAGCAAGAAGTTCGCTTTGAGCAAAGGATAGCGGGGTTTCAATTATCAATATTGCCACAAATTCAAGAGCAGGCTGATGCGTCTTTGTCAGCTTATACGACTGATGACGGAGATTTTTCAGAAGTGATGCGCGCTCGAATTGGTCAGCTCAATGCACATATTGATTTGATCCATATTCAAATCGAAAAACTTAAAACACGTATGCAGCTTGGGTATTTCTTTGCTGGTCACACAAATTCATATGACAGGGGAGAGTACTAATGAAAACTCTACATGCAATCATTCTTGGCGGAATTGGCGGGGCAATAATAAGCGTTGCTCTTTATTCACAATTTGTATCTCCAGAAATGGATATGTCAGCAGCGACTCCTAATGAACCAGAGCCGCTTTATTGGGTAGCACCTATGGATCCCAATTTTCGCCGTGACCAGCCGGGAAAATCACCTATGGGTATGGACTTAGTGCCTGTGTTTGCAGACTCAGCTAAAGAAGACGGACCCGGTGTTGTGCAGATATCGCCAAATGTGGTGAATAATTTAGGTGTAAGAACAGCCAAAGTTAAGCAAGCAGTACTTCATGTACCGATAAAAACAGTTGGCTACGTGCAATATAATGAAAATAATTTGGTGCATGTTCATCCCCGTGTTGAGGGCTGGATTGAAAAATTGTACATCAAAGCAGCTGGCGAACAGGTGAATAAAGGCGAGCCGCTTTATGCCTTGTATTCACCAGAGCTTGTGAATGCACAGGAAGAATACCTGTTAGCTAAAAAACGTAACAATCAAGAATTAACAACCGCAGCAGAAAGTCGCTTGTTAGCATTACAAATGCCTGTTGACAGTTTACGACAACTTAAAACCAGCCAAAAGGTGCAACAAACTATTGTGTTTAACGCACCACAATCTGGGGTAATAGACAATTTAGCCATCAGAGAAGGATTTTTCGTAAAACCCGGTACCACCTTGATGTCTATCGGTGCTTTGGATGACGTGTGGGTAAAAGCTGAGGTGTTTGAACGCCAAGCTGCACAGGTCAAAGTAGGTCAGATGGTCACCATGACTCTCGGCTTTGTGCCGGGAAAAACTTGGCAAGGACAGGTAGATTATGTCTACCCCACACTTGATGCTCAAACTCGAACACTGACGGTCAGGCTGCGTTTTGGCAATGCCGACAAATTGCTTAAACCCAATATGTTTGCTCAGGTCATCATTCATACTGACTCACAAGAGCAAACCTTGTTAGTGCCCAAAGAAGCTGTCATTCGCACCGGTACCCAAAACAGATTGGTGTTAGTTATGGGGGAGGGGCAGTACAAATCTGTTGAAGTGAATTTGGGGCAAGTTACTAGTGAGTTTGCGCAAATATTAGGGGGCGTGGAAGTAGGCGATCAGGTGGTGATCTCAGCTCAGTTTTTGTTGGACTCCGAAAGCAGTATCCATTCTGATTTTATGCGTATGGATCCTACTAAACAGGAGCATGATCATGATTGAACGGATTATTTACTGGTCAATTAGTAACCGCTTCTTTGTGTTGTTGGCAACCTTTATGGTCATTGGGGTAGGGCTGTTTGCTTTACGCAATACCCCAGTTGATGCCTTACCTGATCTGTCTGACGTGCAAGTTATCATTAAAACCAGTTATCCAGGGCAGTCCCCACAAGTTATCGAAGACCAAGTGACTTACCCTTTGACCACTGCCATGTTGTCCGTTCCAGGGGCAAAAACAGTCCGTGGTTTTTCGTTTTTTGGCGATTCTTTTGTGTACATCATATTTGATGATAAAACCGACCTTTATTGGGCGCGCAGCAGAGTGATGGAATATTTATCCCAAGTAGCTCCACGCTTACCGGCGGCAGCAAAGCCACAATTAGGTCCTGATGCAACAGGTGTGGGCTGGGTGTATTTGTATGCGCTGGTAGACAAAACCGGTCAACATGATCTGAGTCAGTTACGTTCGATTCAAGATTGGTTTCTTAAGTTTGAATTGCAAACTGTGTCTGGGGTCTCCGAGGTGGCTTCGATTGGCGGCATGGTCAAGCAATATCAAATTATTGTCGACCCAGATAAGTTACGGGCTTATGGCATTCCTCTTAGTCTTATTCAACTAGCCATCAAACAGGGTAATCAGGAAGTAGGTGCCTCTGTGATTGAAATGGCTGAAGCTGAATATATGGTCAGTGCTTCAGGGTATATTCAATCTATTCAAGACTTAGCCCTTATTCCTTTAGGCATAAATGATAAAGGAACAGCGTTGTTACTCAGAGACGTTGCGGATATTCGTCTCGGTCCTCAAATGCGCAGAGGTATTGCTGAGCTAAATGGTGAAGGAGAAGTGGCAGGTGGTGTTGTAGTGATGCGTTTTGGTGAAAATGCCCAAGAAACTATTGCTGGAGTGAAACTAAAACTCGCTGCGTTAAAAGATAGTTTACCAGATGGTGTAGAAGTGGTGACTGTGTATGACCGCTCAGACTTAATTAATCGAGCGGTGGAAAATCTATGGTCAAAACTGGCCGAAGAGCTGCTGATTGTAGCATTGGTTTGTGCGGTGTTTTTATTTCATGTGCGATCGTCCATTGTAGCTGTTATCAGTTTGCCTATAGGTATCCTGGTGTCATTTATCATCATGTATTGGCAAGGTATTAATGCCAATATTATGTCTTTAGGAGGCATAGCCATAGCTATAGGTGCCATGACGGATGGCGCAATAGTGATGATTGAAAATATGCATAAACATATGGAAAAAACACCCCTGACAAATGAGAACCGTTGGCAGATAGTGGCAAAGTCAGCTTCTGAAGTTGGACCTGCTTTGTTTTTTAGCTTGCTAATTATAACGGTGAGCTTTCTACCTGTGTTTATCCTAGAGGCACAGGAAGGCAGAATGTTTGCTCCACTTGCCTATACCAAAACCTATGCAATGGCGGCTTCAGCAGGCTTAGCCATTACCTTAGTGCCAGTGCTAATGGGCTATTTTATTCGCGGTAAAATTGTCAGTGAAAAGAAAAATCCACTAAACAGATTATTAGTGGCCATTTATTTACCTGTTTTACGATTAGTTCTGCATCACCCAAAGAGTACAGTGATGATCACTTTGTTGATTGCGGTGGTGGGCTTTTACCCCGTGAATAAACTCGGAAGTGAATTTATCCCGCCCTTGGATGAAGGCGATTTAATGTATATGCCGACAACTTATGCAGGTTTATCAATAGGTAAAGCACGAGAAATTTTACAACAAACCGACAAGCTGATCGCCACAGTCCCAGAAGTGAAAAATGTATTTGGTAAAATTGGTCGCGCCGAAACCGCCACAGATCCTGCGCCACTGACCATGATTGAGACCTTTATTCAACTTAAACCTCAAGACCAATGGCGTGACTGTATGACAACCGAAAAACTGCGTGCAGAACTTGATAGCGTGGTGCAGATCCCTGGCTTGACTAATGCATGGGTGATGCCGATAAAAACCCGCATCGATATGCTCGCAACAGGCATTAAAACCCCAGTAGGTATAAAGGTGGCAGGCAGTGACTTGGCTGTTATTCAACGTATTGGACAAGATATAGAAGAAATTCTTTCACAGATGCCAGAGACCGCTTCGGTATATTCAGAAAGAGTCGCTGGGGGGCGCTACATTAAAGTCGATATTAAGCGTGAATTAGCATCTCGTTATGGCTTGAATATTTCAGATGTGCAACAAGTGATAGCAACTGCTATTGGGGGAATGAATGTGTCTGAATCGGTTGAAGGTTTGGAGCGTTATCCCATTAACTTACGTTACCCACAAAGTTATAGAGACTCACCAGAACAACTAGCCCTATTACCTATTGTCACCCCAAGCGGACAACGTATTGCCTTAGCTGATGTAGCAAAAATCTACATTGAAGATGGACCGCCTGGAATAAAAAGTGAGAACGCGCGCATAAACGGCTGGAGTTATATTGATATTCAAGATATTGATGTGGGTACTTATGTTGAACAGGCCTCGGAAAAGTTATCGTCAGAGTTAGATTTACCAACGGGTTATAGCTTAACTTGGGCAGGGCAATATGAATATATGCAGCGGGCAAAAGAGAAACTAACTTATGTTTTGCCCTTAACGCTGGCGATTATTATCATTTTACTGTATCTCAATTTTCGTAACATTATTGAAGTCGCCATCATAATAGGCACATTACCTTTGGCGTTAATTGGTGGGATTTGGTTACTTTATTTGGAAGGGTTTAATTTGTCTGTGGCATCTGGCGTAGGGTTTATCGCACTGGCAGGAGTCGCCGCAGAAATAGGCGTGATCATGTTGGTCTATCTAAACCAGTCCTACACAGAGTTGATGCAAACCCACCAAAAAAATCACACTCAGCCTAGTTTAGAAGAATTGGTTGAAACTGTGATGCAAGGGGCTGGCCTTAGGGTAAGGCCAGTGATGATGACGGTTGCCACAATAATGCTAGGATTACTACCTGTATTGTATGGCTCGGGCACGGGATCAGAAGTGATGAGTCGCATTGCAGCGCCTATGGTAGGTGGCATGGCTAGCGCTCTGCTGCTGTCACTGATTATTGTGCCTGTTGTTTATTTGTTATGGCGTAAGCAAGCTATTAAATAATACACCTAATAAGCTCACACTTTAGATTAAGCTAAAGTGTGAGTAATCACTTACTTCTGTGAGGAGCGCTAACAGAATAATATTAGATTATGATGGCCATCACGCATGTGCAGTTCCAAGTAGAGACAAACCCTCATCTATCCAACCAGTTATACCGCCAATCATTTTTTTGACCGGACGACCTAATTCAGCTAGCTTAATTGCCGCTTTTTCTGTGCCGTTGCAGTGGGGACCAGCGCAATACACCACAAATAGTGTTTCAGCGGGATAACCGATTAAGTTTTCTTGGGTGAGTCTTTTGTGGGGAATATTGACAGCTTTTTCGATATGGCTTTGTTCAAACAATAATTCACTGCGCACATCCACTAATACAAAGTCTTGACGATTATTGCTAATAGCAAAATGTACATCCCAACAATCTGTTTCAAATTGTAGTAAATTTTGAAAATGTGCTAATGCCTGTTGGCTAGGAGCTGCGGCAATACGAGATACAACTGAAGACATATGATTTCCTCGTAATGCATACATTTGAGGAGTTAGTGTGTCCTAATCAGTAGTTGTTGGCTGGTGGCATACAGGCCAGTTTTCGATTAAAACAGGACAGAGTGATGAAGATTGAGCTAAAAGTCAGGCATAAAAAAGGCGAGCTGATGCTCGCCTTAAGAAATCATTAAATCATTACTTTAAATGTTTAACTAATATCTGCACTACTTTAGGGCTACCGGCAACAATACTGCCTTTTTGCATAGGGTCGTTACCACCTGCAAAGTCTGTCACTAACCCGCCAGATTCACGCACCAATAATTCACCTGCAGCAATATCCCAAGGTTTAAGCCCGCTTTCCCAGTAACCGTCATAACGGCCAGCTGCAACGTAAGCTAAATCTAATGCGGCAGAACCACTACGACGTATATCGCCTGCTTGCATAAAAATTTTGTTAAAACCTGCTTGATATTCAGGCAAAGTGGTTTTGTTTCTAAACGGAAAAGAGGTGGCTAGGATAGTTTGGCTTAATTCCTTGGCTTTACTAGCGCGAATACGAAAACCGTTTAACTGTGCGCCTGCACCTCGGCTTGCAGTGAATAGCTCGCCACGTATTGGATCAAATACTACAGCTTGGTCTAAGCGACCTTTGTACATTAGGGCAATAGATACGGCAAAGTGAGGTATGCCTTTGATGAAATTAGTGGTGCCGTCTAAAGGGTCGATTATCCATTTAAAATCGTTGTCACCTTCAACTACGCCGCCTTCTTCACCCACAAAACTGTGTTCAGGGTAAGACTGTTTGATTTTGTGAATAATCGCTTGTTCGGCTTCTTTATCGACACGTGTTACGTAATCGTTGTCGCCTTTAGCTTCAATTTGCAATTCGGCCTGATTTTCAAACCCTTTAGCAATAATGTTGCCCGCAGTCCGTGCAGCACGGATCGCTATATTCAGCATAGGATGCATAGTTAACCACCAATTTTAAAAGAACATTAAATATAGTTCGGCAAATAATAAACATCATTTGCCGAACAAAAAATCGCCGCGCAGTTTACCAAAATAGCTAAATTAAGCAACCAGAATATTTTAATGGTTGTAGGTCTTACACTGCCATTCATGACATTTTTCTGTTGAAACGTCATTTGAGGTAAGTTGGGTATATGTTATTATCCGCGCCCTAAAATTGGCTAACTAAATAAAGATACGGTTCATCATGTTAGAAAACATTCGCATAGTGTTAGTTAATACTTCCCACACAGGCAATATTGGCTCAGCAGCAAGAGCGATGAAAACTATGGGATTGAGTCAGTTGGTGTTGGTTGATCCAATCACTGCACCTGATGGTAAATCTAGTGCCTTAGCCGCAGGAGCTGGAGATGTGTTAGCTAATGCCAAAACTGTGAGTACCTTGGCTGAAGCTGTGGCTGACTGTGGTTTAGTGATTGGTACTAGTGCTCGTTCACGGACTTTATCCTGGCCGATGTTAGAGCCAAGAGGATGTGGTGAAAAGTTGATCAGTGAAGTATCTAAGTATCCTGTGGCTTTGGTATTTGGGCGTGAAAATAATGGCTTAAGCAATGACGAATTACAGCAATGCCATTTTCATGTATGTATACCGGCCAATCCTGACTACAGCTCTTTAAACCTAGCTGCTGCAGTACAAACCTTGTGTTATGAAGTACGTATGGCCTTCCTAAATTTATCTCGAGGCCAATACCCAGAAAATAATCCTGAAGATACAGATTATCCATTGTCGGAAGATCTCGAGGGTTTTTATAGTCATTTGGAACAAACCCTTATTAAAACGAATTTCATCATTGCCAAACATCCCGGTATGGTAATGGCCAAATTACGCCGTTTGTACAATCGCGCAAGGCCTGAAACTGCAGAGCTAAATATATTGCGTGGGATTTTAGCTTCGGTTGATAAATATATTAAGAACAAAGACTAAGCAGACTCAGCAACCATAGTTCGGGATAAATAATGTTCAGCAGAATTAAAGAAGATATTAAGAGTGTTTTTCATCGCGACCCTGCGGCACGAAACACCTTCGAGATACTTACTAATTATCCGGGTTTACATGCCATATGGATCCATCGCCTTAGTCATAAATTATGGAAAGCGAACTGGAAATGGTTAGCGCGTTCAATTTCAACTTTTTCTCGTTGGTTAACAGGTGTTGAAATTCACCCTGGGGCAACGCTAGGTCGGCGCTTTTTTATCGATCATGGCATGGGGGTGGTTATAGGTGAGACCGCAGAAATAGGCAACGATGTAACTTTGTATCATGGTGTAACACTAGGTGGTACTCGGTGGAATTCAGGTAAGCGACATCCTACTTTAGAAGATAACGTAGTAGTTGGAGCTGGCGCTAAAGTACTTGGGCCAATCACTATTCACAAAGGTGCAAAGGTGGGGTCTAATTCTGTGGTGGTGCGTGATGTGCCTGAAAATGCCACTGTTATTGGTATTCCCGGTCGCATAGTGGTGCAGCAGAATCAACCAGAAGCGCCGTCTAATGGTGAGCGTGAAAAAATCGCCCAAAGATATGGTTTTGATGCTTATGCAGTAGCAACAGATAATCCTGATCCTATTGCTCATGCTATTGGTGTGATGGTAGATCACGTGCATCTTGTTGATACAAAAGTGGAAGAAATGTGTAAAGCAATCAATAAGATGGGAGGTAATGTTTGTGGTAAATCATTACCAACCCTTGACTTAGAAGACTTCGTTGATAACGAGTTAGTTAGCGACATTAAAAAGGCCTGTGATGCCTTTGACCCGCAGATATAATACCTGACTAAAACACTAGGTTAAATACTTGACTAAAACAGTCAAGTATGTGAAGATTCAATCCAAGTTTGGTATTGGATAGATTACAATGAAATTGACTTCTAAAGGTCGTTACGCAGTAACCGCGATGTTAGATGTGTCTTTACACTCGCAACGTGGACCTGTGTCTTTAGCTGACATTTCCGAACGCCAAGAAATTTCTTTGTCTTATCTTGAGCAATTGTTTTCGCGTTTACGCAGAGAGAAGTTAGTCGATAGTGTGCGTGGTCCCGGTGGTGGTTATAAGCTGGGTCGTGAAGCGACTGAAATATCTATCGGTGAAGTGATCCGAGCAGTAAATGAATCGGTAGACGCGACTAAGTGTCAAGGTCAAGGCGGTTGCCAAGGCGGAGAACGTTGCCTTACCCATAATTTGTGGGAAGGCCTAAGCGATAGAATTAGTGTGTTTCTAGATGGCATTACCTTAGGCGAACTCATGCATCAGCATGACGTCAAGCAGGTAGCCGAAAGACAAGACAAACATAAACATCATAAACAATTAGCGGCAAACGACATCTCTATCAGTTTGCAGCTTTAAGCGGAGTAAAAAATGAGCGAATTAAAGCTTCCGATCTATCTGGATTATTCTTCAACTACACCAGTAGACGCACGAGTCGCAGCCAAAATGGCCGACTGCTTAACCAATGAAGGTGTATTCGGTAACCCCGCATCTCGTTCTCACAAATTTGGTTGGGTAGCAGAAGAAGCAGTAGATATTGCTCGTAATCAAATTGCAGATTTGGTTAATGCTGATCCAAGAGAAATTGTGTTTACTTCAGGAGCGACTGAATCCAATAACCTAGCGATTAAAGGCGCTGCGAATTTTTACGGTAAAAAAGGTAAACACCTTATTACTATTAAAACTGAGCATAAAGCGGTTTTAGATACTATGCGTCAGCTAGAGCGTGAAGGGTTTGAAGTGACTTATCTTGATCCTGAGCCAAATGGTTTGGTAGACCTAGATAAATTAGTTGCTGCTATTCGTCCAGATACTATTTTGATCAGTGTGATGCACGTTAATAATGAAATAGGGGTGATCCAAGATATTGCGTCTATTGGTGAAATGTGTCGTGAACGTAAAATTTTGTTCCATGTAGATGCAGCACAAAGTACAGGTAAAGTACCTATCGATTTACAAACTATGAAAGTAGATTTGATGTCATTTTCTGCCCATAAAACTTATGGCCCTAAAGGTATAGGTGCATTATATGTGTGTCGTAAACCACGGATCCGCTTAGAAGCACAAATGCACGGTGGCGGCCATGAACGTGGAATGCGTTCAGGTACTATGGCGACTCACCAAATTGTCGGTATGGGCGAAGCGTTTCGTATTGCCAAATTAGAAATGGGCGCTGAAAACGAACGTTTGATGATGTTACGTAATAAATTATGGAACGGCATAAAAGATATGGAAGCCGTTTATTTAAATGGCGATATGGAAAGTCGTATTGCAGGAAATTTAAACGTCAGTTTTGCTTACGTTGAAGGTGAGTCATTGATTATGGCTCTGAAAGATATGGCTGTGTCTTCTGGTTCAGCTTGTACTTCTGCCAGCCTTGAGCCTTCATATGTGCTTCGTGCATTAGGCTTGAATGACGAATTGGCTCACAGCTCAATCCGTTTCACTATGGGACGTTTTACCACAGAAGCTGAAATTGATTATGTAATTGGCGTGATACGTAACGCCATAGAAAAGTTACGAGACATGTCGCCACTTTGGGATATGTATAAAGAAGGCATAGATTTAAGCAAGGTAGAGTGGGCTCATCACTAAGGGGGTATCCCTTAGTCGCCCCTTAATTAGCGAATTAATATTCATGTGTTGCTGCATTTAATGTTTCAACACATAACCAAAAGGTAAAAGATCATGGCTTATAGCGAAAAAGTAATAGACCACTACGAAAATCCACGTAACGTTGGTGGATTTGACAAAAACGATCCTAGCATTGCAACCGGTATGGTTGGCGCGCCTGCTTGTGGTGACGTAATGAAGTTGCAACTCAAAATTGATGCAAATGGCATTATTGAAGACGCAAAATTTAAAACTTACGGTTGTGGTTCGGCTATAGCTTCAAGCTCATTAGTAACAGAATGGGTAAAAGGCAAGTCTATAGATGAAGCTACGGCTATCAGTAATATGGACATTGCTGAAGAGTTAGCTTTGCCACCAGTAAAAATTCACTGCTCTATTTTGGCTGAAGATGCCATTAAAGCAGCAGTTGCAGATTATAAAAGCCGTCAAACTAAGTAAATTAAAGTAGGAGTAGCCAGTGGCAATTACCGTATCCGACACCGCAGCACAACGTGCAAAAACCTTTCTTGAAAATAGAGGATCGGGTTTAGGGTTGCGTCTTGGTGTTAAAACCACTGGCTGTTCTGGTTTAGCTTATGTGCTTGAGTTTGTCGATAGTGTTAATGATGACGACCAACTATTTGAAGATAATGGTGTGAAAATTATTATCGACGGTAAAAGTTTGGTGTACTTAGATGGCACTCATTTGGATTTTGCCAAAGAAGGCTTAAATGAAGGTTTTCAATTTACCAACCCTAATGCTAATGGTGAGTGTGGTTGTGGTGAGAGCTTTAACGTTTAATGCAATATTTGTTAAACTCCAGCGCAGTTAAATCACAGCAAGTCTATTAAAAACAAATGAATTATTTCGAACTGTTTAATATTCCCGTGTCATTCGATGTGGACTTATCTGAGTTGCCAAAAACCTATCAGCAACTTCAGCGTTTAACTCATCCAGATAAATTTGCCAGCGGCAGTGACCAAGACAAGTTAGTGGCCATTCAAAAAAATGCCCAAGTTAATGACGCTTATTCGGTGCTTAAGTCGCCTTTATCCAGAGCCGAATACCTGTTAAGTCTGCGCGGAATTGATTTACAGCATGAACAACAAACCATCAAAGACACTGCTTTTTTGATGCAACAAATGGAATGGCGTGAAGAGTTAGCTGAAATAGCTGATCGAACCGATCCTTTGAGTGCCTTAGAGTCATTGGAAGATGAAATTAAACAAACGATTAAAAGTGATTTAACTAAGTTAAGACACTTACTTGAAAGTGATCAGGCAACGGACGAAAAAAGTGCGGCCGATGTTATTCGCCAACTTAAGTTTTCATATAAAATGTTGTCTGAAATTGAGCTAAAAGAAGATCTGTTAAGTGATTTATAACCTTATGCAAAGCAACCAAAAAGAAACGAATTAGACCATGGCATTTCTGCAAATATCTGAACCCGGTCAAAGCACCGTACCACATCAACGCAAATTAGCGGTTGGTATCGATTTAGGTACCACTAATTCATTAGTAGCATCTGTACGTAGTGGTGAAGCACTGACT
Organism: Paraglaciecola arctica BSs20135; assembly: GCF_000314995.1. Classification (GTDB taxonomy): domain Bacteria; phylum Pseudomonadota; class Gammaproteobacteria; order Enterobacterales; family Alteromonadaceae; genus Paraglaciecola; species Paraglaciecola arctica. The sequence continues at coordinate 81,875 of NZ_BAEO01000041.1, read as the reverse complement.
TTACCCGACTCACAAGGTCGGCATTTATTGCCTTCAGTGGTCAGGTATTTAGCTGATTCAGTGGTGATTGGACAAGAAGCCAAACAACAGGCAAGTACTGACCCGTCTAACACTATTATTTCAGTAAAACGTTTTTTAGGTCGTTCGGTACAAGATATTAAAACGGCTTACCCTAATTTACCTTACCAATTTACTGACTCGTTATCACCAGTGATGGCAGTTGCTTCGGGTAATGTGAACCCAGTTCAGGTCTCGGCGCAAATATTAAAAGAACTAAAAAAACGTGCAGAGCAAACCTTAGGTGATGAATTACAAGGGGCAGTAGTCACAGTTCCTGCCTATTTTGATGATGCTCAGCGTCAAGGTACCAAAGACGCAGCAGAACTAGCGGGCTTAAAAATATTACGTTTACTCAACGAACCCACTGCAGCCGCTGTCGCTTATGGTTTGGATTCTGGCCAAGAAGGTATTATTGCCGTTTATGATTTGGGCGGTGGCACTTTTGATATTTCTATTTTGCGTTTGAGCAAAGGTGTATTCGAAGTACTTTCTACCGGCGGTGATTCTGCATTGGGTGGTGATGATTTTGATGCCTTGCTGGTGGAGTTTATTCGCCAAAGTAGTGAGTTAACTGGAGAGTTATCTAAAAGATTACATCGTGTTCTTTTAGATAAAGCTAAAGAAGCCAAAGAAGCGTTAAGTGAAGAGTCTGTATATACAGTTCAGTTTGAAGACGATACGGGTAAGCACCACTCGGTGGTGATCTCTATCGACAAATTTGAAAAACTGATTGCCCCTTTAGTTAAAAATACCTTGCGAGCCTGCCGACGAGCTCTAAAAGATGCCCAGCTAGAAAAAGATCAGGTGATTGAAGTGGTGATGGTAGGAGGTTCGACCCGCGTGCCTTTCGTTTGCCAGCAAGTAGGCGAGTTTTTCGAGCGCTCACCATTAACATCAATTGATCCTGATAAAGTGGTTTCCATAGGTGCAGCTATTCAAGCAGATATTTTGGTAGGTAATAAGCCTGATAGTGACATGCTGTTACTAGACGTATTGCCATTATCTTTGGGTATTGAAACTATGGGTGGCTTGACTGAAAAAGTTATCCAGCGCAATACCACTATCCCAGTGGCCAAAGCCCAAGAGTTTACCACCTTTAAAGATGGCCAAACTGCCATGATGGTACATGTGTTGCAGGGTGAACGTGAGTTGATTAAGGATTGTAGATCCTTGGCTAAATTCACATTAAAAGGCATTCCTCCCATGGCCGCCGGTGCTGCCCATATTCGGGTGACCTTTCAGGTAGATGCCGATGGTTTATTAAACGTTAGCGCTATGGAAAAGTCTTCAGGTGTTCAGGCTGAAATTCAAGTGAAACCTTCATATGGATTAGAAGACAGTGAAATTGCCGAGATGTTAAAAGCGTCGATGGATTATGCCGATGAAGATATGCAGGCAAGGATGTTGAAAGAACAACAAGTAGAAGCCTCCAGAGTTCAAGAAAACCTGCAGGCTGCAATGGATGCTGATGGCCAAGCCTTGCTTGAAACTGTTGAAAAACAAGCCATAGAAATGGCACTACTTAACCTAAGCGAAGTAGCTAAAGGTAATGATAAAGAAGCAATTAAAGCTGCTATCGAACAAGTAGATAAATTAAGCCAAGCCTTTGCTCAAAGACGCATGGATCAATCGATTAAAAGTGCTTTCTCTGGTCAATCGGTTGACCGTATATAAACTGAATATTAGGAACTTAACTATGCCACAAATTATTTTTTTACCTCATGAAGAGTTGTGCCCAGATGGTGCCGTTTTAGAAGGTGAAAAAGGTATCTCTGTACTAAATCTTGCTTTAAAAAACGGTATTGATATTGAACACGCCTGCGAAAAAGTATGTGCGTGCACCACTTGTCACATCATTGTCCGTGAAGGCTTTGATTCCCTAGAAGAAGGCGATGAGTTGGAAGAAGACATGTTAGACAAAGCATGGGGTCTAGAGCCCGATTCTAGACTAAGCTGCCAAGCTATTATCCAAGATGAAGACTTAGTGGTAGAAATTCCTAAGTACACAGTCAATATGGTGAGTGAAGGACATTAACTAAAACAAATAAATGTTTGTTTTGATATAGAGAACCAGCCACGGGCTGGTTTTTTATTGTCTACAAGTTACACTCTTTTGGTAACGATTTTACATTTAACTGTTTATACATACAGTTGTTGTGTTAGTCTAATACCCATAAGTAAACTAAAAGAGAGCAAATTATGGCCGTAATCACACGTTATGTTGTAGAACACAAAGGGGTGGAGAAGTTTGTGAGCGCAGATAAAAAAGAAGCCGATCAATACGATAAAATGCTTGATGTGGCGGATAACCTGAGTGAATACATCGAAGGCAAAGGCTTTAAAATTGAGGCCAAAGTATTAGAAGAGTTATCTATTATGTTATCAAAAAATAAAGACTCACTGGGCAAGTTATTAAAAGGCACCACGGCTGACGTGTTGTTGACTGAAGAAAAAGCTGATGTGGTAAAGATTGATAAGAAGAAAGCTTAAGTTAATTGCTGGCCTCTGTATTGACGTTGCGTTACTGAGGCTTATTTTTTTGTAAAAAGCGAACAGCACGCTTCGCATAATCATCCATGATGATTTTTGACGCGGTTCCCGCGCCGCGTCTATTGCACTTTACCTAAAGGCCAACTGAAGCTTTTCTATATTTATCCCGCAAATATGGTCTTCCTAGTACATTTAAATGCCTAATTACATAGATTTATAAAAGCGTGTTATCTTGGATTTCTGGCTAACGTGGTTGTTGTTTCATATTTGTTCTGCTAAAGAGTGAATAATCACTTCATGGAAGATAATTATATGTGTACCTATATAAAATCTATTGCAATCTTAATGTGTTTCATTTCGTCATCAATTTATGCTCAATCGACTTATTATCAGGGGGCTACCGTTATTGATGGTACCGATAATGAGCCAATTAAAAACGCTACCATTATTGTTACCGATGGCAAAATCAGCTGTGTTGGTAGCGCCAAAACCTGCCAAATTAGTGGACAAAAAAACGTTATTAATGTTGAGGGGCAATATATAACCCCTGGTTTGGTTGACGCACATGTTCATTTTAATCAAACCGGTTGGATTGATGGTCGCCCAGATGGTATTGCTGCGCCCGAAGTTTACCCTTATGAAAAAACGTCTATGGCTAACTTAGCCAACCCTGAACGTTGGTTGAAAAGTTATTTATGTTCAGGGATCACCTCTGTGTTTGATGTTGGCGGTCCATTTTGGACAACTCAATTGCATCAAAAGTTTGCTCATTCTAATGATGTTCCAAATATCAAAGCTGTTGGACCTTTAGTGACTTGGGTAACAGTAGACGCAATGCAATTGAATGATGAAGTTTACACTTTTTTGCCTATGGGCAGTATAGAAGAGGCGGTAGCCAGTGTTGATAAAGTTCGTCAAAGTGGCTCAGATACCGTAAAAGTATGGTTTTTAACACCCCCTGAGGATAAACGAGATGAATTAGATGCGCGCATGTATGCGATAGGCAAAGGCGTTAAAGACTCTGGCATGAAACTTATCGTGCATGCAACAACGCTTCGAGAAGCAAAAGTAGCCATAAAAGCAGGTGCAAAAATGTTAGTGCACAGTGTTGATGATAAACCGCTAGACCAAGAATTTTTAAACTTACTGGTAACCAATAAGGTTTATTACGTACCGACATTATTAGTCCATGGAGGCTGGACTAGAGGATATTCAAGTGTCGCTTTAAATCTACCATTACCTATTGACGATCCCAATGGCTGTGTTGACCAAGAAACTCTTGATAATATAACCACTCCCGAACGATTAAGCTCTGTAAAACCTGAGTGGCTTACTGGTGTATGGGCATTTGACCGTCTGCAATCTTCAGGTATGCAATTGTCGCAAATGAATGAAAACTTACTTAAAGTTCATAACGCCGGTGGCCTAATAGCAACAGGAACCGATGCAGGCAATCCCTTAACCCTTCATGGCCCCTCAATTTATGCTGAAATGGAAGCTATGCAAAATGCTGGCTTAGCTGCCAAAGATATCATCATATATTCGACCAAAAATGGTGCGGGTGCCATGGGGGGATCTTCCAAATTCGGTACCATAGAAGTAGGTAAAACAGCTGATTTTTTAGTTTTATCCGAAGATCCACTTAAAGATATACGCGCCTTTCGTAGCGTCAAACAAATTGTACGTGGTGGTAAATTGCATCAGCAATCAGATTTAGCGTATCGAAATATCGATTAGTCATGTAACTGAACTCTGATAAAAACTAACCAAGCGTACTATTTACAATTAGCAGTAGGTTTTTGCTTTTACGGAAAATTAAAAGGTAAACAATAATGAAAAAAATAAATTTATTAGTATTGATGTTAACACTTATGTTTAGCACTGTTTCCAATGCTGAGCAGGCAGTATTTAAACCCGTACAAGAATTGTTTTCAGCCATGTCTGCCGTTGATCATAAAAAAATGAGAACTGTAGTAACTGAAGATTTTCAGCTGCTAGAGGATGGAGAAGACTGGAGCTTAAATGATTTAATTAATGTAGTACAACGTTCTAAATACAGCAGACGTAATTATTTTAATATCATTAGAAGTGAAGTTATGGGGAATATGGCATGGGTAAGTTATTGGAACAAAGCCACCTTTCATATGGATGATAAACAAGGTGAAGTTGTATGGTTAGAAAGTGCGGTAATGATTAAGCAGGGAAATCAGTGGAAAATTAAAATGTTGCATTCAACCAAAATAAAAACCGAAGACCTTCCTGAAAATATAGTATTAACCGAATACACTCAATAATAATGGCCATTTAAAAGGCACTTTTTCTTGCCTTGCCAATGGCCGCTAACAAACCAAACATTTAATTGATGCTGCGTTTTTTGAATGCAGTGTTTTTTATGAATTTAATCGTTCATGCAATACATGGAGCAGTAAATAGCTCCTAAGCAACGGTCACCTTAAGTAAAAAAACACCAATCAAAACATTAATCCAAGGCCTCACTGAGTCGTTTTTTCAATAACACTTGTTCATCTTGCGTCAGTGGTTGGTCATGCTCGTTACTAATAATAAACAAATCTTCGGCTCGTTCACCAATGGTTGATATTTTTGCTTGGTGTAACTTGAAATTTAAGGCAATAAATTGTTCGCTGATATTAGCCAGCAGTCCAGGTGCATCTAATGCTTCAAGCTCAACCAAAGTGACATTGGTTTGGCTAGCATAAAATCTAACCTTAGTTGTCACATCCAATTGTTTCATTTGCCGAGACATTTTTCGTCTATTTACATGCTTCTCACCAGGTTTGTTTAACTGTGTTTCTACCGCCTCTCGTAGGCTATCTAAACGTGATGTAGAGGTGATCCTATCGCCGTTATGTTCAAAAATAATAAAACTATCAAACATATAGCCATCCTGTGTTCGCATCACTTGTGCGTCGTGGATGGAGCAATTTCGGCTGTCCAACACTGAGGCAATTTGAGCAAACATCATAGGTTTGTCTTTACCGTATACAATAAGCTCTGCACCCGATTTAGATGTATTAGCACTAGTGCCAACTAGCAAAAAGTCGTCGGTCATAGGGTGAGCAGCTAGGATCAGGTTGGCATGCCATGCGATTTGCGCCGGTTTGAAACGAGCAAAATAGTCATCACTTAAGCGTTGCCAAAACTGGGTTATTTGAGTCTCGTTCATGCCGTTATCGAGCATCGAGGCCAGTGCTTTGGCTTGATGTTCGCTAACTCGGTCTTGCAAGGCAACTTTACACTCCAAACCATTATCTAAGGCTTTTTGTGTGAGTAAATATAACTCTCTTAACAATGTGGCTTTCCAATCGTTCCAAAGATTGTCGTTGGTTGCCCTGATATCTGCCAAAGTTAATACATACAAGTGGTTTAAATTGTTGTGAGTACGTACTGATTGAGCAAACTCGTTGATTACTGTGGGATCGTAAATATCTCGTCTTTGGGCGATTACAGACATTAACAAATGACTTTCTACTAACCACCTAATCAGTTCTGTATCTTTGGCATTGATACCATGGTGACCACAAAATTCTTCTACATCCACTGCACCTAGCTTGGAATGGTCACCATTGCGGCCTTTGCCGATATCGTGATAAATCGCAGCAATATATAGCAGTTCTGGTTTATCAAGATTTTTTACTATATTGCCACAACGGGGAAATTCTTTGTTTTCTGGTTGCGCATAATGATAGATATTCTTTACTAGTCTATGAGTATGTTCGTCCACTGTATAGGCATGGAATAAATCAAATTGCATCATGCCTACTATGTTATCCCATTGTGGGATGTAGGCCTGTAAAACGCCATGTTTGTGCATAACATCCCAACCTAATGCGAAAAAGTTAGGGTGTTTGACTAATTGTAAAAATAGCTCACGGCATTTAGCTCGCTCTACATAATATTGATTACGAAATACTCTTCTTGCCAAGCGTAATTGTCGTAGACAACTTGAGTGTAAGTCTTGTATCTCAGGAGTGTCTGCGATCAGTAGAAGAAATTGTAAAATGGCTTCGGGAGATGTAAATACATTCTCATTAGTAGGGGCAATGTAGCCGTCGAGTAGTTCAAAATCGCCATTGATCTTGGTTTGTTGTTTAACCTTTAGACTTAATACGTCTTGGCTAAAACGCTGCATTAACATGTTGTTCAGTTCACTAATACGTCTGACCGTTCTGAAAAAAATCTTCATCATTTTTTCTACAGCCGTTTTCCCGTCGTTGCCGTAACCTAATCGTGCGGCTACATCAGTTTGATAGTCAAACAGCAAGCGGTTTTCGTTGCGCCCAGACACTATGTGTAAGGCAAACCTAATGCGCCAAAGGGTTTCACGACATTCTATTAATTCGTCAAATTCTTGTTGATTAAAGTAACCATGCTCTAATAAATCCTTACCATCCGTAGCGTTAAAATGTTTCTTTGCCACCCAGCCAATAGATTGGATATCACGCAGGCAACCAGGGCTTTCTTTCACGTTGGGCTCTAGGTTATAGGACTCATCTTTGAATTTTCTATGGCGTTGTTTTTGTTCTTGATATTTTGCTAGGAAAAAGTCTTTACTGCTCCAATATCCGCGAGAACTCAGTTTGTCTTGCAAGCCTTCAAAGGTTGCCTGACAGCCGTTTAATAAACGTGCTTCAACTAAGTTTGTTGCTATGGTGACGTCTTGTTTCGCCAGTTGAAACGTTTCTTTGATGGTGCGAACTGATTGCCCAACGTCGAGTCCAATATCCCATAACAGAGTAATAAACTGGCTAATTCGTTCTTGTTGTTCTTTCGATAATGACTTTTTACTCAGTAGTAATAAGTCAATATCAGAGTAAGGTTGTAGTTGCCCACGACCGTAACCACCTACAGCTACTAAGGCTAAATGTTGTTCGTTATGTAAACCCATTAGCTGCCAAATGTGCCTGAGCAACGCATCCACAAATGTCGCTCTTCCTACCACCAGACCTGTTACTTCTCCAGTACCTAATTCACTATCGAGCCACTCGAAGCTGTTGGCAACTATTGTTTTATAGGCCGCAATATTATCTGTACTGTTAATCAATTTTATTTGGCTAAGTAAGCTTTGTAGAGACAATGTAAATACCTTTAATGGAGTGGTGGCCTGATCCATAGATACAAATTACGTGGATCAAGGTTTATGACAAATAACTATTTATCGCTAGCAATATTTATTTATCATAAGGTTTGATTGATTTTGGCTAGCCCACTGTTGGGTTAATGGTTAATGATGCGGTCGATTTCTTCATCGTCTCGTAAGGTTAAAATTTCGACACCATTTGCCGTGACTAACAAGGTGTGTTCCCACTGGGCGCTTAAACTTCTGTCTTTGGTGACTACTGTCCATTTATCAGGTAATACTTTTGAATAACGTTTACCTGCATTGACCATAGGCTCAATAGTAAAACACATACCTTCTTCAAGGGTTTCGCCGGTGTTGGGTTTTCCATAATGCACTACTTGAGGCTCTTCATGAAAATTCGCCCCTATTCCATGGCCGCAATATTCACGGACAATTGTATAATTATGACTTTCAGCATATTGCTGAATAACATGACCAATATCACCTAGGCGAACACCTGGCTTGACCATTTTAATGCCTTTATACAAACACTCTTGTGTCACTCTGATTAGTCTCTCGGCCAATATAGAGGGTTTCCCAACTACAAACATTTTTGATGTATCGCCGTGATATCCATCTTTAATAACAGTTACATCAATATTAACTGAGTCACCATCTTTGAGTTGTTTGTCAGCTGGAATACCATGACAAATGACATGGTTAACTGAAGTACATATAGATTTCGGAAATGGCGGGCTACCGTAATTAAGAGGAGCTGGGATACACTTTTGCACGTTAACAATGTAGTCGTGACAAATCTGATCTAACTCATTAGTGGTTACGCCTTTTTTGACATATTCACCGATCATTTGTAAGACATCTGCGGCGAGACGTCCAGCGACACGCATTTTTTCTATTTCAGCTGAAGTTTTAATTGTGGCGGGCAATGCTTTATTCCTACTTAATACAATTCGTTTATTAGTTACTATTGTATCTTTTCGTGCTCTATCCCGCCAGAGCTGAATGATTTCTGCCAGAGACAAATGAAAATGCCTATTGAGTTTACTCGCTGTTCTCAACCGCTGTTGGTGTGAAGTTTCTACTTTTAACGTGTATTTTTTTCATATCACAACTGTTAGCACTAGATCGTTAATCCTTATATATATATAAATAGTCAATAGAAACAGTATGTTAGTGCTTTGGCACGATGCTGGCTTAGTTGAGTAGGAATAATAAATTTAACAGGAGTATGTATGGAAATTTTTCAAGCAATTCGAAAAGATCACGAAAAACAGAGATTATTAATGAAAATTTTGGTCGAAACGTCTGGTGAAACTGAAAATCGCAAAGAATATTTTTCAGAATTGAAGGATCAATTAAGCCAACATGCCGTAGCTGAAGAAAGGTGTTTTTATTCTCCTTTGATGGAATCAGACAAAACTATTGATGATTCTAGGCATGGAATAGCAGAACATCACGAGATTGAAGAGTTAGTGGAAAAACTAGAAGAGACGGATATGAGTTCATCGGCTTGGTTACATCATATGAAGTCGTTGCAAAAACTTGTTCTTCATCATTTAGCTGAAGAAGAAAATGAGTTTTTTAAGCACGCAGACAAAGTATTAGACAACAAACAAAAAGTTGAATTGGCCGATGATTATGAGAAAGAAATGCAACCCATATAGTTTGTAGCGCCGTTGTGAAAAATTCACAAACCATAGAATGAAACGGGGATAAACAATAGACGACGAATTATGTCGTTGAAATTTATAGCGACAATGTGATCGAGCGATAATGTGAGGTCATAACAAAAGCAGTTGATAGGAGATTAGATGCAAAATGTAAAGGTAAAAGCAGGCGATATATTCCCACAGATTCAAGTGGCAACAGAGGATGGACGACTTATTTCTTTGGTCGATGTTGAATCTCAGGTGGCAAAGGCAAGGCGGACCTTGGTTATTGTTTACAGAGGGCAACACTGCCCTATATGTTTAAACTACTTAAATGAATTAGAACTGTTTACTAGTCGTTTCGAGGCCTTAGATATTGATGTTGTGGCAGTATCTGCAGACAATAAATCACAGTTGCAGCAATTTAAGGTGAAAGGATTAAACACCAGCTTTCCGATCCTTCTTGAACTTCAAGTAGAGGATATGAAAAGACTGGGACTTTACATTTCAGAGCCCACGAGTGATTCTGAAACCGATCATCTTTTTGCAGAGCCAGGCTTATTTTTAGTTAATTCAAGTGGCGAAATGAGCATAGTTGAGATTGCAAACGCGCCTTTTATTCGCCCTAACATTGAGCAATTTGTTTCAGGAATGAAATATGTAATTGAGAATAACTACCCAATTCGTGGTACTCACGGATATTAGTTGTAAGGCGAGTCAATTGACTCGCCTTTATTTTTCTGTGTTCATTTTAAAAGTATCTAACAGACTTACCTTCCAAAATTAATCGAATTTGCGTGGATAACAAAAATCCATAACCGATGTTACAGTCAATTCTAGCTATACCGAGTATTTTCTGCGAATCGTTCAAAATTACACCCAGCTTGTTGATATTCAACCTATTTAGCTAGACTTTACTTGAATACAAACTGCCCCCATGCTATAAAGCGCACCGCTGAAATTAATGAGGGTGAGAGCCCCAAGTAATTATCGCGAAGTTGCTAAGTAAATTAGCTTAAATATCACACATACATCGACACATTTTTCGGGGTGTCTGCAAAGAATTATTCTGAGTGGATCGAGAACTGGGATGTATGGAGGCCTAACCCCATATTGAGGAATCTTTATAATGGCAAATGTATCTATGCGCGACATGCTTCAGGCAGGCGTACACTTTGGACACCAAACTCGTTACTGGAACCCAAAAATGAAACCTTTCATTTTCGGCTCACGTAATAAAGTTCATATCATCAATCTTGAAAAAACTGTTCCTATGTTCAACGAAGCACTTAACTTTGTTGGCGGCATAGCTTCTAAGAAAGGAAAAATCCTTTTTGTTGGAACTAAGCGAGCAGCTAGTGATGCAGTGAAAGACGCCGCAGACAAATGTGACCAATTCTATGTTAACAAACGCTGGTTAGGCGGTATGTTAACAAACTGGAAAACAGTTCGTCAGTCAATCAAACGTTTAAAAGAGCTTGAGCAACAAAGCCAAGACGGTACGTTTGAAAAATTGACCAAAAAAGAAGTGTTAATGCTTACTCGTGAAATGACTAAGCTTGAAACTAGTCTTGGTGGAATTAAAAACATGGGTGGTTTACCAGACGTGTTGTTCGTTGTTGATGCTGACCATGAACATATCGCTATCACTGAAGCTGGCAACTTAGGTATCCCAGTTGTTTCAATTGTTGATACTAACTCAAACCCAGATGGTGTTGATTATATCGTACCAGGTAACGATGATGCTATTCGTGCCGTTCAACTTTATTTGAACGCTGCAGCTGATGCTGTTATCGCGGGTCGTGATCAAAACCTAGAAGCGCAAGCTGAAAAAGGTGAGTTCGTAGAAGCTGCTGAGTAATCAGTCTAGCAAAAAACGACACTATTAGGTTACGAGTATCATTAGGTAGCGAGTATCTTGTTACCTATGCACGAATAAATTAAACAGGGGCCGTCGCCCCTGTTTTTAAATCTTTAATTTCATGTGATTTATTTAAATAAATCGAGCAAATTATTTTGATGAGGAAACGATAATGGCAGTGACTGCAGCCCTAGTTAAAGAATTGCGCGAGCGTACAGCCGCCGGTATGCTTGATTGTAAAAAAGCCTTGGTTGAAACCGATGGCGACATTGAGCTAGCAATTGAAAATATGCGTAAAAATGGTCAAGCGAAAGCCGCCAAAAAAGCAGGTCGTATTGCTGCTGAAGGTGTGATTTTGACTAAAGTTGCTAACGGTGTTGCAACTATGATGGAAGTGAATAGTGAAACTGATTTTGTTGCCCGCGATGATGGTTTTGTCAAGTTCGGTCAACAGTTAATTGAAGTCGCATTTGCGAATAAAATTAATGACATGGATACACTAAATAACACAGAAGTTGATGGCGTTAAAATCAGTGATTTACGTGACACTTTAGTTGCAAAAATTGGTGAAAATATCAGCCCACGTCGTGTTATCTCTGTTGAAGGTGACAACCTTGGTGCATACGTGCACAGCGCACGTATCGGCGTTATCGCTATTCTACAAGGTGGTGATGAAGAATTGGCTAAAGATATTGCTATGCATATTGCCGCTTCAAATCCACAATTTGTGAAGCCTGAACAAGTACCTGCTGAAGTGGTTGCTAAAGAAAAAGAAATTCAACTTGATATCGCACTTCAATCTGGTAAGCCAGCTGAAATAGCAGAAAAAATGGTTTCGGGTCGTATGAAAAAATTCACTGGCGAAATCAGCTTAACGGGTCAACCTTTTGTAAAAGATCCTTCTATGCTAGTTGCTGACTTGCTTAAATCAAAAGGTGCCGACGTGATTAACTTCGTGCGTTTTGAAGTAGGTGAAGGCATTGAGAAAAAAGAAGAAGACTTTGCTGCTGAAGTTGCTGCACAAATGGCAGCCGTTAAAAAATAAAAATGCCTTTTAAAGTTGTTTGGGTATAATACTGGCACCTCAAATTGAGGTGCTTTTTATTATATACCCATGTTAGCTCAAAATGACTGAAACGGGTATTTTGAATTGATATGGAATATATGCCTCTGTTGTTTTGAAACTGTGATGTCGAGACAACACAGGCATATGTAAAATTGGCTTACGGGCCCTTTATCATCGCCGCCTTTTTTCACTTTAAGGAAATACCAATCTATGAGTATCGCACCTAAGTCCGCTTATCGAAGAATATTGTTAAAACTAAGTGGTGAAGCGCTAATGGGGGATGAGGGCTTCGGCATCGATCCTAAAGTCTTAGAACGCATGGCTCAAGAAATTAAAGAAATAGTTGAGTTGGGTGTTGAAGTGGGTTTGGTTATTGGTGGTGGCAACCTTTTCCGCGGAGAAGGTTTGGCAAAGGCCGGTATGAATCGTGTGGTCGGTGACCATATGGGAATGTTGGCTACAGTTATGAACGGTCTTGCTATGCGTGATGCATTGCACCGGGCATTTGTTAACGCCCGTTTGATGTCTGCTATTCCATTAAATGGTGTGTGCGACAATTACAATTGGGCAGAAGCCATCAGTTTACTAAAATCTGGGCGCGTAGTGATTTTTTCTGCGGGTACCGGGAATCCGTTTTTTACCACTGACTCAGCGGCCTGTTTACGGGGCATTGAAATTGAGGCGGATGCGGTGTTAAAAGGCACCAAAGTAGATGGTGTATATGACGATGACCCAGCTAAAAACCCAGAAGCAAAATTGTTCAAAGTATTGTCTTATGCTGAAGTGCTAGACAAAGAATTAAAAGTAATGGATTTGGCAGCCTTTACCCTCGCTCGTGATCATAATGTTCCTATTCGTGTGTTTAATATGAATAAACCTGGCTGTATGAGAGCGGTTGTAATGGGTGAGGATGTAGGAACGTTGATCTGTCATCCTGAAGAAATAAAATAAAGTAGAAATAGGAAAACTATCGTGATTGACGAAATTAATGTTGATGCGCGTCAGCGCATGGAAAAAAGTATCAGTGTATTAAAGGGCCAGCTTTCAAAAATTCGTACCGGACGCGCCCATCCTAGTTTATTAGATAGCATTATGGTGCCTTATTATGGTACCGACACACCTCTTAAACAGTTAGCCAATATTATCGCCGAAGATTCGCGTACGTTAGCATTAACGGTGTTTGATAAAAGCTCTGCTAAAGCGGTTGAAAAGGCCATTATGCAATCAGACTTAGGACTTAATCCTATGAGTGCCGGTTCTGTCATGCGTATACCTATGCCTGCTTTGACAGAAGACCGTCGTAAAGATTTAATCCGTGTTGTGCGCGCTGAAGCTGAACAAGGCAAAGTGGCGATACGTAATATCCGTCGTGATGCAAATAGTGATATTAAAGAATTGCTGAAAGAAAAAGAAATCAGTGAAGATGATAGCCGTCGTGGCGAAGATGATGTGCAAAAATTAACTGATGCTTTTGTTAAAGAAGTTGACGAGATTTTAGTCGCAAAAGAAAAAGACTTGATGGAAGTGTGATTGAGTTATATCTGATAAATGATTTCATCTGAACAATTAGTCGACAAAACCATGCCACAGCATGTTGCTATCATTATGGATGGCAACGGACGCTGGGCTAAGAAAAAGGGCAAAATTCGCACCTTCGGCCATAAAGCTGGAGTTAAAGCCGTGAGAGCTTCAGTATCCTATGCCTTAAAAAACGGGGTGAAAGTCCTGACGTTATTTGCTTTTAGTAGTGAAAATTGGAACCGGCCAACTGAAGAGGTTGGGGTGCTAATGGAACTGTTTAAGATGGTACTTGGCAGTGAAGTTAAAAAACTGCATAAGAATAATGTTAGGCTTAATATTATAGGTGATACCAGTCGCTTCGATAGTAAGTTAGTGAGTAGGATCCACGAAGCTGAGACTCTGACTGAAAAAAACGACAGTTTGGTTTTGAATATTGCTGCTAACTATGGTGGTCGTTGGGATATAGTTAATGCGGCTAAAGAGCTAATTATGCAAGTGCAAGCTGGTCAACTGCTTGTAGCTGATATTAACGAAGATACATTTACACGTCACACCTGCGCAGCAGACTTACCCCCAGTGGATTTATTGATCCGCACTGGTGGTGAACAAAGAATTAGTAATTTTTTGTTATGGCAAATTGCGTATGCAGAACTGTATTTTTCAGACGTTTTTTGGCCAGATTTTGATGAAGTCGCCTTTCAAGTTGCAGTAGATGATTTTACTGAGCGGCAAAGACGTTTTGGTAAAATTTCAGAGCAGGTAAGTTAATGATGCACCTAATCAGAAATAATAAATTAAAGAGGCGATTGTGTTAAAACAACGTATTATCACTGCGCTTATTCTTGCCCCTTTGGCATTGTTTGCCATTTTATATTTACCGCTATTTAGCTTTCAAATAATGATCGCAGTAGTGATGGGATTAGGTGCTTGGGAATGGTCAAGCATGTCTGGTATGACTCGGACTTATACCAAAAGCGCCTATGCTGCTCTTGTCGTTGCAATTTGTCTAATACTGTCAATCATGTTGCCTACAGATTTGATTTGGTATCAAGGTCAGTTGAATAGCTTATATACTTATATTCTTTCTGTGGCCGCCATATGGTGGGTAGTGTCACTGGCGATGATTATTGCCTATCCTAATTACACTTCTGTGTGGTACACCAGCAAAATACTCCGCGGGATATTCGGTTTTTTAACACTCATCCCTACTTGGGTGGCAGTTGTCACGCTTCGAACAAGTTTATTTGATATAGATCCATACTACGGTGCATCCCTTATTTTTTATGTGCTGGGCATTGTTTGGGCTGCCGATATAGGTGCGTTTTTTGTTGGGGTGAAATTTGGTAAACACAAATTACGTCCTGAAGTTTCACCTGGTAAAACGCTTGAAGGTTTGATGGGTGGGGTTTTTGCCTCTTCTGCCATTATTGCTTTTGCGGCCTTGCATTATCAAGTTGATCCATCGCGTATCTGGTTGCACATATTAGTAGGTGCTTTAACTGTAGGTGTGTCTGCATTAGGTGATTTAAATGAAAGTATGTTTAAACGCTGTGCGGGCATAAAAGATAGCGGAACCTTACTGCCTGGGCATGGCGGTATTATGGATAGAATTGACAGCTTAACCGCGGCCTTCCCTGTTTTTGCATTTTGTTATGTCATGTGGATGGCGTAATGCAAGCCGCAATACAAAAAACACAAAAAGCGCAAAAAGTGCAAAAAATTAGCATTTTAGGTGCAACAGGTTCGATTGGTAAAAGCACTATAGACGTAATAACTAGGCATCCTGAATTATTTAGTGTGTTTGCGTTAACGGCTAACAACAATATAGAGTTGTTATTGCAGCAAGCCCAATTATGTTCCCCTGAATATGTGGTGATTGCCGATCCTACACAATTTAAACAAGCTAAAAAAATATTCTCAGAGCAGCAACTCAGATGCGAAGTATTAGCCGGACATGAGGCCTTAGTACAAGTAGCTAGTGCCCCAGAGGTAGATGTGGTGATGGCGGCAATAGTGGGTGCAGCGGGATTGTTGCCTACTTTAGCGGCGGTAAAAGCTGGTAAAAAGGTACTCTTGGCGAACAAAGAATCCTTAGTCATGTCTGGTGATTTATTTATTCAAGCTGCGAATCAGTATAACGCTCAAGTGCTGCCAATAGACAGTGAACACAATGCTATTTTTCAATGTTTACCCACTGATTTTAAATATGGAGATTTGTGTTCTTCAGGGATCAGCAAAATTCTTTTGACTGGTTCAGGTGGACCATTTTTAAACACCGCTCTGAATGAATTACATCATGTCACGCCAGACCAAGCCTGTGCCCATCCAAACTGGGATATGGGCCGTAAAATATCAGTTGATTCAGCAACTATGATGAACAAAGGCTTAGAATTTATTGAAGCTAGGTGGTTATTTGGGCTTGAAGCAGCTGATATTGAAGTTGTGTTACACCCGCAAAGTATTATTCATTCTATGGTGCAATATCTTGATGGTTCAGTGTTGGCGCAAATGGGTAACCCCGACATGCGCACACCTATCGCTCATGCCTTGGCCTTTCCTGAAAGAATCGAATCCGGTGTCTCTCCTTTAGATTTTAAACAATTGGCAAATTTTAGTTTTACTGAGCCTGAAGTTGACCGTTATCCCAATCTGGTACTTGCCATGCAAGCAAGTGACGCCGGGCAATACGCTACAACTACACTTAATGCAGCAAACGAAGTAGCAGTGCAAGCATTTTTACAGGGCCAAATTGGTTTTATGCAAATTGCACAAGTGAATGACGAATGTTTGCAGCAAACATCGGCGCACAAACTAGGCACTATTGAAGCGATACTTGAAAGTGATAAATCTGCTCGTAGGCTAAGCATGAGTATTATTGATAAGCTGAGTCAGCCTTCTTTGCAGAAGGTCGGCTCATGAGTTTTCTTATTAGTGTTGTTTCTTTTATTGTTGCATTAGGTATTTTAGTTGCGGTACATGAATGGGGCCACTTTTGGGTTGCTCGCAGATGTGGAGTTAAAGTCGAGCGATTTTCTATTGGTTTTGGCAAAGCTTTATGGCGCAGAACCGATAAGCTCGGCACTGAATATGTCATAGCGGCTATTCCACTGGGTGGCTATGTAAAAATGCTCGATGAGAGAGTCGACGAAGTTTCTGAGCAAGACTTGCCTTATGCGTTTAATCGACAACATGTGTTAAAACGTATTGCTATTATTGCTGCAGGGCCTGGGGTGAATTTTCTGTTCGCGATTTTTGCGTTATTTGTCATGTATTCAATCGGTTTACAAACTATTAAGCCATTAGTTGGTAGTATTGAACCTGATAGTATTTTTAGCCAAAGCCAGATACCGAAAAACGCTATTTTGACACAAGTAGGCTCACGTAAAGTGGTCGACTGGGAAGATGTGGCTTATGAGTTGATGTCGTTTATTGGCCATGATGAGATGCTTGTTAAATGGACAGACGAAAAAAATACCTATGAACGATCAGCCACAATTAACATAAGCCAATGGAAATTTGATCCAGATAAAACCTCAGTTTTTGCGAGTTTGGGACTCATCCCGTATCGTCCGAAAGTGCTTAATGTATTGGGCTCCGTAGAAGAAGGCTCCGCAGCGCAGCGTATTGGGTTTCAGACAAATGACAAAATTGTCAGTATAGATGGAACTAGTATGCAAAATTGGGAACAAATAGTGGGTTATGTTTCTACAAGACCCAATCAGTCAGTTGAAGTTGATGTGCTTAGAAATGAGCAGATTATTAATTTAAATGGCACCATTGGTAGTAAGACTGAAGGACAAAAAACAAAGGGATATATGGGGTTTACTCCTACCCTTGAACCTTGGCCTGAGGGTGTGGTGTTTGTTCATCAATATGGATTAGTAAAAGCTATTTCCAAGGCAATGGACAAAACATGGCGATTGATGACTCTAAGTATTGAGATGCTTGGTAAATTGATTACAGGTGATGTATCGGTGAAAAACTTGAGTGGTCCTATTGCGATTGCTCAAGGTGCTGGTACAAGTGCAAGCTTAGGTTTAGTGTATTTTTTAGGCTTTTTAGCGTTAATTAGCGTTAATTTGGGCATAATTAACCTTTTACCTCTGCCTGTGCTTGATGGTGGGCACTTACTCTATTACTTTATAGAGCTTTTAAGTGGGCGGCCTGTTCCAGAATCAGTGCAAGAAGTAGGATTTAAAATTGGTGGTGTTTTGCTACTGCTATTAATGAGTATCGCGATAGTAAATGATATTGCGCGTTTATAATTTTTATCAGTCGATGTGACTATGACATCACATATATTGTGCGTTTAGGAAGAATATTAATAAATGAAGTTTAAACAGTTAGTTGTTGCAGGATTGATTTTATCCATTGCTAGCTTCGCAAAAGCAGCCCCAAGCAGTGATTTTGTCGTTCGTGATATCAAAGTTGAAGGTCTGCAGCGCGTTGCCTTGGGAGCGGCTTTGACTTATTTGCCTGTTACTGTCGGCGATGAGATGAATAGCTTTCGGATTTCACAGCTTATTCGGTCAATGTATTCCTCCACTCACTTTGAAAATATTAAAATATTTCGTGATGGCAATACACTTCTGGTAAGGGTCACTGAAAGACCAACTATCAGTAATATTGTTTTTGAAGATAATGACGATATTAAAGATGAGCAGTTACAAGAAAGTCTAAATGACGCCAATATTATAGTTGGGGAGCCGTTAGATAAAACCGTGCTGACTTCTATTGAAAATGGCTTAAAAGACTTTTTTTATAGCATAGGTAAGTATAATGCCGACGTTACCGCAATTATTACTCCTCTACCTAGAAATCGGGTTGATGTTAAATTGTTATTCGAAGAAGGTGACTCAGCTAAAATTCAACAAATTAACGTAGTTGGAAATGACACCTATAGTGATTTTGAGTTGTTAGAACAAGTTGAATTAAAATTTGATACACCTTGGTGGGACTTTTTATCAGAAACCCGCTATCAAAAACAAACCTTGACGGGTGATATGGAAACTATTACTAGCTATTACAAAGACCGTGGCTATTTACGTTTTAATATCGATTCTACCCAAGTGTCTATGACACCTGATAAATCGGGTATATATATCACTTTAAACGTTGCAGAGGGTGAAAAATATACTATCTCTGAAGTAGAGCTTATTGGTGACTTGTTGGGGTACGAAGACTATATCAAACTGGTGCTTCCATTGACCAAAGGCGAGTTGTATAACCAATCTACAGTCACTTACACCGAAGAATTTATTAGTAAGTACTTAGGCCGTTATGGCTATGCTTATCCTACTGTCACCACTATTCCTGATATCAACGAAGAAGACAAAACAGTGAAGTTAGTCTTGTCGGTTGATCCTGGTAAACGTATCTATGTTAGACGGATTAATTTTGCTGGAAATATTGGTACGGCTGATGAAGTGCTTCGCCAATCTGTGTCTCAAATGGAAGGGTCATGGTTATCTAATGCTACGTTAGAACAATCTAAAAATAGTCTTTCTCGTTTAACTTATATGGAAAATGTAGACTTTGAAACGGTTCGTCTGCCAGGCGAAGAAGATAAAGTCGATGTGAATTTCACTGTTAAGGAGCAGCCTTCTGGTGCCTTTAATGCTGGTATAGGTTATGGCGATCGCACTAAGCTAAGTTTACAAGCTGGAATTCAGCAAGATAACTTTTTGGGTACAGGTAAACGTATTGCCTTTAATGTGAGTACTGTTTCATATCAAAAGAGTGTGCAGTTATCTTATACCGACCCTTATTTCACCATAGATGGCATCAGCTTAGGTGGTTCAGTATCTTATAGTGAATTTGACGGTAGTTCGGCTAACCTCATTCAATACAATAGTAAGCAGTTTTCGATTGGCAGTAATATTGGTTACCCCATAGATCAATTTAATCGAATTAATTTTGGTTTAACTTACAGCACTGTAGAACTATTCCAGAATCAACCTTATGTACAAACCACCCGTTTTAATAACCAGTTTGTTGATGAGAATAATCCAGATGCTGCGATTAACTATGATAGCTTCTTGGCTTCTGTTGCTTGGTCACGCTCTACGCTTAACCGCGGTGTGTTCCCAACTGCAGGTTCATCACAGCGCGCATCATTTGGTATCACTACACCTAACTCAGACGTGAACTACTTCAAGACTGAGATAGACGGCAAGTGGTATTTCCCCTTGTCGCGTAATCAGCGCTGGTCTTTCTTAGCTAGGTTAAAAATGGGTTATGGTAATGGTTATAGTGATGCAGATGGTCTTGACCAAATATTGCCTTTCACACAACATTTTACCGCAGGTGGTTCAGATTCTCTTAGAGGCTTTGAAAACAATACTGTAGGGCCTCGTGGTTTGCAGGTGACGCCATCATTAGTGGTTACTGATCCCAATGGCATCCCGGTTTTAGGGAATAATGCTAACGATTCAATTTCAATCTCTACGCGCTCATTAGGTGGTAACGCGATGATCCTAGGTGGAGTTGAGTTAATTGTACCTACACCTTTTGTTGATGTTGATTTTGATAACTCTGTACGAACCAGTTTATTTATCGATGCCGGTAATGTATGGGACACTGAGTTTGATTTTAACCGCTATAAAGACTTGAATGTGAATAACACCTACAGTAATGATGCATTAATTGATTATAGTGACCCTTCTCTCTATAGAGCATCGGGTGGAGTTTCTGTACAATGGTTATCACCAATGGGACCAATGGTGTTTAGTTTCTCTAGAGTTATACAAGACAGAGAAGGTGATGATTCTAAATTTTTCACTTTCAACATTGGTCAAACATTTTAATTTTTGGTTGGTAAAAACCAGCCTTAGAACAATAAGAATTAGGAGTTCCTTTTGAAAAAGTTTACTAAAAGTTTAATTGCAGGTGCATTATTAACTACTGCTATGGCTAGTTCAGCGGTATTTGCGGAACAAAAAATTGGTGCTGTGAATGTACAGGGTATTTTTCAGGCTATGCCTCAAGCTGCGAGTATTCAAGAGACCATCGCTGCAGAATATAAAGATAAAACTGAAGAAGTCAGCCGTTTAGAAAAAGATATCAAATATTATCTTGAAAAAAATCAGCGTGATGCTGCCACTATGAGCACCAAAGAAAAAACTGAACTTGAAGGAAAAATTCTCGCTTTACGTGACGAATACACATCCAAAGCTCAACCGTTACAACAAGAAATTCAAAATCGTTTAAAAGAAGAACAAAACAAATTGTTAGGTTTGATTAAACAAGGTATCGATGTCGTAGCGGCAAAAGAAAAATACGATGTCATATTAAATGCCAATGCAGTGGCTTTTATTAATCCAGACAGTGACATTTCTAAACTGGTTCTTGAGCAAATTGCTAAAACCAAATAAATTGCTTTAGTTGTCATATGGGAGGTGTTTTGAGTCACGCAATAAGTCTAATTCAATTGGCCCAAAGCATCGGCGCCGAGCTGCATCTAGCCGGCACTGATACTCAAGATACACTCATTAGTGGTTTATCTACCTTAATCAAAGCTGGCAACGGTCAGCTTTCATTTTTGTCGAATAAAAAGTATCGTAGCCAACTTCAACTAACGATGGCGCAAGCCGTTATTTTACATCCAGACGAATTATCCCATTGCCCTTGTTCTGCCCTTGTTATGAGTAACCCATATGTTGGGTTTGCCAAAGCGGCACAACTACTCGACACCACTCCAGAACCCGCACACGAGATATCACCTCATGCGGTTATTGGCGAAAATGTTACATTGGGGAAAGATGTTAAAATTGGAGCAAATGCTGTTATTGAATCAGGTGTGATACTTGGTGATAATGTCATTATTGGTGCTGGATGTTTTATTGGTAAAAGCGCTCAGTTAGGTGCAAATACAAAATTATGGGCTAATGTCACTATTTATCATGACGTGATAATGGGTACGGATTGCTTAGTTCAATCTAATACTGTTATCGGTAGTGATGGTTTTGGCTATGCCAACGAAAATGGCCGCTGGATTAAGATCCCTCAGCTTGGCAGTGTTGTCATTGGCAACAGAGTCGAAATAGGCGCTAGCACTACAATAGATCGTGGTGCGTTAGACAATACTATTTTGGCTGATGGAGTGATCATTGACAATCAATGCCAAATTGCCCATAACGTTGAAATAGGTGAAAATACTGCAATGGCGGCATGTTCTGTGATTGCCGGCAGTTCAGTTATTGGCAAAAATTGTAGCATGGCTGGTTTAGTCGGTATTAATGGTCACATTAACATATGCGATAATGTGATTTTTACAGGCATGAGTATGGTCACTAAAAGTATTTCAGAACCAGGCGTATATTCGTCTGGTATACCCGCTGAAGCCAACAGAGATTGGCGCAAAAATATGGTAGCATTGCGAAATATTACTAGCCTTAATCAACGCGTCAAAACATTGGAAAAAAACCAGCAGCAGTAGTGAATTAGCTACCGACTGGTTAGTTTAGGAGAACACCCTTTGTCTAATACAGTAAACACTCTTGAAATAGAAGATATCATGGATTTACTTCCCCATCGTTATCCATTCTTGTTAGTCGATAGAGTGACAGATTACACTCTCAATGAGTCTATATCCGCTTATAAAAATATCACTTTTAATGAACCTTGTTTTACTGGGCATTTCCCTGGTAAGCCCATTTTCCCGGGGGTTATGATCCTTGAAGCCTTAGCCCAGGTTGCTGGTGTATTAGGTTTTAAAACGGCTGGTAACTCTGACGATTTGTATCTTTATGCAGGAATCGACAAAGCGCGTTTTAAAATGCCTGTCGTGCCTGGCGACCGTATGGATATGGAAGTAGTATTAATTAAAGAACGTCGTGGGATTTGGAAGTTTCATGGGGTGGCCAGCGTTGATGGAAAATCCGCATGTGAAGCCGAATTTATGTGTGCCATGAGGAAATTATAACTGGTGATCCATTCTACTGCCATCATTCACCCCTCTGTTAAACTGGGTACAAACGTTTCAGTTGGCGCCTTTTGTCTTATTGGCGCTGATGTCAGCATTGGTGATAACACCGTGCTTGAATCTCATGTGGTAGTGAAGGGAAAAACTACCATGGGCAAAGGTAATCATATTTATCAATTTGCTTCTGTTGGCGAAGATTGTCAGGATAAAAAATATGCTGGTGAGCCGACTGAATTGATTATGGGTGATAACAATATCATCCGTGAGTCAGTGACTATTCATCGTGGTACGGTTCAAGATAAAGGCGTTACCAAAATTGGATCTAATAACCTACTGATGTGTTTTGTGCACGTTGCCCATGATTGTGTTATTGGTGATAATAGCATACTAGCAACCGGAGCAACTCTTGCTGGGCATGTGCGTATTGGAAATTGGGTTATAATGGGCGGTTTGACCGCTGCCCATCAATTTTGCCATATTGGCGACCATAGTTTTATCGGTGGTGGCGCAATTGTCTTAGCAGACGTACCGCCTTTTGTTATGTTAGGTAACGATAGTGTGCCTCGTGGTATCAATTCTGAAGGTTTACGCCGTCGCGGTTTTGATAATGAGACCATTATGCAGATCAAACGAAGTTACAAAATCTTGTATCGTAACGGCAATAGAGCAATAGAAGCCGTTGAGAAATTAAAGGAATTTGCAGGCGATAACCAAGAAGTAAAGCAATTGGCTGACTTTGTTGCCAACTCCTCACGAGGCATCATACGCTAAATCATGAGCGACAAAATATTAAGGGTAGGCATTGTGGCTGGCGAAGCCTCAGGCGACATTCTTGCAGCGGGCCTTATCAAACAACTTAAAAAACGTTATCCAAATGCTATTTTTGAAGGCATAGCTGGGCCGAAAATGCAGGCTCAAGGCTGTCAAAGTTTATTTGAAATGGAAGAATTGTCAGTGATGGGATTAGTCGAGGTCTTATCGCGGATCCGCAGACTGATGTTTGTTCGTAAGTCTATGTTACATCACTTTTTGGCTAATCCTCCCGATGTGTTTATAGGTGTAGATGCCCCTGACTTTAATTTAGGGCTAGCATTAAAACTTAAAGAACAGGGTATTAAAACGGTGCAATATGTCAGTCCAACTGTATGGGCATGGCGTGAAAAACGTATTTTTAAGATAGCTAAAGCCACTAACCTAGTATTAAGTATTTTTCCCTTTGAAAAGCAAGTGTATGACAAACATCACATCCCATGTGAATTTGTGGGACATACCATGGCTGATGACATTGCGATCAAACCCGACCAACAAAAAGCGCGTCACGCATTAAAACTTAAAGAAAATGAAATTATTTTAGCCTTGTTACCAGGTAGTCGGAAACGTGAAGTTGATACTTTACTCGATGTGTTTATACAATCTTGCTTGTTATTAAAGCCAGATGTAAAACAACTGAAAGTGTTAATTCCCGTTATAAACCGTCAGCGTAAAGCACAGGTAGATGAGTATATTCAGACACACAAACCGGATTTGAATATTCAGGTTGTTATCGGTCATGCCAGAGAAGTAATGATCGCTTCTGACGCGGTGTTACTTGCTTCTGGGACAGCTACCCTAGAAGCCATGTTATGTAAGAAAAATATGGTCACCGCCTATAAACTTAGCGGTTTAACTTATCAACTGATGAGGTGGTTATATAAAGCCAAATATTTTGCTTTGCCTAATGTGTTAGCCGGTGAAAAGTTGATCCCTGAGTTATTACAAAACGACGTGACGCCAGAAACAATTAGTGAATTATTATTACCAATGTTAACTATACAAAATGACGATGCGCAACAAGCATTAATTACTAAATTCGAATCCTTGCACCAATCACTTAAAAAAGATGCTGACGTCCAGTCTGCCAGCGCTGTGGCTAATTTGATTGAGCAACAGCCATGAGCCAATTAACAGCCACGAGTCAGCTATTGGCTGGAGTGGATGAAGTAGGGCGAGGACCACTAGTGGGCGACGTAGTAACCGCGGCCGTTATCCTTGATCCACAACATAAAATTGCGGGGCTGGCCGATTCGAAGAAATTATCTGAAAAGAAACGTGATATTTTAGCTGCCGAAATTAAACAATATGCTTTAGCTTGGTCAATTGGCCGCGCCAGCCCGCAAGAAATTGATGAACTCAATATTTTGCATGCCACAATGCTTGCCATGACCCGTGCGGTGCAAGGTTTGTCGATCCAGCCGACTCATGTAATGGTTGATGGTAATCGTTGTCCAAAATGGGATTATTCAAGTGAAGCCATAATTAAAGGTGATGGTTTAATTGCCGAAATATCGGCAGCCTCTATTATTGCAAAAGTAACGCGAGATAAAGAAATGTTAGTTTTGGATGAGCAATACCCAGAGTACGGTTTTGCCAAACATAAAGGTTATCCCACGGCCTATCATCTAGCTAAGCTCGCCGAGCTTGGACCATTACCTCAATATCGAATGAGTTTTAAGCCGGTGCAGCAGTCCCTTGTTATGCGCGACGGCCAGTTAGCAGGCTCTTAAATGACAGAACAATTACCGCAAACAGAAGTTAACTTTGTACATTTACGTGTGCATAGTGATTATTCGATGTTGGATGGGCTGAATAAGGTCAAACCACTTATCGCCCATGTTAAAAAGCTTGGTATGCCTGCGGTGGCTATTACTGACCAGATGAATATGTGTGGTTTAGTTAAGTTTTACCGTCAGGCTCATGCTAATGGTATCAAGCCTATTATCGGCGTGGATTTTTGGGTGCAAAGCGACGAATTAGAAGGTGCTTTGTTCCGCCTTACTTTGTTAGCAATGGACAACAAAGGCTACAAAAATATTACTCTGTTGGTTTCCAAAGCGTATTTGCGGGGCAGTATTAAAGACAGAGCCGTGATCGACAGAGATTGGTTAGTCGAACACACCGAAGGCGTGATTATATTATCAGGAGGTAAATCAGGCGATTTAGGCATGATGCTGACTAAAGGTAATATGGATATTGCTCAGAATATCACTCAGTTTTATCAACAACATTTTGAAAATCGCTTTTATTTGGAATTGACCCGAACCGGAAGAGCCGGTGAAGAAGACTATATTCATCGGGCGGTAGATTGGGCACAACAGTTCGACTTGCCAGTGGTGGCCACAAACGAAGTGTGTTTTGTGGACAGACAATATTTTGATGCACACGAAATTCGTGTGGCTATCCATGATGGTTTTACATTAAACGATCCCCGCAGACCTAAAGAATACTCCGAACAGCAATACTTACGCACAGCTGAAGAAATGGTAGAGATATTCTCTGACATCCCTGAAGCCATACAAAATACAGTAGAAATTGCCAAACGCTGCAATGCCACAGTACAACTAGGTACTTACTTCCTACCTGACTTCCCCACTGACGGCATGGATATCAAAGACTTTTTGGTCAAGGTATCTGAGGAGGGGCTAGAAAGACGCTTAGCGTTTCTGTTCCCAGATGAGCAAGTGCGTATAGCAAAACGCCCTGAATATGATGAGCGCTTAGAGATCGAGCTTAAAGTAATAAACCAAATGGGTTTCCCTGGTTATTTCTTGATCGTAATGGAGTTTATTCAGTGGAGTAAGGACAATAATATTCCTGTTGGTCCGGGCCGTGGGTCTGGTGCCGGTTCACTGGTGGCTTATGCATTGGATATCACCGATCTTGATCCTCTTGAATATGATTTGTTATTCGAACGATTCTTGAACCCTGAACGGGTATCTATGCCGGATTTCGATGTCGATTTTTGTATGGATAGACGTGATGAGGTTATTGATCACGTGGCCGAAATGTATGGCCGTGATGCGGTATCGCAAATTATTACCTTTGGTACTATGGCGGCAAAAGCCGTGGTGCGAGATGTAGGGCGAGTTTTAGGTCATCCGTATGGCTTTGTTGATCGTATTTCCAAACTTATTCCGCCCACTCCGGGCATGACCCTAGAAAAAGCTTTTGTTGAAGAACCTCGTTTACCTGAATTATACAATCAAGACGAAGACGTCAAAGAACTTATCGACATGTGTCGAATTCTAGAAGGTTGCACCCGTAACGCCGGTAAACATGCCGGTGGTGTGGTGATTGCGCCAACAGTGATTACTGATTTTGCTCCGCTTTATTGTGATGATGAAGGTAAAAACCCGGTCACTCAATTCGATAAAAACGACGTTGAGACCGCAGGTTTAGTTAAATTTGATTTCTTGGGGCTACGTACACTGACTATTATTCAGTGGGCGATTGATATGATCAAATCGGGCAAGGGCATTGATGTAGATATCGCGTCTATCCCGTTGATTGACCCAAAATGTTTTAGGGTTCTGCAAAATGCAGAAACCACTGCGGTTTTCCAGCTTGAATCCCGTGGTATGAAAGAGTTAATTAAACGCCTCAAACCAGACAGCTTTGAAGATATTATCGCACTGGTAGCACTTTTCAGACCCGGCCCATTACAATCAGGCATGGTTGATAACTTTATCGACCGTAAACATGGACGTGAAGCCGTTTCATACCCTGACGCTGAATATCAGCACGAGTGTTTAAAAGAAATTTTAGAACCCACCTATGGCATTATTTTGTATCAAGAGCAGGTTATGCAGATTGCTCAGGTGATGTCTGGTTATAGCTTAGGTGGTGCCGATTTATTACGCCGAGCTATGGGTAAGAAAAACCTCGAGGAAATGGAGAAACAGCGGGAGTCATTTGAGACTGGAGCCAAAGAAAACGGTATTGATCCTACTCTTGCGATCAAAATTTTTGATCTAGTAGAAAAATTTGCGGGTTATGGTTTTAACAAATCACACTCCGCCGCTTACGCTTTGGTGTCTTATCAAACGTTATGGTTAAAGACCCATTATCCCGCTGAGTTTATGGCCGCTGTTATGTCTGCAGATATGGATAACTCAGACAAAATTGTGACTTTGGTTGATGAATGTAACCGCATGGGCATAACCATCTTGCCTCCCGATGTTAATGCCGGGAGCCATAAGTTTACTGTTGATGAAGAAGGGCGCATTGTTTACGGCATTGGTGCAATCAAAGGTGTCGGTGAAGGCCCTATAGAAGCGATTATTGAAGCTCGGGGTGAAACTGGCAAGTTCAGAGATTTATTTGATTTTTGTGCCAAAATTGACCTTAAACGAATTAATAAGCGCATCTTAGAAAAATTAGTGTTGGCAGGTGCATTAGATAATTTGGGTCCACATCGAGCGTCATTAATGACTTCATTACCTGATGCTTTAGCGGCCGCTGGTCAACATGCTAAGGATAAGACGTCGGGACAATCAGATATGTTTGGTTTGTTGACCACTGAGCCAGAGCAAGTACAACAGGCCTTTGCTGATGTACCGCCTTGGCCTGAGAAAGTCTGGTTAGATGGTGAAAAAACCACCTTAGGCCTATATCTTACCGGGCATCCGATTAATCAGTACCTTAGTGAAATCAAACATTATGCGCCTTGCCGCTTAGTTGACCTTAAACCAACTAATAGAGACCAAACCGCTTTTGCAGTGGGGTTAGTATTAGGTGTTAGAGTGATGACCAACAAACGAGGTCGTCGTTGGGCGTTGGTAACACTCGATGATAAAAGCGCTAGACTGGATGTCAGGTTTTTTCCTGATATGCTTGAGCAATACGAAGAATTGCTGCAAGAAGACAAAATATTAGTGATAAGTGGACAGGTCAGCTTTGATGAGTTCTCTGGCGGCAATACAATGTCGGCTCGTGATGCTATGGACTTAGTCCAAGCCCGTGAAAAAAATGCCAAGGGTTTACAGGTGCATTTAGAATCAAGCTGGTGTAATCCCTCAACAATAGCTAAACTGCAAACAATTTTACAGCCTTATCAAGGTGGAAGTTGCCCAGTTCAGGTACATTATGTGCATCCAGACGCAAAAGTAGATTTAACCTTGGGCGCGCAGTGGTATGTTACTCCCCAAGATGAGTTACTATATGACTTACAACAGCTGTTAGGGAAACCTCAGGTTGACTTAGAATTTCACTAACTCGTTTATACAAGCGAGAATGTAAAAGCCGAAAAGCTGTAAACAATTATTATTAGGTGTTCAATGAGTGTAAATTTTTTAGAATTCGAAAAACCTATCGCCGAATTAGAAGCGAAGATTGAAGAGTTAAGGCTAGTCAATCAAGGGGGAGAATTCGATGTCAATATCGAAGAAGAGATCACTAAACTTCGAGAGAAAAGTGCCGAATTAAGCCGCAAAATTTTTGCCGATCTAGGCGCTTGGCAAGTTTGCCAACTAGCCCGTCATCCAATGCGGCCTTATACCTATGACTATGTCGAGCGAATCTGCACTGAGTTTGATGAGCTAGCAGGTGATCGTGCTTTTGCAGACGATAAAGCCATAGTGGGCGGTTTGGCTAAAATTGATGGGCAGCCAGTGATGATTATTGGTCATCAAAAAGGCCGTGATACCAAAGAAAAAATTAAGCGTAATTTTGGTATGCCTAAACCTGAAGGTTATCGTAAAGCCCTACGTCTAATGGAAATGGCTGAACGTTTCAACTTACCGATCATTACTTTTATCGATACCCCAGGTGCCTATCCAGGCGTGGGCGCAGAAGAGCGTGGTCAAAGTGAAGCTATCGCGCGTAATCTTAAAGTGATGTCGGGCTTAAAGGTGCCTATCATTTGTACTGTGATTGGCGAAGGTGGTTCAGGTGGTGCATTGGCAATTGGTGTAGGCGACAGAGTGAATATGCTGCAATACAGCACTTACTCGGTTATTTCACCAGAAGGTTGTGCTTCTATTTTGTGGAAAAGCGCCGATAAAGCGCCACAAGCTGCTGAAGCTATGGGTGTTAGTGCTGGGAAAATTAAAGAATTAGGATTGATCAACCAGATTGTGAGTGAACCCTTAGGTGGCGCCCACAGAGATCATGACGGTATGGCGGCTAATTTAAAGGCTACGCTTAAACAGCAATTAGCACAGCTTACTAGTTTATCTACTGAAGAATTGTTAGCGCAACGTTATGAACGATTGATGTCTTTTGGTTATTGTTAAATAATCAGAACTATGTAGATTGAAGTTAATTTTATAGAGCCATCTTTTAAGATGGCTTTTTTATTGGAAAACATGATTAAAAATGTCGCTACTCAATATACTCAAAGAACAATTATCTGCTGAGCCGCTTTTGTCGGCGACACATATAGTTGTTGCCTACAGTGGTGGCGTGGACTCCCATGTTTTGTTGCACGCTCTGCATAGTCTAAGACAACAAGAACCGCGTAACTTCCAGCTTAACGCTATTCATATTCATCATGGTTTAAGTCAACATTCAGACCAGTGGCAAGCACATTGTGAACAGGTATGTGCCAGCTTAGATATCGAATTTCAAACCGCTAATGTCGAAGTACAGAGCGCTCCAAGACAAAGTCTTGAAGCGCAAGCCAGAGAAGCGCGATACAACAAGTTAGTTGCATTGGCGCCAGCTAACAGCCAAGTGGTACTTGGACAACAT
The DNA here is from genome assembly GCF_000314995.1 of Paraglaciecola arctica BSs20135. Classification (GTDB taxonomy): domain Bacteria; phylum Pseudomonadota; class Gammaproteobacteria; order Enterobacterales; family Alteromonadaceae; genus Paraglaciecola; species Paraglaciecola arctica. Next base: position 51,698 of record NZ_BAEO01000041.1, on the reverse strand, counting down.
CAAGACGATCAACTCGAAACTTTTTTATTGCAGCTTAAACGAGGGGCTGGGCCTAAAGGTCTGTCAGCTATGAATCGTGCTTGGGTTGTCCATTGTCCATTACAATCAGGCAAACAGGTAGGATTTTACCGACCATTATTAGATACCACTCAACAAATGATTTTAGATTATGCACAGCAGCACAATTTAAAATGGTGTGAAGATGAGTCTAACCAAAATACTGATTTTGAACGTAACTTCTTACGTCATGATGTGTTACCTATTTTACAAAATCGTTGGCCTGAAATTGCGCGCTCGGTAGCTAGAAGTGCCGCTTTATGTGCCGGACAACAAAGTCTATTAGATGAAATTTGTCATGAAAAACTCAAACCATTAAAAGCTTCTGCAGACAGTTTACATCTCCCCGCTCTTAAACAATTGAGTCAATCCTGGTTGCACCAATTAGTGCGTTATTGGTTGTCTGAATTGGGCATTCAAAGTCCATCAGAAGCGGTGTTAAAGCAACTTAAGCCTGAAGTATTGGACGCTGCTGCAGACGCAACGCCTATTTTACAGTGGCAAGGTTGGCAGTTTAGGCGCTTTGATCAGCAGTTATTTGTGATTAAAGCTAAGCCTGTTATTGATAATCAAGTATTGGTTTGGCAAGGGGAGCAGCAGATGCTTCTTCCTGGCGGTATTGGGGTATTGCATTTTGAGCCATGCTCTCAAGCAGATGCCGAAAGTCCGACATTCGACCCCATTGCTGGGGATCTCACCTTGCAATTTGGTGGTTACTCACAACGTTTTACCCCTAAAGGGGCAGGGCACAGCAAACCATTAAAACAATGGTTTAAACAGTGGGGAATTCCCCCTTGGGTGCGCAATCAAGTTGTATTATTGAAACAAAATGAACAACTGTTAGGGATCTTGATACAAGGGGCGTGGCATCCTGCACAAGATTATATTCTAGGTACCAGGGATGCAGTGGTTATTGAGTTTAGTAGCCCCTCAGAACAGAAGGGCTAATTTGAGTTTTATCTGTAAAAATTAAGCAACTGACTGATTAAAACGTGCGCGGGCTATTTTAGTGGCTTCTAACATGTTTTTTAGTGCTGGCGTGACCTCATCCCAGTTTCGGGTTTTTAAACCACAGTCAGGATTCACCCATAAGTTTTCTACAGGTATTTTAGTGCTAGCTTGTTCAAGCAGCGCCAAGATGGCTTCTACACTGGGAATATTAGGTGAATGAATATCATATACGCCTGGCCCTATTTCATTGGGGTATTGGTAACTATCAAATACCCCTAATAACGCCATATCTGAGCGAGATGTTTCTATAGTGATCACGTCCGCGTCCATCTGTGCAATTTGTTTGATGATAGCGTTAAAGTCTGAATAACACATATGGGTATGTATTTGTGTGTTATCTGCCACCACGTTAGAGCAGACTTTAAATGCGTTTACTGAGTTATCTAAATAGGCTTGCCAATGTTGCTTATGCAAAGGTAATCCTTCACGAAATGCAGCTTCGTCTATTTGTATTATTTTGACCCCTGATCGCTCTAAGTCTTGTACTTCTTCACGTATCGCCAGAGCAATCTGCATGCAGGTATCTGCCCGTGCTTGGTCGTCTCGTACAAATGACCAGTTCAAGATAGTGACAGGTCCAGTCAACATGCCTTTAACTGGTTTGTTGGTTAGGGATTGGGCATAGTTAATCCAGTCTACCGTCATGGCTGATTGGCGCGAAACATCACCAAAAATAATAGGTGGCTTGACGCAACGGGAACCATAACTTTGTACCCAACCTAACTGACTAAAAGTAAAGCCGTTTAACTGCTGACCAAAGTATTCCACCATGTCATTACGTTCTGCTTCACCATGCACCAATACATCCAAACCGAGGGCTTCTTGTTTTTGAATACAAGCATGTATCTCAGCTTTAATCTTTTCTTGATATTGAGTCTGGTTTATCTGACCGGTTTTAAATTGTTTACGAACCGCACGAATATCGCCAGTCTGAGGAAATGATCCAATAGTAGTAGTAGGTAAAAGTGGTAAATTTAACTCTTGTCTCTGCTGTACCTGTCTTTGCGCAAAAGGACTACGTTGTGCTTGAATAATGTTATCTATCTGCTCCATGTTTTGGGCAACTTGTGCATCGTTAACTAATGCCGAATGATGACGGGTTTGAATACTAAGTGCATTGTTTTGTAAGGCTTCAGCAATACACTCTCGACCTTGTAATAATGCTTGGTTGATAAGCTGTAATTCATCCAGCTTATCAACAGCAAAGGCTAACCAGTTTTTCACTTCTTCGGGGAGTTTGTTTTCACGCTCTAAAGAAATAGGTACGTGTATTAAAGAGCAGGATGGGGCTATCCAGAGTTTTTGTCCACGGCTGAGTTGTAGAGGCTCTAAAATATCAAGTTTAGCGGTTAAGTCAGATTTCCAAATGTTACGTCCATCGATAATGCCTACTGATAATACTTTATCATTAGGTAGCATCTTCTCTATTCGCGAGACTTCATCAGGTGCTCGCACCGCATCTATATGTAGCCCATCAATAGGTAACTGGCAGGCTAAGGTTAGGTTCTCTTTAAGTTCACCAAAATAGGTGGTGAGTAATAGTTTGGTTTTTCTGCTGATTAATGACTGATAAGCGAATTTAAATGCCCATTGCCAATCATCAGTTAATTCTGTAGCTAAAATAGGCTCATCAATCTGTACCCATTCCACCCCACATTTAGCAAATTCGCCAAGTAACTCAGTGTAAAGGGGCAGTAACTTCTCTAGATAAGCCAATTGGCTACTGCCATCTTTGGTTTTGCTTAACCACAAATAGGTAAGGGGCCCAATGATCACCGGTTTAGGATTATAGCCTTGTTTTCTACTCTGAATAACCTGCTGAATAAGTGGTTTAGGGTTAAGGCTAAAGCGTACTTCGTCATTTAACTCCGGCACTATGTAGTGATAATTGGTATCAAACCATTTGGTCATCTCAGCAGCGCTGATGGCACAACATGAGTCGTTTTTGGGCTGGGCGCCTCTTGCTACAGCAAAGTAGCTTTCAAGTTGACTGCTGTGGTCAGTGTTTTCTAAGTGTTTCACTTTTGCAGGAATATGCCCAAGTAGAAAACTGCTGTCTAAGACATTATCGTATAACGAAAAGTCACCAATCTGTGCGTAATCGAGATACGACTGTTGAGCCAGTCGTTGTTGTTTTACCTGCTCGGCCTTCGCAAGTAGTGTGGGTTCGTCTATTTCTTTACGCCAGTATTTCTCTAAAGCAAATTTAAGTTCGCGGTTTTCACCTATACGTGGAAAACCTAAGTTATGTAATATCGCCATCTTTTATCTCGGTCATTCATTTGGATGGCAAAACAATAGCGAGTCTGATTGATTTAAAATAATGGTTTATTTTCAAGTAACCATGAATTTTATTCATGTATCATGATGTTGTTTTAACCAATTAGGCATGAATATAAATGTTAGAGCGTTCTCATTTAGTCATTATCCGTACTGTTCACGAGTTGGGCACTCTCACTGAGGCTGCAGAAAAACTCTGTTTGTCACAATCAGCATTGAGTCATGCCATTAAAAAACTAGAAAATTATTTTGGGACAGCTGTGTGGATAAAAGAAGGTCGTCGCCTTCGCCTGACCCAAGCGGGTCAGACCTTACTCAACTTGGCGCAAAGGTTGTTACCTCAGTTTGAACACAGTGAACAAATTATTAGTAATATTGCTGGTGGTGGACAAGGCTGTTTAAGAATTGGCATGGAGTGTCATCCTTGTTATCAATGGCTACTGAATATTGTTGGTCCGTTTTTAGAGCAATTCCCAGATGTAGACTTAGATGTAAGGCAACGCTTTCAATTTGGCGGTATGGGGGCACTGTTAGGGTACGATATTGATATGTTAGTCACGCCAGATCCCCTATACAGCCTAGCGTTAGAATATTTACCGGTATTTGATTATGAACATGTGTTGGTGGTGCCAAAATCCCATGCTTTAGCCAATAAACCTTGGGTAGAGCCTTGTGATCTGAGCAACGAGGTTATTATTACCTATCCTGTTGAACCCTCTAGGTTGGATATATTCAGTCAGTTTTGTCACCCTGCTGGCATAGCCATTAAAAAACATGTGCAAATAGAGGCAACGGAGATCCTGTTACAAATGGTAGCTGCGGGTAGAGGGTTTTCAGCATTGCCAAAATGGTTAGTTGAAAGTTATCAAGAAAGTTTAGGTATTTGTCCGCTCAGATTAGGTAAAAAAGGTTTATATAAAACAATTCATCTTGGTTTTAGAAAAAATGAACAGCGCCCCGCATACCTAAATCAGTTTATTCAAATGGCTAGAGAAAATAAAACAGAGTTTTTAACTGCTATTACCTAAGTGGAGTAAATTTTTCTTAGATAAAAGGTTAATCCTGAAGTACGCCAGCCTTATCAATCCGTTCATTGTACTCATTTACCTTAGTTTGTTGAACTTCAGATAATGTGGCTTCTTCTAACGTCTCTAAGCATTTTTCTACACTAAGGGTTTCTTCATCGGATAGTCCGTCTTCCTCGGCTAATATAGCCAGCACTTTTAATAGAGTAATAGTAATGTTGGGATTATTAGGCGATAATTGTGCGGCTTGACACAGCAAATTATAAGCTGGTTTATAGCGCTTGTTTTTGTAGTAGGCGGAAGCCATTTCACCCAATTCTTTTGGGCTATAACGAATGTCTTGTCGCTCTTTTGATTCTTGCTCTAAATATTCGCTCAACACTTTACCTGTAAAAGAGTCATTCTCAACATCATCTTTCATCTGTTCAAGCAAACGCATCGACTGTTCCCATAAGCCAACTTCATGAAAGGCTTTTACTTTATCTAGATTATCTTCAAAATTTTTCAGGGCACTAGCGCGTGAATGTTCTAACATCACTTGTTCTGCCTGCTTTTTATTTTGTCGCAAATTCAGGCGTCTTACTTCGATAATAGTGAGTTGGTCGGCAAGATCTGAGGTGGAGCCAAATTCTTGTTTTAAGCGCTCTATTGATTTTTCAATGCTAACTAATACCTTATCTGATTCAGTATCAGATAAGGTTGCCGCAAGATCTAAACCAGAGCGAATAACATTTAATTGTAGATCAGGTGAATCATGAATTGAGTTTTTTGCGTATTTAGCGATATTTTTGGTGGCTAAATATTGCCCAACTTTATCATGATTTAATCTTGCTAAATTCCACGATTTTCTATTACGTTCAATACTTCGGGGAGCTAATTTTGTGGCCTCTTGAATAATTTCGTAACCTTGCTGGTAGTCTTCATTATCAATATGATATTCCGCCAGTAGATCGTAGGTAGCAAATTTTGTATCGTCTCTTTGTAATAACTCTGTTGTTAGTTCGGTGGCTTCATCAATCTTGTTTTGTTTGAGTAAGGTGGCCGCTAACCCAAGCTGAACCCAAGCGTACGAATAACTTTTAGCTAGTTTCTGATAAAATTCTTGGGCTGCTTGATACTCTTTTATATTAAATAAGCTTTTGCCAATTAATCGATTAATATGCGGATAATACATGGTCAAAGAGGGATCTTCTAACTGGCGTTCGGCGTAGTAGATAACCTTTGGGTATTCATTTTGGTCAAAATAATAACGCAAGGCGTAAAGTTTTTTCTCGATAGTGAGGATGTGATGAATACGTTTTATTACTTTGGAACGATCCAAAGGTTTGACCCAAAAATCAGTGGGCTCCATTTCCACTACGCAGTTGACTAAACCTTGGCTGGTGTCCGCGCTTAGGAAAATGACACAAGTGGTTTTGGTGATGTAACCTTTGTACTTCATTTCTTCTAGTAAGTTAAAACCATCTTTGTCACTTTTGACGTCAAAGGCAATCAATACCATGTCGAAACGTGTTGTTTGACATAATCTTAAAGCAGAGTAAGCATTGTGGGCACTTTTTACCTGTTTAATACCCGCATCAAGTAAAGCGCCCCTAATCACAGTATGCACCAAAGCCTGAGCATCTATTATCAGCACTTCAATATCGGCATTCGGCTTCTGCGCAGGTATTTTGAGCAAGTATTCAGTCCTTTGTTTTTTGTTATATCAATCAACAGTTTAAACTCAATAGCTAATCTATTATTGTCGGTAGTGATTGTCTAGTAAATAATCACGATCCCTTAAAATACGCAGTTTTTCACTTTAGAAACAAAAACGTATTTGAGCCTATTGAGAGTGCCGCTTAAATACAAACTTGGTTTCGAGTTTTTCACCATCATTGTCTATTACCACAAAGACATGCATCTCATTGTGACTAATCAATTTGTAGGTATAACCTTCAAAATAAACGGCATTGTCAGTTAGCCTTACCAACTTAAAGTCCATACTCTGATCTTTTTCTTCCCAACCAATGAGATCTTGACCAAAATGTTTAAGTTGTAACAGTAAACTGCCTTGATGTTCTGATATTGTCATTAACTCATAAAACTTCACTTGGTTGTTTTCAGTAAACTTGAAAGAAGCCATCATCGAGCCCGCCATGGGGTGTGACCAAATCTCTTCAAACTGACCTCCCCAAATTTGGCCTTGCCAGTAGCCGGATATCCACTTTAGATCTTCAATCGAAGCTGCTGGTGAGTTTTGTTGTTCGGCTAGGTATTCGGTTTGAGGGGGAGTCGTGTTTTCCGCGAAAGCTGTGTTTAAAGGGCCAATGAAAGTTAGTAAAAATAAGCAACGAACATAAAAGGTAAACATAATTAATCTCACAAAAAATGAATGGTAACTATATGACGAATTAGCAAAGTTGGTTACGACAGATTTCAAATAAAGTGGTTGGCTTTTTAATAGATATTTTAGACTAATGTGCTTTGCATACTGGCATCTTTAGCATTTCTGATTTAAATCTCTTTGGATCAGTCGCTTACACATTAGTGATAATCCTAATCCAAGCTCGACTTTTTTGTCGAATATTTTAATGAACAATAAAAAAGCGCCTTTCGGCGCTTTAAGCTAGTTGGACATTTTTAAACTGAATACTATTTTGCGAACTTTTTACGTGCCGCAAAACCAAGTAAGCCGGTAAGCAATAATGCCATTGTTTGTGGTTCTGGAACTGCAGTAGCGCCGGCACCAACAATAATCTGTATTGAGGTACTTGCCGCTAGTCCACCGTTTGCGTCAAAAGCAGATAAGGAAATGTCATAAATGCCATCTACTGTAGGATCAAATCCTGGAATATACCAATGTGGCTTCCAGGAATTTTGTGCAACATTGTTTGACGAAATTAGTCCTGCGTAAGTTGCAGCGTCATTGCTTGCAGATTCAACTCCTGCACTTTGGGCTGTTGTGTTGTTACCAATCGAATGATCCCAAGCTACAACGCCACTACTAGGGTTAGGGTTAACATCATTGATTGGATCAAAAGTGAAAAAAGCAGCCGTTGCAGAAGGATCTGTGTCAAGTCCCAAGATGTAAGTGTAGCCATTCAAAAATCCACCATTACCATCAAAATTTGAATTGATTGACCATTCGAAGCTCCAAACACCCGTTGGGGAAGATTGAGTTGGGGCAACACCTACATCAAAACTATAAGTACCGTCACCGTTACTATTAAAAGTATTTTCTGCGGCTCCTGTGGCATTGTGGCGTATCTTACCGCGCAAACCTAACTCAAAACCATTCGCCTGATCAACAGTAAAACCGCCATTAGAGATGCCACTACCCATGATAACGTTTGAGGTTAGGTTAGTATCGTAAAGAAGAGTTGCAGATGCGGATGCAGACAACATACTTCCAAGAAGTAACGCTGCAATTTTTAATTTTTTCATGTTTTTTCCTTAAGTTTTTATAATTATAAATTAAAGTTCAATACCACTTAACTGAGACCGATCAAAATCAATGGAAACAAGCAAAAAACACACCATAAAAATTAAAACTTTATATTTTAATAGGTTAGAAATAATACATGCACTTTTTTTAAATAAAATGTAAATTTTCCCGACAGTTTTACTGCTAATAAAGCAGTTTTTTAAAAAACATCTACATTCTTCAAAACTATTTTGGGGGCGCTCGGAAGTCAGTTGGAGTTATTACAACATTAAGTAATCGGATAACAGATCTTCTAGACGTTTCGCAAACTAATTCAAATGACACAACATCTTTAATTTCAGGAATGAAGCGTTTTTTGGGCAAGCTCTTTAAGGCATTTTGGGATGAAAAATAATACCATGACATTTTTCGAAGATTTGAATATGCCTATCTTTGTGTCTATATTACTCGCGACTAGCAGCGGGTAGACAGATGGTTACAATACCAAATAACCATCAATAATGAATAAGCGGCCCGAGGGGTATTGGGATAAAGATTGTTAGATAAATTACCAGAGGAATCAATAATATATGTTAGTACGTTATTTTTTATTTTTTATCTTTATTCATTCGATGAACGCGATTGCGAATACTGAAACTATGCAAGTATACAGATGGACGGATAATTCTGGGGTAATCCATTTATCTGAATTCCCCCCTGAAGATAAAAATAATTCATTTAATGTAGAAAAAATTCAAGTACCAATCCCAGTTTCTGAGCCTCCCAAAGGACAAAGTAACAGTGCACGGATGGCAAATATTAAGAAGTATATCGACGATAGAAAAGTAGCTAGAGAATTACAGATAAATACTGTCAATACTGCAAAAACAAATAAAAATAATTGTAAACTCGCACAAGAGAACTTAGCACTTTATCAAAGTGGTCAAAGAATTAGAACAAGTGTTAATGACAGTAGTGCAATTCAAATATTATCGGAACAAGAGCGCATCAAACGCGTCAAACGATCAGAAAAAAATGTCCAATCTTATTGTCGTAAATAGTGAGACAGCTCTATCCAAGATGATGAAGTCTTGATTTCGTTGGCTTATTTATTCCTCTATATTCAAACTACTGATTTCTTGTTCTGTTTGAGCCACTAGTTGCTCCATGGTTTTACCATGAGGGACGGGTCTTTTACTCTGGGGATCCACTTGAACAAACACAATATCATCAGCGAGGCAGATGGTATTTTTAGTAGCTTTATTACGTACCAAGCAAGAAACGGTAATAGAAGTACGGCCGACATTTTTGGTTTCCAGACCAAATTCCACCACGTCACCCTGAATAGCTGGGGACTCAAAGCTAATTTCACCTATATGTTTAGTCACCAAACAATTGGTTTCTAACTGACATATCGCATAAATCGCAGCTTCTTCATCAATCCATTCCAAAGCGCGGCCACCAAATAACGCATTGGCATAATTCAAATCATTGGGCATAACTAATCGGCGGGATAAAAAGCGCATGGGTATTCCTAAATAAATTTTAATGCAATTAGGCATTATATTACCTACTAAACCAGTCAGCTGAAATTAATGCTTCAATCTAAGGTAGAATAAAGGCTAGCAGGGCGTTTTGAAAAACCTTACTAAGCTTAGATAATCTTTGATTGGCGCAGTTTGCCAATGACGCCAGTGTCATAATCTAACAACTCAGTTAACACTTCATCAGTATGTTCCCCTAGATTCGGTGGTGCCTGATGGTAAACAATAGGGGTACGCGACAAATTGATGGGGTTGCTGACAGTGGGTACTTTGCCATTTTCTGGGTGGGTGAGTTCATTTAACATTTTACGGTGTTTTATTTGTGGGTTATCGAATACGTGGGCAATGTCGTTGATGGGGCCACAGGGCACGCCTTTTATTTCTAACTGTTGTAACCAAAAGTCATTGGTTTTTGCTTTTATAAGTGTAGTCAATTGTTCAACCACAATCTCTCTATTGTTTACCCTTGCCTGATTAGTGGTAAATCGCGGATCTTCGAGCAACGCTTGGCATTGTGCCACCTCACAAAAATCTGCAAATTGTGAGTCGTTACCTACTGTTAAAATGATAAAGCCATCTGCGGTTTGAAAAGTTTGGTAGGGCACTATGTTGGGGTGAGCATTACCCATACGTTTTGGGGTTTCATGACCCACTAAGTAGTTCATGCTTTGATTGGCCAAACAGGCCACTTGTACATCGAGCAAAGCCAAGTCGATTTGTTGGCCTAACCCTGATTTTTCACGCTCTATAATCGCCGCTTGTATAGCTGTGGTGGCATACATACCGGTAAGAATGTCAGTCAAGGCTACGCCAACTTTTTGCGGGCCACCGCCAGGTAGGTGGTCGGGTTCGCCGGTCACACTCATCAATCCGCCCATGCCTTGTAATAAAAAGTCGTATCCGGCTCTTTGGGCATAAGGACCGTCTTGACCAAAGCCGGTTATCGAGCAATAAATTAACTTTGGGTTGATCGCCGATAAGCTCGCATAATCAAGGTGGTATTTTTGCAAACTGCCAACTTTGAAGTTTTCTATTAACACATCACAACTAGCGATCAGTTGATGAATAATTGCTTGTCCTTGTGGTTGCCTGATATCGACGGTAATCGACCTTTTACCTCTATTAGTCGATAAAAAATAAGCTGATTCTGTCGTGGCTTCACCTTGTTGATTTTGTAGAAAAGGAGGGCCCCAATGCCGAGTATCATCACCCTCTATTGGTTTTTCTACTTTGATGACTTCTGCGCCTAAGTCGGCCAACATTTGTCCGGCCCAAGGCCCAGCCAATATGCGACTCAGTTCAAGTACGCGGATATGTGAAAGTGGTGACGACATAGTTTGCTCAGAAATTACTAAATACCAGCGTCATCATACAGACCATATTGCCAATCTGCACAAATAAGTCCTCCCTTAACAGTTGTGGTTGCCTAGTTAGACTAATCTTGCATCGTGTATAATTGATATATCACATATTAACAATGGATTCTAAATGAGACCTTGTGATTGGTTTTACGTAGTATTTTTTGACACACTGATAGGCTAATGACTTTTCTTTATCTTGTGCCTGATTAGAAGACGTTAACATAATTACCGACTCAGAATGTCCTTCCCAGTTACTGTACATCTCTAGAAATGCATGCCCGTTCATACGTGGCATATTAATATCTAGAAAGATTACATCAGGTTGTGATGATAAGCCCTTCAAAATTTCTAGTGCTTCCTGCCCGTCATAAGCCTGTATTATTTCAATACTCGGATCGTATTCTTCTATCATATACTTTGCTAAGAAGTGGTCCATTTCGCTATCATCAATTATCATTACTAATTTAACACTCATACTTTTCCCCGTTATCTGAAACGTATTTTTGAGCGATAAATGCGCTCATGTTTTTACTCACTTAAAGGTAGTTCAAGTTTAAAAACTGAACCATCAGAGCAAGCTTCGTAACTTATATTTCCATGTAGGATATCCGCACTTTTTTTCATCATATATAAACCAAGACCAGAACCAAAAGATGTTCTAGGATGAAAGCGTTTAAACATCTTAAATAGGTTATCTCGTTGAGCTTCGGGCACACCCAAACCGTTGTCACGTACTTCTAACACAATATGGTTTTTGGTTTTGTAGCTAGATATCTTAATGAATGAGTTATTTTTATTGACGTCCTGGTATTTAATTGCATTAGATAATAAATTTTCAACGATTAGTACAACACGACTTTTCTTAGTTTTTAAATTGCCTGAAAAACGAAAATTTTGTTGTATATCAAGTCGACCAAAATTATCCATGTTTTTGAATTTTCCGAGTGATTCTCTCGCCAATATGGCAAAACAAATGCTTTCTTCATCTTCCAGTTCATTCTTGGTTTTAGTTAGCTGGAGAATGTCTTTAATGAGATTTTCAAGTTGGGAAAGGGATTTTTGAACAAATTCTGTACTTTCTAGAGCAAGCTCTTTTTTATCATTTTTAATGGCATCGGTAACGATATTAAGTAAACCAATCGCCGATACCAAAGGAGAGCGTAAATCATGAGATGTCCGGTATGAAAACTCCTCCAGCTCTGTATTGGCTTGAAGTATTTTTTCGTCCGCTTCTTTACGGGCAGAAATATCACGCACAATACCGCTGTACAGTGTACGCCCTTGAACATTTACTTCGCTTACTGATAAATCGAGTGGAAAAGTACTGCCATCTTTACGTTGTCCTGCAACTTCTCGACCTGTGCCAATTATTTTTTTCTCAGCTGTTTCATGATAATTCTTGAGATATCCGTCATGTTCACTGTGATACGGCTCTGGCATTAACATTTTGATATTTTGACCAATCACTTCTTCTGGCTTGTAGCCAAAGATTCCTTCGCATGCCTTGTTGTAGTGTTCTACGTTGCCATATTCATCAATAGTGATTAAGCCATCAACAGTATTGTCTAACACTGCCGCTAGGCGTTTTTGGGTTTCTTGTAATTCAGTAATGTCTCGAACTATACCACTGTAGATCCTACGTCCTTTGACATTTACTTCACTGACCGAGAGATCGAGGGGGAAAATACTGCCATCTTTTTTCTTACCTTCAACCTGACGACCTGTGCCAATAATTTTTTTGTCGCCAGTGTTATGATAGTTCTTAAGATAACCGTCGTGCTCTTTGTGATAAGGGGCGGGCATCAATACTTTTACATTTTTCCCAATTACTTGATTAGCAGTGTATCCAAATATCCTTTCGCATGCTCGATTGAAGGTTTCTATAAGGCCTTTTTCATCAATGGTAATCAGTCCGTCTACTGTATTATCAACAATGGCCTGCAATTTTGCTTGGTTATCTTTTAGTGCTTGTTCGGCCTGCTTGCGATCTGAAATGTCGCGAATGGTACCAACGAACATTTTTTCACCAGAAACGGTCATTTCGTTAACCCCAAGTTCCATTGCGAAAATACTACCGTCCTTGCGCTGCGCTTTTACCTCACGACCATTACCTATTACTTTTTTATCACCTGTAACTTGATAATTTTTGAGGTAGCCGTCGTGCTCATCATGGTATGGGGCTGGCATTAGCATTTTAACATTTTGGCCAATAACTTCATCGGGAGTATAACCAAAAATACGTTCTGCTGACCGGTTGAAGCTTTGGATACAGCCTAGATGGTCAATAGTAATAATGCCATCTATTACTGTATTAAGAACAGCTTCAAGCCTTGAATAATGGTCATCTACATTAATTGCTTTGAATGACTTATTTGCCTGTTTTTTAGAAGACATTTTAATATTATTAGAGTGGGGGTTGTTCCAAGCATAGATTAAATTTCGCTCAATCGGAAGTAGACTAAAGTACTAGTTAAGGCTTAAAAAAAGAAAATTATTTGTGTAGATTTTGTGTTGCTTAATAAAACAAAGCCCTCAAAGTGAAGGCTATGTTTAAGTACTTTGAGAGTTACAATTTAATAATATTATTACCTGTGTCGCGATCAATAAAACGTACAAAGGGGTCGATACCGGCAAAATTAGGCGTTTCTTCCACTATTAGTTCTATGACTGTATCGCCACTATCAATGGCGTGAAGTCCTTGATAAATCACTTTGTTTTCGGAAGCAAAATTATTTGGATCTTCACTGAACAAAACAATCTCGACTTCTTGGGCAAAAGGTTGTTCTGTTTCTTGGCCTTTACCATCGGCACTGAACTGTTGTGCTGATACGGTTAAAGTGACTTTGGTTCTGCCATCTTCAAGCTCTTCCTTGGTTACTTCTTTAGCGCGCAAATCGTAAATAGTGATTTGCTCAAACAGGTCTTGAATATAAGCCTGTTCCTGCTCGTTGGATACACTATTTAAGTGTCTGACTAGGTCTAAGGTAGTAGGGTACAAGTCTTCCCTATATTGATATTCGTTTAGCAACGCTTGTAAGGCTTTATTAAGACGCTCTTCACCTATTTTATTAACTAAGGCCATCATTACTATTGAGCCTTTCTGATAGTGAATATATTGTTGATTCTCAGAGCGAAGCAAAGGCATTTCTTCAATACGTTCTGCGCTGCGACCTCTTAAATAACGATCCAATTCATAGGTAAGGAATTTACGTAATCGGGTTTCGCCGTATTTTTTCTTCATCACCATTAATGCGCTGTATTGGGATAAGGTTTCTGACAATATCGCGCTACCTTGCACATTGGCTGCGTTAAGTTGATGACCCCACCATTGGTGGGCTACTTCGTGTGCGGTCACATAATAAACGGGGTCGATGTCTTCCGGGTTTCGTAAATCGGTGATAAAACCAATTTTTTCTGAGTAAGGTACAGTATTCGCAAAACTTTGTGCAAAGCTACGGTAACCAGGAAATTCTATGATCCTTAATTGTTTATGTTGATAAGGACTAAACACTTTTTGGAAATAGTCGAGTGAGTCTTTACTCGACTCAATCATACGATCCACATTCCAATGATGATTTTGGTGATAGTAGACTTCAATATTAACACCAGCATGTTCGACTTTTTTACTCTCAAGTTTAGAAGACATAATGCTGAAAAAGTTAACCATAGGTGCATTCATTTCATATCGATAATAGTTACGCCCGTCTTGCTGCCATTCTTTTTGCAGGTAACCCGGTGCGATGGCAAATTGCTCGCCGCTGGTGGACAGGGTGGCACTAAAGTCAATAAATTCGACGCCTTTGCCAAAGAAACTTTCATTATATCGGCTGCTATCTTCTAACTTGTAAGCCCGCTGAACTGGCTCAAGATCCCTTTTACGTCTTTCGTGCTGATCGGTGATTTGATATGACTCATTGAAGCCAAAAAATGGCAACAAGCTAAAGTTGTCAATAAAGGTACCGTTTTTCACTAAAGTGCTATCTTCACCGCTATTTTTGAACCCATGATGTTCGCGCACCACAGAAAGAACACCACTGCGTTGTTCACCAGGTAACATTGGCTCAGAAAATTCAAACCAAGCAATGTTGTATTTTTTATTGATTTCGCCCAATTCACCTCCGTCAATTTCTACATTAGTCATAGGAGAAAAACGTGGCATATTAACCAAAAACCGCTTAATGGGTTTGTTGGTGCGGTTGATAACTTGCACCTTAGATGTGGCTTCTATACGTCTATCTGCTGGGAATATATCCGCAGCAATATCAACACTGACTATTGTGGGCATAGGTGCATCACGAAATTCAACGTATTCTTTTTCGTAATCGGCTTGGATATCTAATACCTGTTCCTGACCGTAAAATTTATTCAGCACTTTAGTGTTGTAATGAATATAACCACCTGTAGCTAAAAACAACACTAAAGCCGCTGCAGCAACACTTTTACCGGTACTGCCTAAATGATAACTGAGTAAACGTAGTCGCTGTTTGACCGAGGTTTGTGGCCCACGTTGCCACATGCCATAACTGATAATGCCAAGCACCACAGATAAGGCGCCCCAATACAACATATACCAGCTCTGGGTTTGAATAAACCAGCCATAACCATTGAGATCAGAATATTGCAGCATTGGCCCTGCGGCAAAGTTGAACATGTTGTGCTCAATACCTATTTGGCTGAAAGCCAAAGAAACAAAGAAATAACCCACAAAAATCAGCATACCAATATACTTATTCGGACTTAAAGCCTGAATAAAAAACGCTAATACAGTCAACAAACACCAAGGTAATGCACCAAAAAATAATAAACTAATTAGGTATTGGCTTATTTCGATATTTTCATAACCAGCTAATAGTTGATTGATGATAGCGGCGAACATGCCAACTACATGCAAACTCACAATTACCAACATGACTGCTAATAGTTT
Source organism: Paraglaciecola arctica BSs20135 (assembly GCF_000314995.1). GTDB lineage: Bacteria > Pseudomonadota > Gammaproteobacteria > Enterobacterales > Alteromonadaceae > Paraglaciecola > Paraglaciecola arctica. Next base: position 36,090 of record NZ_BAEO01000041.1, on the reverse strand, counting down.
TGATAGCCAAAAAGTCATATTATGTACAGGCATGCTGTCCACAATATCGCCCATGCCCACAGTACGTTCACGCCATACCACTTCAGCGGTATAGTAAGTGATTATGATAATGGTCATTAGTGAAAAGGACCCCATAATCAATTCCACTAGGGTCTGAGTTAACGGCCAATTAGGCGTGCCAAACATACCGTTTATTTCAAAGAAATTGGCGATAAGTTGGAAGGCAGAAAATAATAATAAGATTAAAAATGCTGGGCTTAAAAACACCTGACGAATTTCAAACTTTGTACGGCTAATAAATTGTGCTAAACCATTATTGGCTGAGGCTTTAATCGCAATATTGTTGGTAGTAGGAATAACGTCTATTTTTTCTTTTTTAGCTTTTTTCTTGAATGAATAACTGGCTAAATTAAGAGGTCTAAATAGTCCCCCCGCTACTAATAAAATAAAGGCTGCTATGCCTAACCATAACAATCTATTTTGTAAAATCATGCCTTCGAGTACTGGCACTAATGAATTTTTTTCAAAAGAAGTCCAATACCGTGAATATTCGCCGAAGGCTCGCAAACCAAAGGGGTCGAGCAGGGCGCGAATAGTGCGTTGTTCTGGTTCGCTAAATACCTGTCCGGCCACTGCATATAAAATAAACAGCCCCATGGCACAGATATACACTGCCATTGCGCTCTTAAATTGCGTAGCAGCGGCATAAAATACCGCGGCAAAAACAAAAATAGTACTAGCTGAAAATATCAGGAAGGGTGTTAAGTACATCATTAGGCCATTGGGGCCAATACGTTCTTGATCTACCCATGGCATTAAGCTACCTATAAAACTTCCAAGAGGCACCATGGCAAATACAACCAGACAAATCAGGTAAGCACCAAAAAATCGACCAAGGTTATATGGCAGAGGTTTTATTGGTTTGGTCAACACAATTTCTGCCATCATGGATGTTTGATTGCGAGTGGCAGTATTTGCCACAAAATTCACCACCATAAACATCGAAAATATACTCAATATCAACATGATCTGAGTCACGGCAAAGGGGCTGTTAAATAATACATTGCCACCTGATCCAATTTGTACCTGTTCAATAGTAATGGCTAAAAAAGGCAGCAAAAAGAACACCAAACAGGTCACAATAAAAGAGGGCTGGCGAGTAAAGTAGCGCCACTCAAAGGCTAACATTTTAGTAAACATATGAGTTTTTCCTTAGGCTGCTTGAGTCGAACGAGAATTGTGTAAGGTAGAAAAATACACATCTTCTAAAGTCGCTGGGGCAGTTTCAAATCCTTCAGGCGCATCAGGTGCTAACACATGTAAAACTGTGCGGCCCGCGAACAAACGTTTTGAGATAACAGGTAAAGTGTTTTCCAATACGGCTGCTTCTTCAATCGACACAGTTTTACGCCAAATTTGCCCATTTAAGTCAGCAGTTACATCTAAGGGGTTGCCTTGTAATAAAATTTGGCCATTGCCAAGCACAGCCATATTCGGGCATAACTCTGATACGTCATCCACTATATGGGTCGACAAGATAATGACTTTTTCCTCACCTAGGGTCACAAGTAGATTATGAAAGCGATTGCGTTCTTCTGGATCAAGACCGGCAGTGGGTTCATCTACTATCAGTAAGTCGGGATCACCCAATAAAGCCTGAGCAATACCAAACCGCTGACGCATGCCGCCAGAAAATCCACTGACTGCTTTTTTACGATGTTGAAATAAATTGGTGTGGGCTAATAATCCATCCACTGCTTCTTTGCGTTCACCTTTGTTAGCAATGCCTTTTAAAATTGCTAGATGATCCAATAATTCATAAGCACTAATACGTGGGTAAACCCCAAAATCTTGCGGTAAATAGCCGAGGCGTTGACGTAGTTCGTTTGGTTGGGTAAGTACATCAATATCGTCAAACTGGATACTGCCTGTATCTGCTTGTTGTAAAGTCGCTATGGTGCGCATCAAACTGGATTTACCCGCACCATTAGGACCAAGTAAACCAAACATTCCTTTGGGAATATCTAAATTAACATTGTTAAGGGCTTTTACCCCGTTGTCGTAAGTTTTTGATATGTCTTTTATTTTTAGCATCGCTTGATCCCTGTTTTTAGTATTTATTGCTGCAAATATGCAGAATTCGTAACACTTAGTCTATAGAAGCAACATTTTCTTACGAAAACCGAGAATTTAATTTAGGAGGCCGCTGATCTGGTTTATACTACGCGGCCTTAATTTTTCATCAGTGTTTACGTTTTTAGAGGTCGTTTTTCATGCGCACAGACTATTGTGGCAATATCAATTCATCTTATCTCGGACAAACCGTCACTTTGTGTGGCTGGGTTAATCGTAGTCGTGATTTAGGTGGGGTTATTTTTCTCGACCTTCGGGATCGCGAAGGTGTAGTACAAGTAGTATTTGATCCTGATTTAGCCGATGTTTTCGAAACTGCAATTAGCCTACGTAATGAGTTTTGTGTGCAGTTAACTGGATTAGTGCGCGCTAGGCCTGAAGGTCAAGTAAACAAAGACATGTCTACCGGCGAAATTGAAATGCTCGGTCAGTCTCTGACTATCCTAAATAAATCTGCTGCATTACCGCTAGATTGGAATCAAGAAAATTCTGAAGAACAACGTCTAAAATATCGCTACCTTGATTTACGTCGTCCATTGATGAGCGATCGTTTGAAATTTAGAGCCAAAGTGACCAGCACAGTACGTGGCTATCTTGAAAACGATGGTTTCTTGGATATCGAAACGCCGATCTTGACTAAAGCTACGCCAGAAGGCGCCCGCGATTATTTAGTACCGAGCCGTACTCACAAAGGTCAGTTTTTTGCTTTGCCTCAATCGCCACAATTGTTTAAACAATTGTTGATGATGTCGGGCATGGACAAATATTATCAGATCGTAAAGTGTTTCCGTGATGAAGATTTGCGAGCTGATCGCCAACCTGAATTTACCCAGATTGATATTGAAACTACCTTCTTAGATGCCGAAGGTGTGATGGCGATAACTGAAGGTTTAATACGGGATTTATTCCAAAAAATGTTGTCAGTCGACTTGGGGGAATTTCCAAGCATGACTTACGCCGATGCAATGCGCCGTTTTGGTAGCGACAAACCTGATTTACGTAACCCACTAGAATTAACGGATATAGCTGATTTACTTAAAGACGTTGAATTTAAAGTGTTCTCTGGTCCAGCTAATGACGCTAAAGGGCGTGTTGCGGTGATCCGTGTTCCAGGTGGGGCCAAGTTATCTCGTAAACAAATCGACGACTACGGTAAATTTGTCGGCATTTATGGTGCTAAAGGTTTAGCGTGGATGAAAGTGAACGACCTTGCAGCTGGTATGGAAGGATTACAATCGCCAATCCTTAAGTTCTTAAATGAAGATGTAGCCAAAGCTATTGTTGAGCGCAGTGGCGCTCAAAGTGGCGACATTCTATTGTTTGGTGCCGACAGCAATACTGTGGTCACTGAAGCGCTTGGTGCATTAAGACTTAAATTAGGTGAAGACTTAGAGTTATTAGAAGGACAGTGGAAACCACTTTGGGTTGTGGATTTCCCTATGTTTGAAGAGTTTGATGGTCAATTCCATGCATTGCATCATCCGTTCACTGCACCAAGAAATATGACCCCAGATGAACTAGCAGCAAACCCAGCAGGTGCCTTGTCAAATGCTTACGACATGGTACTTAATGGTTGTGAGTTGGGTGGCGGTTCGGTTCGTATTCATAAAGAAGATATGCAAGCCAAAGTGTTTTCATTGTTAGGTATCAGTGATGAAGAAGCCGAAGTGAAATTTGGTTTCTTACTTGAAGCCCTTAAGTTTGGTGCCCCGCCTCATGCAGGTTTAGCCTTCGGTTTAGACCGTTTGGTGATGTTGATGACTGGCGCTACGTCTATTCGTGACGTGATGGCGTTTCCTAAAACCAACACTGCGGCTTGTCCTTTAACAAACGCACCGGGTGAAGCCAATCCTGAGCAACTTAAAGAACTTTCAATTCAAACGGTTATTGAAAAAAAAGCGGATTAATTCATTAATACTGTGAGTTCTAATTATCGTATTCCTCAATCTGCCCTGACGGTTGTTTATAATCGCTCTGGGCAGGTGTTGGTGATGCAGAGGAACGATGATCCCGAATTTTGGCAATCTGTGACTGGTACTTTGGAGCAAGGTGAAGATCCTTGTGAAACTGCGCGTCGTGAGGTGTTGGAAGAAACCAGTATTGAAATTACTCGATGTGGCTACGAGCTGATTGATTGCCAAAAAATTAATACCTATGAAATCCGCGATAGATGGAAACACCGCTATCCACCTAATACTCCTTTCAACACTGAACATGTATTCTCGGTTGCTGTAGCCAATGATCAAATCATAGCGTTAACAGAACACTCTGCCTATTTATGGTTAGACAAACAATCTGCTATGGAAAAAGTGTGGTCGGATACTAATCGCGAGGCAATCTCTTTATATGTGCCAGATAGCAATTTATAAACACAATCACCCTAAACCCGCTACTGTGATTTATCGAGTGATAAACTCATGACGATTATTTTGGGTATTGATCCCGGCTCTCGTATTACCGGTTATGGTGTCATAAAAAAAGTTGGCCAGAAATCTGAATATATAGGTAGTGGTTGTATTCGTTTGCAAGGCGACGAGCTGGCGCCAAGGTTAAAACAAATCTTCGATGGTGTAAGAGAAATTATCAACCAATTCCAACCTACTGAGTTTGCTATCGAACAAGTTTTTATGGCAAAAAATCCTGACTCAGCATTAAAATTGGGTCAAGCGAGAGGTGCGGCGATAGTGGCGGCTACTTTTTTTGATTTACCTGTTGCTGAATATTCGGCAAGGCAAATTAAACAATCAGTTGTAGGTAAAGGCAGCGCAGATAAATCTCAAGTACAGCACATGGTGACTTATTTGTTAGGGTTAGCAGCTAAACCTCAAGCCGATGCAGCTGATGCTCTGGCAGTGGCCTTGTGTCACAATCACACCCAACAAAGCCTAATTAAAATGTCAGGTCAAGCGACTAAAACTGTACGTGGTCGCCTGAGATAGGACAATTGCGCTAGCCGTTGCTTTTAATTACAAGGAAATAAAATGATTGGTAATATTCGTGGCATCATTCTCGAAAAACAACCACCTGAAATTTTGATAGAAGCGGGGGGCGTGGGTTATGAAGTTCAAGTGCCCATGACTAGTTTTTATCAATTGCCCGAAATTGGCCAAGAAGCTAATTTATGTATTCATTTTGTGGTGCGTGAAGATGCGCAACTGCTATTTGGTTTTGCCAATAAACAAGAACGTGCAGTTTTTCGTGAATTAATAAAAGCCAGCGGCGTGGGGCCAAAACTGGCGTTAACTATCTTATCTGGTATGAACGCCCAACAGTTTATGCAATGTGTCAGTATGGAAGATGTGACAGGCTTAACCAAACTTCCTGGAGTGGGTAAAAAAACCGCTGAGCGCTTAGTTATTGAAATGCGTGATAGGTTAAGTAAGTTAGCCAAAGAGCAGGGATATACAGAAACAGTACATCTGACACCGGATTTACCTGTAGAAAATACCTTTGTGCGACGTACCGACGCAAAAGAAGAAGCCTTAAGTGCGCTGATTGCTTTGGGATACAAACCCCCACAAGCTATTAGAGTAATAAACGCTGTATATAAAGATGAAATCAGCAGCGAAGCACTTATTCGAGAAGCCTTACGAGCAATGGTTTAATAAAAATATTGCAGTGCATTAAGTCTTTTACAGACGGCTTTCAATAATTTTGTTACTGTATAAAAAAACACTACTTATAACTATTAGTAAAACACAGCATGATTGAAGCAGACCGCATAGTAAAACCTACCGCCAGCCACGAAGATGAAGTTGTTGATCGTGCTATACGACCTAAAATGTTGGCTGATTATACTGGACAAGATCATGTTTGCTCCCAAATGGAAATTTTTATTGAGGCAGCGCGCAAACGTAGTGATGCCTTAGATCACTTACTCATATTTGGTCCCCCCGGATTAGGTAAAACCACATTAGCGAATATTGTGGCAAATGAGATGGGCGTTAATATTAAAACCACCTCTGGACCAGTACTTGAAAAAGCCGGTGATTTAGCTGCGCTTTTGACTAACCTTGAAGAAAACGATGTGTTATTTATTGATGAAATCCATCGTCTTAGTTCAGTAGTAGAAGAGATTCTTTATCCTGCAATGGAAGATTACCAACTGGATATTATGATTGGAGAAGGACCAGCAGCTCGCTCTATCAAATTAGAATTACCACCTTTTACCTTAATAGGTGCAACAACAAGAGCTGGCTCGTTAACCTCACCTCTTAGAGATCGTTTTGGCATAGTGCAGCGTCTTGAATTTTATAATATTAAAGATCTCACCCAAATTGTAAAACGCTCGGCTAATTATTTAAACTTAACTTTGCAGCCAGAAGGAGCAGTGGAGATTGCTAGGCGCTCCAGAGGCACCCCTCGAATTAGCAACCGTTTGCTGCGACGAGTGAGAGACTTTGCTGAAGTACGATCCGATGGAAATATTACCCTAGACGTGGCTAGCCAAGCGTTGGATATATTGGACGTCGATAAAGAGGGCCTTGATTATATGGATCGTAAGCTACTGCTGGCCATCATTGAAACCTTTATGGGGGGTCCTGTGGGACTAGATAACTTAGCAGCGGCCATAGGTGAAGAAAGAGAAACCATTGAAGATGTGATTGAGCCCTTTTTGATCCAGCAGGGCTTTTTGCAACGTACTCCTAGAGGTCGGATCGCCTCGCAACGTGCTTTCTTGCACTTTGGCAAAGATTATTCGCCTGAATAATGGCTGTTGCTTTGATTTATAAATTTTAAGTAAAAAAAAAGCCCACATATTAAATGTGGGCCAAACAACTAGTGTTAAAGGAAATAAATCCAGGGAACATGTCAAATAAACTCAGCGCCGCATCATTTTGCCTCAAGTGGAAAACAATGTGCAGTTCAGGAAACAAGACGTATTCTAGTTATTTAATTTAAATATTCAATTGAATTAAATTAACTTATCAATTAGAAAAACTAATGCATTTAAAGTTTTATTTTTGATTAATTGAGAAATATAATAAATATTATGCATAACATTATGAATTTTAAAGAATATTTATTTTGTTTGATTTTTAAACCATTATTATTACTGTTGCTTGTTATTGTTTTGTTATCTTAATGTTAGTTTGGCTTGGGTGAATAATTATTCGTTTATAAACTAATGATATTGTTTTTGGAGATTTGCATTATTTTCATTAAGTTTATGAATAGAAACGCTTTTCATTGATTTTAAAAAAAATGCAGTTCGCAAATTAATTTTGTTTGATAGCATAAAGATTCACAGCTTGAGATGTTTGTTATTTTTAATTTAAGTGTGTAAAAAGCACGACCTATCTCATTAAACCTATAAAAGTACTTTTATCATGATTAAACATAGTCACAATGTGCGAGTGTATTACGAAGACACTGATGCAGGAGGCATAGTTTATTATGCTAACTATCTTAAGTTTTTGGAGCGTGCTAGAACTGAATGGTTAAGGCAAATGGGTACAGATCAAGACATTCTTTTGGAACGTTCCGTGGGTTTTGTCGTCAAACGTGTTGAAATGGACAATCACGCGCCTGCTCGTTTCAATGAATTGTTGTGTATTCAGTCTGAAATAGTAGAATTGAAGCGTGCGAGTTTAGTGTTCAAACAAATAATAATAAGTCCAAACAAACAATGTTTGGTCAGTGCGTTAATCAGAGTGGCTTGTGTCAATTTATCTAATATGAAACCACAAGCTATTCCCGACAAAATTTTAGGGGAATTTTCACGTGTCATCTGAGATATCTTTTGTAGATCTTATTTTAGAGGCCAGTTTGCTTGTGCAACTGGTTATGTTGTTATTGTTTGGAGCATCTATTGCTTCATGGGCATTTATTTTTGAACGCAGTCGTGCGCTGAATTTAGCTCGGTCTGAGATGAAAAAGTTTGAAGACAAATTTTGGTCTGGGGTTGACCTTAATCAGTTTTATAAAGAATTGGCTGCGCGTCAATCTTTGGAAGGCATGGCTAGTATGTTCTGTGCCGGTTTTAAGGAGTTTGTTCGCTCTCGCAAAAACCCATCCACGCCAGCAGAAGCAACTATGGAAGGCACTTCAAGAGCTATGCGAGTGTCTTTATCTCGTGAAATAGACAGCTTGGAAAGTCGTTTGCCCTTTTTGGCCACGACTGGCTCCATTAGTCCTTATATTGGTTTGTTTGGCACAGTGTGGGGGATAATGAATTCGTTTATCGCTTTAGGTGGTCAACAACAAGCTACTCTTTCCATGGTCGCTCCAGGTATTGCTGAAGCACTGATTGCCACCGCAATGGGCTTATTCGCTGCTATACCAGCCGTAATCGCCTACAACCGGTTTAGTCATCAAGTAGAAAAACTTGAAAATAGCTATGGTAATTTTATGGAGGAGTTTTCGAGTATTTTGTATAGACAAGCATTATCGTCAGCTGCGGATACTTCTCACTCAGCCCAACCCGCTGCTTAGGCTGATTGATTATGTATGTAAGAAAACGTAGACGCCCAGTTTCAGAAATTAATGTGGTTCCCTATATTGATGTGATGTTAGTGCTGTTGATTATTTTTATGGTTACAGCACCACTTGTTACTCAAGGGGTAAAAGTCGATTTACCTAAAGCACAGGCCCAACCCTTGGATGAGGAGTCAAAACCTCCTTTGGTGGCTTCTGTAGATGCCCAAGGGCAATATTTTTTGAATGTGGGGGATAGTCAAAAAGATCCTATGTCAGCTGTCGATTTGGCAACTTTAGTGGCTGCGCAGCTGCGCGTTGAACCAAATACACCTGTAGTTGTTAAAGGTGATGGCGCTGTTGCTTACAGTGAAGTAGTGCAATTGATGGTGTTGTTACAGCGGGCTGGTGCGCCTTCAGTTGGTTTAATGACCACGCCTCCTGAAGGTTAATAGACAAAATGTCTAAGTTGCGTATCGCACTTTCTATTTCGTTATTTCTGCACATAGCAGTAGTGGTTGCTTTGCTAATAAGCGGGCATTTTTCTATGTCCAATGAGACACCTGAGCCTTTTAATCCGCAACCTATTATTGAAGCGAAAGTTATAGATGAAAATCAATTGCAAGAACAAGTGCAAAAGGTCAAGGATGAACAAAAAGCTAAACGCTTAAAAGAAGAAAGCCGCGTGAAAGAGCTTGAGCGTAGAGCTGCAGATGCAGAAAAAAAACGCAAGCAACAAGAATCAGAAGTATCAAAATTGAAAGAAGAAACTAAAAAACAGCAAGTGGATAAGAAAAAAGCTGAACAAGCTGCTGTGGCTGCAAGAGAGAAACAAAAACAAGAGAAGGCTAAAGCTAAACAGCTTGAAGATGATCGTAAACGTAAAGAGCTAGAAAAGAAAAAAGCTGATGATCAAGCTAGAAAAGCTAAGGAAAAACGCCAGAAAGAAGAAAAAGCGTTAAAAGAAGCCGAGCGAAAGCGCCAAGAGGCAAAGGAAAAGGCTGAACAAGAAAAAATTCTTGATGAACAACTACAAGCAGAGCAGGCCACAAGACAGCAAAGAAGAAATAAACAAGTGTTGACAGAAGTGCAAAAATATCAAGCGCTGATTAGACAGACAATTCAGCGCAACTTATTTACTGATGATGCGATGAAAGGTAAATCTTGCCGTTTTAATATTCGTTTAGCATCGAATGGATTGGTGATACAAGTTAAAGAACTAGGAGGCGATCCTCTAGTTTGTAGGGCGGGAAAGGCCGCAATTCTAAAAGCAGTTGAATTACCAGTTTCTAGCGAACCAGATGTGTATGAACAATTGCGCGATATTAATTTTACTTTTGCACCGGAAATATAATGTTTAAAACTATGTCCAAAACTAAGCAATTATTGCTTTCATTTTTTATTTTGTCAGTCAGTTTTCGAAGCTTTGCAGCACTGGAAATTGTTATTACTGAAGGTATAGATTCCTCTCGACCAATAGGAGTGGTGCCGTTCAAATGGATTGGTGAAGGCGTTATGCCAGAAAAACTTACCGATGTGATTGCTGCTGATTTACGTCGCAGTGGCAAATTTAATCCAATTGCTACTAACGATATGCCGCAATATCCAACTGCGGATAAAGATGTGGACTACAGTGCATGGGCATCAAAAGGTATTGAAGCTGTGTTGGTCGGTACCGTTGAGCTATCTGGCATTGATAGATATACGGTGTCTTATGAATTAATCGATGTATTGCGTGGTCAAATTACTGGTGGTCAGTCCCAAGTGTTAAGTGGCGGAAAATTAGTTTCGAGCACTGACCATGTCTTGGCTGTGAGTAGAATGACTATTTCTGGCAATGACTTTAGGCGACATTCTCATCGAATAAGTGATGTGGTCTACGAAAAGTTGACGGGTGAGAGGGGAGCGTTTTTAACCCGTATTGCTTATGTCATAGTACGAGATAAAAATGTTCATGAATTACCCTTTCAGTTAGTTGTGGCTGACTATGACGGTGCCAACGAAACCACTTTGTTGCGTTCACCAGAGCCGTTAATGTCTCCTTCTTGGTCACCTGATGGCACTAAACTAGCTTACGTTAGTTTTGAAAATAAGCGTTCGCAAATATTTATCCAAGATATTTACACCATGAATAGAACCCAAATGACCAGTTTTCCTGGTATTAATGGTTCTCCAAAGTTCTCGCCTGATGGTAAAACCCTAGCTATGGTGTTATCAAAAGACGGTAATTCTGAACTGTATGTGATGAATATTGCTAGTAAGCAGCTGCGTAGAGTGACTAAAAATAGAGCGATTGATACTGAACCAAGCTGGGCTCCAGATAGCCAGAGCTTAATATTTAGTTCAGAACGGGGTGGTAAACCTCAGATATATCGCGTAAATTTAGCATCAGGTAAAGTTCGTCGCTTGACTTTTGAAGGCGAAATGAACTTAGGGGGGACTATTACCCCAGACGGCAAACAAATGGTGATGGTCAATCGTACTCGTGGTAAATATCATATATCACGACAAGATTTGACAAATGGCAATCTACAGGTATTAACTAAAACCTATTTAGATGAATCACCTAGTATTGCCCCTAATGGCAGTATGATTATTTACAGTACATTGCATCAAGGAAAGCAGGTTTTGTCTTTGGTGTCTTTGGATGGCAGATTTAAAGCACTTTTACCAGCAGCCGATGGTCAGGTGAAAGCTCCGACATGGTCACCATTTTTACGTTAAATTTTACATTTTTACTTAAATTCGATAAAAATAGGAAAAAAGAATGCAACTAAATAAAATTTTTAAAGGGTTGGTTATAGCTCTTCCAGTTGTAACTATGATGGCTTGTACATCAACAGATGATAGTGCAGCTAATGCTGCTACTGAAAACGCAAGAATTGCCCAAGAGCAAGCAGTAGCCGATCGTAAAGCGCAAGAAGCACGTGATTCAATGGTTGAGGCTGGTAAAGTTGCACCTATGATGACTCCTGCAGAAGAAATGAAGCAAGAATTAATGGCGTTAGAAAATAATCAGTTGGTTTATTTTGATTTTGACAGAGCCGGTATTAGTTCTAAATATTATGGGGTTTTAGATCAACACGCTGCGTTTTTAGTGAAAAATAGCGGCCAATCAGTAGTGATTGAAGGCCATTGTGATAGCCGTGGTACACCTGAATATAATATTGCGTTAGGTGAGACTCGTGCTAAATCAGTGCAAACCTATTTATTAAACGCTGGTGTGAGCCCTTCACAGATTTCTGTTGTGTCTTACGGTGAAGAAAAACCTGTTAACAATTCTTCATCTGAAGCGGCTTTTGCTGAAAACCGTCGCGGTGTTTTGGTTTATTAATAATAGAAGTCTAATATGATGAAACGCACCTTAGCGATAACTTTGCTAGGGCTATATGGAGCCGCAGTTATTGCGGCTCCTGCGCCTGTGACAGATGTTACCAGTAGCAGTAGCGATCAACGTATCGCAGAGCTAGAAAGAAAATTTTCGTTGCGCACAGATGCACAACATCGCCAGCAAGAACAGCTTGATGTGATGCAGAACGAAGTGAATGAGCTTCGTGGGGCCATAGAAGTACAAAATTATCAGTTAGAGAAAGTTCTTGAACGTCAAAGAGAGCTTTATCTGGAAATAGACAAGCGTATTGCGGCAGTTAATACGCAAACTTCTACATTACCAGCCGAGACCGTCAACACTGCATCTGCAACTTCAGAAGCACCTTTATCTGCGAATGAGAATGAAGCCTATGATAAAGCAGTGAACTTGATCCTTAAAGATAGGTTGTATGATCAAGCAATCCCTGAGTTTCAAACATTTTTACAAAACTTCCCGAACTCGAGTTATGTCCCAAATGCGCATTATTGGTTAGGGCAGTTATTGTTTAATAAACAAGATTGGGCTGGTGCAGGTGCACAATTTCAGTCTTTAATTACTGATTATCCAGATTCGAGTAAAAGAGCTGATGCCACATTAAAGTTAGGAATAACTGAAATGGAACGTGGGAATGCTGCTCGTGCTAAACAACTTTGGGAACAAGTTGTTGCTGAATTTTCTGATTCGTCTTCAGCAAAATTGGCTGAAAAGCGACTCAAGGGACTTTAAAAAATATTATTTCCTGTCGATTTCTATTGTGCGTTAATGTGCATATTAGATATTGACAGGCACTTTATTTAGTTTTTTTTTCTCTATTATGTCTTTTGAAATTCACTATCGTTCGGTTTTTCAGCAAACAGTTGGGATTATTGAAATAATAATGCCATTAGGCTTGCACTGTCATTTCAATTGAGTATTATATGCCGCCTCTCGCAGTGAGGGAGAAAGAAAATTGAAAGTGGGTCGTTAGCTCAGCTGGTAGAGCAGTTGACTTTTAATCAATTGGTCGCTGGTTCGAATCCAGCACGACCCACCACTTTTCTTAAATCACAAGTACTGTGAACACTGCATACAATTTTAATCGATGGGTCGTTAGCTCAGCTGGTAGAGCAGTTGACTTTTAATCAATTGGTCGCTGGTTCGAATCCAGCACGACCCACCATCTTTCTAAAAATCTCCAAGTACCTAAATATTTCCTTTGAGCTGATATAAATCCAGTTTGTCCATTTACTGTCAGCTAAGAAGCTAATTAGTTTTATATAATCTTTGTTGTAGTCAAATACACATCCCTGATGATATGCACCCAAATCTGACTTCCATGTCAGATTGTTCAGCCAGGCGCTGCGGTGCAGCTAAAAATTCTGGCTTCACCCAAATCCGACTTCTCGACAATTGCTCCTGCATTGTTCTACCTTCCGCCATCCATGGCGGTCGCTTGTCGGATTGTTTAACTAGGCGCAGCGGTGCTGCTAAAGAAACTGGTTAAACCCAAACTCGACTTTATCTATGTTTTTGCTGTTTATCCTGAATTCTGGTTATTTAATAATATTGGACATGCAGAGAGATCAATCATAGATTACAATCGGTGCTACAGACTTTAAGGTGAAGTAATTAAATGAATGTACAAGACTATGCAGTAAACGCTGGTGATGTTTTTGTGTTGCCTGAAGCGGTCATAAAGATAAAGCAGTTAATTGATGATGATGCTACTTCTATGGAAGATATTGCAGAAGTGATTAATTATGATCCTGCAATCATGACACAAGTCTTGAAAATTTCTAACAGCGCCCTGTATAAATTTCCAAATACCATTACCACTGTTACAAAGTCGATTCAGGTGATTGGTACCCGTTCTATCTATGATCTTGTATTAGCATACGGTGTGGCAAGTGCTTTTAAACAGATTGATCCTAATGTAGTCGATTTAGAAAAGTTCTGGGAGCAAGGTGTAAGTTGTGCTTTGTTATGCAGATATTTCGCCGAGGAATTAGGCTTAAAAGAGCCAGAAAAATTATTTGTGTGTGGTTTGTTACACAACCTCGGTGAACTGGTTATGGTGCAGTTAAATCCAGAGGTAGCGAAAAAATGTACGGACATATCAAGTGAAAACACCCCCTTGATGTTACAAAAAATGAATCTTGGTTTTTCTTACGTTGATATCTCAACTGAACTATTAAAACTATGGGGTATACCTTCCGATATTTCACAAATTGTGTCAAAAACACATGTTGCTGAACATACTGCAAGTAACAAAGAAGAAAAAATTATTCAATTGGCTTACCTATTAGCGCTTAATAACGTTAATAGTGATATGTATTCAATTCATGCCGATGTGACCGAGGAAATGTACGAAAGTCTAGGGATTGGCTTAGACTGTGTAAACAATGCTCTGGATTTTAGTAATTTGCAGTTAATGAGTGCCTTGGCCTTGTTTAGCCCTTCTTCATTCGCAATGTTCTAAAAGCATTTATCCATAGCAGCTCAAAATTCCGGGCCCGCCGGAGTTTGAGCTGCTATGGGGATAATTACAATTAAGCAAATACTGCCACTACCTGCCTACTAATAGCGACTAACGAACCATGCTTGTCCCAGATGTTGGCTTCTGTATGTGCATATCCATCAGCTGCTTGGCGAGTGTGGGCTTGATAAGCAAACCAATCACTGCCTGATATTTTTTGATGTGGATGTATAAACTCTAGATTCCAACTCATAGTACTGGCCATAGTAGGCCAGCGTAACATTTGTAAAACGGTTGGTGGCCAAATATCAATTAACGCTATTAAATGTGCGTCAGAAAAGTCATTTGGCTGTTCTTTAAAACGCATCCATCCGTGTAAATCACTTTCCTTTTTACCAGTAAATGGCCATCCGCCTTTATTTTTTGCTAAATTGAAATTCCCTATAAATTTTGGTGTCACCTTAGGGATATGCGGCATGAGTTTCGGTTTTTGCGGGTAGTCCATATTGTGTTGCAGATTATTGGGTACGTTAACCTTAGACTCTCGAGCAATACCAAAGCTCGCTTGGCTCATCACAGCCACTTTGTTGTCTTGAACTAAGCGCCCGACAACCTGAGTCACATTTTTGCCTTCCCTGAGAACCTCAACACTAATGGTAAACTCACTATTCGCCTGTATAGGGCCTATAAAGTTAGTGCTTAACGAACGCATCACCTTTTCAGAGTTAACGGCTTCACGCATTGCCTGATAGACCAGAGAGGCTGATATGCCCCCATAAAGTGTCCGTCCTTGCTCCCAACTGCTAGTAACTGATAGTGTAATCTCGTTAATATTTGATTGTGCTTGCTGTTTAACTGAATCTAACAGTTTATCAATATGCATAACTTACTTGGCCTCATTAAATCTATAATTGCTCAGAAACTGGTCAGATCTGTATGCTTTTATCATAATGTTTAGTTGTTCTTCGATGATTTCATGTCTTTATGGTTGTACATAAGTATTTGTTATGTTTACAAAAAGTTAACAATTTAGCTTGAAATTAGTAGCTCTGCACCCGTACCATGAGGTAAGCATAAAATACAGAGTTCCAAGGATACATAGATGGCAAGTGACAAAATACTGAGTAGTGAATCCACAGAAGTTCCACCAGTGGTATCGAATGGTTATCGGAATTATGTGTTGTTCATTTTGACTCTGATTTATGCGTTTAATTTTATAGACCGACAAATAATTGGTATTTTGTCGCCTTTCATAAAGGCTGACTTAGGCCTCGATGACGCGCAACTAGGCTGGCTTAAAGGTATATACTTCGCGTTGTTATATACAGTGTTAGGTATTCCTATTGCTTGGCTTGCTGATAGGTACAGTAGGGTCAATATAGTCGTCATATCACTTACTCTTTGGAGCGGGTTTACCGCTGCATCAGGATTGGCTGGAAATTTCGCACAACTTGCTTTGGCTCGTATCGGTGTGGGTATTGGTGAGGCAGGTGGTAGCCCACCATCACATTCGATTCTTTCTGATTTATTTCCCAAGGAAAAACGTGCTGGCGCTTTAGCTGTTTACTCTTTAGGTATTCCTTTTGGCATTATGTTAGCGTTTTTTGCGTCTGCCTTTTTTCTCAAAGGTGGTGAAGCCGACTGGCGGATGGTTATGATAGCGGTTGGTTTACCTGGAGTGATATTAGCCATATTGCTTAAGTTGACGGTAAAAGAACCTGCTCGTAGCGGTAATATGCAAACAGCTTCAGCACAAGGTAAATCATGGCAATCCATCAAGGCTTTGTTATCTATTAAGTCTTGGTGGGGGATGTGTTTTGCTATTTCTTTTGGTTCTTTTGGTAATTACGCCATATCTACTTGGATGATTGATTTTTATGTGCGCGCTCATGCCGGTTTAGATATCACCCAGTTTCTAATTATATTGGGGGTAATCAATGGTACTGCATATGCCGGCGGTGTTTGGCTTGGTGGTGTATTGGTTGATAAATGGGGTAAAACTAACCGAGGTGCATATGGGCTAGTGCCTGCATTAGCTTTGGTTGTGGGCGCGCCTGCTTATTATATGTCATTGCAGGTTGAGTCTCTCGAATTGTCTATCGCTTTGGTGACTATTTTGCTCTTTACTAGCGGCTTTTATTTAGGGCCTTCTTTTGCACTAGCGCAAACTCTCGCACCGGTAAAAGTAAGAGCTATGTCTACCGCTTTGTTTTTCTTTGTACTAAATATTATTGCATTAGGTGGCGGGCCAACTTTTATTGGAATTCTGAGTAACTTTTATACTGAACAACATGGTGAAGTTGAAGCTTTGAGATTGTCATTATCTTGGCTAGCAGTACCTTACATTGTGTCGATTATTGCTTTCTTTTGGACGGCTAAACATATACCAACTGATTGGAAAGCGGCAGAAATTCGTAATGGTTAAGGCGGGTTTTAGATGACTACTGCAACAACCATTAGTTTACACTTTGCACATGCGAATGGGTTTCCTGGTGGCAGCTACCAGCAAATATTCAATCAATTTCCCGATGACTTTGAGGTACATGCATTACCTAAGTTTGCGCATTCAGAACGTTTTCCAGTCAATGCTAACCTAGCTAATCAGGTCTTGGAGTTAATTGATTATTTAACCCATACGGTGGCAAAACCTGTTTATGTAGTAGGGCACTCAATGGGGGCAGTGGTATCTTTTATGACTGCCTGTGAAAGGCCTGATTTAATCAAAGGGGTGATAATGCTTGATCCCCCAATTGCGTCTGGACTGGCAAGAATCGCTTTTAAGTTACTCAAATATTCACCTTTGATTGATAAATTTTCTCCTGCAGGTAAAGCCAAAGTACGTTGTCAAAGTTGGCCTTTAGGTACCGATTTAGTGGCCTATTTTAAGGGCAAAGCATTATTTAAAAATTTCCAATTGGCATGTATCCAAGATTACGTGGACGCTGCTATTGACGAACGAGAGGGTAAGTTACAACTTAACTTTGATGCGCAGATTGAAGCAAACATTTACCGTAATGTGCCACATAATATCAATCAGTATTATAAGCGACTTTCTGTGCCAGGTTTATTGGTTACAGGTAGTCATTCTGATGTGTGTATTCCGTCCATGCTGGCTACTTTTATTAAAAAGAGCAAGATAGAGCACCTTGTATTTGAAGGCGGTGGGCATATGTTCCCTTTGGAAAAACCCCAACAAGTAGCAAAAATCATTACCGATAGAGTTCGTTTGTGGGAAAGTGAAATATAAAAAAGCCGCTCAAAAGGCGGCTTAATAATAGAAAAGTGCATGGCTATAAGTCCGATTAGTAACCTACTTTTAGCCCTAACATTTCTCGGGTTACTAATACCACGCCTTTTTCTGTGACTCTAAAACCTCTGGCTAAATCTTCTTCGCGACTATGACCTATAGTTGTACCTTCAGGAACAATACAACCTCGGTCAATAATCGCTTTACGTATTCTGCAATTGCGTTGCACTTCAACATCAGGCAGTAATACAGAATCTTCTATTTCGCTGTACGAATGCACCCTGACGTTAGAGAAACAGATGCTGCGACGTAAAGTTGCCCCTGAAATAATACATCCACCGGACACCACTGAGTTAATGGCGGTACCTCTGCGGTTATCTTCTTCCCACACAAACTTAGCGGGAGGTAGTTGTTCCTGATAGGTCCAAATCGGCCACTTTTTATCGTATAGATTGAGTGCAGGAACAGGTGCTACCAATTCCATATTGGCTTGCCAAAATGAGTCTAGGGTACCTACATCGCGCCAATATGCTTCGTTTTCTCCATCACTTTCGAATTGGAATGCATAAACGGAACCTTCTTCGATAATGGAAGGAATAATATCCTTACCAAAGTCTCGGTCAGATCCAGAGGTTTCTGCATCTGCCTTTAATTGTTCAAACAAAAACTCTGTATCAAAAACATAATTACCCATTGAGGCCAAACATTTGCTGGGATCGTTAGGTAAGGGAGTAGGGTGTTCAGGTTTTTCTTCAAAGCCAACCACTTTTAATTTTTCGTCAACCGACATAACACCAAATTGCCCAGCCGCCTCTTCAATAGGTACTGGCATACAACTCACAGTCATTTTGGCACCTGATTCGACATGTTGGGCAATTAAATTTCCGTAGTCCATTCGGTAGATATGATCACCAGATAACACCAAGACATATTTAGGTAATTCGTCACGAATAATATCAATGTTTTGAAAAACTGCATCTGCAGTGCCCTCATACCAGCTATCTGAAAAGCGCTGTGATGCGGGAAGAATTTCTACTGACTCGCCTAGTTCTTTCTTAAAATGTCCCCAACCTCTAACAAGGTGACGGATTAATGAGTGAGATTTGTATTGTGTAACAACGCCAACGTTGCGGATCCCAGAATTGATACAATTAGAAAGTGGGAAATCAATTATTCGGAACTTTCCTCCAAAATACAGGGCAGGTTTTGCACGCCAGTTGGTCAGTTCATAAAGCCTAGATCCTCTACCCCCCGCCAGAATAAGTGCGTAAGTATCGCGTGTTAAATTACTAATATAACGAGATGGTTGTTTTGCCATAAATTCTTACTCCATCAAAAATAAAATTGCTTAATCTTTTGTAGTTAAGCTCATTACTATCTAACTGCTTTCTCCTACCTTGAGTTTACACAACCCACATCTTATCTCAATCCAAAACTCCGATGTTAACGAAAAGTTAGCATGAGTAAATATAAATTGGCTTTATTTCTATTTGCATTAATAATAAGCCAGACTTATGAGGAGTTAATATGTCTAAAGTCGCTATTTTAGCATTTGATCAGGTCGCCACTTTTGAACTCGCCTGTGCCATCGAAATTTTTGCAATATCTCGTCCAGAATATGAAAACTGGTATCAAACGGAGGTGGTATGTTTTGAAAAGAGCCTATTACAAGCAACAGGTGGAATTGCAATTTCTGCTAAAACAATTCAGACATTAGATAGTTACCAAACATTAGTGATCCCCAGTTGGAATACCCGCAGTAATCATGTTCGTTTAGATTTGGCTGAAAAGGTCAATGGGTTCTGTGAACAAGGAGGGCGTATTATCAGTTTTTGTTCAGGAGCCTTTTTGTTAGCCCAGTTAGGTTTATTACAAAATAAACAAGCCACAACACATTGGCGTTATAGTGAAATATTCAAACAGCGTTTCCCCTTAGTTAACTTCGTTGATGATGTGCTTTATACCCACGACCAAAATATAAGTTGTTCTGCAGGTAGTGCTGCAGCTTTAGATTTGGGTATTGATATAGTCAGACAAGATTTTGGTCATGAAATTGCCAACCAAGTGGCCAGACGCTTAGTGATTTCACCGCACAGGCATGGTGGGCAAGCACAATATATAGAAACCCCTGTAGCTAAAAATACCGGTGCATTCAGTCAAACTCTTGATTGGGCCATCAAACATCTAAATCAGCCTCTATCAGTAGATGAGTTAGCGCAGCAAGCAAATATGTCAAGGCGCAGTTTTGACAGGCACTTTAAAAGCGCCTTAGGTGTTAGCCCTAAAGCGTGGATAAATCAACAAAGGATAAATCTCGCCAAACAATTATTAGAAGTCGAGGATTTGTCAATCGAACAGTTGGCCAATAAGGTGGGTTACGATAATGGCATTACCCTGAGATTTAATTTCAATAAATATGTGGGCGTGGCACCCAGTCAATATCAATCTCAGTTTAAGGTGAACTGATGTTAAATATAGAAATTAGTTACGAGTAAAATAATTCACCAAATAACTTGAAATATCAACGATTTACTAGTTAACTGTGTGACTATTAGAGATGCTTTTGGTCATAAAAATACTTAAGCAGTTGTTAAGGGTGGTGAAATGGGACGTTTTACAGTGCATGGTAGTCTCAATTTAGATATTCAAGATAGAATTCTAATGATCGATGGTTGTGGACCTTGGAATTTGGAAGCAGTAAATGAGGCCTATAGTCGTTTTAAGCCTTTAGTTGAATCACTATATGGCAGTCCTTGGGCATCGTTAATTACATTTAGTGGTGAGCCAATTTATGTGCCTGACGCGGCTAATTATATTATTAAAACAATCAAACATGAACGTAGAATGGGTCATGTTGCCAGCGCTATATTAGTTGACGGATCTAATTCGCCAGAGTTTGCAAAACGTCACTTAAGCGAATTACATACAAAAGCGGGTGACACATTCCGTTTTTTTTCGGATAAAGAGCAAGCTGCTTGGTGGTTGCTGCAAAAAATTACTGCCGCGCAAATTGTTTAGAGTCTAAAAAATCCTAAGATTACAGTTGATATTTATCTTTCAAGTCCTGCAATTAATTTACTTCAAAGTATTAGAAAACCACCCATTCATCTAAAAATAATGAATGGGTATCTTTTCCTAAACGCGGCTTTTTTTCCATGCTCGTAATAATAGAAATACGCCAACCACAAAAAACGGAATGCTCAAAGCTTGCCCGGTATTTATCCAAACTTCGCCCGTGTATGCGGCTTGTTTGACTTTGATGAATTCAATACTGAATCTTGCAGTAAATACTAAACATAAAAACGCGCCCAATAGTGCGCCTGATTGCTTGCTAATATTTGAAAAGCGGTATAATAAGATTAACGCTATAAATATGCTCAAATAGGACAATGATTCGTATAGTTGGGCTGGATGCCTTGGCAGTAGGTCAATGCGCGCAAATACCACAGCCCAAGGTACATCAGTCTGGATCCCAATGATTTCGGAATTCATAAAATTAGCAAATCGTACAAAAAAGCCAAATAAGGCAGTAGCGATAGCGAGTCTGTCTAACAACCACAAATATTCTACTTTATATTTTCTTTGGAAAAAATACACCGCAAGGATCACACCTAAGCCTCCGCCATGACTGGCAAGTCCTCCTTCCCATATAGCTAATATTTTAAGCGGGTTACTTAGATAAAACTCTGGATCGTAGAATAAACAATGGCCTAGTCTGGCTCCAACAATGATCCCGAAAACACAATACATCAGCAGTGAATCAAGTAATTCTAGTTTGACTTTTTCTTGCTGGAATATCCACTTCATTACTTGCAA
Organism: Paraglaciecola arctica BSs20135; assembly: GCF_000314995.1. Classification (GTDB taxonomy): domain Bacteria; phylum Pseudomonadota; class Gammaproteobacteria; order Enterobacterales; family Alteromonadaceae; genus Paraglaciecola; species Paraglaciecola arctica. The sequence continues at coordinate 14,652 of NZ_BAEO01000041.1, read as the reverse complement.
GCCAGAAAAAATCGCGGTGGCAAATAAGGCGCCGTACCAATGTATTTTTAATCCAAATAACTCAATTAATACTGGGTTTACATCCCAAGTAAAAAACTCCATGCAATCTACTACCTTATGACTCTTTGTATATAACTTAAGGGAATTCCAGCATTGTACCCGAATGTATTTTTTCAGACACCTGCTAGTTTATTGTTTGATTGCCTTTTTAGTTCGAAAGCGAGGGGGGTGACCTGTTATTACAACGTAATAAGCTAAAGTGCACAGTAGTGAAAAAATAATCATACTGACACTGACTTTTTGCCAACCATCAACAAATAGCGTGTAAAACAACATACCTACCACCAATAGTGTGGGTGATGCTGTTAATGCAATCATTACTCTGACATTCGCAGGTAATTTTGCAGGTGATTTTGTAGATGATAACGGGCGAGATGAGTTTTGTTCAGTCAAAAGGTTTTCCTTATGTTGTTAGGGCACGTGCGACTTTGGAGTTGGTTTGTCTACCTAAGGCTTGCATCATATTTAATCCAGCCTGAGTTAGCTTTTTAAGATTGATACCTGTTTCGATATTCATGCCATCGAGCATATAGACTAAGTCTTCAGTGGCGACATTGCCAGAGGCACCTTTTGCATAAGGGCAACCGCCCAAACCCGATACTGCGCTATCTACCACCGATATACCTTGTTGCAAGGCAATCAGAATATTGACCAAAGCTTGACCATAGGTATCATGAAAATGCACGGCTAATTTATTTGCTGGTATACAGCTTAAAACAGCCTCTAACATTTGTTGGGTTTTGACTGGTGTGCCGACACCAATAGTATCGCCTAAAGAGATTTCATAGCAGCCCATTTCTAGCAACTGGTGACTAACCTCTGCTACTTTTTGTGGCGTCACGTGGCCCTCATAAGGACAACCCAGCACACAAGAGACATAACCTCGGACCGGAAGATGATGTTTTTGTGCAAGCTCCATCACAGGCATAAAACGCTCAAGACTTTCAGCAATAGAACAGTTGATGTTTTTTTGTGAAAAAGCTTCTGATGCGGCAGCAAATACTGCCACTTCGTCAACTTGTGCCTCAATAGCCGCCTCCAAACCACGTAAATTAGGAGTGAGTGCCGTATATCGAACATTGCTTTGTCGTTTGATTTGTTGAAACACTGCAGCACTGTCAGCCATTTGTGGGACCCACTTAGGCGACACAAAACTACCGGTTTCTATCACACTACAACCTGCTTCAGCTAATTGTTCAACCAAAGTAACTTTAGCAGCCAAGGGCACTAGCCCTTGTTCATTTTGCAGGCCGTCTCTTGGACCCACTTCAACTATTTTGACTGATTTAGGTAGCATCTTTAATGGACTCTTGTGTAGCTTGAAAAGCCAGTAATTCCACACCACCATCTACCAAATCACCGGCTTGGAAGTAAAATTCGCTGACGCAGCCAGCGGCTGGGGCTTTTAAGCTGTGTTCCATTTTCATGGCTTCCATCACCATCAGGGTTTGGCCTTTTTCAACTTGTTGTTGTGGCTCGACCAAAATCGCCACTACCGTACCGTTCATCGGCGCGATAAAACCAGCGTCTGCAGCATTGTCTTGGGTTTCACCTAAATCAGCTTGTACTGATTTAAAACGGATGACATTACCATTACAGAATACTGAGTAGTCATCTTGATGAGCAGTTACATTGGCAAGCGTTCTGTGGCCGTTGATGGTGGATATTAATTGATTATCTTCAATTTTACCTGAGCAACGATAATTTTGCTGATCGACTTTGATATCATAAACAATCTGACTTCCAGCACCTGTTTGGCTGACTTGCACCGAAAAAGTGTTATCGCCCACCAGTAATTCCAAGTTTTGTTGATGTTGCTCATTGGCTCGCCATGCATTACCCAGTGACCAAGGTGAAAATCGATCTTGTAAGCTCGAAGTATGATTGTGTTGACTGTTAAGCATTAAATACAAAGCGGCTACAGGTAATAAAGGTTTAACATCTTGTTCGTCATCTAGCAGTAACACATCATGATTTTTCTCAATAAAACCAGTGTCAATTTGCTGCGCCTTAAAGGGAGCACTGCTGGCTAATTTATACAAAAACTCAATGTTAGTGACAACACCGTCAATATGATATTCGGTTAAAGCTTTAGTTAATCTTGCTAGGGCTTTATCACGGTTTTCATCCCATACAATTAATTTTGCGATCATTGGATCATAAAAAACCGATACCTCATCACCTTGCACCACACCTGTGTCTACTCGGACGTGTTCGGATTCAATCGGTGGCTGAAGTAGGGCTAATTTACCGGTAGCGGGTAAAAATTCATTGTTGGGATCTTCTGCATAAATTCTGGCTTCAAAAGCATGGCCATGAATACTTAAAGCATCTTGTGCCAATGGCAATGGTTCGTTGTAGGCAACGCGCAATTGCCACTCCACTAAATCTTGTCCAGTGATCATTTCGGTGACGGGGTGTTCAACCTGCAAACGGGTATTCATTTCCATAAAATAGAATTGCCCATCACTGTCTAACAAAAATTCTACAGTGCCTGCTCCTGTGTAATTAATTGCTTTTGCGGCTTTTAAAGCGGCTTCGCCCATTTGTGCTCGCAGCGCTTGAGTCATGCCAAAAGCAGGGGCTTCTTCAATAATTTTTTGATGCCGGCGTTGCACTGAACAATCACGTTCAAATAAATAAACGCCATCACCAAAATTGTCACAGAAAACTTGGATTTCCACGTGACGAGGTTCAGTGAGGTATTTTTCAACTAACATCAAATCATCATTAAAACTCGACATAGCTTCACGCTTTGCAGCCGCTAATGCATCGTAAAATTCCGATGCTTGCCATACCTGGCGCATACCTTTACCACCGCCACCGGCAGCTGCTTTGAGTAATACTGGGTAGCCCATTTTGTCAGCGTGAGATTTTAAGCCATCTGTACTTTGGTCGTCACCATGGTAACCAGGTACTAAGGGAACGTTAGCCTTCTCCATGATTTGTTTGGCCGCAGATTTTGAACCCATAGCCTGAATGGCAGCAACCGGGGGACCAACAAATACTATATCGTTTTGTTTACACAAATTGGCAAATGTGGCGTTTTCAGATAAAAAACCATAACCAGGATGGATTGCATCAGCGCCCACTTTTAGGGCGATTTTAATAATTTTTTCGGCTTGTAGATAACTGTCTTTAGAAGGCGATGGACCAACATGAACCGCTTCATCGGCCATTTTTACATGTAAGGCGTGTTGATCGGCATCTGAATATAAGGCAACCGTTAATATGCCCATACGTTTGGCTGTTTTAATGATACGGCAACTAATTTCGCCGCGATTAGCAATCAATAATTTAGTGAACATAGTTTACTCCGTTACCCAATTAGCGCGGCGTTTTTGTAAAAACGCTTTTAGGCCTTCTTGACCTTGGTCAGAGACTCTAAGCTCGGCAATTTTCTCGCTAGTCTTAGCTATAAGGTCGTCACTAATGGGCCTATTGTGTACATCAAAAATAAGCTGTTTGGCTGCGCTGATTGCAGCTGGTGAGTTTTTAAGTATATGCTCAATAAGGTTTTCAATGGTGATGTCCAGTTCTTCCTCTACAACAGCTTCGCTGAGTAAGCCTAAACGTCTAGCACGAGTGGCAGAAAATACTTCGGCAGTAGTAAAATAGCGCCTTGCGATCCTAGCTCCTATAGCATCAATCACATAAGGGCTGATGGTGGCAGGCACTAATCCAAGTTTTACTTCACTCAAACAAAACTTACTTAACTTACTACCAATGGCCATATCACAACAGGCGACAAGCCCCACGGCACCACCAAAGGCTGCACCTTGTACTTTAGCAATAGTAGGTTTATTCATAGTATTAAGAATAAAAAACATCTTTGCTAAAGCATTAGCATCGGCGAGATTCTGCTCATAGCTATAAGTTGCCATGCGCTGCATCCAGTTTAAATCGGCACCCGCACTAAAACTTTTGCCTGCCGCCGCCAGTACCATCACCCTAATATCATCATTTTGATTAATACGACTAAATATGTCGGTCAGTTGCACAATTAACTTATCGTCAAAGGCATTGTGGATCTCTGGCTGATTTAAGGTGACTGTCGCCACCCCTCTATTATCTATATCAAATAGCACTTTATCGGTTTGATTCATAATTCTTTTATCCCCTCATCCTTACATTCTAAAGACGCCAAACCGGGTGTCCTCTATAGGTTTATTTAAACTAGCTGAAATGCACAAACCTAACACCTGGCGGGTGTCAGCAGGGTCAATTACACCGTCGTCCCACAATCGCGCTGAAGCATAATAAGGATGGCCTTGGGTTTCGTAGGTATCAATAATGGGTTGTTTGAATTGTGTTTCTTGCTCTGCACTCCATTGTTCATTCACCCGCTCTTTTTGTTCTCGTTTGACCTGCGCTAATACGCCAGCAGCTTGTTCGCCGCCCATCACAGATATTCGTGCGTTGGGCCACATAAACATAAAGCGTGGATCATAAGCGCGGCCACACATGCCATAGTTACCGGCACCAAAACTACCACCGATCAAAATGGTAAATTTAGGTACTTTGGCACAGGCTACTGCTGTTACCATTTTAGCGCCATGTTTTGCGATGCCGCCGGCTTCGTATTGTTTACCCACCATAAAACCAGTAATGTTTTGTAAAAACACTAAGGGGATTTTGCGCTGGGCACAAAGCTCAATAAAATGTGCGCCTTTTTGCGCTGATTCTGAAAACAAAATACCGTTATTGGCGACTATGCCCACCGGATAACCAAAAATTCGCGCAAAACCGCAGATCAGTGTTTGACCATACAAGGCTTTAAATTCATCAAATTCCGAGTTATCTACTACCCTAGCTATGACTTCTCTTACGTCATAGGGTTGGCGTGTATCTTTTGGGATAACGCCATAAATTTCGTCATTTGAATAGGCAGGCTCAACAGGTTCTAGTACATCAAGTTCTATGGATTTTTTACGATTTAATCGGGCAATGGCGTCTCTGGCAATTTTGAGTGCGTGATGGTCATTGTTGGCTAAATGATCGACCACGCCTGAGGTACGGCAGTGCACATCGCCACCGCCTAAGTCTTCAGCGGTGACCACTTCGCCTGTGGCCGCTTTAACTAATGGTGGTCCACCGAGAAATATTGTTCCTTGTTGTTTGACGATAATAGACTCGTCGGCCATAGCGGGCACATAAGCGCCGCCTGCTGTACAAGAACCCATGACGACAGCAATTTGCGGAATATTTTGCGCTGACAAGTTGGCTTGGTTAAAGAATATGCGGCCAAAATGTTCTCTATCTGGAAACACTTCATCTTGAAGAGGTAAGTTGGCTCCCCCTGAATCAACCAAATAGATACAAGGTAAATTATTTTGCTCCGCTATGGTTTGTGCCCTAAGGTGTTTTTTTACTGTTAATGGATAATAAGTGCCCCCTTTAACAGTGGCATCATTGGCCACAATCATACATTCAATGCCCGACACTCGGCCTATACCCACAATTACACCCGCAGCAGGTACGTTGTCATCATACACTTCATATGCGGCCAGTTGCGATAACTCTAGGAAAGGTGAACCTGGGTCAAGTAGGGTATTGATCCGCTCTCTGGGAAGTAATTTGCCTCGATCAAGATGTCTTTGGTTGGCTTTTTCACCACCACCAAGTTTGATTGTGGCAATTTTATCTTTTAAATCGTCTACTTGCGCCTGCATATGCAAAGCGTTAGCCATAAATTCTTGGCTTTTGGTATTTAGCTTACTGATGATTTTTGGCACAGTATTGCTCCAGTTATTTGCTTTATGAGGTTATTAGGCGTTTTTACACTGACTCTTTAAACAACTCTCGACCAATCAACATTCTACGAATTTCAGAAGTGCCTGCGCCAATTTCGTACAACTTGGCATCCCGTAACAAACGGCCCGCTGGGAATTCGTTGATGTAGCCATTACCACCTAAAAGTTGGATCGCGTCTAATGCCATTTTGGTTGCCAACTCTGCAGAATAAAGGATCGCCCCTGCTGCATCTTTACGGGCGGTTTCACCTCTGTCACAGGAGCGTGCTACGGCATAAACATAAGCTCTGGCAGCATTCATCTGGGTATACATATCAGCTACTTTTCCTTGTACTAATTGAAACTCACCGATAGATTGACCAAACTGTTTGCGGTCGTGGATGTAAGGCACCACTAAGTCCATACAAGCTTGCATAATGCCTAACGGCCCGCCCGATAACACCACTCGTTCGTAATCCAAGCCACTCATTAACACTTTTACCCCGCCGCCTTCTTGACCTAGGATATTTTCTGCAGGTACTTCACAATCTTGGAATACCAGTTCACAAGTGTTAGACGATCGCATCCCTAATTTGTCGAGTTTTTGTGCCTGAGTAAATCCTTTAGAACCTCGCTCAATAATAAAAGCTGTCATACCTTTGGCACCCGCTGATATATCGGTTTTGGCATATACCACGTAGGTATGAGCGTCAGGACCATTGGTGATCCACATTTTGTTGCCATTTAACACATACAGATCGCCGCGTTTGTCGGCTCGTAGTTTCATGCTGACTACATCTGAGCCTGCATTTGGCTCACTCATGGCTAAGGCACCGATATGTTCACCGCTGACTAACTTGGGTAAGTATTTTTGTTTCTGAGCATCACTACCATTTTTGTGAATTTGATTGACGCATAAATTTGAATGAGCGCCGTAACTTAACCCGATGCCAGCCGACGCACGGCTGACTTCTTCCATAGCAATGACATGGGCCAAGTAACCCATATCAGAACCGCCGTATTGTTCGGCTACTGTCACGCCTAATAGCCCCATATCACCTAACTTTGGCCATAATTCATTCGGGAAACTATTATTTTGATCGGCTTTTTCAGCCAAAGGCGCTATTTCACCTTGAGCGAAGTTATATACATGGTCACGCAACATGTCGATGTCTTCACCGAGACCAAAATTTAAGGTTGGATAGGGGGCATTCATGCGGTTTGTCCTTGCTTTAAGGTAGTGAGCGTTAAGGCATTGAGTTCTTCTTGGCAGCGGGCTTCTACGTCTTCTAGTTCAGCCTTTAACATTTCAATGTCTATTAGTTGTTGTTGCATATAAGCGCGCTTTTCAGCTGTCATTTTGAGCATAGCTTCAAGCTGTACTTTTGAATTTTGGTGACTGTCATATAAATTAAATAAGGTTTTAGTTTCCGCTAAGGAAAATCCTAAACGTTTGCCACGTAAAATTAGTTTTAAGCGAACATGGTCTTTTTTCAGATAGATACGATTTTGGCCATTTCGAGTCGGGTTTAATAAACCTTGCTCTTCGTAAAACCGAATAGAGCGCGGAGTTATGTCCATTGATTTGGCTAGTTCGCCTATGCTAAAAGTTTGTTGACTCATTATTTACTCATATATATATAGTTATTATTTGTTAATAAGGTTTACGTTTACGTAAACTGAAAGTAAATGTAAAGTGTTAAGGTTTTAAAATCAATCTTGTAAAGCGGAAATTGGTTAAGTCAGTGATTATGATAAAACACAAAGCGTGCAAATTCCTGTACGCCAGTGATTTACAGGTTTAGTCGATTGAGCAAAAATTTAGGAGTTTTTATGTCTGATAATACAATTGTAATAGTCGCGGCAAAGCGTACACCTATGGGCGGATTTGTAGGTAGTTTGGCTCCTTTGACAGCCACAGAGTTGGGAGCCAGCGCCATCCAAGCGGTGCTGCAAGAAACGCCAGACTCGTCTGCGGTATTGTCACAAATTGATGAAGTGATAATGGGCTGCGTGTTGACTGCCGGTTTAGGGCAATCACCAGCCAGACAAGCTTCTTTAAAAGCAGGGTTGCCATTAGCAACTGGGGTAACATCCATCAACAAAGTTTGTGGTTCGGGTATGAAAGCCCTTATGTTGGCGCACGATCTGATCAAAGCGGGTACTGCAGATGTTATAGTGGCAGGCGGCATGGAAAGTATGAGTAATGCTCCTTATTTATTGCCAAAAGCGCGTTCTGGTTATCGAATGGGACATGGTCAGGTATTAGATCATATGATGCTTGATGGGTTAGAAAATGCCTACGATGGTCAAGCCATGGGATGTTTCGCACAAGCAACAGCCGATGCTGAAGGGATCACCCGTGAACAAATGGATGAATTTGCCTTATCCAGTTTACAAAAGGCCAACAGTGCACAAGATGCGGGTTTGTTCGTTGATGAAATTGCCCCTGTTACAATCCAAAGCCGCAAAGGTGACTTGTTAGTTGATAGTGATGATGGTCCAAAACAAGCTAAACCAGAAAAAATACCCACATTACGTCCAGCTTTTAAAAAAGACGGAACAGTAACCGCTGCTAACTCTAGTTCTATTTCTGATGGTGCGGCTGCTATGTTGGTGATGTCAGCAAAAAAAGCCCAAGCATTAGGTTTAAAGCCTTTAGCTAAAATTGTTGCTCACAGCTCTCATGCCATTGAACCCGAAAATTTCACTGTGGCACCCGTTGGCGCTTTGCAAAAACTGTTTGATAAAACCGGTTGGTCTCACGAAGACGTTGATTTATTCGAAATTAACGAAGCCTTTGCTATGGTCACTATGTTGGCTATTAAAAAGCTAGGATTAAACCCTGATAAGGTTAATGTTAAAGGTGGAGCTTGCGCCCTCGGACATCCTATTGGTGCGTCTGGTGCAAGGGTTATCGTGACTCTGTTACATGCCCTTAAACAGAAAAACCTTAAAAAGGGTATTGCTACTTTGTGTATTGGCGGAGGGGAAGCTACCGCAATAGCGATTGAAATGATCTAATCTAAACCCTAATTTGTATTAGTACAGGTATAGAAGCAGTGTTAGTTTTAACGCTGCTTTTTTTCTTTTAAGGAAGTCGACTATTTTGAATTGGTTATTATCATTATCTCTGAGCATCCTCTCGTTCACTGCAATTGCAACACAACCCCTCATCACGTTCCCTAAGGTAGATAACAATGTTTCCTACTCAAAAGTAGCAGCATTGTCTTTCATGCCTGCGGATGAAAAGATTGCCTATGGTGCCGCCCCTCTGCAATACGCGTTGTTATGGCGAGCTAAACAGCTTGAAAATACAGTCCAGTCACCACTGGTTATTTTGATCCATGGTGGTTGTTGGTTAAGTACATATGACATTCAACATACTTATGCTTTAAGTACTGGTTTAGCTCAAGCTGGCTTTAATGTGTGGTCATTAGAATATCGCCGCAGTGGAGATGTAGGAGGCGGTTGGCCAGGTTCTTATGATGATGTAAAAGCTGGGATCCTCGCATCAAGCAGATACAACAACGGTGAATTTGATTTAGCTGGATCAGTATTAGTGGGGCATTCTGCTGGTGGGCATTTGGCGTTACTTGCCGGTGGCGTGATAAAACAACTTAAAGGTGTGATTGGACTAGCTGCGATTACTGATATCGAAGAATACGCTAATGGTTCAAATAGTTGTCAGCAAGTCACCAAAAACTTTATGCAAGCTATGCCTACAGAGAAACCCTCTGAATACCATATGGCTAATCCGAGTAAGCAGCCATTACATGTAAATACTTTGGTTTTACAAGGAAAAAAAGACAATATTGTTCCAGCATTTGAGTTAGACAAACTGGAGCGAAAAATTATTATGTTAGATGGAGTAGGGCATTTTGATTGGATCCACCCTGGCTCAGCGGCATTTACATTACTGACTCAACAGTTAAACGGATTAGCAAAATGAATTTTGATGAGATAATTGCCTTAGATAAAGCAGATCCTTTAGCTCAAAAGCGTCTTGAGTTTGACTTACCCGTTAACACTATTTATTTGGATGGTAATTCATTAGGGGCGTTGCCTAAGTCAGTAAAATCAAAAGTAGCAGAGGTGGTTAGCCAACAATGGGGAAACGACTTAATTAAGAGTTGGAATAGCCATAATTGGATTGACCTGCCGATCAGGGTTGGTGAAAAAATAGCGCCAATTATTGGCGCGGCTAAAGGCCAAGTAATTTGTTGTGACTCCATTTCTGTGAATCTATTTAAACTTTTGTGTAGTGCCCTTACACTTAATTCAGAGCGAACAGTGGTGTTGTCGACAAAAGATAATTTCCCCACCGACTTGTATATGGTGCAAGGGCTGAGTGACTTGTTAGGGCCAGACTTATGCCAATTGCAAATGGTCGAAGAGCAGGATATTGAGCAAAGTCTAAATGAGTCTGTGGCGGTATTATTGCTGACTCAAGTGAATTTTCGTACAGGCAATTTATTGGATATGGCAAAACTTACCAAACTTGCCCATGAAAAAGGTATTTTGGTGATTTGGGATTTAGCCCATAGCGCTGGTGCTTTGTCTGTGGAGCTAGATAAATGTGAGGCGGATTTTGCTGTGGGTTGTGGTTATAAATACTTAAATGGGGGGCCAGGATCTCCGGCTTTTGTATATGTAGCCAAACGCCATCAATACGCAATTAAACAGCCATTGTCAGGTTGGATGGGGCATTCAAAACCTTTTGCATTTAACCCTGAATATCAAGCCGCATCTAATATTAATCAATTTCAATGTGGAACGCCTAGTGTGATTTCAATGAGTGTCTTGGATGCCGCACTTGATGTATGGCAAGACGTGGATATGTTACAGATTAGAACTAAGTCTGTGGAGCTTGCAGAAGTATTTCTGCAGCTTATTCAAGGGAATGAATGTTTGCATGATTTGCTGCTGTGTTCGCCTAAATTAGCCGAACAAAGAGGCAGTCAGTTGGCTTTCTCTCACCATGATGCATTTGCTATTTGCCAAGCCTTAATTGAAAAAGGCGTTGTTGCTGATTTTCGAGCTCCTAATATAATACGTTTTGGTTTTACACCACTTTATACCTCCTTTGAGGATGTTTGGCGGGCAGTGACAACCTTAACCAATATTGTAGAAAGTGGATTTTATAAAGAACAACGTTTCAATATCACGTTAAAAGTGACATAGATTTATGCAGATATTTAAAGTTTTTTTTCCAACCATTTTGAGAAAGTGAGCGAGAATTTTATGTTGAATGACAAAATAGTGCTCATTACTGGCGCGAGTAGAGGGATTGGCGCAGCAACAACTAGACTTTTTGCGCAAAAGGGTTATGGGGTGTGTATCAATTTCTTAAAAGATGAGATCGCTGCAGAGCAACTTAAAAATGAAATCCTGCAATACCAAGTTAAATGTATCACTGTGAAAGCCGATGTTTCCAAAGCTAGTGAAGTAAAACGATTATTCAAAACTGTAGATGAAGAGTTAGGTTGCTTGTCTGTACTGGTCAATAATGTTGGAATATTAAAAACCCAGTGTCGATTAGATGAAATCGATGAACAAAGATTTAGTCAAGTATTAACCACTAATGTGATGAGTTGCTTTTTGTGCTCGCAACAAGCGGTTAAACGTATGTCCAGCAAATATGGAGGCAAAGGTGGATCTATAGTTAATGTTTCATCTGGTGCCGCTAAAAGTGGCTCTCCTAACGAGTATATTGACTATGCTGCATCAAAAGGAGCAATAGATAGTTTAACAAAAGGTTTAGCAATAGAAGTGGCTGGAGAAGGTATTCGTGTGAATGCTGTTCGTCCAGGCCTTATTCATACTGACATTCATGCATCGGGTGGCGAGCCAAATCGTATCGATAGGCTTAAAGCAAAAATTCCTATGCAAAGAGGTGGGGAACCGGCTGAAGTGGCTGAGGCGATTTATTGGTTAGCATCAGAAAAATCTTCATTTGCGACTGGTAGTTTTATCGATATTGCTGGTGGCTTGTAATAATTAATCTCTGTTGGAGTTGTTTGTTGTTAACTCAGGTTAATTACTGCAAAGCATCCAACATAGTGCGGATTTTGTGATACCTTTGCTGTTGCACCTCGTCTAACTTACTATTTTCAATAGTTTTAATGCATTTTTTAAGTAAAGTATCAGATACAGTTGCGACACCTAATTTTTCCGCTTTGGATGAAATAGCTTGTATCAGATTCAGGGCAATAGAGGCGTTTTTGGGCATGATGGTAAATGCTTGAGTAAACACCTTCATGGCATTGTCTAGATCACCCTTTTGAAAATAACCCACTGCAGTATTGTTTAGGTCTTTAGAACTGAATTTAATTGCTGCTTTTTCTTGTTTTTCTTGATTGATATAGTGCAAAAATATTTCACTTTGATCGGAATTTTTTTTACAACGTTCTTCTATTTGTTCTAACACCGCTTGTGAGCGTTCATGTAAGCCTAGGTCATGGAATATTTTAGCTTTATCTAATAATGCGTCTATGCCTTCGTTTTCCCAACTGTCTTCGTCTAGCTTATAGAGTAAGGATAAAGCGTTATCTTTTTCATCTTCGAGATACAGTAATCGAGCATTGACCACTTTCATTTGCTCTTGGATATCTGCTTTTGGAAACGCCTGCTTAAGTTGCCTAATGTATTCGTTTGCTTGTTTGATTAATCTATCGGTATCAGATGCTTCAGTTGTCATGGCATAGTCGATGCCCGCTCTGGCGACGTTTAGGTAATTTTCTGGCTTATCATGAATAGAATTTTTGGCAAATCGTACAATTTTTTTTGCTGCTTCGAATTGAGTTTCATAATCGTGAGTAATTCGAGATAAGTCCATGGCTGTTTTATGTCGTCGAATATTTCTAGGCGATATTTCAGTGGCCATCATTACGCATTCAAGTGCGGTATCAAAATCATTCTGTTTTATCTGCAAAGCTGTTAGCAGATCATATGCAGCAAGCTGCGAGTCGGGTTTAAAAGCTAAACGTAATACTAATTTTTCTGCGGATTCATCTTCATTGAGACGCAAGTAACTGTTGACTAACCCCAGTTGTGCCCATGTAAACGTTTGTACCTTTAAAATCGCCTGATAAAAGTCTTTGGCTTGTTGAAAGTTGCCGCAGGCCGAGAGCATTTCGCCTTTAATTTTTAGCGCCAAAGGGAAAAATTCTGAATGTTTAGGGTTGCCTAAAAATAATTCTACTTCAGACAAAGCCTGGACATATTGATTTTTATCAATGCATAGATATACACCATGCAAGGCTTTTTTACGGGCTAACACACGACTTAATCTACGATCTAAGTCTTTGACTGTAAAAGGTTTAGCTAAAAAATCATCGGGCTGTAATTCAATAATGCTTTGGACTAAATCGGAATTGGTATCAGCACTAATAAACACAAAAGCGGTGCTTAATGGTAGCTCTCCATTGGTTTTAATTTCATCGTAAAAATAATACCCATCTTGCTCTCGTTTTAAGTTGTAAGAGCAAATGATCAAATCAAATTTATGGCTTCTTAGTGAGGTCAGTGCAGAATTAATTTTATCTACATAAGTAATATCGCTAAACCCCAGCTCTTCTAAAGAATATTTCATATATCCCTTAGCTAAGGCTTGATCGTCTACTATTAGTACTTTGGTATTTTTAGCCAGTTGTGAATTCATTTGCTACCAATATTGCTAACCTACTTAAAGGTTATCGTATCTGGGGCTGAAATAATAAGAACTAAACGCAGATATTGTTTGGTATTAATTAACCAAAGCAAAATCAAACAGAAATATCTTTATAAGAAATTGGAAATAACAGAGCCCGTTTTACAATAAAAAGAATCAATTTATAAATTAATTGACGTTTTTTACATGTTTTTACGCTTATACATATATAGGGAAATGAATTAGGTACCTATATGCATCTTCATTTTGAATGTGAAGAGCTAACCGTTATTTAATGGCCTAACTTTATGGTTTAGGGATTAAAAACAACCAATAAATTTACAAGGATAAAAATGGGATGAAAAAAGTATGTTTTAAAGCAATGATATTATCATTGCTGGTATCGGCCTGCAGTTTGTTTAACCTGGCTAATGCCTCACTTATGTTGAACATAGATTCGAGCAGCGGCAAGTTATTAGGTGCCTCAAATATAAACATCAATGGTGAGTTTTACGATGTCTCTTTTGTTGATGGCATCTGTGCTGCATTATTCAGTGGATGTGATGAACAGAGTGATTTTTTTTGGAAGAGCAGTGAAGAGAGTAAAGTCGCATCACAGGCATTATTAGGTAATGTATTTGTAAACTCAGTTAACGGTTTATTTGATTCGTCACCAGGTTTAACCTTTGGTTGCAGCAGTAACAGGTTCAATGATTGCTTTGTTCTCACGCCTTACCTAAGTGTACCAGTAAGTAATGAGCTCTATGGTTTCGCAGCGTGGAATTAAGCCGGTTCTACTGCGGATCGAACGACTTTTCTTACAACTGGTATTGGATCTGATACTGGAAGGGTAGGGGCCGAATTCTTAACTTACGCAGTATGGAGTAGGTCGCAGGCGGCACAAGTGGTAACAGAACCCTCTACTCTGACTGTTTTTGCCTTAGGGTTAATAGGTTTGGTGTTTCGTCGCTGTAAGAAACAATCTTAAATAAAAATTTCCTGTATACAATCAATAACCGATGATGTGGAGAGTGCTAGTCAGTTGGTTGAAGTTTTCAAAGATAATAAAAAACCCGCACGGTATACCGATGCGGGTTTTTTAATGTGGTGGGTTCAAGCTGATTCTTTAGGAGCACGGCTCCGCCAGCCTGAACAATCCGCCAAGGAAGGCGGATTTGGGAGATGTTCATCAGGGATGTGTTTATGACC
>NZ_BAEO01000042.1 GCF_000314995.1 Paraglaciecola arctica BSs20135 | reverse complement strand
CAAACGCTTTTAGACTTTTATTATTCTTCAGCATTATCTAGCAGATTTCCATCTAGCTTTTTATTACTCTGCACACCCAATTTACGAAATTGTTCAATCTGGCGCACGATATTACCTTTTCCTGAAGACAATTTATTCATCGCCCCCTCATAACTTTTTTGACTCGACTCTATGGCTTTACCCACTTTGTCCATATCCACCATAAAACCATGAAACTTGTCATATAACTTGGCAGCGTTATCGGCAATTTTTTGGGCGTTTTGATTTTGATACTCATATTGCCAAATGTTGTTGATTGTACGCAGTGCCACCAGCAAGTTAGTCGGGCTAACCAACATGATGTTGTGATCAAAAGCTAGTTTCAGCAATTCTGGCGCTTGATCGGCGGCAAGCAAAAACGCTGACTCTATGGGGATAAACATCAACACATAATCTAAGGTACGAATGCCTTTTAAGTCCTGATAGTCTTTTTTACCTAACTCTTTTATATGATTACGCAATGAGTTGACGTGTTCTTTTAAATGCACAACCCGCGCTAACTCATCGTCATGTTCATTAAAATAACGTTCGTAAGCAGCAAGGGATACTTTGGAGTCGATCACCACATCTTTGTCATTGGGTAGGTGCACCACTACATCTGGCTGGTAACTTTTACCATGCTCATTTTTTAGCGCAACTTGAGTATCAAATTCGTGGCCCTCACGCAGTCCGGATTCTTTCAACACTCTTTCTAACACCACTTCGCCCCAGTTTCCTTGGACTTTGTTGTCACCTTTTAACGCTTTGGTTAACGCGGCTGCATCGTGGGTGATTTGTTGATTAAGCTCCTTTAAACCCAAGATCTCAGTTTTCAGAGATGCCCGCTCTTGCCCTTCTCTAACGTATTGATCTGTGACTTGTTTTTTAAAGCCCTCAATCTGCTCCTTTAAGGGTAACAAAATTGAATCAAGTCCAGCCTTACTGGATTGGCTAAATTTTTCTTGTTTCTGTTCAAAAATTTTATTGGCAAGATTCTCGAATTGTTCTTGTAAACGTTTTTCAGCTGCTTCTAACAACTGCAGTTTATCCTGGCTGGCAATTTGTTCTTGTTCAAAACGCGCCGCTTGCGACTCTAATTGGGTGCGTAACTCACTAGCTTGTCTATTACTTTGTTGATGTTGCTGCTGCCAGTAGTTTTTTTCTATTTCTAGCTCTGCAATTCTTTCAACTCGTTGCGTCAATTGCCCCAATTTATTTTGCGTAAGCATTTGTTCTTGCTGGGCAGTTCGTTGCTCAGAAGAAAATGTGTTTATCAGCAAATCTTGTTGGGCAAGTTGCTCTCTTAATTGGTTTTCTTGCTGAGTTGCCAACAAAGTGTTCTGTTCAATCCTATGCTGTGCTTTTTTGTTGGCTCTCATGCCAGAAATCAAAGCACCAATCAAACATCCAAATAAAAATAGACCGCCAAAAATAGATAATAAAGAAGTAGACAGTAGATTTACGTCGTTAAATTGACTCATAGAGATCTGTTCTGCTCTTTTTGAAATGATTAGCAATAAAAAAGGCGGTAAATCATCATTTACCGCCGTGATCAGGACCTAACTAAAACGACTTATTTTTCCATTTCAGCTATTTTGATTTTCCAAATAGCTGGGCCAGTTTCATGGGCGTTGGCCCCTGTACTATCTACGGCAACTGTAACTGGCATATCCACGACATCAAATTCATAAATAGCTTCCATACCTAAGTCTTCAAAAGCCACTACTCGCGCCTTTTTAATCGCTTTAGACACTAAATAGGCAGCACCACCCACAGCCATTAAATACACAGACTTGTGTTTGGCAATACTGGCCACTGTAGCTGGGCCACGTTCGGCTTTACCTATCATGCCACTGATGCCGGTTTGTTCTAACATCATGTCGGTAAATTTATCCATACGTGTTGCTGTTGTAGGCCCCGCTGGACCTACCGCCTCATCACCTACAGCGTCTACTGGACCAACGTAATAAATAAATTTGTTATCGAAGTCCACGCCTTCTGGTAAACCTTCACCATTGGCTAACATAGTTTGAATACGTTTGTGTGCAGCATCACGTCCAGTCAACATTTTGCCTGTCAGTAATACTGTTTCACCCACTTTCCAGTCTTGGATGTCTTGTTTGGTCACAGTGTTTAAATCAACACGGCGGGTGCCCTCACCCACTTCCCAGGTCACTTTTGGCCAGTCTTCTAATTTAGGTGGCGTAAATTCAGCAGGGCCAGAGCCATCTAAACGAAAATGCGCATGGCGGGTTGCCGCGCAGTTAGGGATCATTGCTACCGGTTTTGATGCCGCATGAGTGGGGCATGACATAATTTTAATATCAACGACTGTAGTTAAACCACCCAAGCCCTGCGCACCAATGCCTAAGTCGTTAACCTTTTTGAAGATATCTAAACGTAATTTTTCTTCGGTGGTCTCGGCGCCTCTATCCATTAATTCTTGAATATCGACTGGATCCATTAAGCTTTCTTTAGCCATAACCGCAGCTTTTTCAGCAGTGCCACCTATTCCTATGCCCAACATGCCAGGGGGACACCAACCAGCACCCATAGTAGGCAATGTTTTGACTACCCAGTCGGCAATGTCATCACTAGGGTTAAGCATGACCATTTTAGATTTATTTTCAGAACCGCCACCTTTGGCTGCGATCATGATTTCAATTTCACCACCGGGTACAGTATCGATATGTACAACTGCAGGTGTGTTGTCTTTAGTATTGCTTCTTTTACCTGCAGGATCGGCGACAATAGACGCACGTAATGGATTATCAGGATTTAAATAAGCACGGCGAGTACCTTCATCGACCATTTGTTGCACGGTCAAATCGGTTTTATCCCATTGCACAGCCATACCTATTTTCACAAAACAAGTGACTATGCCAGTGTCTTGACACAATGGGCGTTTACCCTCAGCCGACATACGTGAATTGATTAGTATCTGCGCCATAGCGTCTTTTGCCGCCTGACTTTGCTCTTTGTTGTAAGCCTTTTCGACCGCTTTGATATAGTCAAGGGGATGATAATAAGAAATAAACTGTAAGGACTCTTCAATACTATCGATAAAATCTTGCTGACGAATAACAGCCATAGATGCCTCTTAAATTTGCTGGGTTAAGTGTTCACTATTCGATATGATAACCTGATCAGGCAATTTGCTCCACGACAATTCGGCTGTAGTATTAGCAACATATCTACCAGCAACTAGCAACAAACCTGTCAGCAAGCTAGTAACTGAATTTTTTTGAGGTACACAAAAGTAGTCACAATGAACAACCAAAAATACACATTAGTGGTTAATACCCTTAATTTACCTAGTCACTATTCAATAGCAGACCTCTTTGCCCACTTTGCTGATAAACCTTGGGCGATGCTCTTAGATTCTGCTGACAGCCAACGTCAAGATGGCCGTTTCGACATAATGGTTGCCAACCCAATTGCCACTATCGCCACTAAAGGCACTACTAGTACTGTCTGGCAACAAAAAACCAGCCAAAGCCAAGAAAGCTTGCTCAATCCATTATCTTTAGTGCAAAGTTTACTTGAACAATTGATGCCTAGTGACCAAGTAACTTTTACTCACGACATTAAATTTCCCTTTATGGCAGGCGCATTAGGTTTGTTTGGTTATGATTTAGGTAAACGTTTTGAAAGTTTGCCCAATAAAAATGCCAATGAATATTCCACGCCCGACATGGCCGTTGGCATTTATGGGTGGAGCATCATTAAAGACAATCTAAATCAGCAATTTCATCTTTGTTATTTAGAGCAATATTCCCATCCGTCTATCGAAGATATTCAACAATTAGTCCAAAACCAACTCACGCCTCATACATTTAGCCTAACTAGTCACTGGCAAGCGAATATGAGCCAAGATCAATATACCCAGAAATTGACGAGCATTTTGTCCTATTTGGAGGCCGGTGACTGTTACCAAATCAATTTAGCGCAACGTTTTTCAGCCCATTATACTGGCGACGAATGGCAAGCTTACCAAGATTTACGCGTCGCCAATCTTGCGCCCTTTTCTGCATTTATCCGCTTAGACGATAGCGTGGTAATGAGTATCTCACCTGAACGTTTTTTATCGGTTAATGAAAGGATGGTACAAACCAAACCTATTAAAGGCACTAGGCCACGGAGTATTGACTCAAAACAAGATCAACAACAAATCGAATCGTTGCTAAACTCAGAGAAAGACCGCGCTGAAAATTTGATGATTGTTGATTTACTGCGTAACGACTTAAGTAAACATTGCCAACCTGGCAGCGTTAAAGTGCCTGAGCTGTTTAATTTAGAAAGTTTTGCCGCAGTCCATCATCTAGTCAGCACTGTCACAGGCCAGTTAAAATCAACTAGTAGCCCGTTGGATTTGTTGCAAGGTGCGTTTCCAGGGGGCTCGATTACCGGCGCACCAAAAATACGTGCAATGCAAATTATCGACGAGCTAGAGCCCAACAACCGCAATATCTACTGTGGCAGTATTGGTTATCTAGGAGTGTTTGGCGACATGGATACCAATATCTGTATACGCACGCTATTATGCGAACAATCAAACAAACAACAAAACATACATTGCTGGGCAGGCGGAGGCATTGTGCTCGATTCAAATGCTAAAGATGAATATCAAGAGAGTTTAGATAAAGTATCAAAAATATTACCCATATTGACTCAAGACTCCACCTTAGCGAAACAGGGATGATGCCCAATGGATAAAGCCCAATTTATCACGCGTTTTCATCATGCCAAACAGGTCAGTAGTGAAGCTGATTTTCCACTCAGATCGCCAGGTAAACCTGCTGCAGTATTATTGCCTATATTAGAATATAGCAATGAACTGACAGTGCTGTTTACAGTCAGAGCAACCCACCTAAAGCATCATGCGGGTCAAGTAAGCTTCCCCGGTGGCAAACAAGAACTAAGTGATAATTCCTTAGTAGAAACGGCTTTGCGTGAAACTCATGAAGAAGTGGGTTTAGCACCTAAAGAAGTAGAAATTATCGGTAACTTGCCTTTGTACCGCACGGTGAGTCGTTATGAAGTGTTACCTTATGTCGGCTTTATCTCTGCACCAACCATATTAACATTAGATAAAAATGAAGTAGACAGCACTTTCGAAGTGCCACTAAGTTATTTAATGGATCAACGTAATCATTTAATTCATTGGGTTAAACGCAATAACGGAGACTTCCCTATCTATTTCATCCCTTGGAAAGAGCATAATATTTGGGGAGCCACGGCCGCTTTTGTGCGCAATTTATCGAATCATTTCTAATCTGTTTAACCTGAACTCTGCTTAAGGTGTGCCGCGTCCCTAGAAGTAATTGCAATATGTTAGATGGTTCTAATTGGGGTTATCAATGCGAGCTTATGAAGGAATAGCCACTTATTGAGAGCAAGTTCAACGACTATAGGCGCAGCAATAGCGGTGCTGGACGGTATGGTTTCTCCAGAGCTAAGGTTAGCTACTAACAAACCTAAATTACTTAAAGTAATCTTTACACTGTGATTTTAACTCTTAGTGTACCCAGCTATTGTTCTACCTAACTTTAACAAGCACAATTAGCCTTTATCTATTCTAGTGGATCAAACAAAATGATCAGCGTTTTTGATATGTTTAGTATCGGTATTGGCCCTTCGAGTTCCCATACTGTTGGCCCAATGCGGGCAGCCAAAGCTTTTTGTGGGGAATTATCAGAGCAAGGACTTTTCGATAGTACCGATGAAATTAAGGTAGAACTGTTTGGCTCATTAGGACAAACAGGTAAAGGCCACGGAACAGGCAAAGCCGTGATTTTAGGACTACTTGGTTATGCTCCTGAAACAATCGATAGCTCTGTGGTTGATACCTTACTCGAACAAGTGAATAGCTCGCAACAACTTAGTCTAGATGCTAAAAAACTAATCTCATTTCCGGCACAAAATGCGATTATTTTTCATCGGCGCAAATCTCTCAGCCAACACCCAAATGGTATGACCTTACATGCCATGTGTAATAAGACTGTGCTTACCTCACAAACCTATTTTTCAATAGGTGGCGGCTTTATTATCCGCGAGCAAGACTTTGCCGACCGAAAAGTTGCAGCCCTTATTCACGAAGAACAAGCTGTGCCTTTTAATTTTTCCAGTGCTAAACAGTTACTTGAATTTAGTAAAGAACATGGCATGCGTATCAGTTCAATCATGATGAAAAACGAAGAAGTTTTCCAACCCAAAGATGAAATAGTCAAAAAGCTCTGGCACATATGGCAAGTGATGTACAAAAGTGTACAAACAGGTATTCAAACTGAAGGAATATTGCCAGGTGGCTTAAAGGTCATGCGCCGTGCACCTGGTTTGTATAATCGCTTACAAAACGAAAAAAGTTCCGATCCCATGCTCGCGATGGATTGGGTTAACCTATTCGCATTAGCGGTTAATGAAGAGAATGCTGGCGGCGGTACTGTGGTAACTGCACCAACAAACGGCGCCGCTGGTATTATTCCTGCGGTGTTATGTTACTACGATAAATTTGTTAAACCTGTAGACGAAGACACGGTAAGCCGTTATTTATTAACCGCAGCGGCTATTGGTATTTTGTATAAAAAGAATGCCTCCATATCTGGCGCTGAAGTAGGTTGTCAGGGCGAAGTCGGCGTGGCATGTTCTATGGCAGCAGGTGCATTAACCGAAATAGTCGGCGGATCCGTAGATGCTGTTGAAAACGCGGCCGAAATTGGTATGGAGCATAACTTAGGTTTAACCTGCGACCCAGTGGGCGGCTTAGTACAAGTACCTTGTATCGAACGTAATGCTATGGGGGCAATTAAAGCCATTAATGCCTCTAGGCTCGCTTTAAGAGGCACAGGGCAACACAAAGTCTCACTCGACAAGGTTATCAAAACCATGTGGGAAACAGGCAACGATATGAAGTCCAAATACAAAGAAACCTCCAGAGGAGGTTTAGCAGTCAATATTATTGAGTGTTAAGAGACTATCTTGAATTAAAACGAAAAAAACATAAAAGCTTTTCACCACAGAGGAAAAAGAGGCTTCGCACACAGAGAAAAGAAAATTGATTTGTATTATTAAACTTTCAAAAAATGATTCTTAACATACTTTCTTTTATATTTTCCTCTGTGCTCTCTGTGTTCTCTGTGGTTAATATTTTAGTTTTTTTATCAGCGCAGCTATTACCTAACCGGCAAGGTCAAGCCTTTGAACATTTTTTCCACTTCATCGTTGTTTTTCAACATCATGGCTTTTTCTACCACTGTTTTGGTTAGATGCGGGGCAAAACGTTCGATAAATTCGTACATGTAGCTGCGTAAAAATGAGCCTTTTCTAAAGCCAATCTTAGTAGTGCTGTATTCAAACAAATGACTCGCGTCAATTTTAACTAAATCTGAATCCAGTTTGTCATCAATTGCCATTGAAGCTATAACCCCCACCCCAACACCAAGTCTTACATAAGTTTTAATCACGTCAGCGTCTGTGGCAGTAAACACAATTTTAGGCTCTATGCCGGCACTGCTAAAGGCTTGGTCTAACGAAGAGCGGCCAGTAAAACCAAACACATAAGTAACTAAGTTGTACTCAGCTAAATCTTCAATGGTAATGGAGGTCTTTTTAGCTAGAGGATGATCGCGGTTAACAATGATACTGCGATTCCAGTGATAACAAGGCAACATCACCAAATCGTTATACAAATGTAATGACTCAGTGGCAATAGCAAAATCTGCTTCACCTTTTGCCGCAAGATCACTTATTTGTGAAGGTGTTCCTTGATGCATATGTAACGAGACTTTTGAATATTTATTCATAAAGCCTTTTATAACATCTGGTAATGCATATCTTGCTTGAGTGTGAGTGGTGGCGATATTCAACTTACCTTGATCAGGTAAAGTATGCTCACGAGATACAGCCTTAATACTTTCCACTTTGGCTAAAATTTCACGAGATATATTGATTACATCTTGGCCTGCTTCAGTCACATGGGTAAGATGTTTGCCGCTACGACCAAAAATTTGTACGCCCAACTCGTCTTCCAACATGCGAACTTGTTTACTGATCCCAGGTTGTGAT
Source organism: Paraglaciecola arctica BSs20135 (assembly GCF_000314995.1). Classification (GTDB taxonomy): domain Bacteria; phylum Pseudomonadota; class Gammaproteobacteria; order Enterobacterales; family Alteromonadaceae; genus Paraglaciecola; species Paraglaciecola arctica. The sequence continues at coordinate 16,280 of NZ_BAEO01000042.1, read as the reverse complement.
GTGTACAAGCTTTCTGCGGTAGCCGAAACGTTTAAATTATTATTGAGTACCTCAACAATATATCGGAGTTGCTGTAATTTCATGTCTTAGCCTTGCTTGTTAACCTAGGGAATTTCTTTATATTAAAACGTTATATAACTTTAACAAGGTGAATTCTATTATTTTTTAAAAAAATGTTCTAGTTATATCAAATTGGATTAACCAGAAACCCTGCTACGACAACAAAATCAAATCTCAAATTGATAAAAAGGTCTGATAAGATGCAACTAACCAACTGTCATTTTACGATCAAACCTATGTTTTTTCTGTTAATTAACACCATAGGAATTTTCTATGCCTAAAGAAGATGAATTAATTAATTTCTCCACTGTATTGGGCTCTGCAGTGCATGACATGAAAAATTCCTTATGCTTATTAATGCAGTCGATTGAGAACTTAGGACAGAGTCTGGTAGATCCCGATCCTAAATCACGAGTGCATTTGGCATCGGCTCATTACGAAGCCGCACGACTAAATACCGGACTGGTGCAATTATTGTCTTTGTATCGAGCCGGATTAGACAATTTGCTAATAAATATCGACGAACACAATATAGAAGATGTAGTAGAAGATCTGCTAGCAACCAATGAAAGTTACTTAAATCATAAAAATATGATTTTAGAAGTTAAGCAATCAGCCGATTTAGTATGGTACTTAGACTCAGATCTAATTGGCCTTTTGTTAAATGACGTATTAATTAATGCCATGCGTTATAGCCAGAATAAAATATTAATGAGCGTATACACAAAAGATAATCAATTAGTTTTTAAAGTGGAAGATGACGGACCTGGCTACCCACAAAGCATGTTAGACGCTCACAATACTAATATGCATCACTGTGATATCGGTCAAGGAAGAACAGGATTAGGTTTGTTTTTTGCGCGCTTAATTGCCCAAGCACATACCAAAAGTGAAACTAAAGGCACAATATCCTTAGAAAATGGTGGGAGTTTAGGTGGTAGCGTTTTTATCTTAACGTTACCTTAAGCAATTCATAAACTGACTCTTGCAATAGCCTAGGGTGTTGAACGCAAAAAGTAGGAAAATTATAAAGATATGGTATTTACAATAATAATAGTGTTAATTGTCGCGTTAGTGCTAGTAGGCATTATTGTGAACGCGATCCAACAACACAAAAATAAAGTAGAAACCGAGCGTAGAGCCGAGTTATCCAAACAAAAAAGCATTATCGATAACACTGAAGCTACCTTGTTAGCAGCAGAACAAATACCTATATCTCAAAGACTGATATTTATTCTACAGCGCAGAATTTTGGGGGCGATGAAAGCAGCCCAACAAATGGGCGATAACTCATCAGCGGCCAACCAACGCATAAAAAGCGCAGAAGACAGCCTAAAAGCCATTGACGTAAATAAACCGCCACCATCAGAAGATAGTTTTCAGTTACCGCAAAGTGATAAACAAGTCATTCAGTTTATTCGTGGAATTAAAACAATGCGTGCGCTGTTGCGTTCAGAATTTAAAAAAGGGCGGATAGAAAGCCGAGTTTTTTTAGGTGAAGATAAACTACTTGAGCGACTACAGTTACGGGCCAACGTTGACACTTTGATAAGGCGTGGAGAGACGGCCATAAAAAACAATCAATTAGGCTCTGCAAGGCAATGTTTAGAAAAAGCTATTGGAGCACTTGCTGCGCAGCCAAACCCTGATGAATTTATAGTTGTTAGGCAAGCACAGTTAGAAGATCAATTGGACAATATCGAGAAAAACCTAAAAACGGCGAACAGCCGAGATGTGGCGAAAAAAGAAGAATCAGAGAGAAACGAACTCGACGAACTTTTTGCAGAAAAGAAAAAATGGTAATTTTTGTGTTCTTTTGCTTACCCTAATCCAAGCTTAATTAGGATAAGAAATATTATTCACTGCCCATTGCCAAAATGATGATGCGACGGATGACAAATTACCATTTGTTTGCCTAATGATCCCCACTCTTTTACTCAAACCACTTTGATGTATATTCAAACAAACCAAGTCTTTGCTAAGCATTTGTTCCTGACATAAAGCCGGCACAACAGACACACCTAAGTCATGTTTTACAAACTGCCCTAAGGTAGCGAGTTGACTCGCCTCTACCACTATATTCAGCGCCAAATGATTCATTTCCATAAATGAATCGATCCATCGGCGAATAGCTGAGCCTTTATTCATGGCTACAAAAGGGTATGCAGCAATTTGCGACCAAGACAATATCTGGTGTTCACACAAAGGGTGATTAGCCGGCAATACCGCAATAAAATTATCAGTAAGAATTGGGTGAAACTGCAAGCCTTCCATTTGTTCATGTTCAAAAGAAAAGCCAATCTCGGCCCTGCCCGCTTTGACATCTTTAATCACTGACTCCATCACCACATCAGTCACCGACAATTTTATGTTAGGGAACTCAGTTTTGAATTGTTGTAAAATACCCGGCAACAAACCTGCAGCAAACGAAGGCATAGCAGCTATAGACAACTTGCCTCGGCCTAAAGAAAATAAATTATATAAATCTGAAAACGCTTCTTGCCAGTCACTAATAAGTCGTTCTGCCACAGGCAAAAATTGCCGCCCTTCCGGGCTCAACTCAACTTTTCTAGTGGTTCTAGAAAACAGCACACCACCTAACTGTGATTCCATTTTTTTTATGGCTGAAGATAAGGCGGGTTGCGACAGGCACATTTTTTCAGCAGCCTGAGCAAAAGTGTGTGATTGTGCAATACAGACAAAGATCTGCACCTGCCGAAATGATACGTTATACAAAATATTGACCTTTAAACTAACAATGATTAATAAATTAAATCTATTAATACAGACATTAATTCAATTTTACTATTTAAAAGTATCTTTTACACTCTAGGGACTGTTGAGTTTTCATATAACCAAGAGATATTAAAAATCAACAATCCCTAGTCACTTAACTTGAGAGAAAATCATGGCAGGTTTTAACAAAGTAGTAGACAGTTACGAAGCGGCAATGGCCGGTTTACAAGACAATATGACAGTAATAGCCGGTGGATTTGGCCTTTGTGGTATACCCGAAGGTTTAATTGCGCAAATTAAAAAGATGAATACTAAAGGTCTTACAGTGGTTTCAAATAACTGTGGGGTTGACGGATTTGGATTAGGCCTGTTGCTTGAAGAAAAACAAATTAAAAAAATGGTGTCGTCCTATGTGGGTGAAAACGCCTTATTTGAGCAGCAACTGCTAAATGGTGAACTTGAAGTTGAATTGACTCCTCAAGGTACCTTAGCCGAAAAAATGCGCGCTGGCGGCGCTGGTATCCCAGCATTTTATACCGCTACAGGTTTTGGCACACCCGTTGGTGAAGGCAAAGAGTCCAGAAAATTTAATGGTCGCGACTACATTCTTGAAGAATCGATTACCGGTGATTTTGCCATTGTAAAAGCCTACAAGGCAGACCGTTATGGCAATTGTATTTATCGCCACACAGCTCAAAACTTTAACCCTATGGCCGCTACAGCCGGGAAGATCACAGTATTAGAAGTAGAAGAAATAGTAGAGCCTGGAGAACTGTCTCCTAGCGAAATACATACACCCGGCATATACGTTGACAGGATCATAGTAGGCAAGTTTGAAAAACGTATAGAACGTAAAATCCTCTCATCAGCTAGCAACAATCAATAGGTCATTATTATGTCATTAAGCAGAGAACAAATTGCTATGCGAGTAGCACAAGAATTTGGTGATGGACACTATATTAACTTAGGTATTGGCATTCCGACTTTAGCAGCCAATTATGTGGCTGATGATATAGAAGTGATGCTGCAATCTGAAAATGGTTTACTTGGCATGGGACCCTATCCCACTGAAGAACAAGTGGATGCAGACATGATTAACGCCGGCAAAGAAACCGTCACCGCAGCAACAGGCGCATCGATTTTTAATTCAGCAGAGAGTTTTGCGATGATCCGTGGTGGCCATGTGGACTTAACCGTACTCGGTGCCTTCGAGGTAGATTGTCATGGCAATATTGCGTCTTGGATGATCCCCGGCAAACTTATCAAAGGCATGGGCGGCGCAATGGACTTAGTTGCAGGGGCTCAAAATATCATAGTGACTATGACTCACGCTGATAAACATGGCAACTCTAAGCTTCTAGAGCAATGTACCCTGCCACTAACTGGGGTTAATTGTATCAATAAAATCATTACTGACTTAGCGGTGATTGAAGTAAAAGACGGCGCTTTTCATTTAGTTGAACGTGCGCCAGGGGTGTCGATAGATGAAATTAAATCTAAAACGGCCGGAAAATTGGTGGTCACAGATAACGTACCTGAAATGATGTTTTGAAATAAACCGACACAATTGTGAACAGACTTGTATAATGCTGACATATCAGTTTTTAGAGCATGACTTTTGCAATTTACCGACTTACCTATACATCATAATTTATTAAAAGCCCTTGAAGTTAAAGGGCTTGATACACCTACAGAAATCCAAAGTAAGGCAATCCCTTACGGCTTGATGGGCAAAGACCTAATTGCCTCATCGAAAACAGGCTCTGGAAAAACACTGGCGTTTCTATTACCCGCAGTACAAAGAGTATTAACCAAACAACCATTGAGTCGCCGCGATCCTAGAGTGCTTATCTTAGCGCCTACCAGAGAGCTCGCAAAACAAGTGTTTTTACAGCTCAAAGGACTCATTGCCAAACAGCAGCTTAAAGCCGCTTTGATATTGGGTGGTGAAAACTTTAATGACCAAGTAAAAGCCCTTAAACATCACCCACAATTTATTGTGGGCACAGCAGGCCGCGTAGCCGATCACCTTGCTGGTAAATCGTTATTTTTAAACGGTCTTGAAATGTTGATATTGGATGAAGCAGACCGAATGTTAGACTTAGGTTTTGCCCCACAGCTTAGACTTATCAATCAAGCAGCCGATCATCGTAAACGCCAATCTATGATGTTCTCTGCGACTTTAGACAGTGCCGCTATGCACGAACTCACTCAGTCTCTATTAAAAAGCCCACAACGTATCAGTGTTGGCTCGGCTGGTGAAGAACATAAAGATATTCAACAACAATTTTATCTAGCAGATCATGTGACACACAAAGAATTATTATTGAGTCATATGATCAATCAGCAAGAATACCGTCAAATCATAGTATTCACTGCCACTCGCACAGATACAGAAAGGCTGACCGTTATACTCAAGGAGCAAGGCTTACATGCCGTTGCCTTAAGTGGCGACCTAACCCAAGGTCAACGTAATAATATTATGAGTGAATTTGGTCGAGGTCAGCATCACATATTAGTGACTACAGATATCGCCTCTCGCGGCTTAGACTTGCTTAATGTAGCCTTAGTAGTGAATTTTGACTTACCTAAATTAGCCGATGAATACGTACACAGAGTCGGCAGAACCGGACGAGCTGGCAACAAAGGCCAAGCGGTATCTTTTGTTGGACCAAAAGACTGGTTTAGCTTTTTGGCCATCAAAAGTTTTATGCAACAAAACATTGAATTTAACGAGATTGAAGGTTTAACGGCAAAATTCAAAGGATTAAAGCCACCTAAAGCTAAAGTCGCGCCAAGCAAAAAATCGACCAATAAAAAGGTCAATCAAAAAGATAAACCGCAACAAGCACCTAATCGCGTTAAAACCATGCAAGGTAAAGAAGCAGGTGATATGCCAATGAAGCGTAAACCTAGAGCGATTTTGAAACCAGAAGATGATCTAGAGGAATAGAAAAACAAGCTGTGAGCATTTAGATGCTAGCCACAAGTTGAAACAAAAAGCAGTTTAACCACAGAGGGGAATAATCAATTTTTGACTATTACAAAAATTGATTATTCTGTTAATAACCTAAAGTTGTATAGATTTTTATTGGTTACTTACAATAGAATAGTACTAACTAGAATTTTTCATTTTTTTCATTAAATAAATTTTGTCCAGCGAGTAGTTATGAAATTTTCTGACAGTTCAGATGAAGCCGCAGGGTATTTGCGCCAAGCAATACCCATGATGGTAAAACACAATATAGTGCCTAATCCTCTTAATTATGCATTGTGGTATAGTTATTATTCCAATGTATTTCCATTATTAAATACCGTATTAGATAAAACCGTAGAGCGTTACGGCACCTGCCCTCCTGACATCTCAGAGACATTATTTTTTGAGCATATCAATAAGATAGATAATGACAGTAGAGAAAAATTATTTCTTTTCCAAAAAGATTTCTCACACTTGGTTGATAATCTATCAGACTCAATGGATCACAACGCCCAACAAACAAACGGCTACTCTCAGGCGTTAATGGAAAACTTGAGCGAACTTGGCACCCATGCTTTGGATGATACCTATACATTAGTTTTGAATAAATTAAACGCCAATGCTAGTGCTATATGTACGGCTAATAAAGAATTTCAAGGGCAATTGTCTGCCGCTCAAATTGAAATTAATACTTTAAAAGCTGAACTCGAAAATAGTAGAAAAGAAGCCAACACAGATCCTCTAACAGGACTATTCAATAGACGTGTTTTCGAGGCGAATTACAATCAATTTGTAGATGATAAAAACAATCAGGGCAATATCACGCTAATCATGATGGATTTAGACAAATTCAAAGCGTTTAATGATACCCATGGCCACTTAGTGGGAGATCAAATTCTTAAATATATTGGCCAATTATTGAAAAAGAAATGTACAGATCCTGTTGTTCCCGTGCGACTTGGAGGTGAAGAGTTTGCCCTTTTGTGTCCGAATTTAAATCTTCAACAAGCACAAATCATAGCCGAAAGTATTAGAGTGAAACTAGCCACAATGCCTTACAGCAGCAAACGTACTGGAGAGAAAATACCGCCTATAACCGCATCATTTGGGGTAGCACAAAAAAGGGCCAATGAGGAATTAAGCAATGTGATGGAAAGAGCCGATCAGGCCCTTTATGCGGCCAAAGATGCCGGTAGAAACCAAGTTAAACAAGCAACGAACTAAAATACACCTAAGAATATTTTGAGTTAGAAAACTAAAGAACAAGGACGTTAAGAAAGCAGTTGGACTATTGTTACTTCAGCCTAAATATTCACTTATGTTTCGACTCAGTTTTTATTTAACTATCTAACTGCTTTTCTTTATGAGCGCAGCGCCCCTCGCCTTCTGTGTTTCAAAACTTGTCTTTCTTTAATCCTTTAATCCCAATTTTCAAAAAACTCGGCACTGTCTCTTTTGGGTTTGGGTTGCGGTATAACCTCTGACGAACCTAAATATAAAAACCCCACTATCTCATCTTGTTCAGATAAATCAAATGCCTGTTTTACGATAGGATCTTGAGCATAACTACCCGTTCGCCAAACCCCGGAAAAACCTTGGGCCACAGCAGCCATTTGCATAGCCTGCACCGCACAAGATGCTGAAGCGACCTGTTCAACCCATGGCACTTTGTCATGTGGAATGTATTTGGCTATCGCCACCATCCTAATAAAAAAGACTCACAAGTGCCGTGCGAAGGGTAAGAAAGATATTGAGTCGTTCGGACTGATAAAGTAGGATTTGCTCGGCCCCCCCTATTTATTTAAAAACACTCACATTACCTTGTATAAACATAGTTATTGAGTCCTTGGTAATTTTGCACTTGGGTCTTACTTATAGATTGAAATCCTTTTGACATGATGAAATTGTGTATATCCTTCGCGGAGCTTGAAGTATCGTCCACCTCGATGAAAAGAGAATGAACTGAGCCAGTATCTAACACAGCTTCCATACCACAAAGTGTTTGATATTCACTGCCATCGACATCTATCTTTATATAGTTGGGACTGGGGATAGAGAAAAGAGCAATAAAATCATCAAGCTTATAGCATAGAGAGTTCTGAATAAATGCAGGTTCAAACTTACTATCGCTGCCTACAAGCTGTGGAGTATCTAGAATTTTCATATGACCGCCAGCTTCATAATTAGCAATAAACATTTGACCTTGCCTAGTTTGGTCGCTAAGCGCAATATTAAATGAGTGTAGAGTACCTAAACTGTTGTTATTCAAAAATACATTTTTCCCTAGTAATCCAAAATTTTGAATCTCTGGTTCAAATGCATATACATTTAGTCCTTTATTCGCCGCATAAATAGAAAATATTCCATTACTTGCCCCAATATCAAAAAACACTGAACCCAGTTCAATTTTATCGATAAAGTCTAAAAGATCAGGCTCAATATGCTCTAGCCCAACCCCCTGCCACAAAGTGCGTCTTGACTCAGTAGCAAAGCAGCATTTTACATTACGTACCAAAACTTCTGTAACTTCAGCTCCATGTTTTTCTATATTATCTACACGACTAAGTTTGTCATCACTAACCAAACTTTCCAAAGGAACATACTCTGCCATATTATTACTTACCTTTTTTAAAATAATATTTCAGGTGTCAATTCTGCAACACCTAACCCATGACCATTCTAGAACATAATTGGCTTTGTCCGCATGTCAACAACATGAGGATAATACTTGCTTTGACTATGCCTTTTTCGTTATCGTCTCTGCAATCCAAAGCAATTAAACCTTTGAGTGACCAATGGATGCCATCACGAGATTCCACATGTTCTAAATAGTATCTAGGTACCACCTAAGAATGAACTAACTTCTACTCTAAACAAAAAAACACCAGAGCCGCCAAATACCGTGATCATCAATGAATTCTCGTTATCTGCCCCTGTAATAGGGCCATTTAAATATCTATACCACAAGAGACCTTCATAGTAATTATTAAAAATTAATGGATTACAATCACCGATAACCAAACGCATTAAGGTAATGAATAGTATTTCTCACGATATAGTAAAGGTACTTTTTATCACCGTGTGTTTTATCCAAGACGGCGTAACTCTAAGATATTGAAAGGTACCAGATGAGCATGCATCAATTTTACCAGAGTTTCAAACTCAAGAGTTTGTGTGGGCCGATGACTCAGTTACTCAACAACAGGTATCACTTAGATTGGGGTAGCCTTCAAAAAACAGTATTTTGGTCAATACGGATGTAATATTACCTTTGTAGTTTGCTCGTAATTAGCTAGTTTCTTGCCATTATATGAGTTGAAGGTATAAACCATTTATTAATCCATTAATCCCAATTTTCAAAAAACTCAGCACTGTCTCTTTTGGGTTTGGGCTGCGGTATAACCTCTGACGAGCCTAAATATAGAAACCCTACTATTTCATCTAGTTCAGATAAATCAAATGCCTGTTTTACGATAGGATCTTGAGCATAACTACCCGTTCGCCAAACCCCGGCAAAACCTTGGGCCACTGCAGCCATTTGCATAGCCTGCACCGCACAAGATGCTGAAGCGACCTGTTCGACCCATGGCACTTTGTCATGTTTAATGTATTTGGCTATCGCCACCATCACCATAGGCGCCCGCAATGGTAATTGCGGCGCACGCTCTATTTCTTTTTCGCTTTTATCAGCAGAAATAGCGGCCAGTTCAAATATATCACCTAAACGTTTTAACCCTTGTTTTTGGCAAACCACAAACTTCCATGGTGTTAGACATGCATGATCAGGAGCACGTAACGCGGCTTGTTTAATATTTTCTAACACTTGGCCTTCTGGAGCTGGGGCTTGTAAGCGAGGTTGCGAGCTGCGGTTGAGTAATAAATCTAGCGCTTGCATGAAATTATCCTTTAATCCAAATTTTTCCCTATGCTAATAAAAAAGGCGCTTGCGCGCCGATGTTTTTTTACTTATTCACTAAATACTTTTTAGCAAGAAAATAATCAATACTGGTGTACTTACCACCGCCAGTAAAAAACAATGAAAGCAACATAATAAAATAGGTCATGGCAAATTCAATTCCGTTATTAAGTACCACAAATTTTCCGCTAGAGGTTAGCCATTCATAATTACCATGCTCTTGCAGGATCTCTTTAGCAGCAGCTAACTTATTTGGCGAATTGATTACTTCCTCATTAAGCATAATAGTACCATCTGACATCCAACTACTGGCATCAGCAATAGCGGCCCAACCGTTTGGCCAATGCACTGAAAATGCAGCCACTAGCATAGTCACCATCAAAGGTATAGATATCCAGCGTGTAGCCAACCCCACTAATAGCAGGATACCTCCCAATAACTCTACAGCTGTGGCTAAAAACGCCATCACCATTGGAAAAGGTAATCCCAAGCCATAATCGGCGTTACCAAACCAGTCAACAATCCCCTCAAATCCTTGATATTTATTCCAACCAGCTTGGATCATAACCGGTGCCAAATAAAGCCTGAGTAACAAAGGCGCGATCCCTTCAAACGCTAAACTTTTATCCAGCAACTTGTGTAAAGGGGTATATAGATTAATCAAACTCATAAATATTCCAAATAATGTAGTAACCAATAAGAAGGCTTAAGTAACTAAAACATTTCGCTAGATTTTAATTTAGTCGCTAACCTAGGTAAGTTTTTATTAAAATACATATCGCCCTCCCCCTAACTTTGTTAGTGAACAATAAACTCCTCCTATGAGGATCAGCAGTAATCAATCACAGATCATAGAGAATATGGGCAAATATGAAACAGGCATAAATTTACCGCGGCATTATAATGATGGAAAGAGATTGCCGATAGTACACAAAAACTAAACGTTTTAAGGGAAAAGCCGAAGAAGTAATAACTAGTTTAATTACATACAAGTGGATTTATATAGATGGCATCATTCATGCTTGTAAAATTTAAAGAGACATATAAGGTAAATCTAGTGAAGTATTCGTACATTTTACTCTGTTGTGGATGTATTACGTTATCTGGTTGTCAAACGTTTGACACTCAAATTGAAAAGCAAGCCACAACACTAGAAAACACAGATTCGTTCAACGTTAAGGTAACTGGACTTGTCGACAGACTAACTAGCAACAACTCTTATGATTACAAAGCTAAATCTACACTAGTGACAACTTTTGTTTGGTCAGACACACTAACCTATAAAGATATAGTCCATCCATTTAAGAAACTTGGCCACCAATTGGCTGAAAGTATAAAAGTGAAGTTAGTTCAGAAAAATGCACAAGTTTTAGAACATAAATCAGCAAACTTTGTTTCAATGGACAAAAATGCTTCATATTTCCTATCTAGAGATACAGATAATTTAAATACTAATATAAATGCACACTATATTTTAGCCGGCACTTTTACCGAATCAAATGGAGGCACAATGGTGTATGCAGAAGTTATTGAGTTTAACAGTGGTAAAATTGTAAGCGCTGCGGAAGAATTCATTCCTACCTCCTATTTTGGCCCAATAAATGTGATGAGTAGTCATGACGGCATGCTGTATCGCAATGAGAATCTAAGATGATAAATAAATATTTGTTAATGTGTGTTGTATTGCTAACGGGTTGTAGTTTGTTTCCACAAAATTCATTGATTACCAAAGATAAAGAAGATACTGAGGTGACCAAACAGATAGTGGAACAAAGCCCTACTACGACAGTAAACTACTTCGATAAACCATTGACAAATAACGTCAATGATTATGCTCAATGGCTAATTCAAGACTTGTTTTCAACTATCGACTTCCCCCAGAACAATGCGATATTTATGGTATCAGATTTAGCTATCTTGGATTCAGACCTTAATAAAACAAACCAATTTGGGCGACAAATGAGTGAGGCAATACTACATGAAGTCCATCAAACTGGATTTTCAACACTTGATGTAAGAACTACCGGCTATGTTAGGATAACTGAAGAAGGTGATCTGTTTTCGCAGTCCAGAGATTTTACAGATTTGAGTATGACAGTAAAAGCCACAAACGTAATTACAGGCACACTCACTCGTCATCGAGGTGGTTACTTATTAAATGCTCGAGCGGTTGATCTAAATAGCAAGCTCCTTATTGCGACGGCTCAGATTTTTGTCCCATATGAAGTGGTTGATTCAGTTATGCACGAAGATATGCAATCATCAGATGATATGACAACTGATACTGGATTAGCGAACGGTTCACGTGGTATCCCCTTAAAAAAATATGAGTCTCGCCCTTAACTAAAAATGGCAGCCTAGTGATACTTTGATTTAGAGGAATGTCTTTGAATACTTTATTAAAAATTAATACTGCCTATGTAGAAACAATTTCGACTCCTCTGGCATTTCAAAGTCCGTATAAGAAAAATGCAAATTTCCCTATTCCATTAAACAAACCATACCTACCTAGTTTTTCTAAATATACAAAATACCTAGCCACTATGTACGACAATGTATGGCTAACTAATAACGGGCCCCTACTTAAGGAGCTGACGGTTCGAATGGAAGAATACTTAGGCGTAAAAAACTTACTCCTAACCTCTAGTGGAACTATGGCACTACAAATTGCCTATAAAACTTTGAATTTAACCGGTAACGTAATAACAACTCCCTATAGCTTTATTGCTACAAGCAATAGTCTTGATTGGCTAGGCCTTGAGTTGAATTTTGCCGACATAGATAATAAAACCTTTAATTTATGCCCAATCAAAGCTTTAGAGGCAATAAATAATCAAACCTCAGCAATTGTACCTGTGCACGTGTACGGTAACCCTTGCAATCTACAAGCCTTAGAAAATATAGCCACACAGCACAATCTCAAGTTAATCTATGATGCCGCACATGCTTTTAATGTGAAAGTTGCGGGGCGCAGTGTAATGAGTTTTGGTGATGCTTCAATTGTTAGCTTTCATGCTACAAAGTTATTCCATTGTATTGAAGGTGGAGCTGTAGTTTTCAAACATAAAGATGACTTTGAAAAAGCAGAAAACATGATTAATTTTGGTATTAATCTTTCATCAGGTGAAATAAATAACTCAGGAACTAATGGAAAAATGAGCGAAGCCCACGCAGCAATGGGGTTAGCCATGTTAGATGATATCGATGAAATACTTGAACGAAGGATTGAGCATTTTAATTTGTATAAAGCCCTGCTCGGTGACCGAATAGCCTATCCACAATGGCATCAAGACGCGACGCAAAACGCAGCGTATTTCCCTGTGATATTCGAATCGAAAAACCAATGTACTCGCGCATTTCAACATTTAGAAAAAGCAGGGATTCAGAGTCGACGATATTTTTTTCCATCCCTAAATAAAATTGAACATTTATCTACAGCTAAACAAACCTATTGTCCTGTCTCAGAAAGTTTGGCGAATAGAACCTTATGTTTGCCGCTATTTGTAGAGTTGTCGTATATAGATATTAAAAAGATTTGTATCGCTCTTATAAATTCGTTAAGGGGTGCAAATAAACGAAAATAAATAGATATAACACTACGCTGAATAAAATTTGAATGTTAAATATTTGAGCTTGAAACTCATTATTTGTTTATTTAAAAATAATAAACGTTCTCGCCCAATCCGATTTTATGCAGTTAATTAAATCTATCAACAGGGAAATAGTCTGGAATGATTTTCTTATTGCCAACTTTGCTTTATCTAAACAGAAATAGTGTCAGTTGATTGCGTAAAAAGTTCGTCAGAGAACGTCTTAAATAAGATTGTAGTATAATTAAAGGGTATAGAATGAGTGTTCACAACTTCATAGTGACGAGTCATGGTTTGAGTGCAACGAATTGGTTTTCAAAATCTATAAATATGCATCCTGAAGTTATGTGTGTTCATGGTAACGAAAAGAATTTATTTGATAAGGCTCACATCAAAAATGATGAAGGGATATCGATTAGTCAAAAAAATTCGACACAAAACCACGGGGATGAAAGTATTCAGCAACACTTTTCGAGTTTATCTGAAGTGAGAACAGCGAAAAGTTATGGCTCTGTTCATTATTACAGATTGAGAGACCACAATTTGCAAGCTGGATTCAATAGTAGAGAATTAAACTTCAATATTGCTAACCTAGTTCGTAACCCCGTTAACTTAGTCAATTCTTCAGCAGCACATTATTTGAATACATTAAGCTCTGGAAACTTAAATATGCATGCTGAGGTTTTTGATACTGCAGTCAAACAATCTCAGATTTATTGCCAATTGGCCACTATGTACAAACTAAAAATGTTAGACCCATATTTCCTTAGTTTTATGGCTGCTTGTATGACTCTGACAATGCTTTGTCATGAACATAATTTAATAGATAATTGTCCACATATCCCCATGGAAAAGTTAGTTACAGATCAGAAATACTATAGTGAAGTGTTTAGTTTTTTAACGGGTATAGAACCATCTGAATCCTATATAAATCAAGTATTTTCTCAAAATGCAATAAACCAACACGCAAACAAAAGAGTTGAATCTGCAGAAGAGCAGTATGGAGCTTGGCAGGAGTGGCAAAAAATGGCCTTCTATAGTGTATGGGATGCTGTTAACAAGCAAGGTGGAATTAGTAAACAATATACTAAACTAGGTTATGACTTTTCTTTTTTGACTACCTCTCCTTCAACAATACTACTTTAATCACACAAACCTAACTAACAATGCCGATATTGCCCAATGCAAGCTTCATTCAATCAGTTCTCCCATTAGTGTGGTTAAGACGAGTTAAAAAAGGGTAACCAGCTGATGCGTCAATGATGGAGTTTGTGTCAATATTCGATCTTCATTTTCAACTCATATCAGAGTAAACGAACCCGCTTCGTAGTTTGGTCTGAATGAAAATGACTTTATTAAACCTATTGCTCTGTAAGGCAAAAATATTATTGTTTTAGAGAAATGTGACGTAATAAACGAGAATGAGTAGCTCTTACTAGAAAAATATAAGAATGATTTTAACAGTTTAATGACAGGCCGACGAAAGCAGCTTGATGATAAATTAAGTCACTAAGAATTACTGTGACTTTATAATCTAGCTAAAAACAAATACATTGAAATACAGACGTATATAAAAACTAGATTTATTTACAACTATTAATAGATATTGGATACTCAAAATATGAAAATTTTAATTTTCCCATGCGACACAATTGAAGCATTGGTAAAAGTTAAAGAATTTAAACTCATTGGAATAAATACTATTGGAGCTAATTCACAAAATACTGAATATGTAAGCTCCAATATTTTATTTAATGAAATATATAAACTTCCTCATGTCTTTAATAATAGTTTCAAACAGTGTTTCTTAGACCTCATAGCGAATCAAAAAATCACTCATGTATGGTCATCACTTATCCCTATAAATAGCGAAATTCCGAAAATTTTAATGGAATTGAATCTAAAAGTTGAAATGTTGTCCGCAGAACCTGTAGCTTTAAATCAATCAATGTTTCAAGTAGTTTCAGCCGAATTCGATGCCAAATATTTATATTTGAAACGTTTGTCACATAGTTTAAGCCATAAACAAAAACTAACTGACAGTCTAACCAAATATATATTAAATACGGCTTTAGCAGTTCCAGGTGAATCTCACTTTGATAAATTACTCACTATAACGCAGATATATGAAACAGTACCCAATCACACCGATATTGTTGAAATTGGCACTTTATGGGGAAGAACCGCAAAGCTTTTTAGTTGCTTAAATAAAGTTTTTAATAAAGGGAATTTATTATGCATAGATCCATGGGCGAGCGGTGAATCTATAGTTCAAAATACAAATACAAACCTCGATAAGCTGAGTTTAAATATTGACGGAAATGGACATTTTTCAATTTTTCTTTCTCATTTAGTGTCGGATAATCAAAGCCTCATAAATTATATAAGAGATTTTTCGACAGCTGCTTATGATAAATATTTGACAAAAAAAGGGACAATAGTAACTGACGAATTTGGCATTACACATTATGAAAAACGCATTGGTTTGCTTCATATTGATGGCAATCATAAATATGAAAGTGTAAAAGAAGATATCGAAAACTATGCGGCTCTTGTCGTAGCTGGAGGTTGGATTATTTTTGATGACTACAATTGGGTATATGGGGATGGTGTCACAATAGCCGCCGATGAATATTTGAATATTAACGCAGAAAAAATTGATATGGTATTTTTTTGTGGAGGTGCACTTTTTGTGAAATTACTATGACTTTTGTCCTAAAAATTTAATCATCTAGGATCATTAGAGTTATCTGTCACCTCTAAAATCGTCGTTTGTTTGCACACCATTGATTAAATCAATGCTATATAACCGATTAGCAACAATATAACATTGGCATAAATAGTGCTTTAAATTTAAAAGATAGGAATTGGAATACTGTAAGTGAGATATTTGTACATTTTAATATATTGTAGATCTATAGCAACTAGAACTATATGCCAGCCTTTTTGGGTTGAATTGGACAATAAAGAAACTATGAAAGTCTGCACTACTATCAGTTAT
>NZ_BAEO01000043.1 GCF_000314995.1 Paraglaciecola arctica BSs20135 | reverse complement strand
CAATTCAACAAGGACAAAAAACAGTTGGCTTTTGCTCCTTCGTCGCTATTTTAGCCAACAATTTTTTGCCCGTTAATTGGGCGTTAGGTACTTACATGAAAAAGGAGAACTCTTCACTTTTATTAATTCCTTATTTACTGATTGCTACACCCATCGCTTTCATCGCGCAGCTTTTTGAAAAATCGGTAGTAAGATCTAAAGATGAAGTAGAAGGTATCCTTAATGAAATGGAAAAGAATGAACCTTCTGAATATCTTTGGGATGAGTTCCTTAGTACACCTATTAAAGATAAGAAACTTGATAAAATTCGAGAGCAAGTAGAAATCCTTTGGGCTTATGAGGATTTTCAAACACAGAATAGCTCAAACTTTACAGTGCTAAATAGCCGTGGTTTGACTGAGTTAAAATCAATGTTAATCGAGCTTGAAAATGACAACAGTACCTAACAAGCCAAGTCAGCGGGAATTTTACTCGCTGCACAACGCTCATAAAATCCCCTGCTTGGGGCGTTAGTTGCCAAGGAGATTAGGTTGAGTAGTCATGTTCAATATTCTTTCATATCCGTCCTGCTTGGATTAATCATGTTTTTCGCTTACCAGTCTATGCAGCCTCAAGAAAAAGGATTTGAGTTAAATCAAGGTGTTGAGTGCCCCAATGGAGCAATTTGTGATTGGTTTTGCGGCGGTCTGTCGATAAAGTTTACCCTAGATCATAAAATCAGTTCTAACGGCTATTTATTTGATGTGGATAACTTCCTTTCCAATTTAAATAGTATGAATAAGGAGTGTCCTATCAGCTCAATTGCTATCTATTCAGACCCTAAATTGAAACATGGAACAGTCTTAGAATTCAGTGATAAGCTTAAAACTGTAATACCAAATTTAGCGATCACGTGGTGTAACAGTGGCAACTAACAAAAACATCATGGTGGGAATTTTACTCGCTGAAAAAGCGCTCCTAAAATCCCCATATATTAAGCGTTAGGGTTACAGGAAAGTATGGAAGCATCATTCGACGTAAATGGAAAAGAATTTAAAGTGGATTTTTCAATGCTTGGCTCTGAAAAGTATTATTTTAATGGAGTCCTTCTTAAAAAGCGAAGAAGCTTCAAATTCAATGATCGATTAGTATTTGATACCGAAGAAGGGAAAATTGAAATAGCAGTATCCCTATCCCCCAAGAATTGGTCAACTCAAGCGTTCATTAACAATGAGTTAATCGTTGAGGAGCTTTTTCCCGAATTCAAACAAAAGATTGAAGATGGCAAAAGTTCAAAAGGCATGGGTAAATCAGGTATGTTTAAAAACGTTATATTGTGGTGTATTTTAACTATTGTTTTTTTAATGATATTTCAATGGGTAAAGTAACCCTAACAAAAACATCAACTGGAAAATTACTCGCTGAAAAAGCGCTCGTATTTTCCAGTTATATAAAGCGTTGGGCGTCCAAGACAGGCCGCAGTAATTGAACCGGTTCGTGTTCACTGGTCTTGCTTGTGTGGTCGCGACATCCGTTGCGGCATTCTTAATTGGTCGCGGCAATGAAAAACGATGCGCTGATCTTCTGATCTCCAAACTTGAAGAAGCTGCGGCTTCTAGCAACAGCATTGAAGCAATTTATGAAATACCAACCGATTTACCCGCCCCCGTGGCTCGCTATCTACGGCGGGCACTTCCGAAAAAGATATATCCCATTCAGGCAGTGCTGATAGAACAGTCTGGTGCCCTTCGGACCAGCACATCATCAAAAAATTGGATGGACTTTTCGGCGCGTCAGTTCGTTGCCCCAATGGCAGTCGGCTTCGTTTGGAATGCTCGGGTCAAACTGCCATTTGGAATTCATATCCTCGTTTTAGATAGCTACAGCTTTGGAGTGGGTAGTGGGCGTGTGAGTCTGATGTCGGCCTTTGTGGTTTCTTCCACATCAAACGAACCTGAACTCAATTCGGGTGCTCTGCATAGGTATTTAGCGGAATCTGTTTGGTACCCGACCGCACTCTTGCCTCAATCTGGGGTTTCATGGGTGTCAAAGGATGAACGATCAGCCGTTGCTACTTTGAAAGATCATAGCATCGAAGTTTCACTGGAATTCAGGTTCAATGATGCCGACGAAGTGATAGCAGTATATAGCCCTGGCAGGTATGGTCGCTTCGACGGGGAATACAGGAAGGTCGGTTGGGAGGGGCATTTTAGCAACTACCGCGAGCAGGACGGTTTTTTGATTCCTGGGCGCGGAGAGGTCGGTTGGTACGATGCCGGAGAGTTGCAGCTTGTATGGAAAGGCGAGATAAATAGTGTCCATATCCAGCAGAATCATTAAACTAGTAGGGTATGGCGTGCGTACGCCCAACAAATCGTTGCAGGGGACATTTGGCCCGCCGCCTATTTTTGCCGCTGAATTCTGGCGTTATATGCCAGTAATTGCCAAGTCCATGGCTGCAATAATTTCATCACGTATATGAGCAAGTGTGCCAACGGGGTCTTTTAGGATGTTCGAAGGTATTGATGAAATTTGAGGGATTAAAATCAGTAAATTTATATCCTCAAATTCAACTTTTGGAGTTAGGCCCTTTAGCTCTTCGTTTCTCAATTGCTTGGCATCACCCAATGGTACAACCATTCTTGTTGCGATATCTGAAATTAACTCATGTTGAATATCGAGAATGTACGGATAGGCTTTTTGGGTATGTTTGCTTGGGTTTGTATATACATCGAACTGAGCCATTAAAATGTTCTGTATTCATCGCCAAATAGGCCATTTTTTTCTACAAAATTATTGTATGCTTTTATGGCCATTTTGTTGTTACTAGCCCAGCTTTCAGCTTCTTTTTCGGCTAGTTTTGTGCGTAGTGCTTGCTCAAGTGTGGCTGAAAGATTAATGTTTAAAAGCTTTGATTTTTTAAGTAAGTCGCTGTTTAAACTAAGGTTTGTTGGTTTTTTAGGAGCGTTGGTGTCGTATAGTGTTTGCATGGTATTGCCTTTTGGTGCGTATTGCTATGCGCATAGATTAGTCCTAAGCATTTAACAAGTCAATCAAACAACATTACGGGCAAAAAGCGGCCTCCATTGGACGCAGCAAGCTGCGCCGTTTATTGGGGCGTTCCTTCACGAGGTTGATTTTAATTTTCAATGGGATATAGCGAAAGCTGCTTCTAATTCTAAGAGGCATGGTGTTAGTTTTGATGAAGTTAATACTGTGTTTTCTGATGTTTTGGCGCGGTTAATACCTGATCCTGACAGCTCACATGGAGAAGAGCGATTTATTATTTTAGGTTAAAGTACAGCTGGTCGCTTACTGATTGTTTGTCATTGTTATCGCGATAACGGTGATATTATCCGCATAATTTCGGCACGTAAGGCAGATAAACGAAAGCGTAAGATCTATAAGGATTTCCATAATGCGTGAACACTATGACTTTACAGATTCGATAGAGAATCCCTACGTAAAAAAAACAAAAAAACAAAAAAACAAAAAAACAAATTACAATTCGATTAGATAAAGACGTAATTGGCTATTTTAAGAAGCTATCGGAAAAGAACGGTATTCCGTATCAAAATCTAATTAATCTATATTTGAAAGACTGCGCAGATTCGCAAAAAGAGCCAAGGGTAGATTGGCAGTGAAGGATAACAAAACCATGAAGTAGGACGTGCCCCAAGTGCGCCGGTCGGCCGCTTATGGTAAGTGCTATAGCCCATCCAGAACTCTGCTTGACGGTACTACTATCTAGTACTAAAATATTCCAATA
Organism: Paraglaciecola arctica BSs20135; assembly: GCF_000314995.1. Taxonomy (GTDB): domain Bacteria; phylum Pseudomonadota; class Gammaproteobacteria; order Enterobacterales; family Alteromonadaceae; genus Paraglaciecola; species Paraglaciecola arctica. The sequence continues at coordinate 55,775 of NZ_BAEO01000043.1, read as the reverse complement.
AAAAAAAGAATCAGAAAACAATCGCTCTCATTTTTGCTAGGCCTGTAAGTGGAAATGTAAAGTGGAAAGATATTGAACAGCTATTTATCGAATTAGGTGCTGATATAGTTGAGGGCGAAGGTTCTCGTGTTGGTGTGAGACTTTTTGGTGAGCGCAGAGTATTCCATCGTCCACATCCATCACCTGATACAGATAAAGGCGCGGTGAGTAGTATTCGACGCTGGTTTGAAATGAATGGGGTAAAACCATGAAAAATGTTATGAAAATTGATGGTTACGATGCTGTCATTAATTATGATCCCGAAATAGAAATGTTTAGAGGAGAATTTATTAATTTGAATGGAGGTGCAGATTTTTATGCATCCGATATTACCGGGCTTCATAAAGAAGGTCAGTTATCACTAAACATGTTTCTTGAAATGTGCAGTGAAGATGGAGTGAGCCCTAGAAAGAATTACTCGGGTAAATTCAATGTCCGCATAAGCCCTGAACTACATGAAAATCTAGTTCTCAAGGCCTCTGCAACAGGTAAGAGTATTAATCAGCTTGTTGTCGAATCGATATCAAGTACGGTAGTCAATGGGCTATAACAAACGCATAAAATCAGACTCCGCAAGTACGCCGGATTTTTGAAAAATACACAACGCAAAAAAGCGTCCTACTTGCTCCGCTGTTTATGCGAAGTGTAAGTTTGCAATCGGATTCTGTCACACTAGGGTAGTATGAATAACATAAAAGTAGTTGCAGTAAGTGGGGCATCTGGCGCAGGGAAAACCACAATTGTTAAAGAACTAGCTGATGAGTTTGATTGCCCATTTCTACTTTTTGATGCTCACACGGATAACAGTACATACCCTAAAAACATTAAGAACTGGCTAAAAAATGGAGCAAACGTTTCCCTGATTAAAACGCCAAGATTTGTTACTTCATTGGAAAGCCTAATTTCAAAAAATGACAGTCGTTTTATTTTTATTGAAGAGCCATTTGGTAAAGAACGTGATTCTATGTCGTCATTAATCGATTTCGTTGTTTTGTTAGATCAACCCTTAGAGTTATGCCTAGCTCGTATTATCAAAAGGCATACTGAACAACCGAATTCTGACTAAATATGCTCTATCTCTAATTATTTGGATAAATATGAGGATCACTTTAGAGAAATTTATATATCAGCGGTCAAGCAAGTTAGAAATAAATCTGATTTAATATTTAATGAAGTGGTTTCAATTAAAGACACAACCGATTACATTACTAACTGGTTGAAAAATAATGCAAACTAACAAGAATCTCAAAACAGAAAACCACTCGCTGGGCTTCGCCCAAAGCGCTCACGTTTTCTGTTTAGCTTAAGTGTTATATGCAAAATCAAGGAGAGTTAAGTGTCGGGAAGCTATCCACATAAAATAAAAGAACTGCCACTTTTTGATGGTCGTTTTGATGCCCATAAATTGGAAGCAAAAAACAGTGATGTTCTTTTCGCGTCATACCCTTCTGGAACATCAATCCCGCCTCATTCTCATGATACAGACAATCATGGGGTTATAACTAAGGGGGAGTTAATTCTTAAAATGAACGGTAGTGTTCAAAAAATTGGCGTGGGCCAGTGGTATCATGTCCCTGCAAAAGTCGAGCATTCCGCCTCGTTTGAAATGGAAACTGATGAAATTGAATTCTGGTTCAAGTAATGCAGATAACAAGCCGTTTAACGAAAACGCCAGCAAACAACGCTGGCACGGACTCGCAAACTGAGCTCACCCATTAACGGCGCGTTAGGTTTCAACGAGGTTAATTGAAAGTGGATTTCGATTTTGATGATAATCTGGAACGTAAAGAAACAGCACCATGCCCAGTTTGTGGCAAACATATTAAGCGTGGTGAAATGGAGTGCCTCCACTGCAGCTACGAATTAACTGTTTTCGATATTCGTCATTTGAAGAAATATATGAAGTATCAAAAACGCAAAGGTGGTTGGTTGGCAATCAAAATTGTGCCAGTCCTAATATTTATTCTGGCATTTTTATTTTTACTAAGTAATTAATTTGAAACCTAACAAGCCAAGTCAGCGGGAATTTTACTCGCTGAAAAAGCGCTCATAAAATTCCCATTTATTAAGCGTTAAATTTATTCGGTTGTTTGATGGATTAACTATCGAACTGAAACAACATATACATAAAAGGGTTTTGAGATGTTTAAAGGTTTTCAAATTATTATTGTTTTCATTGTACTTATTGGGCTAACAGGTTGTGCTGGGTTAGGTAATATGAAAGAGGTAGAATTTCAGTCAGTGGCAAAACCAGATGTAGCCACTGTTAATATTGTTCGAAGAGCTGTTTTTATGGGCGATGGTGCAAAGGTTGAAGCTTGGGATGGAAGTGATTTTATCGGAACTCTTGAAGCAGGAAAGCTTCTGCAATATGAGGCTAAACCAGGAGTACATACTTTTATGGTTTATGTGCAAGGTTCTTGGGGGGTAGCAAAAGGAGAGCTAAAACCAGGAAAAACATACTATCTAAAATTCAACATGTCTGGCTGGGGACCAATAAGCCTTGGAGTTGCTAAGTCTACAGACACAAGGATCTCTGAGTGGAATACAATGAGCACGGTTTCCATTGATAAATCATCACCTAAAGAAGTACCTAAAAAATATATTCTGAAAGCAGAAAAAATTCTACAGAGAGTTGAGAGTGGCGACGCAAATATCACACCTATTACTGATGACAATGCCCTGTAAATCATTTAGTTTAAAAATTTAACACGTTTATTAAATATCGTTACGGCCAAAAAACGGCCTCCACTGGACACGCAATAAACGCGCGCCATTTATAAAAAGCGTTAACAATATAATATGAAATCACCCGATCGCGATAAAATCTCAAAAATGTCAGATTTACCAAATATTGGTAAAGCTATATCAGCTGAATTAGAAAAAATTGGATTAACTCATCCAAAACAACTCATTGGCAAAAATGCATATGAATTGTATCGACAACATTGTTCGAGACTTGGTTGCAAACAAGATCACTGTATTATAGATGTTTTCTTATCGGCAATATCTTATATGGAAGGTGGTAATTCGCTTCCTTGGTGGCACTTCACAAAAGAAAGAAAACTTTACATGGAGTAGTATATTGCTAACAAAAACATCAACCAGAAAATTACTCGCTGGGCTACGCCCAAAGCGCTTCGTATTTTCTGGTTATATTAAGCGTTGAGGCTGTAGAATTTATCAAAAATTAATTTTATGGCTTAAAAACAGGGTTCTAATTGCATTGGTTAAGTTGAGTTATTAGCATACAGTGCGATACAGAGACTCCATTTCTTATTGATTTGGGCTTTCAGATAAATTCTACAGCCTCGTTATGTTGCTTGAGGATGTATGACAACTCGTAAACATTGGACTCCTGGAAATTACATAGAAATTCCTGTTGGAGACAACAAACACTGCTACGGTGTTGTTACAATAACTGAGCGATTGGCTGTAGTTGATTATTGCGATACTGAAAATCTAAACCCAGAAGAAATTGTAGCATTACCTATTTTGTTCGAAGTGACGGTAATGAAATATGGTATTGGTAAAAATGGTTGGCCGATAGCTGGAAAGGTTGAACTTAGCGATAGATTCAAAACTAAACCTTACTACTACAAAAAAGATATGATTAATGGCAAATATAGTATTGTGGATCACATATGGATGAATGAAGTTTCTGCTACCAAAGAAGAATGCCAACACTTAGAAGTTGCGGCAGCTTGGGATCCTTGTCATATCGAGGAGAGGTTAAATGAACATTATGGTCTTCAGTAAACGCAACATAACAAATCAATTATTCCGACCTCAACTCGCTGCGCTCTTTTTCGTAGACATATTGGGGTGTTATATGTATTTCAATCATAGAGGGAGCTTTCAATTTTGTTTAATAGATTAATAATTGTTTTGGTTATTAGTACTTTAATTGCAGCATGTAGTAATAAGAAGCATCACAAAGTACTAGTCGAAGAAAAAGAAGTTAATAAAATCACTCAAACTTTATATTTGTCAGATGTTACTTTTTCTAAAGAAGTTGCAGATGGTAAATTTAAAACTGACTGTGCAATGCTGCCAGTCTTAAGAAAATCAATTTTAGATTCATCTCTTAGTCACTCTATGAATATATCCTCAAGCAATAAAATAGGAAATGAACAATATGAATTAAAGGTAGAGTACGTAAATGTTGTACCTCATAGATGGACTTTTATGGCAATCAGACCTAGCTCAAATGCAACAATTAAAGCTTCTATATTAAAAGGTGATGCTACCCTGCATACCACAACAAAATTAATTGGTTCTGCGGTTGCTTTTGGAGCGTGTGATAGGCTTGAAAAAATATCTATTGCTGAAGGTAGATATATTTCTAAATGGGTATCCAAATTTATTTAGGTTAAATATACCTATAACAATCTGTTCAAACGGAACAAATAACAGTTGAGTGGTTCCGCTTAGCTTCACATTTTAGCCAACTACAATTTGGCCCTTAACAGGGCAGTTATGTGCCATAGTGGTAGCGCAGTTGAGCAATTAAAATTGTATCATTTTGCTGTTTATATACGATGCGATGTTCATCATTAATTCGGCGAGACCAATACCCTGATAACCCGTGCTTTAAAGGCTCAGGTTTTCCAATACCCTCATTTGGTGTTATTTGGATATCTTTTATGAGTACATTGATTCGTTTGAGTATTTTTTTGTCTGTTGTTTGCCAGTATAGATATTGTTCCCAGGCCTTAGTTGAAAAAGTGAGTTTCACTCGATAAGCTCTCTTTGAGTTCCATTGCCAGCTTCAAGTTCGGCAATAGAATCAAGCAAGCTTCTAGCGTTAGCTGGAGATCTGAGTAGATATGTGGTTTCTTGCATTGCGTTATAGTCTTCTAGAGACATCATCACAACAGGAGCTTCACTTTTACGAGTGATAATAACTGGCGCATGATCATTACAAACATTCGCCATTGTGTTTGCTAAATTTGCTCTAGCTGCTGTATAGCTTATTGCATCCATTTTTGACTCCAAAATGTTCATGTACGTTTATTTGTACAGTATAGCGTGGTGGCACATAACAATCCAAGTTTGTTTAATAGATCAGGAAATGCAAAGGGTCTGGTTTTGCGTTTTTGCAGCTGACTCACCAATTAGCCTTGTCGGTATTTTAATGGCTGGGCGACTAATAGAAATTAACAGGGCATCCAAGATAACTGATTTATTCTAGCCGGTGGCGGAACCACCCAAGTTCGACATCCTTGTCGAGCTTGGGTGCTGATCATCATGGAGGATGTGTGACTGACTCTGTTAAAGTGTACATTGAATATGAGAAGAACATTTGTAGCGATCCTAAATCAAGCCATTTTCACTGAGACTTTAAAGGCGGAAAAGCAGTAGCGTTGCCACCAAAGCGGTTATCGGTAATGCCGATTGTATTACCCTCTTACCATCGCTGCCCTGTTAATTGTTGCATGCCCATTTCTGATGTTGACATGCAGCATATGGCGGTTCACGAATATGCTTATAAATGAAGAAAAACCGCAGTAGATTTTGACATATCAAGTCATTACAAGGGGCAAGAAACGGCGATCTGTTTTTATTCCTTATATTTTGAGCAACTAATTTTTGTCTCTAAAGGAAGCGATAGCAGGCCAAGGTTTGTTCTCAGTTGGTTACCTAAAAATGGTGTGTAAGGCGGTTAGTTTTTTAGAACATCACAATGGGTGAAAAAGGTTCACGTAACGAGTAAGTTCTGGCACTATCAATCATCAAACACTGACAAAGATAAGGCACTTCATTGTTCTGGCATGTCATCATATCTAGTTTACAATCAGCATTTTTCGGATCCTTACTTTTCACAACTGTATGTATTCCATTTTATGGCAGTGCAGCCATATTATTCGGATTAATCACTTTTTCATTCGCTTTGTTTTGTAGTCTAATTTTTGCTTACCCGTTAATGAAAATCCGAAATAAATTTAAGTTTTCAGAACCAACTAATTTGCTTGTATATTTATTATCGGGTTTTATTTTAGGAGTGTTTGCACCCTTAATATTGTTAGTTAGTGTTGGTACTGAATTCAGTTTTGGAACCGTTGCCTTTTTAGGTGTTTATGGTGTGTTAGGCTCTGCATGTTCAATTACAGCATGGAATTATGTACGTAAGCATGTGCCTTACAACAAGCCCATTGAATCGGACTAGTAGAAGTAAGATTAGAAAATAATTTTTAAGCCCCTTTTGGGAGTGTTAGCCAAATTCGAGACGGAACATGAAGTTTCAAGGTAAAGTTTTAAACTGGAATGATGATAAGGGTTTTGGTTTTGTCGAGCCGAATGGTGGTGGACAGCGCGCTTTTGTGCATATAAAAGCCTTTAAACCTCGCACACGTAGGCCTGTTAATGGCGAAGTCATTGTTTATGAATTAGTTCACGAAAATAATAATCGCTATAAAGCTGAAAATATTCAATTTGCTCGTGACCTTAAAAACTTAAATAAACGCAGTAAAGCAAAAAGCGCTAGTAACTTTGGCGGTGTCTTTACAATCATTTTTTGCGCTGTGGTATTACTATCAACCTTTAGCGGCAAGTTACCTGCAATTGTTGTGGGTTTATATATTGTAATGAGCGTCATTACTTTTACTGCTTACGCAATTGATAAATCTGCGGCTCAAAATGATCGCTGGAGAACACAAGAAAGTACACTCCATATGCTTTCTCTAATTGGTGGTTGGCCTGGTGCTTTTTTTGCTCAAAAAAAATTGCGGCATAAATCGAGCAAAAAGGAATTTAAACGTGTGTATTGGGTAACTGTTGTATTAAATTTAGCCGGCTTTTTTTGGCTCCATACAGGAAAAGGAATAAACTTCATCGATAATGTAATTTCTCCATTATTGAATGTCTAACAATACGTTCAAAAGGAGAAGTATTCACTTGGCATTAGCATGTTAGGGCTTATTTTTCATGGGCGTTTATATTTAAGGAAGAATATGAAGGTATCTATTACATCTAACATCGAAGCTTCAGCAGAAGAAGCATGGGCATTAGTGAAACAGAGTAACACTTTGCATTATGTCACACGTGGACTGATGGGCTTCAAATCTATAAGTTCCAACCTACCTAGTGAATGGCAGCAGGGTAAAACAGAACAACTAAGAATTATATTATTTGGTCTTATACCTGCTTGGCGTCATCAAATAAGTTTCCAATATATTTGTGATTCAAAAATGGTTATGTTAACTCATGAGTCTGGTGGGGTAGTTAAAACTTGGAATCACCTTATTAGTATAAAAGCAGCAGATATTTCTAGCTGTAATTATACAGACGACGTCGAAATTAAAGCTGGTTTGTTTACACCTGCAATTTGGTTGTATGCACATGTTTTTTATCGTTATCGTCAGTTAAGATGGCGTTACTTGGTCAAGAAAAGTGCAAATTAAATCTAACGAGTGCATCTTGCCTTTTTGGAATGAACAGTCACATTCTTCACTGTGTGCAGTAAAAAAAACAGCTAGTACAGTCAAGCCTCATATGCAGGCGTTGAAATTTTTACAGTTTTATTAACATAACAACAAGGAGAGTCCGTAGTGGATTATTTTATAGGCGCATTAAAAAAGTATGCTGATTTTACAGGTAGGGCACGAAGACAGGAATATTGGATGTTCATATTAATTTATATGATTATCAATTTTGTTTTAGCCGTACTTGGCTTAAATATCATTTCAATGATATTTGGTCTTGCACTACTAGTTCCAAGTATTAGCATTGCGGCAAGAAGGCTTCATGATACTGGTCGTACTGGTTGGTGGCAGCTAATTGCTTTAATCCCACTCATTGGAATAATTATTCTTATCGTATTCTTAGTGCAAGATAGTCATGACACTAATGAGTATGGTGTTAACCCCAAATCTGGTGAGTTAGCATAAAACCTAGTAAGGCACTTAAACGGGGAAAATACAGTTGGCTATTGCTTTGCAATTTTAGCGCTACTGTATTTTTCCGTTTAGCTAAGTAAATAAACGATAAAGTGACCGTGTTCAATCAATTTTGTCGTGACGCCGCACTAAAGGCTTAACGCTCAATCCGTGTATAAATATTGATAGTGTAATGGCGATAAATACTAAATGGATTAATTCCAAGGCAAGTTCTTGGGGAAGTCCATGTTGAATCGCATACATAAGATAGTAGAGTGAGCCAATTCCTCGTACACCAAACCACGCACTCATGCCTCGAATTGGCATCGGCATATCAGAACGCCACAAACCTATGTAGACACTTAGCGGTCGCGCTACCATAAAAATAAAGGCTGCAAACCCTACTGCTCGCCAACTCCATGAATCAACAAATAATGTGCCGCCCAATAATATAATCAAAACTAGCTCTGACAAACGTTCTAAGTGTTCATTAAAAACCAAAGTACCTTCACTTAAATGTTGATATGGCGCATCGGCTTCTTTAGTTATTTCCGCATCTTGTAATTCTGCAGGTACTACTGGATTTTGCTTTTTTAAAACAAGAGACGTTTCAGTTTGTCTCAAGGCCACTGCAGCGGCAAATACCGCTAAAAATCCCCAAGCATCTACTAACAAACTAACGCCGTAGACAGTAGCAATCAGTCCAAGTCCTAGAAAATCATGTAACACAGTAATTTTTTGACCGTAGCTGCGCACATACCACACTAAATAGCCTAATAAGCACCCAAATAATACGCCTATACCAAGACCGGCTGTGGTCGCCCAAATTATATCGATTAGAAACCATTGGCTGCCAAACTCACCGAGTTCATGTAGTCCTAAAAGGCCTAAACCCAACATGACAAAGGGAAAAGCAGTTCCGTCATTCATTCCAGCTTCACAGGTTAATGCAAAACGTAAATGATCTTCATCGCCATGGTGACGAACTTGCACATCAGTGGCCAATACTGGATCGGTTGGTGCAATTATTGCCCCCAACAATATGGCCGCACCCAGCGGCAGTTGTAAGAAATAATATGCAAATGCTGCAACCAGTGCCACAGTGATAAGCATCGAAAAAAATGCTAATTGAATTGGGCTTCGCCAGCGCTTAAAAGAAACCGGAACTGGCATTTTAACGCCTGCTGCGAATAGCGAAATTAGCACAGCACATTCGGTTAAAATTTCAAGAAATCCTGATTCCTCCAAAGGATTGAAATGAAAAAGCGCAAACCCTGTGGGGCCGATCAGTATTCCAACCGAAAGATAAAACATTGATGAGGTGATCGGCAGGCGATTTATTACGACAGTAAGAAACCCCATACTCAGCATAAGTGCACCAATTAACATAAACCATGAGGCAAGTGCCATATTTGTAATCCGTATTTCTGTGGTGTAGGAGTGTTCGGCGGCAAGTCTACACGCATTGGTATTCAGCTAGTTAACTAATTCTGAATCATCAATCTAATAGTAGAAATTGAGAATGTTGGATTATCCCCCGACGCCCTAATTACTTAGGTTTTTTAGTGCCACATTTTAATAAAATGTGGCACTAAAAAAGTATGCAACTGCTACAAACTGTACGAGCGTTTTTTATCGCTTGTTTTGTGCTTATAAGCTGCGATTTGGCCACTCTATACAGTGCATATTTACCGAATATGGAAACATCGGTTTCAGCTTATTATTAGTATTGGTAGTTAACCTTAATTTTGTTTCTAATTTAGAAATAATAATCGAATTGACATTCGAAGAAATAAATATGTGTTTTGTGAGCACCTTAAGGTATTTACTACTTGTGCATCGTACATTTTTAGGCCAAGGTAAATTATGATAACTGACATTCTTAAACTAAGATCTATAGCTTTCGATTATCTATTTGATGCGTTGGTAGTAACTGATTTGCAGGGCACCATTACAGACTGGAATAAGGGTTCTGAAAATCTTTATGGCTACTCCAAAGACGAGGCTATTGGCCAACCTGTTAATATGCTGCATGTGCCTGAAGACACCGACCAAATTGTCTCTGAAGTTATTTCCGCTGTGGAAAAATCGGGTAAATGGACTGGTGAAATCAGGATGTTACATAAAAATGGAGAGATTGGCTGGATAGAATCCATGTGTGTACCTATTTATGATTTAGACAAACAAATGGTAGGAGCTTTAGGTATTAATAGGAATATCACTGCTCGTATTAAAGAAACTGAACGACTTGAACATCTTGCTCATTATGATTACCTCACAAAAATTCCTAACCGCTATTTGTTGCTTGACCGCTTACAGCATTTAATCGACCAGTCTGAACGGAATAACAGTAATTTTGCATTGCTTTATATCGACTTGAATAAATTCAAAATCTTTAACGATACTAAAGGTCATGCATTCGGCGATCAGGTTTTGTTAGAAACTGCATTGCGACTCAAACAATCTATCCGTCTTTCAGATACAGTTGCAAGGATTGGGGGTGATGAATTTGTAGTATTATTGGAAAGTATTTCAAACCAAAATGATATTTCGTCAATGGTCAAAACAATATCTAAGGCTTTAAACCAAACTTATACTATCAATGATGAAAAGATTGCAGTGAATTGTAGTATCGGTGTCGCTATCTTCCCTGAAGAAGGCTCTACTCCAGATACCTTGCTCGCTAGTGCAGATAAAGCCATGTATAAAGATAAATACAAACTAAGTGATACTTAGTGGTTCAATACTTAAGGATTCTACAACACTTAATCCCGCGTTTTTACTCGTTTTTTGCACATAATAATTAGGATGTTAAGTGTTTAGCTTATATCTAGCGATTGTTATTAAACAACCTTAGATATTGAATGAATTCCGAAATTCAAACGAAGGTATATTTAGATAAGTATGCCAATAATTAAGAGCTGTACCCTTAAAATAAATGACGTTTTTGAAGGGGGGCTAGATAAATAGTCTAGATTGAATGTCGTTATAAATATGGTCACCATAAAATACAGTAATCGATTGAATCAAAATATGAACTCAGAAACCGTCTATGGATGAGTAAATAAATTTAAAACGAGTTATTCTAGAGCCTCGTTAGATGTTCAAATAATAAATCAGCAATGGAGTAGTAGTTATGAAGGGTAAAATCCTTGAGTTTAATGAAGATAGTCGTTCTGGTGTTATTTCAGGGGATGATGGAAATAGATATAACTTTGAAATAAAGGAATGGAAAGGAACAGCGTTACCTAAAGCAGGTAATAAAATTGATTTTTCTATTAATGGTGAGAATGCTGAAGCCATTTATGCTGAATCACTTGGTTCAGCTGGAGCTTCTAAAAAAAATAGCAGCTGCGTTGCTTGCTTTTTTCCTTGGTGCTTTTGGAGCTCATAAATTTTACTTAGGTTACACCAAACAAGGTGTAATTATGCTATTAGTATTTTTGTTTGGCTTTATATTGCTTGGGCTCCCCTCAATGATTATTGCAATAATAGCATTTGTAGAGTTTATTATTTATTTAGTTAAATCTGATGAGGAATTTGAACAAATTTATGTAGTAGGTCATAAGCCTTGGTTCTAATTCATACAAGTTAATCAAACGGTAAAATAACAGTTGGTTGCGGGCCGTTCCTTGTGCATTATAACCAACCGTTATTTTCCACTTACTTAAGGCGTTGCTGTCTTCCCTTTGTCAGTGATGTTGAGTGTTATATTACTCGGATATGCTCATGGAATAACCCCAGATTGGTTTAAGCAGTGCCAAGCAAACAGCGTGAATTGCTAAATATCTACAACATCACATTCATCAGCATCTTGATACTTAAACAGACTAACAATACCGCAAATATCTTTTTCAATACTTTGACCGGAAGTTTAGTCGACATCATCACCCCCACTGGCGCCATAACAAATCCACATATTGAAATAATAATCACACTGGGAATATGCACAAAGCCTATAATAGCCTGATTATTGCCTAAGTCTTCGGCGCTGATATGACCATTAATTGCGTAACCTATAGTGCCTGAAATAGCGATGGGAAAACCAATAGCGGCCGAACTGCCAATAGCACGTCTCATTTCTAATCCTCTACTCATTAGGTAAGGCACAATCAACACCGCGCCGCCAATCGCCACTAAGGTAGAAATACTGCCTATTCCTAATCCCGCCAACTGCGGTGGAATTTTGGTTTTGTTGGCGGTTATATGTTGTTTGTTGAAGAATAGTTTTATGGAAATGCTAAACATAAATAACGAAAAGAATACTGCAAGAAAACTTGTATTAATGAAGGGAACCAAGAACGAAATTGCTATGGCGCCTACAATAATCAAAGGCACCATTGCTTTAACACTTTCCCAGTCAACATTATGATTTTTGTAGTGACTAAATGCACTGGATAAAGTAGTGGTAATAATGCAAGCCATAGAAGTACCTAAAGCTAAGTGAACAGCATGGGAAGGTACAATTTGTTCGGCTAGGTAAATACTGGTTAGCATGGGAACCAAAATCCCGCCGCCACCGACACCTAATAAACCTGCTGCAAAACCAACTACTAAGCCTAATAAACTCAGTTGGATAATTAATTCTATTTCCACAAAATGGTCTCTTGTCTTTATTGTTGTTAGACGTTCTTCACAGCCCTGCAGAGAATATTATTCAGGCTGCCAAGTAATGTACCTCACAAGGCCACAACATTAACAGGCAGTGCAACAAAAATGGATACACAGTTACCATATCCAGTCAGTTTATTACAAAAAACTGCTGCATACCCTTAACTGTTAGGCCTAAAACAGCGATAGTCGCGTTTTATACTATTAGAAAAACATCAAAGAGATTGAATGAAATTTTCTATGGCTTGGTTTACTTCATTTGGCTTTTCGGCGAATACATAATGGGTACCGCCTGGGATCAAAACTTGTTGAGCTTTTTCTACATTGTTAACTAAAAATGTACTGTATTTTGGGGGCGTCAGCACATCTTGATCACCTACAACCGCTAGTAATGGCTTAGTGATTTTACCTAGCCCTTCCATGATATCGAATTTATCGCATGCCTTAAAATCATTCAAAAAAGCCGCTGGGGTGTTTTGTTGATCGCGAGTTTGCAGCACTTCAACTAAGGAAGGGGCGATTAGTTTATAGGTTTGATCACTAAACTGTGTTGCTAGCGATGGCTTGGCAACCGAAGCCTCGAACATTTTTAGTACATCTGGGTGTATACGTAGGCGAGCGCCACTTCCTATGGTAACAATACCTTTGAGGGCTTCTGGGTAATCCACAGCATACTGCAAGGCAATTGCGCCGCCCATTGAATGTCCAACTAATACAATGTCTTTAAAGCCCTGTTCTTGAATGTAGCTATGTAACCAAGCTGAATATTCTGCGATGCTGGTGCATAGATTACCGTCAGGGTGACCCGGTAGGTTCAATGCCAAGGGATCTTTAAAGTGTTTGCTTTGAAACTGCCATGCTTCTTTACATCCACCAGAGCCATGTATAAATATAAGCTTCATCTAAATTTAACATTCCTATATTAGGGGAGTTCAAGGGGCGAACTGTTAATAATACGAGTGTTGCGCACTGCCTAGTAGGTCTCAAATCATTTATGTAAATATAAGGTCATTAAAATTTGATATTGTGAACACCGGTATTATTTATCGTCTAAATACAACTTATCGTAAAACGTATAAACCCATTCCGGTTTGTAGATAATTAGTAGGGTAATGGTCATGCCATTAAACATGGCTTCAGGGAATAACATTAAGGTAGAGAGTACCAAATAATTATCCTCAATAACTTGCCAGCTATACATACCATCAAGATAAAAGTAACCACTCATCGCCAGCATTTTCAGGCCTATGCTTAATGCGCCGGGGATAAAAGCACATAAAAATATATACACAAAAAGATGCCTGGGTAACTTGTAAAAAGTCAGGCTATAGACACCGTAAGTCAATGAAATAGGCGCTAACACCCCAAGTAGAAAATTCACCCCTAACATGTGGAGATGTTCTTGACCGAAGATGGTTACGCCAACTAGCGCTAAGCTTGCACTAAAGACTGCCCACCTAAATCCTAATAATAAGGGCAGGGCAGACAACCATAAAAAATGTACCACCAAACCATCATAAATACCGGTGCGAAACATCCACAAAATAAATACACAGGCAGCGCTGCCAAACACCAGGTGTTGGCACTTTTTGTCTGATATTAACCGCGAGAAAATGAGTTTTTTACTAACCAAGTACCCAATCAGTAGGCTGAGTATTCCCGCTAGTATTTGTAGGTTTGTAATGTTTGATATTTGCTCCACAGTTATTCAAATACCGCCCAAATAGGTGCATGGTCAGAGGGTTTTTCAATGCCTCTTAACTCGTAATCAACGTCTGCTTCTTTTAACATAGTGTGTAACTTTGCAGTGGCTAAAATCAAATCGATACGTAAACCGCGGTTGTCAGGAAAACCTTTTGAACGGTAATCAAACCAACTGTATTTTTCGGCTTCTTCTGGGTACATATCACGAAATCCGTCAGTTAAACCCCAGCCAATTAAGGTATTTAACCATTCACGCTCTTCAGGTAAAAAACTGCATTTTTTGGTTTGTAACCAACGTTTGCGGTTAGGTTCACCAATACCGATATCCAAATCCGTATGGGAAATATTCACGTCGCCCATCACAATCACATTTTCATCTGGGGTGTGATATTCGTTTAGGTAACCCATTAAGTCTGAGTAGTATTTACGTTTAGCAGGGTATTTAGTTTCGTGAGTTTGGTTTTCACCTTGGGGGAAATAACCATTTAACACCCGCACAGTTTCGCCGTTATCCATGGGATAGCTCACCATGATCATTCTGCGCTGTGCTTCATCGTCATCACTTGGGAAGCCGTATTGCACTTCAAGGGCAGGCTTTTTGCACATCATAGCCACACCATAGTGGCCTTTTTGCCCATGAAAATAAACGTGGTAACCCATGGCTTCAACTTCGGCCACTGGAAATTGGTCGTTATGTACTTTTATTTCCTGCAAGCCAATGATATCTGGCTGATGTTTGTCGATTAACGCTTGTAGTTGATGAAGTCTGGCACGTATGCCATTGATATTAAAAGAAATAACTTTCATGTAGGAGATCCAAAGGAAATAGAAATGGGTCGGCAACTGTTGTTACCACTGTTTATGATTGTATCAATAACTCTTGCTTAGCTAAACCTGCATTTACCCAAATTTATGCGGAATATGTCTTTGGTGTTTATGTGGAGGGCGTTGATAATCTTTTCTGTCGATTTCAGGTAAGGTTATTTCTGGATGTTTTACTGGATGATAATCAATTTGTGATAACAGATGATCAATACAATTTAATCTGGCTGCTTTTTTGTCGTCTGCATCGACTACATACCATGGACTTTGCTCGGTGTCGGTATGTTCGAACATGGCGTCTTTCGCTTGTGAATATTCAACCCACTTACTGCGTGATGCAAGATCCATCTCTGAAAACTTCCAGCGTTTTCGTGGATTACTCAGTCGTTTGTTAAAACGTTTCTCTTGTTCTTCGTCAGATACTGAAAACCAATACTTGATCAGAGTGATGCCTGATTTTATTAAGGTATCTTCAAAAGCGGGGCAGGTAATCAAAAACTCTTGGCATTGATTTTCAGTACAAAAACCCATGACTTTTTCTACACCCGCACGGTTGTACCAACTACGATCAAATAACACTATTTCACCCGCAGCAGGTAAATGAGCAACATAACGTTGAAAATACCACTGGGTGGCCTCTCTGTCGGTAGGTTTACTCAAGGCTACAATACGGACGATCCTAGGGTTAAGCTTGGCAGTGATGGCTTTGATTGCCCCACCTTTACCAGCCGCATCTCTACCTTCAAAAAGCACCACAATTTTTTGACCAGTTTGTTGCACTGACTCTTGCAAATGGGCCAGTTCAACTTCCAATTTAGCTAAGTGTTTTTCATATTTGGATTTTTTCATTGGCTTGGTAAATATCTGTTAATAAAATGAAAGACTTTGATAGACTAAAACTCTACATCCTTCGGCTCAAGAAACATACCTTATTTATGCTCTATCTGGTTCAGTCAAACAAAATGGAATGCTTAGCTGAGAGTTTAATCAGCTGTTTGCAAGAAACGGCAGGTCAGGGCAGTTCGGTATTTGATTCAGATCAAATATTGGTACAAAGCCCAGGCATGTCCCAGTGGTTAAAAATTCAAATAGCTGAAAAACTAGGTATAGCTGCGAATATTGACTTCCCACTGCCGTCGAGTTTTATTTGGCAATTATACCAACAGCATATTCAAGACCTGCCTGATCAATCAGCCTTTACTAAGCCCAATATGTCATGGAAACTCATGTCGATATTGCCCACTATGCTTGAGCAAGCTGAATTTGCCGCCATTGCACAATATTTGTCGGATTCACAACCTCTTAAGTTGTATCAACTAGCAGCTAAAATTGCTGATGTGTACGATCAATATTTGGTTTATCGACCCGATTGGATCATACATTGGGAAGCGGGTCATAATGATATTCCTGATAGCCATGATAAAAGTATCTGTGAATCTCACCCATGGCAGCCTATTTTATGGCGTGCTTTGGTTACCAATAGTGAGGCCTTAGGTGAATCACCTTTTCATAGAGCCAATTTACATCACACTTTGCTTGAAGCATTACATACTGCGAACAATGCCGCTAAAGCTGAAAAACCACTTATGGTGTTTGGTATTTCAGCTATGCCGATGCAGCAGCTAGAAGTACTCAGTGCCTTGGCTGAAACCCGAGATGTGTTGATATTTTGGTTTAACCCAAGTCAGCATTATTGGGGCGATATTGTTGATAAAAAAACTCAGGCCAAAGCCCAGCTTAAAGCCATAGATAATACAGAATTAGCCGGTGTCGAGTTTTTAGATATTGGTAATCCATTGCTTGCTTCTTGGGGCAAGTTAGGCCGAGATTACCAAGATATGTTACTTGGCCTAGACTTGCAGCAACAAGACTGCTTTATCGATATTCAACCTGAATGTTTACTGCAGCATATTCAGTCTGATGTGAACAACTTACAGTTTAGAGCAACTGCAGATGAACTAGATGCTAGTGAGTTGTTATCTAACGGCAAAACTTATCCAAAAGTTGAAATTGCTGCATCAGACCACTCTTTACAAGTGCATGCTTGTCATTCAAAAGTACGTGAGCTAGAGATACTTCACGATCAATTATTAAAACGTTTTAACGACAATCCCGATTGGCACCCTGGTGATGTGATTGTGATGATGCCTGATGTCGCCACTTACGCGCCTTTTATTGAAGGTGTATTTGGTGCGGTAGATCATAAGTTGGCTATTCCTTATGCCATATCAGACCGTAATGTGGGTCAAGTCTCACCTTTGTTAAGCAGTTTTTTGCAGTTGATGAAATTACATCAAAGCCGCTTAACTTTATCTGAAGTATTGTCTTTGCTTGAAGTGCCTGCGGTGCAGCGCAAATTTGCGATTGATCCCCAAGAATTTGAGTTATTACAACATTGGTTAACCGATGCAGGTGTGCGCTGGGGTTGGAACGAACAAGATAAACAACGTTGGGATCTGCCTGCTGAAAAACAAAATACTTGGGTGTTTGGTTTGCAGCGATTGTTAGCCGGTTATGCCATGGCAAGCACAGAGCTGTACCAAGGCAAACAAGAATTGATTTCGGCTTATGCTGATATAGAAGGTCAGCAAGCTGTGGCTTTAGGTAAGTGTTATCAGTTTACCGGCGCACTGTTAAAAGTATTGGCATTTTGCCAGCAGTCACAAAACATTCAGCAAAAAGTCGAGCAATCCCTCGAGTTGTTATCTGAGTTGTACGATGCCGATGAAACTGAACAGTCGGATATGTTGATCCTTCGAGAAACCCTCGAAAAAATGTTAGTTCACAGCCAGCAATATACAGATGAGATTGATCAAGATGTGTTTGTGAGTGAATTACAGCAAAACATTCAGGAAACCGGCGTAGGCCAGCGATTTTTAGCGGGTTATGTGAATTTTTGTACTTTGATGCCGATGCGAAGTATCCCCTTTAAAATGGTGTGTTTGTTGGGCATGAATGACAGCGATTATCCACGGCAAAGTGTGCCCATGGGATTTGACTTAATGCGTTTGGCACCTGCTAAACGTGGCGACAGATCTCGCAGGTTAGATGACAGATATTTGTTTTTAGAAGCCTTATTGTCGGCCAGAGAACAACTGTATTTTAGCTATCAAGGGTTTAGTCAAAAAGACAATAGTCTCATGGCTCCTTCAATTTTACTCAGTGAATTACTGGAATATTGCCAACAAGGTTTTTGTTTGAATGGTGAATTGGGGTTGCAGGTAGAAGATACCGAGGCAAATCTACTTGCGCACTTAACGGCTAAACATAAATTACAGCCTTTTAATCAGGCTTACTTTGAGACTGCTGTAGCTGATAACAAACCTGAGTCTTTTTTAAGCTTTAATCAAAAACAACAAAATATTGCCGAGCAATTGCAGCAAGCTTCGCTAGCATTGAAGTTTAATAGCGCCCCTTTGACTCAATCTTTAGAGCAATCAACTCAGCTAGAGCTTGAAACATTGATACAGTTTTTCCAAAACCCCGCTAAAGCGTTTTTTATTCAGCGTTGGCAAACCCGTTTTTACCCACTAGGCCAACAAAATAGCGATGAAGAACCTTTTGCATTTGATGGACTCGACAGATACCAAGTAAACGAAAGATTGGTTCAACACACTCTTGCTATGGCCCTTAGCGAAGATCCAGACATTGCAGCGGCACAGCTCGACGAGCAACAAAATATTAGCTTTGGATTATTAAATAAATTAAGAGCCGAGGGCAAATTACCAGTAGGGCAAACGGGTGAATTAGCACTTAGACCATTAAACAAACAAAGCAGCGACTTAGCGCAACAAATTACTCAGTTGAGTCAATCGATTAACACATCACAAAGTGTGGATATTGAATTGCGGTTTGATGACATCACTTTATTAGGTCGTGTAGCTAATCTTTATGGCCAAGACTTAATACTCTGGCGAACCGGAAAACTCAGGGCTAAAGATCGCATAGCCTTGTATTTACAATGGCTTTGTTTGTGCGCCAATGGTTGTAAAACGGGACTCAGTCAGGCCCATTTTATAAGCACCGAAAAATTGTATTCATTGCCTGTCATAGAAAAACAACAAGCCAAGCAGCAATTAGCTATTTGGCTTGAGCATTGGCAGCGTGGTGCCGATCAAATATTACATTTTTACCCCGAAGCCGCTTGGCAATGGGTAAGCACTCAAGATATAAACAAAACCTTAAGCACTTTTATAGGCAATGACTTTGCTGCAGGCGAGGGCGGTGAAGCCCACATTCAAAGGGTTTGCCCTGATTTAGGCGAACATTTTGAAGGCTTTAGCCAAATAGCTGAAGTGTTACTTTTACCTCTTGTTGCATTAGGTGAAGCCAAATGAATCTTACACCTAATGACATCGCTACAGTCCAATCAACGTCGATGCAACCACTAGATACGCTCACCTTTCCCTTGTCTGGTGTATCGCTGATTGAAGCCAGTGCAGGCACGGGTAAAACTTACACCATAGTCAATTTGTATATTCGTTTGTTACTCGGCCATGGCTGCGCGCCTTTGGGCGTTGAGCAAATATTAGTGGTTACTTTTACCAATGCCGCCACAGGTGAATTAAAAGAGCGTATTCGCCAGCGTTTGCGCCAGGCCTACTTAGACTTTTTTGCTAAAGCTAGCCAAGACACCTTTATACAACAGCTTATTGATCAAAGTGACAATGTTGAACTCGATTGCCAGCGACTCGCCTTAGCCAGTAAACAAATGGACGAAGCAGCTGTGTACACCATTCACGGCTTTTGTCACAAAGCACTGACCGAGCATGCCTTTGAAAGTGGTGCTATGTATGAACAGAGTTTTATTTTAGATGAAAGTGAATGGCTAAAATTAGCGGCCGAGGATTATTGGCGTAAACATGTGGTGCCTCTGCCACAGCAAAGTTTGCAGTTACTGTTAAAACATTGGGCGACACCCGATGCCATGCTTAAAGGTATTGGCCGTTTGCTGAGTCAACATGCTACGCCCCATCAAACTTGTGATATTGATGCTGCAATCAAAAGTGTTGATCAATACGCCGAGCAAGTTGCCAAACTTAAAACTTGGTGGTTAACAAATGACGTCAGCCAACAACTCAGCAAGGCCAACTTAAATGGCCGCGCTAAATTGGGAAAATTGCCAACGCTACAAGATATGCAGGCATTTTGTAAAAGTGATCTATTACAAATTGATTTTGATAAGACTGGCTGGCTGTTGTTCTCACCTGAACAAATCACTAAGGCTGCCAAAAAAGGCAGTGAGGATCTGTCCCACTTAGATTTTAGCCAGTTTGAAGTGCTACAAAACATGTTACTGGGTTGCCAACAAAAGTTAACCTTAGCCTTTAGTCAACACGCTATGGCTGTGGTGTCGGCAAACCTTGCTTCTCACAAACAAATGTTACATTTGTTATCGCCTGACGATCTACTGGTTGGTTTGCAGCGAGCTATTAATCAACAAGCAGACTCTGATAATAAAACGAATGCTTTGGCCAACACTATTAGGCAAAACTACCCAGTCGCTTTGATAGATGAATTCCAAGATACCGATCCTGTGCAGTTTGAGGTGTTCCAAGGTATTTACGGCACGTCTAAAGAAGAGCCAGAAACAGGGAGCCAAGCCTGTTGGATCATGATTGGCGACCCCAAACAAGCGATTTACGCGTTTCGTGGTGCAGACATTTTTACGTATATCAAAGCCAAAGACTGGGTTGCTAAGCAGCGGCATTTTACCTTAGCCACTAACTGGCGTTCAGCGCCAAAACTAGTAAAGGGCATTAACCAGTTATTTGAAAGTAGCCGTAAAGGCTTTTTGTTCGAACAAAGTATTCCATTTTATCCGGTACAAGCAGGGCGAGATTTTGCGGGTTTAACGGTGCAAGGTAAAGCCGTTGAGAGTTTAGACTTTAATCATTTGTGCAGCAGCGAAAACTTACCTATTTCAGCCAACGAAGCGTCTGGGCAATTAGCCATTGCTACGGCTAATCAAATATCTCACTGGTTGTCTTTAGCCAAAACAGAGCAAGCGCTGATAAAAAACCGTGCCATCACAGCTGGAGATTGTTGCGTATTAGTGCGTAATCGTAATGAAGCTCAAGTGATTAAAAATGCTTTGTCAGCGGTTAATGTGGCTAGTGTGTTTTTAGCCCGCAAGAGTGTGTTTGCTACACAAATTGCAGTTGACCTATTTAGATTACTCAAAGCCCTTAGCCAACCTACGGATGAGCGCTTATTAAAAGCAGCCTTGATGAGTGAGTTATTCACCTTTGATGCCCAGCAGTTAGATAATTTGTTTAACGATGAATCAAGTTGGCAAGAGGTTTTGGAACAACGTTTTTACTGGCATCAAACCTGGCAAAAACAAGGTTTGATCCGTGCAATAAACCAAGTGTTGCGACACTTTGACGTAGAACAAGGTTTGATTAAACATCAAGCCGATGGTTTAAGACGTGTCACCGACTTACGTCATTTAACCGAATTGTTACAACAGCAAAGTTTACAGTTGGTAGGCGAAGCGCAGCTTATTCATTGGTTTGAAAGTTGTTTGTTAGAGCCAGATCACAATAACGACAACCAACAAATTCGTTTAGAAAGCGATGCCAATTTAGTACAGATCATCACTTTGCATTCCTCTAAGGGGTTGGAATTCCCCTTAGTGTTTATACCTTTTGCTAGCAGTTATAAAACCGCGCAACAAGCCTTGTATCACAACGATGAACAGCAGCTTGAAGTGGACTTTTTATTGAAAGACCAAAACCTCCAAAAAGCTGATTTTGAGCGTTTAGCCGAAGATATCCGTTTGTTTTATGTGGCCGTTACCCGTGCTGTATATTATTGCTCTATTGGTGTGTGGAATATCAACTTAGGCAAGAGCAAAAAAGTATCAGGCTTTGGGCAATCAGCCTTAGGTTGTTTGTTGATGTCGAGCAAAGACGAACCTGAAACTGATCCACAACTAAGCATTAGCGATCAGCATATAGCTCAACGTATTCAGGCCTTAGGGGCTAAGTGTGACTTGTCTTATCGTCACTTTACACAAGTACAAAGGGAAGTACCTCAGGGGCTTGTATCACAAGACAGTGAAACACAACTGCCACAACTTAAAGCCTTACAATTGCTCAAGCCGGTTAACAGGGCATGGCGTTTAACCAGCTATTCAGCCATTAGTAGTCAGCAAGTGCATTTAGATATGCCTGCGCCGGGGCAAGATGAAGGCCAAGACCAAGTGTTAAATCTTCTTCAGGGGGAAGAAATCACTGAGCAATCAGCACAAAACGCCGAGCTGGCGCAAAGTCCATTTAGTTTTGAACGCGGCGCTAACGCAGGGTCGTTTTTACATGGAGTGTTAGAAAATATTGATCTGCAAAAGCCTCAGCAACTTGCTGAAGTGATAACCCAACAATCCACTTGGTTTGGTATTGGTGAGCAATGGCATGGCTGCCTAGAAAACTGGTTAACAGATGTATTGCTTACGCCATTTAGTGCGGCTGAAGCAGAAACACCTGCAATAAGTTTGGCGCAGTTATCTGCTAAACAAGTCAAAGTAGAGATGGAATTTCACATGCCCTTGCATGAAGTGAAGGTGGATGACTTCAATCGCATCATTAATCAGAATTTTAAACAACACAAGCGTGACTACCAGTTCGAGCAACTTAACGGCATGATCAAAGGTTTTATCGACTTAATGTTTGAATTTGAAGGCAAGTTTTATGTAGCCGACTATAAGTCTAACCATTTAGGTGATAGTTATGACAACTACCATTATTCGGCCATGGAAGAGGCTATGACAGGCCACGATTATCATCTACAAGCGATTTTATATACCTTAGCCTTACATCGCTGGCTACAACACAAACTACCTAATTACGATTATCACACTCATATTGGTGGCGCTTATTACTTATTTATTCGCGGCATGAGCCAAACAGTGCCTGGCAATGGTGTGTATTTTGTTTTACCTGAAAAATCAATGATCCAAGCATTAGATGATTTGTTCTCAGGTAAGCCGTCGGCGAAAACAGAGCCTCAGCTTAATGAAGAGCCTCAGCTTAATGAAGAGCCTCAGCTTAATAAAGAGCCTCAGCCTGATGAAAAGCCTCAACAACAAGGACAGTTAGACTTATGGTAAGCCAGCTATGTTGATGCAAGTGCAAAACAATCCAGCCTTAAAAGACGCACTTGAGCAACTACTTAAGATGTCAAAAATTCGCGCTATCGATATGGCCTTTGCCGATTTTGTTTATAGTGAAGAGTCTGCTCTAGATAATTCAGATAGAGAATGCCTCACTATGTTGGCGGCTTACGTAAGCGCCCAAACCGGTGAACAACATAGCTGTATTAACGTAGAAAGTTTAGGCCAACCATTTTCAGGTGTCTATCATTTCCCAGAAGCAAAAATACTGCAAAGTTATATCGAAAAGGCACTTACTTTCGCGAACGTGGCTGCAACTGTCAGTAACTTAGATGAAAACACCGCAAAACCGCTAGTGCTGCAAAACGGCAAGCTCTATTTGCAGCGATATTGGCAATACGAGTCGCAACTAGCGGCTATCATCAGAGAAAAAGCCGCTAAAATACTAGACTTGGATCTTGCTTCTGCGCAGATTTTATTAAGTGATTTGTTTGAAGAACAACAGTCATCTCTCGATTGGCAGAAAATAGCGGTATGTATTGCTGCCAGCCAAACACTGAGTTTTATTACTGGTGGGCCGGGCACAGGTAAAACCACTACAGTCACAAAACTGCTGGCGTTATTACAAGGGCTCGCCGCTAAAAAGGGTAAAGTACTAAATATACAATTAGTAGCACCAACAGGTAAAGCCGCGGCAAGATTGACAGAGTCCATCAGCGCCGCAAAACAAAAATTACCTACTGATCTACAAACAAATTTGCCGGAACAATGTCAAACCATTCATCGCTTATTAGGCGCTAAGCCACAAAGCCCTTATTTTAAAGCCAATGCCAGTCATCCATTACATTTGGATGTGTTGGTACTTGATGAAGCATCAATGGTCGACTTACCGCTAATGGCAAAACTATTCGCAGCACTGCCAAAAGATGCGCAGATTATTTTGTTAGGCGATCAAGACCAACTAGCCTCGGTAGAAACCGGCAGTGTATTATCAGATATCTGCGCTGCCAGTCACTTTCAAGATAAGCATTTACAAAATGAACACTCTAATGGTGAAAGTCTCGATTCTACTTTGATGGCGTATAGCGAAACTATGCAGCAGCATTTAGCAAAGTTGCTCTGTGTACCTAATTTGGAAGTTGTTACCACTGCAACGACTGATCAAAGTGTTATCCAAGACAATGTGGTCAGGTTAATCAAAAGCCATAGATTTGGCGAAAACAGCGGCATCGGGCAATTAGCTAAACAGGTCAAAGCAGGGCAGGTTGCGCGATGCCTTAGTTTGTTAAATAACGATCAGTTTAGCGACATAAATTGGTATCAACCTACGCAAACTTCACCACAGACCGTTGCTAGTGAAATACTCAAAACACTTATCACGCAACTCTTGCCTATTTATAAACAATACACTCAAGCGATACAACAAGGTGACTTACGCCAAGCATTTCAATATTTGCATCAACAACAAGTGTTATGCGCCCAAAAGAGTGGATATTGGGGCGTTACGCAGCTAAATGTTTTGATCGAGAGCGAATTGCACAAACAAGGCTTGATAGATAATAGCAAAGACTTCTATGTTGGCAGACCGGTTATGTTATCGAAAAATGATCACCAGCTTAAGTTGTTTAACGGTGATGTGGGCATAGTTATGCCAGACCCTAACAATGTTGCTTTAACCAAAGTTTGGTTTGTGACACCCGAAGGTGAGCTCAGAGGATTGTTGCCTAGTCGTTTGCCTAGTTTAGAAACTTTGTACGCTATGACTATTCATAAAAGCCAAGGGTCTGAGTTTGAATCGGTTTATTTATGTTTGCCGCCTATTACGGCTAATAATCAGGGCAGGGGGTTGAATAGGGAGTTGATTTATACTGGCCTTACTCGTGCTAAGAAGAAGTTTGGGTTATTTGGTGAGAGTAAGGCGTTGAGTTTAAGTTTGGGGCAGCAGTGTGTGCGGGGCAGTGGTTTGTCAGAGAGGTTGTTGAGGTGAGTTCAGATTGGAGATCTTTACTGGTAAATAAAACTCTCCTTTATGCTAGTACGTACAAGTACATCTCTACTTAGGACAGCCATAGATTAATTAAGGGACAAAATTGGCGACTTACTAAATGAAAGAAATCAACATAGTTATTTTAGTGTTGTTAATTTTAACCATTCCTGTTTTCGGAATTGGAATAATATTCGGCTTAGCTGGAAGTACTGCTGGGTATTACCTGATGATAAGTCTCGGTTATTTAATTGGAATTGTATCTTCGGTATTGGGGCTTTTTTGGGAAAAATTTAGATACCTTGCTTTAGTCGGTTTATTCTTAATTGCTCTAGGTATTATCTTGGATGGCATGTTTTGGAAAAAGCACAATCGAGAACTTTGCGAGGAACTTAGGGCAGAACCATCATGCACTGAATCTGAGAATGGCTTTAGTTGTACTGATTTTGATGGCATGGATTTTTCGACGGGTAAAAGTATTTGTCATTAATCATATAGCCATTTATCAAGCATTTATCAGTTAAGTCTTAGTTATTTAATATTGGATTTCAAATGACATTATTACAAACAATAACAGCGTTAATGCCTGTTTTATCTGTACTTGTTTTCCTGATTATAATGCGTTGGCCGGCAATGAAGGCAATGAGTATTAGTCTAGCTATCACTGCCTTGATGAGTTACTTATTTTGGCATGTTCCTATTGTACAAATAACCGCTTCTATCATTGAAGGTTGGTTCATTGCAGCGTCAATTTTAATTATTGTTTTCGGCGCAATATTTTTACTTAAAACGTTATCGCAAAGTGGCGCAATTGACGTTATTAAACAAGGTTTTATGGATATAACACCTGATCGTCGTATTCAACTCATTATTATTGCTTGGTTATTTGGTAGTTTTTTAGAGGGGGCGTCGGGTTTTGGTACGCCAGCAGCCATTTGTGCGCCTTTGCTGGTTGCGCTGGGCTTTAATCCACTTGCCGCGGTGTCTTTAGCATTAATTGCTGACTCTTCAGCGGTATCCTTTGGTGCCGTTGGCACTCCAGTTTTGGTGGGCATTAAACGGGGTTTATCTGAAGTTTCTGCAAGCCAATTACAAGATATTGCAACTACAGCCATCAGCATTGATTTATTTGTTGGGATATTTATTCCTCTGATAATGGTCAGTATTCTGACTCGGTTTTGGGGTGAAAATCAATCTTATAAGGAAGGTTTAGCACTTTGGCCATTTGCAATTTTTTCCGGCCTTGCGTTCATTTTTCCTGCCTGGGTTGTTGCGAATCTATTAGGACCTGAATTCCCGTCAATTATCGGAGGGCTCATTGGTTTAGTATTAGTAATAAGTGCGGTGAAAATAGGTTTTTTAGTGCCTAAAAAAGTCTGGGGATTTAAAGCCGACAGAAACGATGACAGTGAGCCACTTCTGGTATCACAAAAGAAAATATCTATGTCCATGAGTCGTGCATGGGCTCCTTATGTATTAGCCGCCATTTTACTGGTGTTGACACGAGTGGATTTTCTGCCATTTAAGTCATTGTTGAACGGCGTTAAAATCAACTTTGTAGATATCTTAAATACGGGTATTTCTAATTCTATAAGTCCATTATATTTACCCGGATTTATTTTTATCTTAGTGTGTTTTGCGACGTTTTATTTGCATAAAATGGATAATAAACAAGCTTTCATGGCTATTAAAGAATCAACCAAAGCGTTATTGCCAACAGCATTGACACTTGGTGCAGCGGTTCCTTTGGTTAGGGTTTTTATTAATTCGAATGTGGCTGGTTCTACGCTAGGGAGTATGCCAAAAGAGTTAGCGTTAATGATGGCTGATAGTTTTGGTCAGGCATGGCCGCTTTTTGCTGCTTTTATTGGTGCTTTGGGGGCTTTTATTTCTGGCTCTGCCACTTTTTCAAATATGATGTTTTCCGACTTACAGCAGTCGACAGCCAACAATTTAAATATTTCTGAAAATATTATTCTGGCTTTACAAATGCTCGGGTCAAACGCCGGTAACATGATCTGTGTTGTTAATGTGGTTGCGGCATGTTCTGTGGTTGGATTAACAGGTAAAGAAGGCGCTGTTATCAGGATAACTATGGTGCCCATGCTAATGTATTGTTTGATGGTCGGTGCCGTATCTATGGTTTGGTTATCGTTTTAACATTATGTTTTAAACTTAATAAATTGGTTGGGGATTAATTCGCCCATAATAGGCTGACTTTAAAGTCTAAATTATGTTGAGAAAATTGTTAGTGATTTAGCGGGTGATGGAGGCACTGATTTAAAATACAGTATGTATAAATAACTAAAAAGAACGTAAAACAAACAATTTACAGGATACCGATTGCAAATCTTGTAGTATCTTAGTTTATTATTTGATTACCGATATCTATTGGTATTTTTACAAATATAAAAATATTTATTGCTACTTATAGGACTATATCTAAAAATAATGGTTGCTGGCACGGAAGATTCAGAAATATTAAGTGACAGGGTATTTATTCTGTATCAGGACTTACTGAGTGGCTTACTAATTAGTCTAGTGGCTAGTGCTGGCATGACGTTTGGATTTCAGAATGAGGGCATATTTAACGATAAATTAAATTGGTTTATCCTTATGTTGATTGTCCTTTTTGTTAGGTTAACCGATTGGTTTTATTGGCAAAAAAACATAGGTCGCGACGAACTAAAGAGTGGCGTTGCCGAACTATATCGATTTAGGGCAGGAAACATAGCGACAGCTTTGGTTTGGTCTTTTTATGGTGTATATTTTTTTGATAGTCTGTCGTTAATTGAATTCTCAACTACTATTATCATTCTTTCGTCGATGGCAGGCGGTGGCAGTACGGTTCTTGCGGCAGATAAAATCACTTCAATTAGCTATTCTATTATTCTACTGATCCCAATATCTCTTCTTGGCATAACTTCAGATCAAACCCATCATTATGTTCTAGGATTGTTAGGCCTCAGCTTTTCTGGGGTGATGGTTATTTCTGGGTTAAAATCCTCAAAATTCACATTACAAGCTATTAAAATAAAGCATCACAATGAGCAGTTAGTCACCCATAAAGATGAGCTTTTACTTAAAATAAAGCAACATAATGAAATGTTGGAACAAACTATTCATATTCGCACTAAAGAGGTGGTTCGAGTTTCGAATATCGACCCATTAACCAACTTAGCTAATCGCAAAGCATTTTCTACTATTATTAACGACCTTATTCGCAATGCTCAAAAAATGCAGCAAAGCATTGCAGTACTATTTATCGATTTGGATGGTTTTAAAGCTATTAATGATCAAAATGGCCATGCAACTGGCGATATTGTGTTAGCTAGAGTAGCAAAAAGACTTAGTGAAATAACTGAAAACAAATATGAAGTTTGTAGATGGGGAGGGGATGAGTTTATCGTCGCCATGGTAAATGTAACTGTCGAACAGGCAAAGTTGTTTGCTACTGAGGTCATTAAGGAAATTAAGCGGCCCATTGAATTGAGTGTCAATGCAGTTGGTGTAGGAGCAACCATAGGTATATCAATTTATCCTGATCATGCCAGTACTGGGGACGATTTGATACTTTTGGCAGACACAGCCATGTATAAACAAAAATTAGTAAAAATTTCAAATGTATTAGTTTTTACTGAGCAAATGCGAGAAGTGCTGCTATTCAATAGCAGCTTAAAAACAGGCTTAGAAAATGCGCTGGCTAATAATCAATTATACCTTGTGTATCAACCTGTCGTTGATGGCCAAACAAATAACGTGACCTTTTGTGAAGCTCTGTTGCGTTGGCGTTGGGATGATAAGAACATAGCTCCAGACGATTTTATACCTATTGCAGAGCAATATGGATTTATCCATGAAATAGGTGCTTGGGTACTCAAGCGAGCATGCTTTGACGCAGTAGAATGGAGTTTAGGCGATGATGTTGCAATATCTGTTAACGTGTCTGTTGCCCAAATTATGAACGACGACATAATAGATATTGTCGAAAACGCTATAGTTAGCTCAGGTATATCTCCAGGGCGATTACACCTTGAGATAACTGAATCACTTTTTGCAGAAAATATAGATAAAGTGATTGATGTTGTAAGAAAGCTTCAGGCAATTGGTACTAAGATATCTATTGATGACTTTGGTACAGGTTTTTCATCGCTGGCCTTACTGCAAAACCTGTCTGCGAATATAGTAAAAATAGATAAGTGTTTTATTTCAGCATTAAACCAAGGAGGCAGGGCAATAATCCAAGCTACAATGAATATCGCCCATGATTTAAAGTTCGACGTTGTGGCAGAAGGTGTTGAAACTGCTGAACAAGTAGAAGCCCTTAAACTACTCGGAGTCAATAATTTACAAGGGTACTATTTTAGCAAACCGTTAAGGTACGCTGAGCTTAATACGTTCAATTTAATTCAGCAGTCGCTAGACAAAGTAACTGAAAAACAAAAAACTATTAGATCCTCAATGTAAACACCCTCAATTGGTAAGCCAATTTTGAATAAGTAACTAGGGATGTCTAGTTTATTATTGTTTAGTCAGCTAAGTGTTATCAGCCATTCTCAGGTAATAGCAATCCTTCGTCATCCTCAATATTCGCGTCATCCGTCAGCAAGCTAGAATAAACCCCATCCTTTGCTAGCAACTCCTGATGATTGCCTCGCTCTACAATTTTACCTTGGTTAAGCACCAGAATTTGATCTGAGTGGCGAATAGTGCTCAGGCGATGAGCAATAGCGATGACGGTCTTTTCCGCAAATAAACGCCCGATGGCTTTTTGGATCAGATTTTCGGTAACTGAGTCCACTGAACTGGTAGCTTCATCCAACATCATCACTTGGCCGCCTTGGGCGACTGAGCGCGCAAAAGAGATCAACTGAGCTTGACCCGCAGACAAATTACTACCACTATTTTTTAGCTCAAATTGGTACTGTCCAGGCAGCCCCAAAATAAAGTCGTGGGCATAAACGTATTGTGCGGCGTCGACCACTGCGTCGTCGCTGATTTCATCGGCGCCAAGGGAAATATTAAAATGGATATTCTGCTCAAACAGAAATACGTCCTGCTGCATCAGTGAAAACAAGTGCAACATTGCGTCTTTGGGAATACTCGACAGTTCAATGCCGTTCAGAAGAATGCTGCCTTCGTAGTCCATGTAGGTTTTACTCATGATACGAATGATGGTCGACTTGCCTGAGCCGGTTGTGCCCACCAAGGCTAATTGTTCGCCTTTGTTGAGCGTGAAGGACACATCATCTAAAACGTATGGGCCTACGCCGCCATACTGGAAACGTACATTTTTGAATTCGAGCGTCTCAAAATTAGCAAGCTTGTGTTGCAGCGATTCTTTTGGCAAAAGTTTTTGCCCTTGTTCTTCTAAGTCTTCCACAAAAAGTTCTTCTATGTGCTCAAAGGCTGCAAAAGAGCGCTGTATGGAGGCGATCTGCGAGGTGAAATCACGCAGCGGTACAAAGACTTTTTCCAAGGTATTGATAAAGGCGATTAGGACGCCAAGGCTGACAACGCCCTCAAGTACCTTACCTGAGCCATACCAAATAATGAGTCCGATAGTGATGGAGGTGATACCAGTAATAATTGAAAATAAGGTGGCATCGTATTTATTGGTTTTTAATTGTGCTCCTAGAAAATCTTCGGTGTAACCGTGATACTTAGACTCCACCTCTTCTTCAGCACCATACAACTGTACGGTTTTCACGCCCAACAAACACTCTTGTAAAAAGCCTGTTCCTTTGGCCAAAGATGAGCGGGTGATGGCATACATCTCACGCAGGCGATTGCGGACATACTGGGTCAGCATCAACACAGGAGGAAACACCAGCAATATCAACAAAGCTAATTGCCAGTTGATAAAAAACATAAATATCAGTACTGCTAAAGTATTGATGGAATCTTTCACTAAACTCAACACACCTAGCACGAAAGATTCACCTATGACTTCAAGGTCGCTGGTTAATCGCGACAATGTGACACCCGTAGGTGTTTTGTCATAATAGGTTCTGGGCAGTTTTAAAATGCGCTCAAACAAGGCCATACGAATATCGAAAACAGCTTTTTGACCAGTAATACGCAAAAAGTAGGTGTAGATGGCATCGGCAGTGTAATTGACGACTAATACTACTAACATAATCACAATCAACAACATCAGCCCTGCGTATATACCGGGAGTGAGGTGCTCATCTATCACTTGGATCACCAGCCATGGAAACAACAAGTTGGCAGCCACCGATAGCGGCATCATAAGCAAACCAATAATAGCGGTCTTTTTGTAGCGTGACGCGTAGTGAAAGAAATGTTTAAGGTACTGTAGATCAGGAGATTTAATCATGCTGCGGTCTCCGTCTCATGTTGTTGTAATTCCCAAGTCTCGCGGTAATAGCTGCACGATCCAAGTAGTTCGGCGTGAGTACCACGTGCGATGATTTCACCTTGTTCTAAAACCAGAATTTTGTCCATGTATTCAAGCGCGCTGACTCGGTGAGAAACCACCAATAAACTCTGCCCCTGAATACGATTGAATACTGCTTTTAGAATGGTTCGCTCTGTTTCGTAATCCACAGCCGACAACACATTGTCCATAATAATTAAGTCGCTGGGAGTGAGTAGAGCCCGTGCGATGCTCAGACGTTGTTTTTGTCCACCAGACAACATTATTCCTTTTTCACCCACTAGGGTTTGGTCACCGGCGCCAAAACGGCGCACATCTTCGCTTAACTGGCTGAGTTCGAGCACCTGCTCCACGTCGAGATCATCCGTGGCTTGGCCTTGGTGATTGGCGCCGAATTTAACATTTTCAAAAATCGTATCGGAAAACAGAAAAGGGTCTTGGGTAATAGTGCGCACATAGCTACGCCAATCCTGACGGGACATCTGTGTAATATCTTTACTACCCCAAAAAATGTGCCCCTTTTCAAGTGACAAGTGATGATTCAAACAATTTACTAAGGTACTTTTACCCGAACCTATGCTGCCTAAAACGCCTACTTTTTCACCGGGTTCAATGGTGAAACTGAGGTTTTTCAGAACTAGCTCATTGGGTTCATTTTTAGCGCTTGGGTAACTGTAGCTGAGGTTTTGTACCAATAGGGTCGATCCTCTTAAGGAGGACTTTTCAGCGTCGCTCATTCTCAACATATCAGTACTTGGCACCTCGTTATTGAGAATGTTCTGCACACTATCAATACTGATCATGCCCATTTGATAAACCGTGGCAATTCGTCCTAGATGCATCAAGGGTAGGGCAAGGAGGACAGAGTAGGACAAAAATGCAGTGATTTCGCCAATTGACAGCTTTGCCTGTAATAGATAATAACCGCCCAGTCCCAAAATCAGCACTTTCATGAAATGGTTGGCGTAATCTAGAATAGGCATAAAGAAGGTTTGAATTTTGGCTATTTGCATAGTGCAATCAAAGAGACGGCGATTAACCTTATCCACTTCGTTTGTGACCCAATCACCCATTTGCTGATTTTTAATCAAGTCGATGCCCGACAAGTAGTTCATTAACTGCTCGGACAAATTTTGCAAACGTATCAACCGCTGAGAATGTAAGGCTCGCAACTTTCTAAAACCAAGCCAGAAAATAACAGAGGCAATAACGATAGGGATCACAGAGTATAAAGTTAATTCGGGAGAGATCCTCCACATCCAGATAGGCGTTAGAGATAGTGCAAACAAAATATTAAACAACTGTAAAAAACCAATGCCATAAAACAGGCGTATGCCATTGAGGTCATTATTGATAATGGATATCAGTTTGCCTGATGCATATTTCTCATGAAAGGTAGAAGGCAAACGATTCAAACGATGAAAAACATCATTTTTCAAGGTCGCTTCGGTAATTCGTCCTGGGTTTAATGAATACATTCGCGACAGAATTCGCACCACCACCATGACCACCGATAGGGCTATTACCCACTGCACGTTTTCAAGCAAACCCTCTTTAGACTCAATGGTTGATTGATTGAGTAAATCTACTGCAAGCTGGATGTAGCGTGGGATTTCTACTTGAAGGTAATTCACCACAAAAATACATAGGATCGCAAACAAATAAGAATATTTGTTCAACAGCAAATAGTGAATGATGAATTTTGATTTAGTCATTGCTGCCCGATCCTTGTTTACAGATCGATGGATGTCTCGCAAGGCAGGCGTCGATAATCAGCTGTCTTGGATCTCCTTGTTCACTTAATTGCTCAAGTAACCAAGCAGGCAGGCGAATAGGTTGAGTTTTAACGCCGGGCTTGCGACCGCAACCGTTGCGCTTGCCACCGTGATCACAGCAAGCTTCATTGGACTTGTTGGGCATTTTTGTTCGCTTAGAAAGGAGTGTAGTAGAAAGGCTTGATAAGTGTACACTTATCAAGGGGGTTTTGCTAGCCACTATCTGCAACAAATACCTAGCAATGTAGTTCAGCAATAGCAGCTAAGGTATTTTAACTGGCGAAACAGTTTTCGGATAAATAGAAAAAAGCCCTTGAAAGGGACTCTCTACTTAGTATACCCATTGCAAATCTGTTGGTATGACACAGCATAGTTAATAAAATTACAATGGGTACTTCATGAATGGTTAATTAGTTAAGGTAGTACCGCCATCTACAGGAATAATTTGTCCTGTGATGAAAGCGCCAGCTTGACTGGCCAACATAATAGCAACACCTGCAATGTCGCTTGGTTCGCCCCAACGTTTCATTGGAATGGTTTGCAGTTCTTCTTCAAATGCTGCTTGGTCGGTACTTAGAAATTCAGTCATTTTTGAATAAAAACGTCCCGGCGCAATGGCATTGACACGAATATGTGATGCTGCTAATTCAGTTGCTAATATTCTTGTTACCTGATGAATGGCTGATTTTGATACCGCATAACTAAAGGTATCCAAGGCATTGCCCAAAATCCCAGCGATGGACCCTATGTTAATCACAGTAGAGGTGTTTTTTGCACTGGCATTTTTAGCTAGTAGGGGCGTCAATGCTTGGGTTAGGAAAAACGGGCTCTTAGCATTGATGTCCATTATTTTGTCCCAGCCCTTTTCAGGAAACTCACCAAAAGGAGCGGCCCAAGCCGTTCCAGCGTTGTTTACTAAGACGTCAATATGATCTTCACGTTTATTAATTTCTTGGACTAACTGAGTTAAGCCCTCAGTGGTCGATGCATCGCCCGGCAACGCAATACATTCGCCAAATTTACTGAGTTCTTCAGCTGCAGCAATACAGGCTGCAGCTTTGCGACCAGTGATGTAAACACGCTTCGCACCTGCCTCGAGAAAACCTTGGGCCATAAAGGCACCTAAACCACGATAACCACCGGTAATAACACAGATTTTTTGTTGCATAGAAAATAGATTTTCAAACATTGATTTCTCTCCTTAAATTGATTGGATTAATTTAACAAAGAAATCCCCGTGAAGAATATTTTTTAGAGTGATGATCTATTAGTCACAAAGCTGTAGGGCAGGTTGAAAAAGATTTGTGGTGCCTAATGACGTTAAAATCAGTAGGGTATTAATAAATTGCGATGGGAGTTTTTTTCGTAATTTGAAATTTTAACTCGACTTTTGCTTACTTATTGTTTTTTATAACAAGCTAATTAGTGATTATTACGGCATGATCTTGTCTTAACTGACATTAATTCCAATGCTCGTTATTAGATAGCTTAATAATATTGACTGTACAAAGGACACTATACTATGCCCACTCTGTTTAGTTCGATTCGTATCAGGATAATGATTGGCTATGCCGCCATTTTACTGGTTACTCTAGTGGCTGCAATTATTCTAACTAGTAGTAGCAAATT
This sequence comes from Paraglaciecola arctica BSs20135, assembly GCF_000314995.1. Lineage (GTDB taxonomy): Bacteria > Pseudomonadota > Gammaproteobacteria > Enterobacterales > Alteromonadaceae > Paraglaciecola > Paraglaciecola arctica. The sequence goes on along the minus strand of NZ_BAEO01000043.1, from coordinate 20,821 downwards.
TGTGCAGGGTAAAGTGGGGAGTTTCGTACAGCAGACCCTGCCTGCATTAAATAATATTAATATCTTGCAGACGACCTCTAAAGAATTAGTACTCAAAGGGTATTCCCTCTACGGCACCACACTCTCTACAGAGCAATTTCAAATTGACAGACAACAATTGCAGCAACAGTTAGATACTGCAAATAAGCAGTTAGCAAGTTCATCATCAAAAGCTAAGGTTGATAACAGCATTGGAAAGGTTAAAGGTGCCTTGAATAGGTTGTACGAGGTGATGAATCAATCCAATGTTGACTGGGACTTAGCTCGTGAACATTTAATGGCTCTTGATCAGCAAGCTGGTGAACTAACCGTTGAATTGGATAAGCTGCGAGATACTATTGCAATTGAAACTGGCAAGAGTGTTGATGAGATTGACACGCAACTGGATACCAGTTTTATCATAGTTATAGTGTTAGTGACTGTGCTAATTTTAGTGGCTGTGGGCGCATATCTGATATCCCAAAAACAAATTGCTCAGCCTATAGTGTCATTGGCTAAACAATTGGATTTACTCTCAAGTCACAGAGACTTAACTAAAACGTTATCTGCTCACTCAACTTTAGAAGTGGGGAGCATGGCTGGCAGCATAAATGGTCTACTTAGGATGTTTCAATCTGGCATGGCCGATGTTAATCAGGCTATCAGCAGCATTGATCAGTCAGTGAAACAATTGGGGACCAGTACGCAGCGATCGGGGGCAACCGTAGGACAATTACAAGCCGATATAGGGACGCTTGTAGAGCTAATGGCCACACTTGAGCAGGACATGCAGCAAAGTTTGGAATGTTCTGAATCTGCGGCGGATGAAGCCAAACAGGGTGCTGACAACATGGCACAAGGCCAGCAAAAAGTGCAAGAAACTGCCTGTAGCATTGGTGAGCTTGCAGATGATATTGAAATTACCGCTGCGGAATTACTGTCTCTGCAAACTGCCGGCAATCAAGTCTCTAATGTGGTTAAAACCATTGCTGATATTGCCTCTCAAACTAACTTGTTGGCCCTAAATGCTGCCATCGAAGCGGCTAGAGCTGGTGAGACAGGTAGAGGTTTTGCGGTGGTAGCTGATGAAGTCAGAACTCTAGCTATCCGTACCCAACAATCTACTGATGAAATCAATACTATGTTGGAGAATATAGTGGTTTCCATTCAATCAGCTGTTACCAATATGGACTCTAATCAAGGCAAAGCTAAAAAGTCTGTGGATCTGGCCAATGATTTGGTTGAGACACTTGAAACGGGACGCAAAAGCATTTTGTCACTGGTAAAAGTCAGTAAAGAATCGGCGCAATTAGCAGCCAACTCTAAGAATATTTCGGTTGACGTTCGTGAGCAGGTACAAGCCTTTAAACACCTTGGTGATTCAGTATCCGAAGGAAATGCCAGTAATTCTAAAGCTTCAGATTCATTGGCACAGCTAGCCGCTAGTTTATCTAAGACTCTGGAGCAATTTAAGCTTTAGATCCACATGTCGCTGCTTGGTGATTTTTCAGTCCCTAGGCTAATATTTAAGTATTAGTGGTGATCTCTCGCATTCGACTTAGTTGATTTAAGTGATCCCACAAGTTTATCCCTAAGATGGGGTTCTTCTTTGTTTCCTGCTGCAGATCCTGCCCCGTTCTTTTGTATGTAGCGAAGTGTGAATTTGGAAAAATAGAGCTAGAAAATGTAATCTGGCTTTTAATAGAAATAGCACTTAGTCTACCCCCTATAAAAAAAACACTAACATGCAACTGTTATAAGTTTTTGATGTATAGAAAACTCAAAAGTTTAATGAGTGCGCTGTTATAGGGAAACATTATGGGTAAAAAAATACTAATTGCTGTCACAGCATTATTAGCGTCAATATACATTGGCTTTTGGGCAACCGCTCCTCGCTCAGTAGATCCTCAACAATATCAAATGCTTGCTGATAAATACCAAGTACGTATTGTGCGTGACAAATATGCGGTGCCACATATCTTTGGTGCTCGGGATGTAGATGCAGCCTTCGGGCTGGCTTATGCTCATGGGGAAGATGATTTTGAAACAATGCAGGATGTTTTGCTGGTTACTCGTGGCAAACTCGCAACCTTACATGGGGTAGACGCTGCTAAAACGGATTATTTGGTTCAGTTTATGGGGGTGTGGGATGTGGTCGATGCTGGTTATGAGAGCCGCATTAACCAGCAAACCCGTGATCATGCTCAGGCCTATGCGGATGGCGTCAACTATTATGCTTCTGAAAACCCAGACAAAATTGCTGCTGGATTGTTGCCTGTCACAGCCAAAGATATTGTTGCTGGCTTCACTTTTAAAACACCTTTGTTTTATGGTTTTGATCAGGCGGTTGCAGCTGTTGTCGAGGGTCGATACGGTACAGGGCTCGATAAACTGGCGTACTTACAAGTCACTGACTCACCTCAACCTGATCTTGGTAGCCAAGGAATTGCCATTGCACCGTCCCGTTCCGACGATGGTTATACACGCCTGCTGGTGAATTCTCATCAACCCCTTACCGGGCCAGTTGCTTGGTATGAAGCACGGGTAAAAACAGACCAAGGTTGGGACATGGCTGGCAGTACTTTTCCGGGGGCTCCGGTTATTTTACATGGCCACGGCCCCACACTTGGTTGGGCTAGCACAGTAAATAAACCAGATTTGGTGGATGTCTATCAATTAACGATTAATCCTAATAATGAGGACCAATATTTACTAGACGACCAATGGCGAAATTTTGAGGTAAAAGACGCTGCTATTGATGTGACTTTTTGGGGCCCGATCCGCTGGACGTTTCACGAAGCTATTTATCGCTCTGTTCATGGTCCTGTTTTCAAAACAGAAAAAGGGGCTTTTGCACTGCGTTGGGCTGGTATGGATGAAATGCGTACTCTCGAAGAGATGTTAGCCATGAACAAAGCGCGCACCAAAGCTGACTTTGAAGCGGCGCTTTCGATGACCGCCTCGCCTAGCATTAATTATGTGTATGCAGACAAAGAGGGCAATATTGCTCATTATTATAATGCGATGATGCCCAAGCGACCAGTAGGTGAGAAGTTTTCGAGCATAGATTGGCTTGGTTTAGTTCCAGGTGACCAATCAGACCTTATTTGGCAGGGATATTATCCCTTTGAACGCATGCCGAGCACTGTTAATCCTCCATCCGGTTTTGTCTATAATGCCAACAACTCCCCATATCACTCGTCAGTGGGTGAGGGCCAACCTAAACCCCAAGATTATGAGTCATCAATGGGCATCCAGACTAATGTGAGCAATCGAGCTTTGCGCATCGAAGCACTATTTGGTGATGATGAAGCAATCAGCCGAGAAGATTTACATAACTATAAGTATGACAATCGTTACGCCGAGGGATCAGTGGTTGACCATGTGATAAAACGCTTGTTAGCCATGTCTTTTGAACCGGAAAGTGAGCTGCAAGCAGGGCAAAAACTTCTGCAAAGTTGGGATTTAGCAACTGATGCAGAAAGTAGAATAGCAGCATTAGGTGTGTTGACTAGCAGTCCCTTTGTTATGGCGTTGATGCGAGAGGAGCCAGAACCCGATTTGACCGAAGTTTTTGAAAAATCACTGACTCTTTTGCAACATCATTTTGGTCGGATTGACCCTAAATGGGGCGAAGTCAACCGGCTAGTGCGTGGTGATAAAAGTTGGCCACTGTCTGGTGCTCCCGATGTGTTGCGAGCCGTATATGGTGAATTTGATGAAGAGGCGGGCTATCAAAAAGCAACCGCCGGAGACAGCTACATTATGTTTGTTGAATGGGCACCAGATGGTAAAGTTTCGTCGCGCACTATACACAACTTTGGCAGCGCAACCCTAGATGCTACGTCGAGTCACTATGATGATCAGGCACCCATATTTGCGTCTGAAAAAGAGCGGGCTCTACCCTTAGATATGGCTACACTTATGGCTGAGAAAACCAGTGATAAGCGAATTGGTGGGTATTAAGCGGCCGTTTAATAAGATACTCATTGTAACTTTGCAATGAGTGTTTTGGCTGTGTTACTAAATTTGTCCATGTTTTAAAAATAACTTTGCAACAAAATCTTCATTATCAATTTGCTCAAGTGTCTATGAATATTTTCTTGAATCTCAATGGGTTTAGCGCATAATTTTGAAAAATCATCCAAGTTCTGAATTATTGGAGAGTGAATGAAACATAGATTTTTTGCGAAAACCACAAAACAACAATTTGCCATTCAATGCAAAATTGTAGCCTTTGCAATGCTCTGCAATATTATTCTCGGGGTTATGTTTTTTTTATTAGACGTTAGTTTCCTTGTGATTCTATCATTCTCAATCACCCTATCAATTATCGCGCCTTTTATTGATGTACCATCAGGGGTGAAAAGCGGCAGCCTACATTACTATTCGCCATTGCTAATAGGTGAAACTGTGAAAAATGGAATTTTGACATTGCATAGCGGTACTTTGTTTGATTATTACTATGTGTTAGACAAAAACACCACTAAATCAGAACGTAAAAAACAGATTTATAGAGCCTATATTCAAGGCTTGATTAATCTTATTGAGGAATACCAAAAAACTTGTCCCAATGCTATAAAAATTAAGGCTACCAGCTACATTATTAATGCTAGAACCGCACAAAAAATAGGTATGCAACCAGTTACGCCAAGTTTTTTGCAACGCATCATTTTGTATTACAATTATTTTAATCTGCTATGTTCGTTGTCATTGTTAAATGCAAAGTTGAGTTTTCCTAACCTGGGAAAGTTGGGAGCATTCGAAGGTGATTTAGACGAATTGATAAATAGGAAACAATATTTAATCGTGTTAAAAAACCGTCTATAAACATTGAGATATACAGTTGTCAGTAATTGGAATATAGATGAATATTTGGTTTACGAGTAATCTTGGCGATCCCATGTTGGCCGACGAGGCATTAGCTCATATCAAGGCGGTTTTTTTGTCACAAGACAAGAAAATCAACAGCTCAAATGAAATGTCGGTATTTTTTCGCCATGAATCTACTAGGCAAGTCCACTGCCAGCTCAAAGTATACTTCTCACCAGCAACTATTGTAGTAGCCAAAGCGGTAGATGCTATACCGTGCAAAAAGCCCTCTATAGACGGTTTGGGCTTGTTAGTGGGTTCAAAAGAATCTTGGTCGGTTCTCTTTCCCAGAAATGCTGATTTTTAGTATCAGTGATCTATACCATTATGCTAAAAGTGGCGCTGTAGATGTTGGAAAAATGAACCTCTAGAGTTTTAATAATATTTTATAAAATTAACTTTAAAACAAAAGCTCCTTTACCCATGTTGTTAAATTACTCTAAAAATCCTCCCTTATAGTAAAAACACAGTTCCTAGGCCCAAAAATGCTACAAAACCAACGATATCGGTGACTGTGGTTAATATAACTGAGCCAGAAAGTGCTGGGTCAATTTTGTATTTATCGAGGATCACCGGCACAAATACTCCAGCCAATGCTGCTGCAATGATGTTCAGAAAAATAGCGATCCCAATAACCAAACCTAACAGAGGATCGTTAAACCACAGTAGTGCAACTACACCTATAACCACAGCCCAGATCACTCCATTTAAACCGCCTACTTTAAATTCTTTAGAGAGTAATGCTCCGACGTTGGCTGAGGTGACTTGCTTGAGGGCCAGACCACGAATAATGAGTGTTAATGTTTGGCTACCGGCAATACCTCCCATACTCGCCACTACTGGCATTAAGACAGCTAAGGCGACAACTTGTTGAATGGTTGCTTCAAACATGCCAATAAAGGCACTGGCTACAAAGGCGGTTAGCAGGTTGATACCCAGCCAAATTGCTCTTCCTTTGGCGCTTTTACGCACGGGGGAGAATAAATCTTCGTCTTCATCCATACCGGCGCTGGCCATTATCTGTCCTTCATAATATTCCTGCATCAGTTCGGCTGCCGTTGTAACATCAATTCGACCAATGAGTTTTTCATTTTCATCCACAACGGGCAGGGCACCAAAGCCAGATAACAACACTTCTTTGGCTACCAGTTGTCCTTCTTCTACCGCACTAATGATCGGAAAATCATCTAATGACACATCGGTTAAATGCAAATGTTCAGGTAATACATGTAATTTTGCGATAGGGACAGCTTCAGAAAAATGACCTGAACGATTGATCAAAAATATCACGTCAGTATGGCGAGGCATTTCACGACGAATTAATCGTAATCCATCACGCACTTTGGCATTGATTGGTAAAACTAAATAGTCATGGGAAATCCAATGACCTATTTGTTCCTCAGGGTATTGGTCTGCTTCGGTATAGTACTGTTTTTGAAGTCTATCTAGGGCGGTATAGGCGCGTTCGAATAATTCTTGAGGTAAAGAGTCTGCTAATTCAAGCAAATCTTCAGCGTCAATATCTGTAAACAACACATCCCATTGCTCTGGCTCAGTAGCACTAACCAATACGGCCCTAGGATCGCTACGCATCTCAATTAAAACATCGAGCTTTTTATGATCAGGTATGGTTTGCCAAAGAATAATTCTTTCTTGGATCGGTAAAGATTCAAGTAATAAAGCAAGCTCAACTTCATCAGCCTGAGCGAGAACTGTTGCAGTGTCACTTGTTTCTGAATACAAGTCTGACTGACTTATCACTTCTTCAATTCTGTCGGGCAAAACTTCTGACATATTCTGGCTCCAGGATGATCATTCTTAATTTTATTGTGTGGCGTTAGACGTGAGCAGGGGGCTAATAGTCACAAGTCTGAGGCGGAAAGTTATTTAAAAACTATAAGGTTTTTGACTTTCTATCAAAGCTTTGACGAGTTGGCTTAGCTCTTTTGGTGACCTGAAACAGCAACTGTACTCACCCATTGCCCATGTCTTATTTATGGCATATCTGTAGAATTGACAAGAATATCATTGAAAATACTCTTAAATGGTTCTAAATCTTTGATTGCATTACAATGTGTGTCTGCGCAACTACCCTCGTTAATCAATCCAAGGAATATTTATCTATGTCATTTGGTGCATTAGGTTTATGTGAAGAACTGTTAAAAACTGTTGCAGAACAAGGTTATACCAAGCCATCTCCGATACAGATTAAAGCTATTCCGGCGGTGCTTAGTGGTCGTGACGTAATGGCGGTGGCAAACACTGGCACCGGTAAAACGGCTGGGTTTACCTTACCTGTGGTGCAGTTATTGTCAGGCGGCGCTAACATGGATGCACCTACCTTGCAGGCCAAATGTGTGCGGGCGTTAGTTATTACGCCAACTCGTGAGCTTGCTGCACAGGTTGCCGATAATGTTAAAAATTACAGCCGCCGTATGAATATTCGTTCTGTGGCGGTGTTTGGTGGGGTGAGGATTGAGCCACAGATAGCAGAGCTGCAAGCTGGTGTAGACGTGCTTGTTGCTACTCCTGGTCGTTTGCTTGATCTTTATAATCAACAGGCGATTAACTTTGATCAGCTTGAAATATTGGTATTAGATGAGGCAGATCGCATGTTGGATTTAGGGTTTATTGACGATATCCACCATATTCAAAAGCTACTGCCTAAGACACGTCAAACTTTGATGTTTTCAGCAACGTTTTCTAACGAGATCAAGTCGCTTGCTAGAGGTATGTTAAATAGTCCACTTTTGATTGATGTGGCTGCTGCAAACAGCACTGTGGAGAAGGTTAAGCAGAAATTACATCCTGTAGATAAATCCCGTAAGGGTGAGATGTTGATCCACCTGATTAAAAAGAATAAGTGGCGACAAGTCTTGGTTTTTAGTCGCACTAAGCAGGGAGCGGATAGTTTAGTCGCTGTACTGGAAAAGGCTGGTATTAGTGCTGCATCAATCCATGCTAATAGAACTCAGCATGCGCGGACATTGGCCTTAGATGGGTTTAAAAACGGCAATGTGAAAATATTGGTCGCTACTGATATCGCCTCTAGGGGGATTGATGTCAATCAATTACCTTGTGTGGTTAACTTCGATCTGCCTTATGTACCAGAAGACTATGTGCATCGTATTGGCCGTACTGGCCGTGCGGGGACTTTCGGCTTAGCGATTTCATTGTTCAGTGAGGATGAATCTAAACAATTGAAGTCTATTGAAGCTTTGATTGGACGTAAATTTGAGCGTGAAATTATCTCAGGTTTTGCGCCTAACAAGCAGGCAGAAACAGGATCAGCAGATGAAGATTTGTACGGTAATTTTGAAGCTGATGCTAAGCCCCTGCGGCGAGGCCAATCTAAAGGCCGTGGTAGGCGTGGCGGAAACTAATCAAAATCGTTAATGTGAAAAACGAAAATATTAATTTTACTGTGCTTTAATGCCAATGTATTGAGAATGAGCTAAAAGGGTTATGAATATCTCTGAACATGTGACTTCTGAAACACTCGTTGAAACTCCAATAGCAGCAATAGAGCTCGCTAGGAAAGCTTTAACTAGTGGCATGACTGGTTCTTTATTTGCTGCAGCCCAGAATACATACCAAGATATCGCTGCCTTCATGGTGAGCCAATACACGGATACTGTAGCAGCGCCCCTTCCCCAAGAATACAAATATCTACCCCATGCTTCCTCGGTGAGTCTCGGAGCTATTGATGATAAAGCCCTTGTTGACGTCTTATTAGCTGAAATTGGGCGAGGTACTGCCGGTTGTTTTGTCCGCAAGATGTTGGGGAGTAACGAGGTGCTTTGCGATTTGGATCAGGCTTGGATACGCCGACAGTATGCTCTACACCTTTATCCTTTGAAACATGCCGCGCACGGTTGGCATCAAGATGGAGCCTTGGGTTTTGATTTTCTAAAGGCGGCTAGTGCACTAAAGGAACCAGAAGCACTGTTACCAACTGTTACTTGTTGGATTGCTTTAACTGAGTGCGGAGTAGATGCTCCTGGATTGGAATTTGTATCCCAGGATATTCGTTCATTACTACTTCCAGAGGAATTGACTGATAACAACATTTTCAATCGTTTTTCCGCAGATTCATTTTTCAAACCTCAGATGGAAGCGGGTGATGCTGTTATTTTTAGTGGTGCATCGCTGCATCGGACTCATGTGTTAAAAGAAATGCAGTCGAATCGAACCAGTGTCGAATTGCGGTTTGTTGCCAAGGATAATATTCCGCAACGTTTGTTAGGTGATTGTTTTGTTGCCTTGCCCCGAGCAGTAGACTAAGGATCTAATTCACTAGGCTAAAAGGACGAGCAGTAAAATTTGCAGATTTATTTGCTACTGTGGTAACGAAACTAGACAATAGCGAATTAACCTAACAGCGTACCCTTAAATAATGTCAGATTTTAAAAAAACTTTTTATGGAAAATAGTTATACCCCAGGGAAACACCTGCTTTTAGACCTATATCAAGCAATTCACCTAAGTGACAAGAGTGTCATTGAGAAAGCATTATTGGAAGCAGCAGAGGCTTGCGACGCTAAGGTCTTACAAAAGAACTTTCACAGTTTTGGAGAAGAACAAGGCATTACTGGCATGTTGTTACTTGCCGAATCCCATATAAGCATTCATACATGGCCAGAAAGTCACTTTGCCGCCGTAGATATATTTATGTGTGGTAACTGCGATCCAGAACTCGCCATAGCGCCTATCAAGAAATATTTACACCCCAAAAGTGTCGATGTGCGTGAGTTTGATAGAGGCACTTCATTAAACAAAACATCGTTACTAGATAAGTCCAGTTGATATGACGAATGCTCAAACAGATTTGACTAAGGAAGCATCTAAGCATAAACAATCCGCGACTTTGATTTATGCCGCATTTATCGCTGGCTTATGCTCGATTATTTATGAACTGCTGATTGCCACCACTGTGTCTTATTTTATGGGCGACAGTGTGAAATTTTTCTCACTTACCATTGGCTTATATATGGCAGCAATGGGCTTTGGCTCTTATTTATCTAAATTCATTACGGACAAACTATTACAAAAATTTGTGATTGCCGAAATCCTACTCGGACTCATCGGTGGTATGAGTATCCCATTATTGTATTTTACCTATACCACCACCGCATTATTCTACCCAACTTATGTAGTACTCACTTTATGTATTGGTTTTTTAATCGGGTTAGAAATTCCATTCCTAACCCGATTAATGGATAATTATCAGGCACTTAAATCCAACATTGCGAATATATTATCTTTCGATTATTTAGGTGCTTTGATTGCAACTATTGCATTTCCGTTTTTTCTTTTACCTGTAATGGGCATTTACCAATCATCATTGTTGTTTGGGCTTATTAATATGTCCATTGCTGCAGTGGTTTTATATTCATTTAGAAAATCCCTCGGAAAAACGGCCCAAAAACTACAACTTTTAACAGCCGCTATGAGTTTAGTTATTTTGGTTATGTTAGTGTTTTCTAGTCAGGCCTTGAAGCAATGGGATCAAATGCTCTACAACGGGCGTATTGTGCATAGCGAACAAACCCCGTATCAAAAAATAACCCTGACCAAAAGCAAAGACGATCTGCGGCTTTACTTAAATGGTGTTTTACAGTTTTCGTCTGTGGATGAATATCGATACCATGAATCATTAGTAATGGTGCCTATGACATACGCGGATAACCCCATCAAACGTGTATTAGTGTTAGGCGCAGGTGACGGTTTAGCGGTAAGAGAACTTCTTAAATATCCAGAAATTCAAGAAATTGTATTAGTTGACTTAGATGCGCGAATGACAGAATTAGCAAAAAATAATGCCCATCTAGTAGACATTAACTTAGCCAGTTTAACGAATAAAAAAGTACAAGTTGTGATTGATGATGCTTTTGTTTTTCTCGAGAAAAACCAACAAACTTTTGATCTTATCATTAACGATTTACCCGACCCCAATACCATTTCACTTTCTCGTTTATATAGTAAACAGTACTACCGATTAGCCAAAGAAAATTTAAGCTCTAACGGCATTATGGTGACCCAAGCAACTAGCCCGTTTTTTGTTAAACCTGCATTTTGGAGTATTGCAAAAACCATAGAAGCAGCCGGATTTGATTACACCTATCCGTACCATACTAATGTGCCGTCTTTTGGTGATTGGGGCTTTGTACTAAGCGGCCTGCAACCTATAAGTTTAGTACCTAAACGTTCCCTAGACGATAGTCTATTTTTAAGCCAAGAAACTATCTTATCTATGTTTGTTTTTGCAAAAGATATTCAAGAAATAGCGGTTGAAATAAATCAAATTGATAAACCTGTCGTACTCGATTATTACCTAAATAGTTGGCGCTATTTTAGTGACTAAAAACACCTGAATTATTTTAATGGCGAAAAATTTGTTGCGGTTAAATATTCGGACGTTAGATTTTTTACAATTGGTCCATTTTCGCGAGATGCGGCATATACCTTTTTCCATAAAGGATCAGCAATAAAGAACTGCCAGTTTTTATCAGTCTGTTGTTTGCTTGCATGAGAAATTATATAAATTAAGGTGTTTTTTTTCTTTAGTTGGGATCCAGTAACCTGCATTAATCACTATGATTCTAATAGTAGAAAGTTGGCTATTTAAATGACATCTTTTAATTTATAACAATCCCATTGATGAAGTGACCTCTCAGCGAGATTTACCTGCAAATATCACTGACGTAACGCTTTTTTATCAATTTTCCCGACTGGTGTGAGTGGTATGGTGTCGATAATATGAATATGTTTTGGTGTTTTAAAGGCAGCCATTGATCCATGGCAAAATGTTAATATTTTATCTTTTACTGTGTTGTGATCCGCTTCCTTATAATTGGAGGATAACTCAACATACAAATTAACAATATCATTGCCTGGACGGGCTTTATCTTCGCTACCTATTACCGCACAAGCCGCAATTTCAGGTATAGCGGAAAGTTTATCTTCTACTTCGACTGAGAACACTTTAAAACCGCCAACAATCAACATATCTTTAGCGCGATCACAAAGGAAAATGTAACCTTCTTCGTCCATGTAACCCACATCGCCAGAAAACATCCAACGCTCGCCGTCTATCTCTCGCAGTGCTTTGGCCGATTCGTTCGGCAAGTTCAAATAGCCTTTCATAACTTGTGGGCCAGTACAAATAATCTCTCCTGCTTCGCCGTAGGGCATGTCTTGAGTACCCGTTTCAACATCGCGAATACGCACCTTTGCATTTGGTACAGGAAAGCCGATTGAGCCAAGTTTGTATCGCTTAGGTGGATTGGCAGTGTAGCAAGGTGCCGTTTCGGTCATGCCAAAGGCATCAGATATTTTATTTGTGCCAATAACCGCTGAAATTGCGTCGTAACTTCCGCGAGTGAGTGGGGCGGCTCCTGATACTGCTACTCTTAGATTAGAAAAATCTAGGGTGCTAAATGCTGGGTTTGCAACTAACAAGTCGTATAGTGCCGGAACACCTATCAATACGTTTGCAGGATGTTTTTGAAGTTGTGCGCAAATAAAATCAGTGTCCCTTGGATTTGGCACTAAGATCATCAGACCACCATAGATTGCTGAGGCAATAGCATTAGCGAGTCCAGCAATATGGAACATCGGAAACGCGCTTAATAGTGTCTCTTGGCTTCCCTCAAATGGATTTACTGCCATGGATTGAGAAGTATTATGCATAACATTTCGATGGGACAACATCGCGCCCTTAGGTTTGCCTGTGGTTCCACCGGTATATTGGATCATAAAGGTATCGTTCCAATGGATATCGGTTTGTCTATATTCATCTGATGCCGCTTGAGTGAGCCGTAAAAAAGGTAATACTTCACAATGTTTAATTTCTGGAAGATCAAAATCTGTTGGCGCTAGTAGATCTGCCGCCCCTGTTACAATTACATATTCTAAGCAATCTGGAGTTTCAGGCATATTTGTTAGGGCTAAAGAGAGTTCGCTTAAGGTGATAATGACTTTAATGCCAGCGTCTTGAATTTGATATGCCACTTCTGGAGGAGCTAATAGTGGCGAAACCCCCGAACCTATTGCACCTATCTTACTGATTGCCGCCAGCATAATTGGATATTGCGGGATATTAGGCAGGTGAATACCAACAACATCGCCTTTTTTAACACCCAATTTACCCAAGGCATTGGCTAGGCGGTTCGCTTGTTTATTGTATTCTGCGTAGCTAATCCCCCGTGCTATATACCACATAGCAATGGCTTCAGGCTGATTAAGGGCATGCTCCTCTATGAAGCTACCAAAGGGTCTATCTTCAAACTCAGGGGTGATAATGCCTAACGATTCGTAGTGAGCTAACCATGGAAAATTCATCATGCGTTCCTTATCCGTTGAATGAAAATTAAAGACAACGCTAAATCAGCGGACAGTCAATACTTGAAAATTGATGTCTAGGCGTTTCAATAACTTATATATGTAAATGTGTCAGGTTATGTACAAGGCGTCTAGTGCTTTTATTAGGTTTATAGGCAACTATCAACTTAAAAAATGTACTGAATTCCAAGGTTATCTGATGAAAAAACTAGATGCTGCAGCAACTAGATCTAAATAGAGACTTAGCAAGTCATCCTTTGTACCTATTCTCAAATGCCCTTAAATATTTGATTGAATTACCTAAGCTGTCAGCGTAATTTGGTTTACTCAAATCAAAATGAATTTTAATCAGTTGTTGTCTGATGTTTACTTTGTGTCATTAAGGGTTTTTATGGGTAATGTGTTGTTGGTAACCAGTCTTTTAGTGTTGGGGTTGAGTGGTTGTGCACAGTCAAGAGTGGTGGCTTCGGATCCAACTGAACTTAAAAAAAATGACAGCAAATATGCTTTTGGTGAAAAATGTGAAGATGCTAAATATCAGCTTGATAAAACGGTCGAAGAAGGCCAATTATCTAATTTGGAAGAACTAAAACGCAATATTGAATTGTATTGCGTTTGGCGCAGGAATTAGTGTTTTTAGCTACGAGCTGAAACCGGAGCATAACCAAGCGCGTTATGTACAGAAAACTCAATGATTAAATTAACTTTTCAATGGGTGCGGAGCTACTTATTGTCATTAATGATAATCTAAAGGAACAAAAATTGAGCTTTTGTAAATATGGTCAATATGAATCTAAATATATTGAATAAGTGTCAGGGTGAACTGTGCATTTTTAACGTCAGGTAAATCGGAATATTTATGAAAATTGAAGTATTAGACAACCCTGAACAAGAGTTGATAGATTTTCTAGATACAAAAATAGCAGATTTTAATTGGGAAAATTGGGAAGTTAACAAACGAGTTCCCTTAGCAGTGCAAATAAAGAATGACCAGGGTGATGTTATTGCTGGTGCAGCAGCTCGTACATTTGGTAATTGGTTATTATTAAATACATTGTGGGTTTCAGATGAGTTACGTGGGCAAAAAGTAGGTAGTAAAATATTAAAAGAAATTGAAGAGTCAGCTAAGAAGCGTGGATGTAAAAAATGTCTTTTAGACACACTTAATTTTCAAGCTATGCCGTTTTACGAAAAACACGGTTATAAAACCCAATGGATTCAGCAGGATTATCCTAAAACGGGTTGTAAGTATTTTATGGTCAAAGAATTATAATCTGAGATTAATGGTATGAGATTAACAAATATATTCGTTGTAGATTATACCGAAAGAATCAGAATGTTTGACTGAATTACAATAGGACTTAAAATTTTATTATTTTTCAGTTCTCAACAGAAGCTGCCTTACTGCTTTGTTGTAAGGTATATTCTGTCCGAATTTCCTCAATTCGCCCACTGGTTTTCATCTTTTGTAAAACAGCGGTGATTTTTGGTAAAATAGGTATGTTTTTTTTATGCAAATAGTGAAATAAATCAACTCTAATAAGACGATTTCCCTGAATATAAACATTCTTAGCCTTATTCTTTTTTATTATGCTAATCGCAGTGATTTCTGGTAAGACAGCGATATCAAAACGCCCTATTTTTAGCAAGTTTATAGCCTGTGAATATGTCGATACTTGATAACATGGAATATTTCTTTGGCTCAGGTTTTGTTCAACGAATAGCAAGCCTCTAACACAAACTAATTCATACTCTCTTAGACTTTCCCAATCCGACACTTGCAAGTTGTATTTTGCTGAAAACGCATACCCGTCAATATGATTAATGACAACAGGCACTTGTAATAAATTTTTAAATCGCTGATTGATGTGACCAATTCTTGCTAATTCGCCATCAACTTCACCATTATTAGATTTCACTAGCGAACGCATATTCGGGTAGCTTAATATGTCAACTTTAAGCGCTATTTGTTGGTAGGCTTCATGAATGACTTTGCCAGAAACTTCTTGTTCTAAAGTATCTACTCCAGTTGAAAAAACCAAGTTTTTACCAGTGCTAACAATAGATGTCGCCATCAGTATAATGGCAAAAAAAATGCGCTTTGGCATAACGTCCCTTTGAATTTTTTAAACGTTTTATTCCACATAAACACAATTTGCTAATATTGTAAATATACCAGAATTGTAAATCAGTTGTCGATTGGCAAGGAGTATAGCAGGATGTATTGAGCGCTAGGATAAATAGGTAAATGAATGCAGGAGAGGCCGCTCAGAATGAAGTTCTCAAAATTATCACCGTTGGATCGGTAAGATGTTATCGAAATATTCCAAATGCAGGCTTTTAACCGCTACGCGGTTAAAAAAGCTTTGGAGGGTCAACTTGAGATCCATCTTTGACTAACCCTTCAACTGGTTTAGGTTCTTTATGTCTTTTGACATTTATAGATAATATTTTTCTGGTCATGGTTTTGCTTTATAACGCTAGAGAATGAAGGTTTTCGAGGTGTTTGGGTAAATTAGCATAGCTGCATATTTAATTCTTAGTCTACAAAAAATTGAGCCGTAAAAGGGACAAAGTAGTGAGGTTGTCTATAAGATAAGTATCACTATACTTCTAGTGAAAATATTTTCACATAATTGATTAATTTTTAATGAGAGTAAGCGTAATTTGTAATTTACGCTTCCAGATAAATCTACGCTCTGCTATCGCTGCGGTTAACTTGCTTATTTTCATAATTATTGGCACCATATTTCTCTATTCCCAAGGTTGCATGACATAAAGGGAAAATAAATATTATAAATGGGAAAATATGAAATTACTGACGCCAAAAACACAGGCTTTCGATAGCTGGATCCGTAGCGATTTTGTGCAGCTTAATGATGAACTGGAAACGCTTTATTTTGAACAAGAAGACAAGTCTAATGTTGCGGGAATTGGTGATGACATTAAACAGCAATTGGAAAGGGAAGGGCGAGATTTAATAAAAGAATTATTAGCTGAGGGTAATACCGATCAGGGATTTGACAGTGCTTTTGATCTTTTAGGGAATGTGGGCCTGTATATGGCCGCATGTCGTCGTCACGAAATTACTGAACCGAGTCGAGAGACTCAATCACCCTTAGTTGAAGCATCCGCGCTAGCCATGCATATTGGCGCTTCTATTGGGGTGACACCACGTTTCGCTACTGCCCATTTAACCACCCATAACAGTGCCCAAAACGGTATCTATAAGCGCTTTACCAGCTTAAAAGATGAAAAACTGTTTTTGGATTTTAATACCCGCGGTATTTTGGCTTATAAACGAGCTGCAGATGCACTATTAAAAATTCAGCCGTTGGGGATCTCCCATCCTATCAGCCATGATTTACTGGTGACTTGCCAAAAGGCGTTGCAAGAAGTGATCGATTCTAATGCTATATTGTTTGAACGCTTAGATGCTACGCGCTTTTTCTATTGTGTTCGTCCTTACTATAAACCTTACCGTGTTGGCTCCCAGGTTTTTCGCGGTGCCAATGCTGGGGATTTTGCAGGGATCAATGTTATCGATATGCAGCTTGGCTTGTGTATGGCAAATGATCCCAATTATTCTCAGCTGTTAGTGGATAAATTTCTCTACATGATGCCCGAAGATCAAACTTTATTGCGCGACTGTATGCGCCGCGAAAGTATAATGAACGATTTTCTCATTGCTAAAGATTGCTCCGATCAAGACTGGTATCAAGCTAACTTAAAACAATTTTTAATCGCTTGTGAATTACATGGTGAAACAGCCAATCAGCACCATGAACAACTAGTTAATAAATATATTACTCAGCCGTCGACTGACCTCTCGCAAGCTCACTTAAAAACAGTGACAGCTAGTGGTCCGCCCCTTGCGGCTTTACTGAGTGGATTAGAAAAACTTAAAGATAAACGCATGGCAAATGAACGTAGCGATATTCTGACTCGTTTTGAAGATCTTAATAGTCTTAAGGCTAGCCTTAAATGACAGTTGCTTTAGCTACCCAAAACTATAAAGACGATTTTTGTCTTCCAAATAAAGGCTGTTATCTATTAAATCACTCGGTTGGACGCCCCTTAAAAAGCGCGCAACAGGCGTTTTCTGATGGCTTTTTTAGTCCGTGGCAAACGCAGAGTTCTGAGCCTTGGCAACAATGGCTGCAGAGCATCGAAACATTTCAGTCTGCTTTAGGACAACTCTTCAATCATGCCCCTGAGAATTTTTGCCCTCAGGCTAATTTATCCAGCGCTCTATCTAAGCTGGTTATGTCACATCCAAGATTGACCAAGCCATCCGCTAAGTTACTGATGAGTGAACAAGACTTCCCTAGCATGGGGTTTGCATTACGTCATGCGTTACCTGAATGTGAAATTTGTTTTATCCCTAAAGAGTTAGATATTACATGCTTAGATGTGTGGGAAAAACACTTAAGCCAAGACATAGATTTGGTGTTTATCAGCCAAGTGTATTCAAACTCTGGGCAACAGCCGCCAGTAAAATCCATAGTCGAACGCTCGAAACAGCAGGGTATATTTACCCTAATAGATGTGGCTCAATCAGCAGGAGTAATCTCCTTAGATCTTACCGAAACAGCTGCCGACTTTATGATTGGGTCATCAGTTAAATGGTTATGCTCAGGCCCTGGAGCCGCTTATTTATGGGTACATCCTAAACATATTGATGATTGTAAACCTAAAGACGTTGGTTGGTTTTCTCATGAAAATCCCTTTGAATTTAATATACATGATTTTCGCTACCACCAAGGGGCATTAAGATTTTGGGGTGGTACGCCTTCAGTGGCTCCCTTTATTTTAGCGGCCCATAGTATCAATTATGCTAATCAAATACCCACAGGCTTAGCTAGACGGCATAATCTGAGGCTTTTAACCTTGCTGCATAAAGCGTTTGGGGCGCAAATTGTGTCACCTAAAGAGGCCAATAAATGCAGTGGCACCGCTATATTGCAGTTTGGCGATGCCCAAGACGTTGTGCTCAATGCATTAAAGGCCGCTCATATAGGGGTAGATGCCCGTAGTTTAGGGATCCGTGTTTCCCCGCATATCTATAATGACGAAGACGATATAGTGCATATGATTGATGTGATAAATAAAGCCTGTTAATTCGATAGGAGCGTTGAGATTTTTTATTGCCTATAACACACTTAATAAGTTTATAAATAACCCCTTCTTTAATTAGAGCTTCATCTGCATTAGGGAAAGAGCTGCACTATGCCGCTTTTACCGTCCCAGTCACCTACTATCCAAATTTGTTCAAAGGGGTGGGTAGCGGGCACAGTGATACAATGTTGTAGAGCTTGGATCTGGGTTTTACTCCAAGCAGGATGAGCATTACGGATAACCAGCCAAACTCGCTTGGTCTTATAATGTTTAAAGGATTTATTAAACAGAATTCGGTTTAGCGCAGTTAACAGACGAGATCCAGGCTCAGTATTATTTTCTAATTCTTGCAGTTCTTGACGGGTCTTGTCACTTAATTCCCGTTTCAATATCTGCATGGCTTCTTGCTCACTGCCGTAAAGATGCGCCACTTCCAAATCTAAGCGTTCCCCTTCAAAACGACAAGACACATCGGGTTTAGAAGGGCGGTTATGCCAAAGGTGGCGGATTGCATGGCCTGTTTCGTGCTCATACCAACGCATAAAGAGTTTTGCAGCCTGATGCTCTAACACTATTTTTTCATGTTCACTGCTATTAAGTTCAGACACCACAATATTTCCCTGCCCAATTTCTCACAAATTACCAACAAAGCTGAGTAAAGAAAAGTGTTGAAAGACCAAAGACTTGCATAGGTTAGATATCAAAAATAGAAATATAGCTGTTCACTTTTTAATAATGGACAGTTTAGCCATATTTTCTGAATTTTTAGGTGGGTATTATTTGCACAATCGCGAGTGAGTATTTAAATGCTCCTAGCTAACTAAGAATTCATGGAGTAAGAATTAATGAAATTTTTAAATGTAAAATTAATGGTATTAGTATTCATCACTCAGATGGTTTTTGTACCTAACTCTATGGCTGGACTCATTGGTCCTAGTGGCTGGAATGGCGATAATATTAACGGATTTTTAGCGAATGGTGCTTTCCCGGGAATTGAAACTTCGGTGTCTAGGTTAGATTTTAACGGAGAGTGGATGTTCACCGCCATAGGACGAGAGTCGGGCAATACCAATGATATTGATAAGACCGCTAGTGCAGGTGTGGGATCGTTAGATTCCTTATTAACATTCTCTACTGCCAACACAAATAATTGGGGTGTTTGGGATACAGTTAACTTTGATACAGAAAATCTATTTTTCGAAGATTCGAATGGTCCTTGGAATGTTGCTCTGGATAATTTTGGGGCCTCCAATGACCCCGGCTTTAAATTATTCCGTTTAACGCAAAACACTACACTTACTTATCTATCGGGTAATCGCAGCTTATCGCTTTTTGTAGGCGATATTATTGTGGGCTTTAACGATAACCACCACAACAGTTCTGATGCTGACTATGACGATATCATTATCGCCATGCGATCGACTGCTGTTCCAGAACCAGGAAGTCTAGTTTTATTGGGGTTAGGGCTGTGCGGGTTAATGTTCGTGAAACGTAAATCAGCTTAAAGTTAATTTTATCCAGTTGCTAAAAAGCCTGCTTTCATAGCGGGCTTTAAATACATTTAATTCCTTGGTTATTTATTTCACTAGATTTGAGCAATTCATTTCATTGTAGTTAAAAGATAAAAAGATATTAACCCAGAGGAATAGGAGGGCACAGAGAAAAAAACGTAAATATCAATCTGTACTTCTATGCAGCGAAGTGCTTTGAGTTCTCTGTTATTAGTAGCTTTAGTGTTTGGGTTTTATCTATCTACTACTGTTTTTTACCCACATTGAATTCCGGTTATGTGCCAGAAAAGGCCGTTGGTTTTTTAATGAATCAGCGACTCCCGCAGATTGAGTTTTGCTTAAAAAGCACCACATATGTCTTTATAGATTTTTTCGCTACTGTTTTTTCAACAACTGTACGTTTAGTATCTATATTGGAAACAGCAATTAACTCAATTGATGTTATCGAACGTTAATTTCACCACGTGGCTCCTAAATATGATAATTGTTCAAAACACATTCCATTTGTTAAGCAAATCGAAGTCAGAAGTGATTGATTTAATGAAGAACATGGTTCTGCTGTGCAGAAAAGAACAAGGCTGCATCAGCTATGAATACTTCGAAGGTATCACCGATTCTAATCAAATCATTTTGTTACAGGAATGGGAAAACGCCGAGAGCCTTCAAGGTCACTACCAGACCGAGCACATGGATGATTTTATGAGCAAACTGATCCAGCATTTAGAGAAGCCAATCATTACCCGCAGTTATTTTGCCCAGAAAGAGGAAGTTGCTGTCGCCACCAAAAAGTCTACCGCCCAACAAACCATTCACTAAGCAACTACTTTTTTAAGCCGTATGGTGTGATCTGCGGAGCAATAAAAAAGTAAAAATCATTTTAACTGAGTTACAAATAAATCAATCAGTGACGGCCTGAAACTGGCTCAAAGCGACTAAATTATTATGGCCGTGATGTGCCCA
>NZ_BAEO01000044.1 GCF_000314995.1 Paraglaciecola arctica BSs20135 | reverse complement strand
CTGTTGATATCTAGCCTTACTGTTTGCGAAAACCTTATAAATGGGTACCATATGTTCGCTTTTATTCTTATAACCATAAAATCTTTTTAGGTAGACCCATATGAATCCATCTTTTATTTTGAATATTTTTACCACGGTCATTTTCGCTATTGTTCTTTATGTCATTTTACCCATAGTAGCTTCCGATTTGCCTAGCCAATGGGCAGCAGCCATAGGCGTTTTAGTTGGCGGCTTATTAGTACCAGCTTTATCGAAGTTATTTTCGTCTACTAGTTCTTCTGGCGGGCAAGATGAATCATCAGAGATATCCACTCTCTATGTTGGTAATCTTCCTTATCGAGCAGATGAAGAAGCAGTGCAGGAACATTTTGAGCAACAAGGTAGTGTTGTATCAGTGCGACTTATGAAAGATCGTCGCACTGGGAAAAGGAAAGGCTACGGTTTTGTTGAAATGAATGCTAAAGGTGCAGCCAAGGCAATCAAGAATTTAAACGATTCGACTTTCCAAGAACGTACTTTAAAAGTGCGGTTAGCTAAAGAAAAAATTGAAGAAGAATAGTCTTCATTTAGAAATTCAAAGGCCAGCAACTAGCTGGCCTTTTTTATTTGCCTATTATAAAGAAGACTAATATTAGCTTGCTGGTTGAAAACCAATAGGTAAATTGTTCACAAGTTTTTGATTAAATTCGTTAAAGCGGTTAATAGCAGAGATCAAATCTGGCGTAGCCACATCTTCACCTAATCGATTAATCAATTCATTGATCACATTTTCATATGACTTATTGTCTTCTAATTGATGTCTAGAGCCATCCAGAACGTTTAATAGTTTATCAAGATACTCAGCAATCGGTTTAACTGCTTTCGCAGGATCGCCATCTACATTATCGTCATCAAAATGAGAGACAGTTTCATATGCTTTAATAACTTCTGTATTTTCGACTTTGGTGAGCTGCAAGGCAAAACTAGACAATTCTTGTTCATCAAACCCTAACTCTAGCGCTTGATTAAAAGCGGTCTCGATATCACCATTAAAAAACTCTTCAGCAAGTTCATTAGCGTCAGCGACTAGTTGCCCAATGGCTTTAAGCTCGTCTTCATCTAACTCTCCTTTGACTGAAAACGAAAATGAATTTTCTTG
Source organism: Paraglaciecola arctica BSs20135 (assembly GCF_000314995.1). Classification (GTDB taxonomy): domain Bacteria; phylum Pseudomonadota; class Gammaproteobacteria; order Enterobacterales; family Alteromonadaceae; genus Paraglaciecola; species Paraglaciecola arctica. The sequence goes on along the minus strand of NZ_BAEO01000044.1, from coordinate 82,012 downwards.
ATAAAAAATCACGTTCTGCTCAATTGTTTGGGGGCTAGATTTTGGTTCTTCGATCGGCTCTAAATTCGCCTCTGGATTTTCTGCTGCATCAATTGCTGGTGCCGCTGTGTCAACTGCATCTGTAGATGTACTGTTACTATTACGTTCAACCGTTTTAGGAACTGGTGTTTTATCATCTGGATCTTGTGCAGCTTGCCGTGACTGTTGTTGAGTCACCTCAATTTTCCGAATATCATCAAATACAATATTTACACTATCACCATCTCGAGTTCGAATACTCAGTTCACCTGACTGTTGTTTTTCGTAAGAGACACTAGAGGAGTTAACTGCAGATTGAGCAGGCTTATCTAAAGCTTCAGCTTGAGGACTAAAGATATCGCGTTTGAGATTGGCTATACCTTCTTCAATTAAATCTTTACTTTTACTGATGCCATTCGCGATTTCTTCATTTAAGAAACCCGCTAAATCTTGCTCAGCTAATTTTATGCCTTTGAGTACACCAGATGAAGCTTGTTCAAATAACTCATTGAGTTCAATATCATCGGCCCCTCTGTTTTGAGCATTTTTAATCGCTCCACCCACAAAGTTAAGCACATTTTTTGCTATTTCTTCAAAATCAAATAATGAAGCTTCAGCATCTTTAGGCTCAGGCGCGGAAAAATTAGGTTTCTGCCTATTAATTTCCAGGGTATTGTTTAAAGAATTAGTATAGATCCGCACACCTAAAGACGTGCTGGAGCTAAATTTGTCCACGCTTTGCGAAACTGGGTTATTTTGCCCGCTAATAGCTTGCTTTAAACCCGCATCACGCAATTGGTTTTGCATACTTGTTTCTTTACCCAAATGTTGGGGGCTGTCACCTAAAAAGGCTTTTAATTGACTTATGTTCATGGCAGATACCTCACTATCCTTAACTAAACTTATCGGCCCTACTTTCTAATACTTTAGATAAATTTGCACAAAATTTATACGAAAAATAATACTTAACTTTTCTTAGATATTGCAGAATGCACGAAAACACTTTAACTTGCGCGTTTTTATCCCCCAATGATTGAGGCAATACATGCGGCCAACTGAGATTCAGGCAAACAATTATGTTGAACAACTGAAAACTAAAACAAACACTCTCATAGACAGTTTTGCCCAACTTCCTATGCCTGCATTGGAAATATTTCCTTCTGAGCCATTAAATTACAGATTACGCGCTGAATTCCGCATCTGGCATGATCGTGATGATCTTCATCATGTAATGTTTGATCAAGCCACTAAACAAAAATACCAAGTCCATCATTTTCCTCCTGCCAGCCAACTTATTAATGATGTTATGACCGATCTGCTTCTATTACTAAGAGAAAATGACACTGCTCGTAGGAAGCTATTCCAAATTGATTACTTAGCGACACTTAGCGGAGAAATCACAGCTTCTTTGCTCTATCACAAAGTATTAGATGAAAAATGGACCGATGAAATGCAGAAGATCCGTTCTGCATTAAGAAAAAAATACAAGATAGACATTATTGGTCGTGCAAAGAAACAAAAGGTCATTCTAGATAAAGATTATGTAACCGAAGAATTAACAATCAATCAAAAAATGTTCACCTTTAAACAAGTCGAGAACAGTTTTACCCAGCCCAATGCACGGGTCAACATTAAGATGATTGAATGGGCATTAGATATTACTCAAGATAGTCAAGGAGACTTACTTGAACTATATTGTGGTTCTGGGAATTTTTCTATCCCCTTAGCACAAAATTTCGGAAAAGTTCTAGCCACTGAAATATCCAAAACCTCAGTTGCGGCAGCGCAAGATAACATTAATACAAATCACATACTCAATCTAAAAATTATTCGTATGTCGAGCGAAGAATTTGTCCAAGCCCAACAGGGAGTGCGAGAATTCCGCCGTTTAGAAGGCATTAATTTAGCTGATTATCATTGCAAAACTGTATTAGTCGACCCACCACGTGCTGGATTGGATGAAACCACTGTGGATATGATTAGTCAGTATGAAAACATTGTGTATATTTCATGTAATCCAAACACCCTTAAACTCAATCTGGACACATTATTACTTACACATAGCATCACTCGATTTGCGTTATTCGATCAGTTTCCTTATACCCATCACGTAGAATGTGGAGTCTATTTGCAAAAAAATAGTTAATTTGAGTTTGCAGACAATTAACTCGAACTTTGTTCAGCTTTAGCTTGTAAGGCACCATTTACAACAAACCTTAATTGAAGTTTTACTCGTTCTGCAACATTAGCCTTTTGCTCAGCGGACGCATCAAGCGCTTCCGCTCCTGCACTAAAAACCAATTTGACCATAGCTTCGGCTTGTAAGTTAGCAATTTTATATGGCAAGCCCGTAGTAGATATAGTGTAATCAGTCAGTTCTACATTAAAGTGTTTGATTTCACGCAATACGGCTGCCCTAAAAGCCATTGATGTACCTGTGTGTTCTCGTAATAACAAACGAAAAACATTGTTATTAGCAGTAATAAACTCCATAAAAGTATCCACTGAGGTATTGATCACACCGCCTCCAGAAGCAATTCTCACTCTCGCTTGACGCATTAACTGACGTAGCGCTAAACCAGCTTCATCAACTAAGGTTAAACCTAATTCGTCTATATCTTTAAAGTGTCGATAAAAAGAAGTGGGTGCGATACCCGCAGCTCTTGCAACTTCTCTAAGGCTGATACTCGACAAACTGCGTTGTTCATCTAGGAGTAAAAACGCCGCTTCGATTATAGAACGGCGGGTACGTAATTTTTGTTCTTGACGGTTCAATAGATAAAACCTGTTGTTGATGAGCGGAGCAATATTCACATAATTCTAACGTGAAAAAAGCAAAACACATACCGAAGAAATTTCACACTATACACATATAGCCCTTGCGAAAAACTAAAGGCAACGTAAAATAGCGTACACATGTAAGCTGAAATTAATATTTTTTAAATGAAAAAACCACGACTGCTACTTACCAATATATTGGTTTTTACCATTACCGGCCTTATAGCCGCGGTTTTGGTTCCTCTAGAAGCACTAATAAATGGCTTTGATGCCTTTGAAATAATTGCCTGTGTCGTATTAATTTACTTTTCAGGTATGTCGATTACTGCCGGTTATCACCGATTATGGTCACACAAAGCATACGAAGCCAATGCATTTGTAAGAGTCGTGTTGGCGATAGGTGGCGCAATGTCGCTACAAAACAGTATTCTGCATTGGTGTTCGGACCATCGTATCCACCACAAACATGTTGACGATAACGATCATGATCCTTACTCAGCCAAAAAAGGCTTCTGGTATTCACATATTGGTTGGATGTTAAGAGAATATCAAATCCACCGTTATGCTGATTACAGTAACTGCCGCGACCTACAAAAAGATCCTGTGGTGATGTGGCAACATAAACACTATTTCAAGATCATGCTTAGCGCAAACTTTGGTGTGCCATTGTTGCTAGGTTGGTTGAATGGCGATATTTGGGGCATGTTACTGTTAGCAGGTGTATTCCGCCTAGTAGTGGTTCATCACGTCACTTTTTTCATTAACTCGCTGGCTCATATATGGGGTAAGCAACCTTATACTGATAAAAATACAGCTCGAGATAACGATATTTTAGCCTTTTTTACTTTCGGAGAGGGTTATCATAATTTCCACCATATATTTGAATATGACTACAGAAACGGCATCAAATGGTGGCAATTTGATCCAACAAAATGGTTAATCAAAGGACTATCCCTTATTGGCTGGACCAGCAAACTTCGACGTTGCCCAGAAGAAAGAATTGAAAAGGCGAAGGTAGCCATGCAGCTTAAATTAGCTCAAGAAAAAGTATCGAAGATGGCCAATGCAGATGAAATATTAGCTAAAGTACAAGTTGAGTACGAACTCTTAGCACAGCGTATGACCGACTATTACGCTGCCAAGAAACAATTAATGGCAATCAAAAAACAAAGCTTGAAGCGCAGCTATGAAAATCTTGAAGTACATTACAAATATAAAGAGTTAAAACAAAGTTTGGCAGTTCAAAAACAAAAGTGGTTACACATTAATCAGTTTGACTTCTTGCCTGCGATGGCAGAATAACGACATAAAAAATTTACTGGTAAGGCCTCATTTTGAGGCCTTTTTTTTACAAGGAAAAATCAATTTGGAGAATCTAATGATTAGTAAAATAGACATTGTCTCTAAGATCCATAATTGTAATGAATGTGCTCACTCTTTACCTTTTTCACCTAAACCCATATTGCAATATTCAAGTCATGCAAAGATAATTCTAATTGGTCAGGCTCCTGGCATTAAAGCTCATCAAAGCAATACACCATGGAATGATGCATCAGGGGATAGGTTACGAGTTTGGCTAAACATGTCTAAACACACATTCTACGACAAAAACACCTTGTCTATTGTGCCCATGGCTTTTTGCTATCCTGGTAAAGGTAAGTCGGGTGACCTGCCTCCTAGGACAGAATGCGCGCCCAAATGGCATCCGTTATTGGTACAACAAGAGCCAACAAAAATTATACTTTTAGTGGGTAAGTACGCTCAAGATTATTACTTAAAAGACAAGAGAACCTTAACTGAACGGATTAAAAACTGGCGTGAGTACCAAGTTCAATTCCTGCCGTTACCTCACCCTTCACCAAGGAATAATATTTGGTTGAAAAGAAATAGTTGGTTTGAAAACGAAGTATTACCGCAAATGCAAAAAATACTTAAATTCAAGATACAGGATAATTAATTTGAACTTAGATTAATTATCCTCGGAGGCTAAAAACTCGAGTAATTGTTCATAAGGCATTGGTTTAGCAAACAAAAACCCTTGGGCTTCATCACAGCCTAATTTTAGCATATAACTGGCCTGCTCTCTTTTTTCGACGCCTTCTGCAATGGTCGACAAACCTAGTTTATTACCAAGAGTTACTATAGTTTCAGCAATAAAGGCCGCTTTACCTGGTTTAATTTCGTTAACAAAAGAACGATCGACTTTTAAGCGATCAAGAGGCAATTGTTGTAGATAACTCATGGAAGAGAAACCTGTCCCAAAATCATCAATGGCAACTTTGACTCCAAACAACTTCAATTCCTGTAAGGCTTCAATCACAATTTGTGGCTCATCCATAACCACACTTTCAGTAATTTCTAACTCTATCCTTTCCGGCTCTACAGCAAATTTGGTGATAATATTTTTGACAGTATCAATAAAATTTGGATCTCTAAACTGTGGCATGGAAATATTAACTGCCATTCGTAAGCCTGTGTATCCCTCCTTTGATAATGCGCTTAATTTTCGACACGACTCTTCCAACACCCAGATCCCAATATCGATAATTAGACCAGAATACTCAGCTAAAGGAACAAATACCGCAGGCGAAACAAAACCGCCATCAGAGGTTGGCCAGCGTAACAATGCTTCCATCCCGACTATTTTTTCAGTCACTAAATCAACTTGAGGTTGATACCAAAGTTGTAGCTTTTTCGCTTCAAAATCTCTGGTTAATTGCCTGATCATGTCCAAACGCCAAGTTGTTTCCTCTTCCATCTCAGGCGCATAATATTCAAAGTTTGTATTAAGGTTTTTCTTAGCTTTATTTAAAGCGATATTACTATGCTTGAGAATATTAATACCGGATTGTGGTTTTCCAACTAATCGACAAAAACCAAAAGAGGCCGAAAGCGGCAAAGTATGTTCACCCGCTTTAAAAGGAGCTATAAATAATTCATTCAGTGTTTGCGGATTAACAAAAAACTCGGCGCCAATTAAGCCAAAAACGTCTGAGCCAATACGACCCATTTTCACCTTATCTAAAAATGTTTCTTCTAAACGTTTAGTAACAGCAAGCAAAGTACTATTACCAGCATCTTGGCCCAGTCCATCATTAATATCGGCAAAATGATTTATATCGATTAAAGCCACAACTGAATTTTCATTGTGGTTTTTAGCGACACCACAATCATCCAACATATTGATAAATTCACTACGATTAGGTAACTTAGTTAACCAATCTTTAAAGGCAGCGGTACGAAGTTGATGAAATAAGTTAACATTTTCATAGCCAATAGAAATACTAGACAAAAACACTTCGAGTAATTGTTGATCAACTCCACTAATTTCTTTGCCTATTTGCAAGTAAACAGCGGCTTCGTAACCCGAACTATTAAGATATAACACAGAAAATTCTTTCTCAAATATATGCTCTTTGAGTTGCAAACAACAGTTAACAAATTTCACTATTTTTGCATTGTGTATATTTTCTAGCTTTTCATTAATGTAAGGGGCAAATTCTCCTGCCGCGCCAAGTATATAAACGCCATCGTCGTCCTTGTTCAATACTGAGCCAGCTTTTGCACAGACAACCCCGCCTGCTTCTAAGCCAATAAGTGAACTAATTTGAGTCACTACACCTTCGCAGAAACTCTTAACAGAATGCTCCTCCATTAGGTTTGCGGCTGAAACAATTATTTTTTGCAAGCCTAGGCGGCTTTGATTAATCGACAATATCTGTTGATAAGAACGCAGTGAAGCAATAATGGTTGTCACCAATTTGCTTCGGGTAAGCTCTGTTTTGGTTTTATAGTCATTGATGTCGTAATCTTTAATGACTTGTTCTTCGGGCGCATACCCCGGCTGCCCAGTACGTAGAATAATGCGAGGTTCCATAATCTTCATTTCTTCGCGCATAATTTTTGCTACTGTTAAACCAGCATCATCAGATTCCATCACTACATCCAGTAAAATAATGGCAATAGACGATCCCATATCCTCAATTATTTTTAATGCTTCGGCACCTGAATATGCATGGATAAAATGTAAATTTTTATCATTAACGACTAAATCTGATAGAGCAAGTCTAGTGACAGAGTGTATTTCTTCATCATCGTCGACGACTAATACATTCCACACACCAGTAATTTCCGGAGAGCTTGAGTGGCTATCTTCTGATAAAAAAATTAATTCATCATTTTCGTATTTACTTGAGCTCATTGACATTCCATTAAGTTCAAAATCCTGCTGTCTGTAGCAATCATGCCATATTTTTTATATTCAGTTCAATTCAACACAACACGAAGAAAAAGCCATGGAAGTATAAAATTACTTACCCGTGTTGAGTAAAGTTAACATTTTTATTTGCTCATGTAACATGAATTAACGCAATATACAGGGCAACAAAACAAAAACCAAAGCAGCGTTCTAAGTTTCATGAAAATAGAATCTACATCTTTGCCCATTACAAATCAGTTAAAACCAATTCTGCCGCAAAAAGCAGATGTAGCCATAAGTGCAGCGAAAACACAGTCAGAAAATAGGTTGAACAGGCAAACAAGTCAAAAACGTATTATGAACTGGTTTTCTCAGGTAGGTGTGCAAGGAGAGAATATCTCTTTGCACACCACCAGCAGCAGTGAAAAAATAAAACGCAACAAAGAGATGTTAGCGTTAAGAAAACTTAAAAATCTAGAAAACATTTTGGGCAGGGCCTTGGACTTTTGTCTAGATGACGGTAAAGAAGAAGATTTAGATCCTGATTGGTTTTTTAGTTTCGTAAAAATGGCAGAAGAAATTTTTTCGCCTACCATGCAGGAATTATGGGGCAAGATATTTGCGGTAGAGACAGCAAGGCCGGGTAGTTTCTCGTTAAAAACCTTAGGGGTATTAAAACAGCTAACACAAAAAGATGCACAAATTTTTCGTCATGCAGTCAATCTAGCAAGCCGCCGCAAAGGGGAGTCTACCCCTAAACTTTTACTTGGTTATTATCAAAAAACCAGTATTTGGTCGTTGTTTAGTTCGCACAAAGAGCATCAACTTAACATGGCAACATTTGGTTTAGGTTACCCAGATATTTTGTCGCTAATGGACTTAGGGTTAATACACAATAGTGAAATTGAGTCTGGCGAATTGCCCGTTGGAGTGCCTGCAGAATGGCGTTGTGCAGGACAAACTTTGTATCTAACGGCAAAGCGTACGGGCACCACTTTAGTGTATTACAAATTTACTACTACTGGCGCTGAATTATGTAAATTGGTGACCCGAAAACGACAAGATACTTACGTTAAGTCACTCAGAACCACCATAGGAAATGCTTTTGACATTACCTAGATGATTCTTAGAACAGCTGTGACTCGAAATCGCTAAATTCCATCACCAAATTCATGCAAGCCACATTCTCTTTTTAATCCAAAGAAACGGGTATCTTGTTCATTCATACCTTCTTCCAAAGAGCGAGTACTGTGCCAATCACCTATAGACACATAGCCTTTTTCCCATAAAGGGTGATACGGCAGATTATGTTCTTTTAAATACAAATGAACATCTTTGTTCGACCAATCAATAATAGGATAAATTTTATATTGATTTTTCAACTGCTGCACAACAGGTAAGGTTTCGCGCATATCTGACTGACTGCGGCGTAATCCAGCAAACCAGCTTTTTATTTGTAACTCTTGCAAAGCTTTTTGCATTGGCTCAACTTTATTCAGTGCGTTGTACTTTTCAATACCTTCTAGCCCCTGCTCCCACATTTTTCCCATACGGGCTTCTTGCCATGCAGAAGAAGTATCAGCACGATAAACCTTAAGATTAAGCTTAAGGCGCTCTGTTAACTCATCAACAAATTGATAGGTTTCAGGAAATAAATAACCTGTATCAGTCAGCACCACTGGAATATCAGGATATTGCTGCGTCACCATATGTAGCATCACAGCCGCTTGTGCGCCAAAACTCGATGACAACATAAAATTATGAGGCAGGTGCTCTAATGCCCATGCCACTCGTTGCACAGCAGACTGCTTTTCTAAGACAAGATTGGTTTGCACCAATTCTTCGCCTGAGATACTCAGTGTTGTATTCTCGACAACGCTAGATTGAATAGCTTGGGTCATCGTAAAAGTCCTTAGCTGAGTTAATAACAGGTTTAACAACTTCAGCTCTGATAAGAAAATCACCAAAAGCTTCGCCAGCATTACGCTCTTTAGACCAACGGCCTATCAAGTCGTCTAACTCACTCATAATTTCCTTTTCATCGATATTTTCACGGTACATTCTAGGGATCCGAGTACCTTGACGATCTCCACCCAAATGGAAGTTGTATTTGCCGGGACCTTTACCTACCAAACCAACTTCAGCCAACATTGCACGGCCGCAGCCATTAGGACAACCTGTCACTCGATAAATGATGCTCTCATCTGGCATGCCATGCTTAGCTAATATTTCCTCGATTTGAGTCACCGCGTCTGGTAAATAACGCTCTGCTTCTGCCATAGCTAGTGGGCAAGTGGGTAGTGAAACACAAGCCATCGAGTCTTTACGCTGTAAACTTACGTCATCAGACATTAACCCATGCTCACGGGCTAAATGCTCAATCTGAGCTTTTTGTTCGGTTGTTACACCCGCCACTATCAAATTCTGATTAGCCGTTAGACGAAAATCGCCTGTGTGTATTTTTGCAATCTCAGCACAACCTGTTTTCAGCGTTTTACCTGGGTAATCTAAAATGCGGCCGTTTTCAATAAACAAGGTAAGGTGGTGTTTTCCATCTACACCCTCAACCCAACCAATACGGTCGCCACGAGAGGTAAACTCAAAAGGTTTGCTTTTTGCAAAAACAACACCAGCGCGTTTTTCAACTTCTGCTTTAAAATTTTCAACACCAACACGCTCTAACGTGTACTTAGTCTTGGCGTTTTTACGATTAACTCGGTTACCCCAATCACGCTGCGTGGTCACCACTGCTGCCGCCACGGCTAAAGTATGCTCTAAACTGATATAACCAAAATCGTCTGCTTTGCGCGGAAAAGTAGAGGTATCCCCATGAGTCATGGCCAAGCCACCACCAACCAAAACGTTAAAACCAACTAGCTTACCGTTTTCGGCAATTGCTACAAAATTCAAATCGTTAGCATGTACGTCCACATCATTTTGCGGCGGAATAACCACTGTCGTTTTAAACTTACGTGGTAGATAGTTATTGCCTAAAATAGGTTCATGATCGGTTGTTTCTGTTTTTTCGCCATCGAGCCAAATTTCTGCATAGGCACGTGTTTTAGGCAACAAATGTTCACTGATCTTTTTAGCCCACTCGTATGCTTCTTGATGTACTTCAGACTCCACCGGATTAGAAGTACACAATACATTACGGTTTACATCGCCAGCGGTCGCAATAGAGTCAACGCCAACTTGATTTAGCATTTGATGCATAGGTTTAACGTTAGGCTTTAACACTCCATGAAACTGAAATGTTTGGCGCGTAGTTAAACGAATACTGCCATAAATACTTTTTTCCTCAGCAAATTTATCAATCGCCAACCACTGCTGAGTGGTAATAATACCGCCAGGTAAACGTGCTCTTAACATCACGTTTTGTAGAGGCTCTAATTTTTGCTTAGCGCGCTCAGCACGAATATCACGGTCGTCTTGCTGGTACATGCCATGAAAACGAATAAGTTGGAAGTTATCACCAACAAATGCACCGGTTAAATCATCATTCAAATCTTCTGCTATAGTGCCACGCAAAAAATTGCTTTGGCCTTTAAGGCGTTCGTTATCAGCTAAATTGCCTTCAACGACGAAATTTTTATTGTCAGTAGTCATTAATAAACGTCCTTCTGATAGCGTTTAGTACGGCGCAAGTCAGATATATACTGCTCGGCTTGCTCTTCACTTTTGGCGCCATGTTCAATCACAATTTGCACTAAAGCGTCTTGTACGTCTTTGGCCATATGATTGGCGTCACCACACACATAAAGGTGTGCACCTTGCTCAAGCCACTGATACAACTCAGCGCCTTGTTCAAGCATTCGGTGCTGCACATAAACTTTTTGTTCTTGATCTCTGGAAAATGCCAAACTGACTTTATTGACTACACCGTCTTTAACAAAACGTTGCCATTCAGTTTGATACAAAAAATCCTGAGTATAATTAGGGTTACCAAAGAACAACCAGTTTTCACCACTGGCTTCTTCCGCTTCACGTTGTTGCATAAAGGCTCTAAAGGGAGCAATACCTGTACCTGGGCCAACCATGATAACCGGAGTGTTACCGTCATCGGGTAGACGAAAGTTGTCATTTTGCTCGACAAACACATTCACTTCACCACCTTCTTCTAAACGAGTAGACAAGAAGCTAGAAGCGCCACCTTGATGGGCATGACCGTGGGCGTCGTATTCAACTAAGGCAACAGTTAAGTGTACTTCGTCTTCCACTTCTGCTTGGCTAGAAGCAATAGAGTAGAGTCGTGGTGTCATTATTCTTAGGGCATCAACAAACTGTTGAGCGCTGATTTTGGCTGGAAACTGACGAACAACATCAATAATTTGGCACTGGGCCAAATACTCACGCAAAACTGACTTATCATCTAATAATGCATTGAGTTCAACGTTGTTAGCATATTCTGCATATTGGGTGACAAAAGTTGGATAACTTTGAGTCAACTCTAATTTATTAACCAAAACATCTTTTAAACTGTAGTCATCACCTGACCAGCTAACCGAAACATCACTTTGCAAACCCAGTACAGTTACTAACTCGTCAACTAAGTTTGCATCATTTTTAAACCAAATACCTAATGCATCACCCGGGCGATATTGGATACCTGAGTCTTCAAGGGATATCTCAATATGGCGGATATCCTTAACTGAATCTCGGCCAGTGATTTTCTGACTTTCAAGTAAAGTTGCAGTATATGGGGATTTTTTAGTGTACTGACTAGCGACTACACCACTAGTACCCATATCTAACGATGGGGCAACAGATTGCGAACTTTTTGCGCTTAACTCATCTTTTATCTGATGAGTAACGGTTTCAAACCAAGCCGTTGCATCAGTATCGTAATCAACATCACAATCAACACGAGCCGTTATCCGCTTTGCGCCTAGATCCTGTAAACGTTTGTCAAAGTCTTTGGCTGTTTGGCAGAAAAACTCGTAACTTGTATCACCTAAGCCTAAAACAGCAAAATTTAAGTCGTTGAGTTTTGGTGCTTTTTTCCCAGCTAAAAAACTGTGTAGCGCAACTGCATCATCTGGAGCTTCACCTTCACCATGGGTGCTAACAATAACCACCACATGACTCTCTGTTTTAAGTTGCTTATGTTTGTAATCAGCCATACTAGCAATTTTAGCCGGAACATTTAGCGCATCTAATTTGGCTTTGTATTCCTTCGCAACAGATTTGGCGTTACCGGTTTGCGAACCATACAGAATAGTCAAAAATTTTGCGGGCTTGTTATCGGATTGAGCTAAAACAGCAGACTGGCCATTTTGCGCCAATCCAGCTAAGTAACCACTCAACCAAGTCAGTTGTTGTGGATTGAGTGCGGCCGTAGCCTGATTAATTTGAGACCACTGGTTTTCATTTAAACCTGCGGCAAGCCCAGTGGCTTGATTTATTACTGAAGACATATAATCGCTAACCGTTATTAACACAACTATAGGTTAGCGATATAAGGACATAACTGGAAAGAATAAAAACTAATTTTTTATAACCAAATCAGATGAAATTAAAAATGCACCTCTAATCCAGCGTATACACCTTTAAATTCAAGATTTGAATAAATATCATCTAAGTCATCCAACTCTAATTTAACAGTCCGATAACCTAGCTGAAAAGTCATATCTAACGCTAGATTTTCCATCAAGCTATAAGTCAACGCGGCTTGGTAGTCTGACAAGGTATGATCATCAATATTTAAGAAACTCCCCTCCACATAAGCACCAAAGCCACTAAAGGGGATACCTATAGCCAGCCGAGAATAAACCATTGGAACGGGCCCAGAAAACGATTCTCTGGAAGAGGTAGAGGGATTTTCCTTTTCCGTGACCAAAAACTCTCCATCAATTTGTTTGGCGTTGATACCCACATCAAAACTAATCAAATCGTTATCAAACAACTCGTAATATAAGATAAAATCTGTTGTTGTTAATTGCACATCGGTGCTCACATCAGTGTTATTGGCATAAATTTCATCGCCAAAGGTGTACTGTGAATTTAACGTTGTCTCACCTGACGTGTCCATGATGGTTCGTTGTATTTTAATATTTGGAATTAAAGGAACCGGATGTTCAAAGGCTACATAAATGTTCGAATTTGTTTGGTCTTCAAAATTAAAATCCGCATTAGTACCATCACTTGAAAACCCACCTGAGGTTTGCATATTCCAGCCCTGAGCACCTGCATAGAGGCCAAGTAAGGTATCAGCCTGTGCAGTAAAACTAGTTCCCGATACAATTAGGCCTAAAGTTAGGACTGTCTTTTTCATAATTTAACCCTGATTCAATAATTCGCTTAGCTCAATTAGAGCAGCATTTGCCCTAGAAATATAGTTCGCCATCACTAATGAATGATTAGCTAAGGTACCAAAACCACTACCATTTAATATCATTGGACTCCAGAGAGACTCTTGAGTCGCTTCCAATTCACGGATAATTTGTTGCAAGCTAATTGTGGCATTTTTCTTCTTGAGAACATCGGCAAAATCCACTTCTACAGCTTTTAAAAAATGTATTAATGCCCAACTTGCACCTCTAGCCTCATAAAAATTATCATCTAACTTCCACCAGCTGGTTTTTTCAGCCAGTCGATTTGCAGTTGGCGTAGACTGTATAGCTTGAGCATCACCAGCTAAATTAGTATCAAGACGCTCTTGACCAACACTTGCACTCAAACGTTGCGAGAAACTGCCTAAACGTTTCTCTAACTGTTTAAGCCAATCTCTCAAATTATCAGCCCGCGCGTAGAATTGTCCTTGTTTTTGGCGGCTATCAGATAAGCTACTTCTGTAAGCATATAAATTATCTATACCTTCTTGATACTTCGACTCTGCAGAAGGCAACAACCAACTTAAGTTATCTATATTAAATTGCGGTTGGGCTTTGGTTAAAAAAGGATTTTCTAAGGATTGGCTTTGTGAGCGGCTAAAGTCTTGGCGCATAGCTAGAGCCAAATCCCGAGTCATTTCTAAGGCACCAAACTCCCAACTAGGCATATTGTCCATCATCACACTAGGTGGCAATACATCATTTGACAAATAGCCGCCAGGCTTGTCTAGCAAGGTTTCGCTAACTTTAATTAGACTAGTAGTAATAGTGTAGCCCGCAACAACAGACTCATTTCTTTGGCTAGCTTGCTGCTGTGCAAGAAGTTCAGGTTCAAATAATTCAGGCTCGAAGCTCCAATACACCGATAAAAGCCAAAACAAAAAGATGATTAGTGCAATCGCGCTGAACAACCATTTTGGGGCAAGATATTGTTTCATGTTTTTTCCTAATGATGTGAGTGTGCTGATGGCCGAGCAACCTTAGCTGTAATGCTAATTGACTCGCCTCCTTTAGTCTGCAGACTAATTTCTACAGACTGCCCTTCGCGCAAGGGAGTCTTCAGCCCAAAAATCATAATATGTAGACCGCCGGGAGCAAACTGAACACTTTCCCCTGGCTGAATAACAACTTCAGACCGTTGTTGCATGCTCATCATATCATCCACCAAAATATGGTTATGTATTTCTGCTTTAGTGGCGAAGTCTGCAGAAGCACCGATCAATATTTGGCTTGTATCCGAGTGGTTTTGAATAGAAAAATAAGCCGCTGTGTTTGGCACTCCAGGGGGCAGTAATCTGACGGTTGCGTCAGTTACTATTATTTCAGCGAAAAGCGAACCAGTTACCAAACTACACAGCAATATAATCAATCGAAGCATAAACCACCTACAAATAATAAATATGCTCTCAATTATTCAGTAATTCTATTTAACATGCCAACCATTAAACACAAAAGTTTGACCTAGGTCTTTGATAACTTCAGTAGGCGGCAGTTTGTTTGTCTTTAACTAAAAGAAAAATCACTAAGGTAAATAAGATAACCGGCCAAAACACACTTAACCCAGCAACAAATAAACCAATACCAACTGCAACTACAACAAAAGCAATCGCGGCAAAAATACTAAATGCGATAATAAAACCCACCACTACCAATATTACTACTAAACCTGTCACTGCAAGAATTGAGGCTATGGGCTCAAAATCATATTCGGCAAAGGAAAGATGTAAATCTAGCCACTGGCTTGCCAGATGCCCCAAGCAGTATGTCAACACTATCGCTATCAATATCGCCAGAATAATGTTTTTAAACATAGTCTACTCCTATCTGTTTGGGATCAGGACTGTGGCAGTGATGTAGGCAATAGCAGTAACCATCGGCAGCGATATTAGACAGACTACGGCTATTACGCGGACTAACAATCTAGGTAGACTCCAATGTTTAGCTAAACCTGCACATACACCCGACACTTTACGATGCACTGGATCTTTATATAATCTGTTAACTTCATAATAACGTTTCATGTTTTTCCCCTTTGTTCTTAAGTCTTGGCAGCTAGTGGCAACAATTGATTACCACTAGCTAAGTGACCGATCAAAACTAAGCAACCTTTTTACGTAAAGCTTCTAGCTCTTGTTCAATTTGGCTCTCAGCTTCAAGTTCATTGAACTGTGCATGTAAGCCTTGTGATTCATTCACTAAATCGTAAGCATCAACTTGCGACTCTAAGTCATCAATCCTGCGTTCATATTGTTCAAACCGCATAATTGCATCATCGATTTTGACTGAGTGAACTCTATTTTTAACCGTCATTCGCACAGCTACCGAGCGCTCTCTAACAATCAAAGACTTTTGTTTAGCTCGCGCTTCCACAAGTTTGTCTTGTAATTTTCCCATATCGGCTTGTAACTTAGACAACGATTCGTCCACTACAACCTGCTCATCAGTTAAAGCTGACAATTTTTGCTGACAAAGGTGCTTTTCACCTAACGCAGCTCTGGCCAGGTCTTCACGATCTTTTTCTACCGCTAAAGTCGCTTTTGCCTGCCATGCATTGATTTGTTGTTGCAGTTTGTCTGCTTGGCGCTGAACTTGTTTTTTCTCGGCTAGATTAGTCGCTGCCACAGAGCGTAATTCTACTAAGGTTTCTTCCATTTCTTGGATAAGCAGCTTAATCACTTTGGCTGGATCTTCCGCTTTATCTAAGATGGCGTTGATATTGGCTTGTACTATGTCTGACATTCTCGTAAACATACCCATTTTGATTTCTCCAATAATATTTATGAGTTTTCCTGCTGGGCTATTCCAGCACTACCATAACTATTACAAGTGTTGTGCCAATTTAACAAACACAGATAACAATATGATTTACATGGAATTTTTATAAATATTAAAAAGTCATCCTTATTGATGCTTTGGGTCTTACTTAACAATTTAGTCAAATAGACTAAATTGTTAGTGAAAATAACAACTGATATTTTGTATGCTGGAAATGGATAATCTAAAAAACTAGGAGCGTTAAACCATAGAAGAAAAAAACAGTACAGCGGAAAAGTAGTAGCTGTTACATTTGTTTGGTTTTGAGGTATCTATTTAAGACTTTTTGCAATTGAACATGATCGAGTGGTTTAGCGAGATGTGAATTCATACCTGCATCTAAAGCTTTTTGAACCTCATCTTTTAGTACAGCGGCGGTTAAAGCCACGATTGGAATATTAGGATTTGTCTTTCTAATGATTGAACAGGCTTCAAAGCCATCAATATTTGGCATGTGTAAATCCATCAACACTAGATCATAGTCGACGTGTTCAAGTGCCTCTATGCATTGTTGTCCGTCGTCGGCGAGATCAACTTGTAGTCCGTATGATAGTAAAATTTGTTCAGCTACCACTTGATTGATTTCATTGTCTTCAACCACCAATACACTACCAGTAAACTGTGGGCGTTCATGCTCGATTTTTTTAGTATTGATGGGTAACTTTGAGGATCCTTTAAGACTTAGGGTAAAATAGAACTCACTCCCTACTTGTTCATCACTTTTAACCCATATCTGACCTCCCATTTGTTCAACCAGGTTTTTAGCAATTTGCAGACCTAACCCGGTACCGCCAAATATTCTCGCAGTGGAATCATCGGCTTGAGTAAATGCTGAGAAAATACTGCTTATATTGTCATTTGAAATACCAATACCGGTATCACTAACGCAAAATTCAAGGGTTTGAACCTTATCCTTTTGTTGGGTTAGGGTGACTGAAATATTCACCTCACCTGTTGCGGTAAATTTAATTGCATTGTTGACCAAGTTATTTATCACTTGAGTTATGCGTGTTGGATCTCCCATGAGATTTTGTTTTATTTTTTGATCAACACTGAAGTTTAAATTGATACCTTTACCTTGCGCCTGTGTTTTAAATACTGCTGAAGTATCAATAATTAATTGATGAATACTAATAGGAATATTTTCAATAACTAATTTACCG
The DNA here is from genome assembly GCF_000314995.1 of Paraglaciecola arctica BSs20135. Taxonomy (GTDB): domain Bacteria; phylum Pseudomonadota; class Gammaproteobacteria; order Enterobacterales; family Alteromonadaceae; genus Paraglaciecola; species Paraglaciecola arctica. The sequence goes on along the minus strand of NZ_BAEO01000044.1, from coordinate 64,709 downwards.
GCAGTGAGCTTAGAAAAATCGAGAATATCATTAAGAATTCGGTGCAACACATCGCCAGAATATTTGATTTTTTCAAGATGCGAGCGTTGTTGCTTGGATACATCTGTGGACAACATAATTTCCAGCAAACCTAAAATTCCGTTCATTGGCGTGCGAATTTCATGGGACATTGTGGCTAAAAATTTAGATTGAGTTTGGTTAGCCTCACGTTCGCTAATTAGTGCTTTATTTAACTCATCTGTCTTATCCAGACTTGACACTAATGCACGCTCTAAGTAGGTGACGAGTGTCAGTACCATCATAGCAACAATGGCGTTAGAAATGGATAACCTCAGCCAAATTGCATTATCATATGGGACATCAGAGAACGGAACCAACAAGGTAGAACAGGCGATAATAATCACAGAAAATAATCGCCAATAATGCTTAACAAGCATCACAGGAAAGATAGTAGCTAACGAAATCAGTGTTGCAGGAACAATTCCGTTAAAAAGAATTAATACCGGTATTAGAGGCACAGATATTAATACCCAACTTTTAGCACACCAAAGATTATACTGTGGCCTAAATAAAGCGACGACAGACAATGTGAACCAAGTGCATGTTATGACCCAAGCAATCAAAGCATTATTGGGTTTAGTAAAAATAATAATCGCTGAGATAAGAAGAGCAAAGCCTAACAGCACTTTAAACCCAGCGTGACGCAATTGCTGCTCTACTTTTAATGAATTATTGGGCATTGTTTGCCATTATTTGGAATACAGTTGTTAGTATCAACGAACAACTTCTGGGGTAAATTAGCTTAAACTACATACCTGCTCAATTCAATAATTTGCAAGATCACAAATCAAATACCAATCTGTATAACTATAGGATTAGCTTTAAATACACATTCAAAGAAAAGCAATAGTTCCCCCTCATCTCTTAGTTTGAAGAAATTATTTGGGCTTTGATTATTTTGTGCTCTGTACTTATTACAATGTTACAATAATGTTAAAAAAGCACTGAAAAGAAGGAACTATTTTGCTATAAATACATCTTAATGTTTTGTATTGCGGTTAGTTGTAGAGGTAGTAAAAATATGACCGGAAAACGTTTTTTGACTTTTCTTGCACACAGAGGGATCCCAGCCAGTTGTTTCGCGCAACGTTTGGGATGTCGCCTATCCTCCATTAAGAAACTTCAGTCATGTGACAAAGTTCCCCGTCATTATATCAATATGTTGATCAGTGAATTCGGTGTGTATTTAACTGGTCGTGATTTAGTTCTATTAGAAGGCGCCTAAGGCAAGAATGACTTCTCGTATCTTTGTTATGGACATGCAAAACGGTTAGTGAAAATATCAAAGGTACAAACATTGAGGAATTATGCAGAGGGAAATTAAGCCTAATGGTGTGTAAGCTAACCAAAGAGAGAAAAACAAAAACGGTCAATACTGCTGTTAGAGACCGTTACGATAACTGATGAAGTGATTATATTTAGCCATCACTGAATTTTTGCGTAAACATTCAACAAAACTAAAAATCATTGCCCCTGCCACATAAGCAAGTACAGGGGTTAACAACATGATAAATAAAGATATTTGATTAAACATAGGCAATTCCTTATTCAGCTTGTGTTTTTGTTGCCTCTTCACTTACAGCTTTAATGTCAGTAATAGTGACTTTAGCTGTATAATTTTTTTCTTCATTAAAACTAACGTTGTAGGCTACAGTCAAAATTGCCAAACTGACGTTATTTTTAATTTCTTGTTGTGCAACTTCCATCGCTTGATTCACCATGCCGCTTACATATTTTTCTAATGACACGTTTTCGGCTTGCGCTGAAGACGCAAAAGCTAACGTAGAAGTAAGTGCGATGGCAGCGATTTTAGATTTAGTAAACATGATATTTTCCTTTGGTTTAGTAAGTGATAACTGTTTTTTAATTTGTGTGAACAGTTATTGGTTAAGTCGCAGTATCCTTTGCGATAGTTGTGCCAATCATGAAATTAATTTTATCTATTTGATTTATATGAAGTTTAACTTTAACCTTAGACGAACAAAATGTGAGTTGTTATTGTCCAAGCCTAAAGTTTAGTTATTTTTGCCATTGCTTTGGTCAATTTAACCAATCATCTCAGATTGGAATTGTTCTGCCTTAGATTGTGCATCTAATAACACCTCTAAAGCATCAGTTAAAAGCTCAATACCGACATTTGCCTTAGTGCCATTTTGACTTAAGTATCTACGCCAAATACGCCCGCCTGGTTGGCCTTGAAACAACCCCAACATATGTCTAGCAATATGCCACGGCCTAGCACCTAGAGCAATCTGCTGCTCAACATAAGGCAACATAGACATTACCACTTCAGCTCTAGTTTTAATGACCGCGTTGTCTTGATAAAAACGATTATCGACCTCAGCCAAAATGTACGGATTACTATAAACCTCACGACCTATCATCACGCCATCTAAATAATTAAGGTGAAGCTGCACATCATCTAGGGTTTTTACACCACCGTTTAGACTGATATGTAAATCTGGGAACTGTTGTTTTAACTGGTAAACACGATCGTACATCAAGGGTGGCACATCACGATTTTGTTTTGGACTTAACCCTTTTAACCAAGCTTTACGGGCATGCACAATAAAAGTATCGCAACCTGACGCAGCAACCACATCAATAAAACGGGTTAAGTCTTCATACTCATCCATATCGTCAATGCCGATGCGAGACTTTACTGTAACGGGTATATCCACCTCTGCCTGCATACTGCTAATACATGCAGCCACAGTTTCAGGCTCAGCCATTAAACAGGCACCGAACCTGCCATTTTGTACACGATCAGAGGGACAGCCCACATTTATGTTTACTTCATCGTAACCGTATTTTTGCGCTTCACCTGCACAGCGCGCCATATCAGTAGGATCAGAACCACCCAGTTGCAGTGCTACAGGGTGCTCTTCTTGGTTATAAGCAAGATAATCACCTTTACCAAAAATGATCGCACCTGTAGTCACCATTTCAGTATACAAAAGCGCGTGTTGTGATATTTTTCTAAGGAAATACCGACAATGTTTATCTGTCCAATCCAGCATTGGGGCTACAGAAATAGTGCGATTTATAGTTTCACTCATAGTTTGCCTCGCCAATGTGAAATTTAGGGCGCGCATTCTAGCTGATTTTGCCTCCTAGCACTAGTGAAGCTTATTCAACCAACTGACTAACAAAATAAATTCTAAGTAAATGTAATTGATCATAACTGACTTGTTCGTTGAGACTGTCGAAAACAGGTTTTAGGCGCTCGTGAGAGTGCTCTGCAAAGGCTGCTAAAGCCATATCAATTTGGTTTTGGCTCAAACCAGATTGTTCTAAAAGTAGTGTGGGCTGCGCGAACTTATGCCCATCTTGCACATAGCGGTACAAGTGATTGATGATGGTGCCGTCTTTCACCTTAAACTGTGACGCTAAAGAGTAGATAGATTGGCCCTGTTGGTAAGCACTGACTATTTCGATACTGCGACTATTGGAGTTACTGCTGCTTGCTTTATTGACTACTGCTTTACTAGCAGTTTGCGTATTGGAAACTTCTTCAATATTATTTTTCTGGCAGTAATCATTTATAAGCATTAGATAATGCTCACCATACTTATCTAACTTGGCTTGCCCTACTCCATGAATTCGTAACAAATTTTCTTCAGAATGTGGAAAATAATAAGCCATTTCGTTGAGTGTACGATCAGAGAAAATAGCATAAGGAGGCAAATTTGCTTCATCGGCTAAACGTTTACGATCAGCTTTTAATATAGCGACCAATTGCTGATCACCCGGGTTGGCAAGTGTTTTAGATGCATGGCCACTAGCTGCAACAGGTTGCTGTAGTAAAGCAAAAAACGGCACCTTACCTTTTAACACGTCACCGGCTTTCTGCGTGAGTTTTAAACCGCCGTATTGTTCTTCTTGGTTGAGCAAACCTTTTTGGATCAATTGCCGCGCCAAAGCCATCCACTGCTTTTTATTGTACTCATTGCCAATATTATAAGTTGAAAGCAAGTTATGCTGGTTTTGTAATACTTTTTCGGCGCTAGAGCCTCGCAATACATCGATAATATGGCTAGAACCAAAACGTTGACCGGTGCGATGCACGCAGGATAAAAATTTCTGGGCGGGTACGGTTAAATCAGATTTCTCTTTGCTTTCATTGGTGCAATTATCACAGTTAGCGCAATTTTCTTTAGCTGATTTTTCACCAAAATATGCCAGTAGTGGTGTACGTCTGCAATCTTCGGCCTCAGCCAATGCTAACATTTGGTTGAGATGCACATTAGCCAAACGTTTTTCCTGTTCGTTACTCATCTGTTCAATAAAGAAACGAATTTTTCCTGTGTCACCATAACCAAATAATAATAAACAATCGGCGTCTAAACCATCACGGCCAGCACGACCAATTTGTTGATAATACCCTTCAATATTTTTTGGTAGATCGTAATGTAAAACGTAACGCACATCGGGTTTGTTGATGCCCATCCCAAAAGCAATAGTCGCCACTATGATGTTTACATCATCTCGAATAAAACGTTCTTGATAATCGCTGCGTTTTATACTGCTCAGTCCAGCATGATAAGGCAAAGCCGAAAACCCGTCCTGTTTAAGTTTGGCGGTGAGTTCATCTACACCTTTACGTGATTGGCAATAAATAATCCCCGACTGCTCTGGGTGTTGTTCGACAAATTTTTTACATTGCTGATAGGGGTTATCTTTAGGGATCACACTAATAAACAAATTAGGACGATCAAAACTGGAAATGTATTCGCTACTGTCATTGATATTGAGCTGACGTTTAATGTCCTCTCGCACTCTAGGCGTAGCGGTAGCCGTTAAGGCGATACATACAGCCCTTGGGAAACACTCAATTAGACGATTAAGTTGCCGATATTCAGGGCGAAAGTCATGTCCCCATTCAGAAATACAGTGCGCCTCATCAATGGCGATACAAGAAACATCACAATTGCTCAATAGATCTAAAATGCTAGTTTGCAACGCGGTTTCTGGAGCCAAAAACAACAGCTTAATTTGCTGATGTTTGATGGAATCTAAATTATCTTGATAATCACTGTCTGAAAGGGAACTGTTTAACACACAAGCAGGGATGGCAAGCTCATTCAGTTGTCTAACTTGATCTTGCATCAGCGATATTAGAGGCGAAATAACAATGGTTAAACCATTAAATACAGTACCTGGGATCTGGTAACACAAAGATTTACCGCCACCCGTTGGCATAATTGCTAGGGTATTTTGTTTGTTTAAAACGTTGCCGATAATCGCTTCTTGTGACTCTCGAAACTGATCAAAACCAAATACGCTTTTTAGAATAGTGTTTGCTTGATTAATCATTGCGGTTCTTCCTTGCTGATCTTTAATGTCTATGGCGTAAGGGTCGCATGTAGGATTGAACTACAAACAAAATAGCCACCATGAATGAAAAAAGGTGACTATTTTGTTAAATTATTAAGAGTGGCTAAAGTGGTTTCCCCTCTTCATCAAGCTCAACAATATTCTTAAACATGGGCTGCAAGCTTTCCATAATGGTAGCTTTATCTCCCACTACTACGGTAATCATCTCGTCAAGTTTAAGATGTTTAGCGGCCAACCCACTCAGTTCTTCTATACTCACCTTTTCCAAGATTTCATTTTGTTTATCCACAAAACCTTTATCCAGATTATAGGTCATGATTTCTGACAAAAAACTCAGTTTTTGTCGTGGAGTTTCATAGTTGCGCGCATCCCGTTGACCAATAGCACTTTTCACAAACTCCAGTTCTTTTACTGTCAGGCCTTGTGCTCCAAAGGCAGAGATTTCGTTTCTAAACTGCACAATTGAATCAGCAGTAGTGTCGGCACGCACGCCCGCTTGCGCTCGATAGAAGCCGTAAAAATCATTGCCATAAAAGAAAGAGCGGGCACCATAGGTATAACCTTTATCTTCTCTAAGATTAAGATTGATCCTACTGTTAAAAGCCCCGCCCAAATTATAATTCATCAAATCTGCACGGTAATACTCTCCAACCGAATCATATTTGAGTGCGCGTTTACCAATACGTATTTCGGACTGTGCAGCTTCAGGCTTATCAATAAAATATAAGGTGCCCGCTTGCAACTCTGGGAAAGGATTGATTGCTGGCATCGGACTGCTTTTACCTTGCCAAACATCTAAGGTCTTAAGGCTTTTGCTAATCTCATTTTCAGCCAAATTACTGACCACTATCACGTCAGCATTCGAAGGGCCATAATTAGCACTGTAGAATTCTATGACATCCTTTAAGGAAAGTTTTTCTAAGGTAGAAATAATCCCGTTGTCAGCATAAGCAAAACTATTATCACTACCAAAAACTAGCTTGTTAAAGACTTCTGTTGCAGTAGTCGCGGCATTTTTTTTAGCTGTTTTAAGGCCTTCTATTTGTTGCTTTTGTAAACGTTTAAAATCAGCTTCGTCAAACTTAGGTTGAGTAAGCTGTTCGATTGCAACAGCCAGTGTCTCATCCAAGTTTTTAGTCAGAGTACGAATATTGATAGTGGTAAATTTATTGTCGGTGGAAAAATCGACAGATGAACCCAATTTTTGTAAGTGATTAGATAAATCTTCAGCACTGGACTTTTTGGTTGCCTCACTCAACATTGCAGCTGTTAACGAGGCTAGGCCAAGCTTATCGATTGACTCTCTGGTTTGCCCTGCTGGAACACGTAAACGAATGGTGGTGGTAGGCACTTCATCGTTTACTGTACCTAAAATTTTAATACCAGTTTTAGTCGTTAGTTTATAGATATCCGGCGCTCTGACACTAGGGTTTTTCCCTGATACTGGAACCACAGAACGGTCGAAGTCAGAAGTACCTGGACGCAGTACCAATGAGTCATCTTCAGTACTATCGGGGATAGCTCTATCGTAACGTTTCCAAGTGTCTGGCTTGGCGATTTTATCACCTTGCCCATTCGGTACTATGCTCATGATCACGGCATATTTATCTTTAATATATTTTTTATAAACTCGCATCACATCGTCTTGACTGACGTTTTCATAACGAGCGACATCTTCACCGATAGCATTAGGATTGTTTCGATAGGTTTGATAGGCAGCAAGTTGGCTCACTTTTCCAGATACACTTTCAAGTCCGTAAACCATACCCGATACAATACCAGCCTTAACACGCTCTATATCATCGTCGGTCGCGCCACCTTTGCTTTCGAATTCATCTAACGACGCACGAATAATAGTCTCTAACTCAGATAAGCTGTTACCAGGGGTAGGTAAAGCCAGCAGAGTAAACTGACAACTTAGCTCACCGCACCCATGGTTTGCACTAGCTTGAACAGACTTGCCATTTTTCACCAGATTTTTATATAACAATGACGTCTTACCACTACCTAGAATAGACATAAGCACATCAAGTGGAGCTTCATCAGGGTGATTAGCATGTACTGTTGGGAACGACATATACACTAAAGGCAAAGAAACGTTATCTTCCATAGAAATGTAACGGTCCTGTTTCAGTGTGACCGCTGTATACTCAGGCTGTATAACTTCAGGGCCTCGAGGTATGCCACCAAAATATTTTTTAACCCAAGCCAATGTTTGGGTTTCGTCCATGTCGCCACCTATGGTTAATGTAGCATTGTTTGGGCCATACCAACGTAAGAAGAATTTTTTCAAATCGTTCAAGTCTGCACGATTAAGATCTTCTATATAACCAATAGTCGACCAAGAATACGGGTGACCTTCAGGAAACAAAGCTTCACCGACTCTTTCTCTTAGTAGACCATAAGGACGGTTATCATAATTTTGACCACGTTCATTTTTAACAGTCTCACGCTGATTTTCGAATTTTTCTTTGGTAACGGCATCGAGGAAAAAGCCCATACGATCAGATTCTAACCACAACATCCGTTCTAATTGATTAGAAGGAACTGTTTCATAATAATTAGTACGGTCAGTGTTAGTAGAGCCATTCAGCGTGCCACCAGATTCGGTAATCAGACCAAAATGTTGCTCGTCGGCGACATTCTCTGAGCCTTGGAACATCATGTGTTCAAAAAAGTGGGCAAAACCTGATTTTCCAGGCTCCTCTCGCCCTGAACCAACATGGTAAGTCACATCAACATGTACAAGTGGATCGGAGTTATCAGGGTGTAAAATAACGGTTAGCCCATTGTCGAGCTGATATTTGGTAAATGGAATGACAATCTCATCACCTTTTTTGGCAACAGTGATAATTTTTTTAAAACCTTCTGGCACAACGTTAGACTTGATCTGGTCACTTTTTATTTGGCTGGATTTTTGTTGAGGATCTTTTATGTCACAGGCTGTTAAGCATAAAATAGCTGCAATTCCTGCAATCATTAGAGATTGTTTTTTCATAAAATTATTAACCTAAAAAGAAACAAATAAATAGTTAAGAGGTTGCCGATAATACACATTTCGGGATCAAAAATCTCCGCCAGACAAGTAAAAGGATATGTATCTACAGTCTCTGTGAACTACAAAGCAATAACTACTACATCTCGTACACGGTTTTAGTTTAAACTTGTGCCAGTTTTGGAGTAGTAGTGATGTTTTATAGTATGTTTTCGACGATTTTTACCCCCTTGTTTGGTGCTATATCCGTAATAGGTTATTTTATTAATACTCTGTTTTGGTTAGTACCTATTTTAATTTTTTCGTTCTTCAAGTTAATTCCCATCAAAATATGGCAAACCTTTATGTCTTATTTGCTGGATGGTTGCGCCACGTTTTGGATATCAGTCAACAGCGCCAATCAGAATCTATTTAGCCGCACTAAATTTGAAGTGACGGGACTAGAAGGCTTAAGCCGCAAAGATTGGTACTTGGTCATATCAAACCATCAATCTTGGGTTGATATTTTAGTGTTACAGCGAATTTTTAATCACAAAATTCCTTTTTTAAAATTTTTCCTCAAAAAAGAACTGATCTGGGTACCCTTTCTGGGTTTAGCTTGGTGGGCGTTAGACTTTCCCTTTATGCATAGGTATAGCAAAGCGTTATTAGCCAAACATCCCCATTTAAAAGGCAAAGATTTAGAAAATACTCGTAAAGCTTGCGAAAAATTTACTTTCAAACCCGTCAGTATTATGAATTTTGTAGAGGGTACGCGATTAACCGAAGAAAAACGGACGCGCCAAGGAGCAAAATTTCAGCATTTACTTAAGCCCAAGGCAGGCGGCATGGCTTTTGTTTTAGGTGCCATGGGAGAGCAACTGCATAAGTTACTAGATGTGACTATTCATTATCCAGAAGGAACACCTAGCTACTGGGAGTTTGTCTGCGGCAAAGTCAAAAAAGTACAAGTACAGATTAAAGTGTTATCTATTCAAGAATTGTTAGAAAGTGATGTATATGGAACTGACTACTTTGATGACCACACACAAAGAGTCAAATTTCAACGTTGGCTAACTGAGTTATGGAAACAAAAAGACCAAGATTTACAAAACGCCCTGGCAAAGAAATCACAAGATGTTTAGTGTGTTACCAAGTTTTATTGTGTTCCCGGTGCATTTGCTTTTACAAATGTTAAGCCTAGCTTTTTGGACTATATGCATTACTTTGCTCGGTTTTATCAAGTTTATACTGCCTTTCTCATTTTTCACTAAACCAATTAATAGCATACTGAACTTCATGATGTATGCATTTGGATTTTGCAGTGTCGCCTTAATCAAATGTATGAACAAAGTGGAATTTGATTATGTGGTTGATGGCGAATTGAGCAAAAAACAATGGTATCTGATTATATCGAATCACCTAAGTTGGTTAGATATTATTTTATTAACGGATTTTGCTGTTGGTAAAATTCCTGCGCCAAAGTTTTTTCTTAAAAAAGAATTGATTTGGCTACCTTTTGTCGGCCTTGCCGCATGGGCATTAGACATGCCGTTTATGCAAAGGTATAACAAAGCCTTCCTGCAAAAAAATCCTCACCTAGAAGGTAAAGACATAGCCACCACTAAAAAATCTTGTGAAAAATTTCGTCAGTTACCCACTACAGTTATCAACTTCGTCGAAGGCAATCGCTTTACCCCTGAAAAACAAAAACTCAAACAAAGTCCATTTAAAAATCTTTTGCCACCTAAAGCAGGCGGTATTGCCTTTACCCTCGCCACTATGGGAGAGTTATTCACTAGCGTGCTGGACATTACGATAATCTATCCAGATACACAGGGTAGCCCGATGATGACAATGCTAAGCGGTCGCCTTAAAAAGGTCACTATTCGGGTTAATGTGCATCCGCTTACCGATGAAATTATTGGTGATTATTATAATGACGAAAAATTTAAACAAGGTTTTCAAAGTTGGCTAAATTTAATTTGGCAAAATAAAGACAAACTCATATCTACATTAAAAGAGAAAAACTAAGTGCTAAATAATCAATTCCTTACAGATAGTCTGATAACTCTTTTAGAACAGATAGGTATTCAAGCCAAGCCTGATGATTGGATTTTTCAGACGTTTGCTTTGACTGGTATCATTATTATTGCAGGGCTCAGTAGCTGGCTAACTAAAAGTGTACTCAATAGTAGTCTAAGGAAATTAGTCAGTAAGAGTAAAAACGGTTTCGACGATGAGCTACACAAACATGGCTTTTTTAGACGTATCGGCCACATTATTCCTGCATTAGTTATTTACTTACTTAGCCAAATATTGATTGAAAATCCGTCTTTACTCGCCTTCTTACAAAAATCAGCCATTATTTACCTGCTTATTTCTACAGTGATGGCAGTCAGTGCCCTATTAAATACGGTAGAAGATACCTATAACGCTTCTCGTTTAGCCAAAAGAGCACCTATCACAGGGTTTATCCAAGTGGGTAAATTATTTGTGATAATCATTGCTGGTTTGTTAATTATCTCTAACCTCATGGATAAGTCACCCTTATTACTAATGTCTGGACTAGGCGCAATGGCCGCCATCCTCTTACTACTGTTCAGAGATACAATCTTAGGTTTTGTCGCAGGCATACAGATAGCCGCCAATCGTATGGTCAACACCGGTGACTGGATCGAAATGCCCAAATACGGCGCCGACGGTGAGGTATTACAAGTAGGACTGACAACAGTAAAAGTACAAAACTGGGACAAAACCATCTCAACAATTCCCACTTATACCCTAATATCGGACTCTGTGAAAAATTGGCGAGGTATGAGCGAAAGTGGTGGACGTAGAATAAAACGCTCGCTAAATATCGATATTCAAAGCATCCGATTTTGCGATCAGGATATGTTGGATGAATTTGCTAAAATTCGTTATATAAAGAGTTATATCCAAGCCAAGCTCGAAAAGTTACAGCGATTTCACAGTGAACAACACATAGACACCACAGATTTAATCAATAGCCGCAGGCTTACCAACATAGGTACCTTACGCGCTTACATGCAGGCGTACTTAGAAAACCATCCCGATATTAACAAAGACATGACTTTAATGGTGCGTCAAAGACCCCCAACTGAACTTGGAGTGCCATTAGAAATTTACTGTTTTTGTGCGAATAAAAACTGGGTGAGTTATGAAGGGATCCAAAGTGATATTTTTGATCACTTATTGGCAATATTGCCAGCATTCAAACTAAGAGCCTACCAAAGAGTCAGTGATAGGCCCTAAAATTTAGTTCTTAGTTGGTACTATACAGTCGCCAAGGCATATACAAACACAGCAAATAATGCCAAACCTGATGCACCAAAAAAGCCGTATTCGATCTTGGACTGCATAACGTTTGTACCTTCTGGTGCAGGTAAAAAGCTCATAATTATGCTGCTAATACCTAAAACAAAGGTGATTAATGTAAAGCCAAATAAGATGGGTTCGTGCCAATTACTCATGATTCAATTCCTAGGTATTTCAAACTCCGCATATTATGCACCAAAAAACCATAATTCCAAAAGACCTAAAAGGAAAATGTCTATTGCATATTGGTCTAAAAGCTCACTTATTAGTCCTGTTCACTAATTGCGCCTCCGACATTTACGCAGCTCAACATTAATAATTCATATCCTATTGTTTTTAATGACTTTTTATTTTTGGCCTAAGCTTTGCTCTGCTCAACTAGTCAATCACAATTAATCAGTCAGGAGAATTTTATGCGTACCATGATATTTGCTGGTGCTTTAGCTTGTTGTTCACTTCCGGTCCTTGCTAATCAATGCAACGTTGAGCTCAATGGCAACATGCAGTTGGAAAACAAAGTATTAGCCGTCACTTTAGACAACGATACTCGTCTTACCATTGATCAAGATAAAATATTATATATTGATGGCATTGCTTTAACTCTAGATACACAGCAACAAGGCTGGGTAGATAACTATTATGATGGGATCAATTCAGCTGCGCCTCAAGCTGCCTCAATAGCAACAGATGCCGTTGCACTAGCAAGCACCGCGCTAAACGAGGTATTTAGCGAATTGTTAGGCTCGGATAATACAGCACTAACAGATTTATCTGACAAATTGCACAATCTTGACCAGCAGATCCAATACAACTTTTACGCAGACAATGGTGATATTAGGATACATTCTGAGTCGTTTGAAAATGGAGAATTTTATGGTGAGCAATGGGAGGCTCAGTTTGAAGAAGCAATTGAAGACTTAGTAACAGATTCAATGGGTCACTTGATGGTAGCCATAGGCACTCAACTGCTCTTTAGTGGTGGAGACATGGATGAGTTTGAACAAAAAATGGAACGTTTTGGTGAACAAATAGAACAAAAAGTTGAATATCAAGCCACTGCCTTAGAAGAAAAAGCAGACGTTTTATGCTCGACTCTAGCTCAAGTAGATTATGCTGAAACCCAATTACAGCAAATTAAACAACTCGCAAGTTTAGATGTTATCCAATTTCACGACCAAGCTAATCGTATGTGATAACGTGCAATCTAAAAGAGCCTAATAGGTATTAAATGCAAATTGCAGTAGTGGGGTGCGGGTGGTTAGGACTGCCTCTTTCATTGAGCTTACAAAAAAGTGGCCATAAAATTATGGCCACTTGTCGTTCTAAACAAAAAACCAGTGAATTAACTGAATTAGGCTTTAATGCTGAAACCTTTGAGTTAGGCAATGAGCTAATGCATGACCGCTTAGCAGCATTATTCGCCTCTAGGGTATTAGTCTTAAACATTCCTGTAGGCCGCAAAAATCCCAAGACCAAGCACTATTTGCAGCATATGCAAGCGCTGCTAAAACATGCTGCAAATAGCCAAATACAAAATATTATTTTTATCAGCACAACTTCTGTTTACGGTGATGACAGCGGCATAATCACCGAACAAAGCGCTACAAATCCGCAGACACAATCAGGGCAAATCAATTTATCGCTTGAAGCTATGGTAAGGGAATATTTTACTGATCACAGCACCATTATCCGGCCTGCTGGTTTAGTTGGTAACAACCGCCATCCAGCTCACTACCTAGCAGGTAAATCAGACTTGCCTACCCCTGATATTAGGGTGAACTTGGTGCACCAAGATGATGTTGTTTGCGCCATTCAAACTGTGATTGAAAAAGATATTTGGGGAAAGACCTTGCATTTAAGTGCGCTAGAACACCCAACTCGTGCAGAATATTACACTTGGGCTGCAAAAAGACTTGGCCTCAATCCGCCAAGCTTTATTAATGGTGAAGGAGTCGCCATGGGTAAACAAATTGACGCGACTAGAAGTTTACAAGTTTTAGGTATATCACTTAGATATCCCAGTCCATTTGAGATGTGCCAGTAACACAATAGTTACTGGCTATTTTAGAATAGAATAAAAGCAGTCTAGCCTATCAATGCGGTACCAAAGTATTTTAATGCAATAGTATTTATCAGCACTAATAACAAAATGACCGGGATAAAAGTACCTACCGAGAAATCGACATAACGCTCAAACCAGCTACGTGCATAATTGGGTGCACCTTGATCTAGTTCTTTATTGAAATTTTCCTTCTTCCATCGGTAAATAACAAAAATACAAATTAGCAAACCATTAAGAGGTAAAATGGTGTCGTAAAACACATCAATTATTACATCGAAGAATGACTTAGATTGCCCTGCATAACTGACGAAACCAGTAAAAAAGTCCAGCATTCCAAATGATGTTGCAGCCATTAACGAAAAAATCACTAATAGTATCCCCATCCAACCTAGTGCCTTACGGCGACTAAATTTTTTCTCTTCCATCAAAGCCGCTACTGGCACTTCAAAAATTGAAACAATGGAAGTAATAGCCGCAAAAAACACTAATAAAAAGAAAAAGCTAGCAATGGCACTGGCGCCTACATAACCAATAGTGGCTTGTAATGCCAAAAATATTTTAGGCAAAAATGTAAATATCATACCCACTGACGAGTCGCTTAAATCGTTAGTATTGATATCGGGGTTAAAAGAAAATACCGCGGGTAAGATCAGCAAACCGGCAATAAAAGCCACAGCTGTATCTAACAAGGCCACCATTTTTGCAGAGCCGGGAACATCAGTCTTTTTATCCAGGTAAGAGCCATAGGTGATCATGATCCCCATGCCCAAAGACAATGAAAAGAATGCCTGAGATAAGGCACCATTAACCACAGAAGCATTAATTTTGCTGAAGTCAGGAATTACATAATATTTCACACCTTCAAATGCATTATCCAAGGTCAGTACAAAAATCACTAAAGCAATCAACATTATAAACAAGGTAGGCATCATAAATTTAGCTGCTTTTTCAATTCCTTGTTTTACACCGCCTTGCAGGATCAAATAAATAATGGCCAATACTCCGACCATGTAATAAAACAAGTCGTAACCATTGATAAAGGAACCAAATGTATCTGGATCGGCAAGCATATCTAAGTTACCGGTTAAGGAATGAAACAAATAACCGAATATCCAAACAGTGATAACTAGGTAAAAAACCGCAATCATAAAGGGGGTAATAATCGAAAGCCAACCCGCTATTTTCCAGCCTTTATGACCGTTTGACATAGACGAATAGGCTCCTAAGGGGTCTTTACGACTATGCCTACCAACCGACATTTCGGCCAACATCACTGGTAAACATATAAAGGCCACAAAAATAGCATAAATTAACAAAAATGCGCCGCCACCATTTTTAGTCGCCGCAACTGGAAAACCTACCATATTACCTATGCCTACAGCCGAACCAGCTGCAGCTAAAATAAAACCTAAACGTGAACCAAACTGTTCGCGGGGTGCGCTCATAATCTATCCTTTATTATTTTTATAATTTTGCTAGATATTACCAGCAGATTTTCAGAAAGTCTTTGATGTTAAGAATGCATTGGTTAGAAAAAGTAGTAAAAAATCTTTACAGCTTAGTGCAAGGCGATCACCACGGGATAACACTGCCTTGCCAATCAACATAGTGAGGGCCGTTTTCAGCAGTTAAATTTGGAATAATTTTAAGTAACTGGGTAACAGTAAAGTCAGTAGTAAACAATTTTCTTTTGGGTACATTCGACTGAAACGGCTTGGATAATTCTGTATCAACTGTGCCTGGATGATAACTGATTAAACAAATATTTTTGGCCCGTCTTTGGCATTCAATTTGGGCACTTTTTATCAGCATATTGAGCGCTGCCTTACTGGATCGATACCCATACCAGCCCCCCAACTGATTGTCACTTATACTGCCGACTCTAGCACTAAAAAACACTAATTTAGCTGGTTCAGCACCTTTGAGTAGTGCTTCTACATGTTTTAACCAAAGAGCAGGTAATATAACGTTTGTGGTAAAATAAAAGCTCAGTTGATCCTGATTGATATCTTCTAAACGTTTTTCAGGCATGATTTTTTGATTGTCGGCACCGCTAGCGTGTAATGCACCAATACAGCACACCACCAGACTAAATTGACCACCGTTTTGTTTAAGCTCTTGGCAATATTGTGCAATCGAGTTTTCGTTTTCAGAATCGACGGTGTGATACTCCACCCCGTCCATTTTCGAATCAGGTAACGTTCGAGACACTGCATACACCTGCGCATATTTGCCTGACTCATGTAGCTGTTTAATTAGCGTTTTACCAATGCCGCCTGAGGCACCTATCACCAATACATTGCCTTTAAACATCAACTTTTTCACCTTTTGTTTCGCTGGGTATACAAGGTTTTTTACCTGTTAAAAGATAAGAAATGGTTAAGGAAGAAATTTGCATCATTTAATTAGCACGATTATTTAGATTCACCGTTTTCTTACGCTGAAAGATTGATAGTGGATTAGATTCACTCAAACTTATTTTAGTAGAAGCACTCGTTTTTTAATTAAGAAATCTCGCTCAATACCATTTCGACTAAGATTAATTGCCTTGCTGATTGAACAAATGGCCTGTTCTTGAAAATTCAAACGGCTTTCTAACTCACCACGAGCTGCATGATAAGGCTGATATTGGTTGAGATCTTCACTCAGGGCAACAATATCTTTATAAGCTTGTTTGAGTTGTCCGCCATTTGCCTTGGCGATGGCGAGGTTTAGTGCAACTACAGGGGAAGGATGCAACTGAAACAAACTCATGTATAACAGCTGAATTTGTCGCCAGTCGGTGGCCTCCCAACTTTTTGCTTGAGAATGCAAAGCGCTGATTGCCGCTTGGATCTGATAAGGGCCTCGCTGTTTATATTCCAAAGCTTGTTGAATAAAAGCATTAGCTTGCTCAATCTGGGCTTGCTTCCATAATGCCCTGTTTTGCTGCTCTAGAGGAATGTAAGGTTCAATATCTGAGCTACGGGACAATAGGCGTGCATCATGAAATAACATTAAAGCCGCTAAACCCAATACTTCTGGATTAGGTATCAGCTTTACCATCAACAAGCTTAACCTGATGGCTTCGCTTGCCAAATCGTGGCGTGTTAAAGATTGGCCTTCATAAGCAGAATATGATTCGTTATAAATAAGATAAATAACTTTCAATACAGCTGGCAATCTAATGTCGAGTTGCTCATAACTGGGAATTTCGTAGCTGATCCCGGCATCTCTTATCTTCTTTTTTGCTCTAGTGATACGCTGTCCGATGGCAACTTCTGAGGTAAGATAAGCGCGGGCAATTTCTCGCACATCTAAGCCACACAGAGTACGTAAAGTTAGCGCCACTTGTGCCGCTTCATTAAGTGCTGGGTGACAACAGGTGAAAATAAGCCGCAACCTTTCGTCAGGCACCTCGTAGTCTGTTTCGGCGACGGTATCGGTTAACATATACAGAGATTGTTCAATCAACTGCAACTTATGTTTATTTTGCTGTGATTGCTGCTGACGTAATTTGTCGATTAACTTGCGCTTGGCGACTAAATGTAACCAAGCGCCGGTATTTTCAGGGATCCCTTGTATTGGCCATTTATGACTAGCTTGTTCACAAGCATCTTGCAGCGCATCTTCGGCTAACTGCAAGTCTCGCGAAAAATACACAAGGGAAGCTAACACTTGTCCAGATTCAGCGCGAAAAATTCGCGCGAGTCTATCCATAATCAATATATTCTGATCAATATTATTGGTCAAAAACCATCACCGGCCTGACTTCAATCGTCCCATAACGCGCACTTGGAATTTTTGCCGCCCATTCAAGCGCCTCATCAAGATCTTTACACTCCAATAAATAGTATCCACCAAGCTGCTCCTTGGTTTCCGCAAAAGGCCCATCCGTCAATTCAGGTTTTCCGTTTCGCACTCTAACTGATGTAGCTGTACTAATGGCCTCCAAAGCATTGCCACCCAACAGAATATCTGCCGCGCCAAGCTGCCTGTCAAATTCCTGATATTGCGCCATCAAGGTTTCTATATCTACGTCATCTTGATCTTCACCAGCATAAATCAAAGCTAAAAATTGCATATGTTTTTCCTTATTAAATGAATAAAAGTAAGAAACAATAAGTAAATAATAAGAGTCTCTCACTATAACATCGAAGCAGCAGAGCATATTCAGACACTATTTTTAAAAAACTTGGTATTTTTATGTCTTGAATTATAGACGGCAGACAACAATACCAATTTCTTAGTGTGTCTAATTTGGAAAACGGCGATTTAAAGAGGCGGGGGGCTGGTGTATCTAAGCATGGTTAAAATAACAAAGCGTCTGCAGTTGGAGATATGAAATAAGAGCAGGTTTGCTCTGCTCTTATTACTAATATTGATCCAAACTAGTCGAACCAACTTGCCTGTATGGGCACACTAAACAACAGTGGAGCAAATATTTCGTAATGTTGGCGATTTTTCTCACACTTAACGTTATTTAAATACACGGCCTTCCAAGGGTCGTTAATTAACCATAAGGTGTTATCTACTACTGCCACGCCTTCTATAGAGGCATTGTTCATGGCTTCGTAGTCTTCACATTCTTCGCTACCAGCTTTGGTCTCAGCAAAAAACTTCATGGGTAAAATGACTGTTTCTTTTTTGCCAGATAAATCCACCACCCATAAGGTTTCATCGTTTCTAGCAGCCGCTAATAAGAACTCTCGACCATCAGGCGTTTGATAATAATCCATGCCGTTAATAGGATGATTACCACTATCAAAAATAGGTAACTTCAAATCAAATGCTGTCACAACTGCAAATTCATCTGATTGCCAAAATTCACTGTGCATTTGCAAAGAAAACACCCTAGCTTGTTTAGTACTATCTTTTTCAATACCTAGATACAAAGTACGGGCCTGTCCAAAAGCGAGACCTTCAACGCCATCATTTGGGAAATCGCCAATCTGCATTTCAGCAGTAAACTGGATAGGGCGAACATGGGTCATTAATGCGGTATTGTTTGCTTGCATCTCAAGTCTGATGAGCAATGTTGGGTAATTTGTTGAGCCTGAGTTATGGAGTTTTTGTTGGCAAACCTCTGGCATAGGCTCGGCATATGATCCATCTTCAGTCACCACATAAAACACTCTGTCGTCATCAGGATCAACAGCCAAAGCTTCTAGATCAGGGTTATCACTGATGTATGCGGCAAAGCAGCTTGATTGCAATTGTTCAGATAAAATCATTGGCAAATCAGGACCACTTAACAAGGTATTTTCTTTAGATATAGCTCTGAGGCGCAGACGTTGTGAAGAATGAGCACTACGATCGCTCACAGTCAGCAAGCCATCACGCCATTTAACTAAACCTGAAGTCTGTGGGTTAAGCATAACTTGCCCATCTTGTTCCATGATCCAATGACCATTGACTTGTATTTTTTGATCGGCTTGCATTTTTTGATCGACTTGTGCCGATTCAGGGTTTTTTCCACAGCTAACTAATAAACTGCCAATCCCTATGATAAAACCCACATACGCTCTCATATACGGTCAAATCTCACTGTTATAAATCATTGATTAAAAAAATTAGTCTACCCTACTCAAAATCACGAAGAAATAAAAACTTAACCATTTGGTCATTATTTGTTCTCACTACAATTCACTACTATAAGTCACTTAGAAACAACTGCTAATTAAATATACTGAACAAACAGACAAAGCCACGCTACAATATTTTATTGGTATAATGCCGTTATTTATATGCGCTTATTTATGGATTATAGGAACTTTATGAAAGTAACATGGTTGATAGTGTTATTAAGTTGGGCAGTTTGTGTCACTGCTACACCAACTAAACAAGTAGAACTATTTATTGATGCTTACAACCAACATGATATCGAAAAAATGCTCGAAAAAACAAGTGAACAAGTAAAATGGTTATATAACATTAATGACAAATTGTTGCTCGAAACAGAGGGTAAGGACGCACTGCGAGCCGCTATGGTTGAGCATTTCAAGCAGCAAACTCATGCACGTTCACTGATTAAACGTTCCTTAACTCTTGGTGACACTGTTGCCGTTATAGAAGAGGCATTCTCGAATGATGGGGAACGCTCTCAATGTGCATTGTCTATCTATCAAATGCAACAAGATCTAATACAATCAGTCACTTATTATGCAGCTACTAGTTGTGAATAGCCTCAATGACTTTTCTCTGTTACCAATATTGCAAATAGGAGTTCATGAATAATAACAAATTAAAAATTGGCCTGTTTTATGGTTCAACCACCTGTTACACCGAAATGGCCGCCGAAAAAATACAAGCTAGATTTCACCACTTAGTGGGCCATGCCTGTGTTGAATTATTTAATATTAAGGACAGTGCATTATCAAAAACTGAACAGTTCGATATCCTTATTTTTGGTATTTCCACTTGGGATTTTGGCGAATTACAGGAAGATTGGGAATCAACTTGGGAAGATATAGCAGGCCTAAACTTAGCCGACAAAACAGTCGCCATTTTTGGTTTAGGTGATCAGCTAGGTTATGCGGAGTGGTTTCAAGATGCAGTTGGCATGTTGCACGACGAGTTACTGCTCTTAAATTGCGATATTGTTGGTTACTGGCCTAACCAAGGATATGACTTCATCGCCTCAAAAGCCCTCACTGAAGACAAAAGTTTTTTTGTTGGTTTATGCCTAGATGATGAAAACCAATATGACTTAAGCGATGAACGGATCGACAATTGGTGTGATCAGTTAATTACTGAAATAAACTCCTTATAGCCGTCACTTTGCAAACACCTGACTCCCGTATTCATCAACCCTACTATCGAAACGGCCCCTCTCATCGAGATGGTGCCGATGTTAGTTTCCAAGATATAGTTAAAATTTTTGGTTTTCGTACAGTCACTATAGGTAAATGGGTCACGGTCGTTGAGCAGCAAATTGCGGCCAATTTATTTTTTGATGCATTGTGCGATTTAATGGATATTCTACAAGTGCCAGAGGCCGTTATTTCCCTTAACGGTAGTTTGTCTTTAGCTTTTGGCAGCGGTGGACGAAAGCATAGCAGTGCTCACTATGAGTCACATACCAAAAAGCTAGCGCTGGCCAAAAATGCTGGGGGAGGTGCACTTGCCCACGAATGGTTTCATGCTTTTGACCACTATGTTTGTGACAAGTTATTTGTGGCAACATCCCATGAACAATTTGCTTCCCAGTGTTGGCTACAAGACGAACCACAAATATCACATCAGCTAAATGAAAAACTGAGTCTGTGTTTCGAATCAATATTTTTAGCCACTGATAAAAGCCAACCTAATAAGTATGTCAATCGCAGCGCTCAAGCAGACAAATTGTTAAAAATATTTTATTACGCTCGACCGCAAGAGCTGGTAGCACGAGCCTTTGAGGCATGTATTCAAGACCACTTTATTAAGAATGCATTTTTGGTACAAGGTACAAAACAAAGCCCAGAAGCTAAGATGGGGATCTACCCTGAAGAGGAACTCAGAGCTACAATTTCTACAAATCTACTGGGTTATTTTTATCATTTGGGGCGGGCCATGAAATAAAAAACATAAACTTGAAGATGGATAAGTAATTGATATATCTGCAAATGTAAGCAACTAGAATCTAATCAAACTGAGCTCCTTCAACCACGATTAAGCCATCGTTGCTCAATATCGGCACCGGACATTGGCTTATCAAAAAAGTAACCTTGTAGCTCGTTAACTTTTAACTTGTTGCATAAATCCCTCTGAAATTCAGTTTCGACTCCCTCAGCAACAATATGCAGATCAATAATATTAACCATTGCTGCGATACCTTTCACTATTTTCATATGCCTAATATCTGTATCTGCTACAGGCAAAAGTGACTTATCTAATTTAACAATATTGATGGGGTAATTAACTAAATGGGATAACGAAGAGAACCCTGTTCCAAAGTCATCCAAAGCCAATTTACAACCTAATTCACAGAGTAGAGTAATATGCTTATTATTGTTTTCATCTTGATTTAGAAGGGCTGTTTCGGTGAGTTCTAACACTAAAAACTCGGCAGCAACGTGATATTTAGCCAAAAGAGACTCAATTACGCTCACGAGCGCAGCGCTACCCAACTGAACTGCTGATATGTTGACCGCCATAGTGAGTGTACAGCCAAAATTTTGATGCCATGCAGATAATTGGCTTATTGCAGAATCTAACACCCATTCACCAATTTCATTTATTTCGCCAGATTGTTCAGCGATTGGGATAAATTCATCAGGGAAACATTTTACTGAGCAATTAGGCCATCGGATCAGTGCTTCTACACCCACAATTTTACTACTGATGGCATCTAAAACAGGTTGATAATGCAACTGAAAGTCTTGCCGCGTCACTGCCCCTTTTAATTCTGTTTCTATCAAATAATTTCGTGAAAACTGTTCTTGCATCGCCGCTTCAAAAAAGCACAATTGATTACGACCTTTTTTCTTTGCACGATACATAGCGATATCAGCATACTTTGTTAATGCTTCAGCTGAATCGGCATTATGTGGGTGAAGCGAAATACCTATACTTACACCACATTGCAGGCTATATCCGTTGATTTCAATTGGCGTTTTAAGGCTTTCAA
The DNA here is from genome assembly GCF_000314995.1 of Paraglaciecola arctica BSs20135. Taxonomy (GTDB): domain Bacteria; phylum Pseudomonadota; class Gammaproteobacteria; order Enterobacterales; family Alteromonadaceae; genus Paraglaciecola; species Paraglaciecola arctica. The sequence continues at coordinate 42,347 of NZ_BAEO01000044.1, read as the reverse complement.
TTATACGCCTGGCAACTGCGGTGGCGTCATTAGTTTTTTTTAACCCTGTGATTAGAATGGAAAATTCATCTCCACCAAGGCGAGCGAACAACTCGTTTCCACGTAAACATTGAGTAATTCGACTGGCTACATTTTGCAGCAGCTTATCGCCAGTTTCGTGTCCATAGGTATCGTTGATTTTTTTAAAATGATCGAGATCTAATAATAACAACGCAATAATATTTTGAGAGCGTAAATTGTTAGTTATTGATACCTTAAGTGCCTCTTCAAAGTGATATCGATTTGCCAATCCAGTCAATGAATCCGTTTCAGCAAGTTCGCGTACTTGGCAAAAACTCTCATGTAGCTTTTTTTCAAGTTCAAAGCGTTTTTGCGCTTGTATAAACGCTCGCATTAACTTGTCAGCAGTAATATCACTTTTTGTAATGAAATCTTGGGCACCAACTTGTAAACACTCAAGGGCTAAACTTTCATCATCTGAATTACTGACCATAACGATAGCGGTGTTACCAAGGTTAGGTTTACTGCGAAGTTCAATGACTAACTCTATGCCATTTTTATCCGGTAAATAATAATCAATCACTAATACGTCATAATGATTTTTATTCACCGCTTCTAATCCTTCTTCAAAGGACTTCGACTCAGTTAATTGTCTAACATTAGCATTGCCACGAAGCGCCCGTTTCAACGCCTCTCTATCTACTGCATCATCATCTACAATTAATATTTTCACTCAACCGTCTCTAGCTCGGGGCCAAACGGCCACTCAATAATAAAAGTTGAGCCAGATTGCCCATCTGATTCTAAGCTTACCTTTGCTCCATAAATACTGAGTGTCTTTTCCACTAACGCTAACCCCATTCCGCTACCTTCAACTTCATCTCTGGATTTTAACGTTTGGAATTTTTTAAATACTTTTTCATGATCCCTAGGGTTAATACCTGGACCATCGTCAGTCACTTCGATTTGATAGGCGTGTAATAATTTTTTGCAAGTGACGCTAATTTTTCCACTATCGGTGATGTGGTGTTTGACTGCGTTAGATATCAATTGATTAAGCACTGATATTAAACTTTGTTTTGGTAGTCTTAGATCACAACCGTCAATATCCAGTTGGAATTTATTCGCGTTTGCTTGAGCGGCGCAGATCATTACAGTTTGATTAAAATCTATAAGCTCATATTCTTCAGTTTCATTACCTATTTGTGAATAAAGCAATAAATCACTGACGAGTAACTTAACCCGTTTAGCGCGGCTTTTGAGCATAGTCAAATGCATCAGACTTTCTTCACTAACTTGTGAACCTAAATCTTCAGCTAGCCAGTTGGCTAAATTATCAATGGCGTTAAGAGGGGCTTTGATATCGTGTGAAGCTAGATAAATAAACTCATTTAAGTCTTCTTTGGCCTTGCGAAGCTCTGCACGAAGACACTCTACTTCCAAGACTGAAGATGGCTTGTTTTCGTGGGGAGTAGATTGACTAATGATACATCTCCTTATGATTGTATGTGTTTGAAGCCAAACTTTAATGAGAAAACATATGCAAATTATAAAAACAAAAAACTCAAACTTAGTTAAGCATTACAGGCAAGTATTTACTACTAAATATAGCCTTACTTAGACTAAAGTACTAAGTGGGTAAAGGTTGAATTTAGAGCCTATAATGCCTCAATTTTTGCCCTTAGCTCTTGAGTATTAATTTCACCTTTTGTCATATAGTCTTTAACAAAATCAAAACTAGAAGCTTTTTCTCTGTCTTCTGCACGCTCTGAAGATGAATACATCATGATGACACATGACTTTAAAGCCAGTCTGTTACGCAATTCGGCAAACTTATCTAAAAACTCAAAACCACCAATTATTGGCATATTAATATCAAGAAATATCACTACTGGTGGAAATTTTTTATTGTATATCTTGCAATTTTCTTCATAGTTTTCAAGAAATTCTAACGCAGAAGAGCCATCGTCGCTTTCAAAGATATCCACCACACCAACCTCGTTAAGCTGACGTTTAAGAACGTAACGATCAATTTCACTATCGTCTATAATAAGTACGCTGATTTGCTTCATGCTGACTTTCCCTTTGGGAATGAGATGGTAAAAATAGTACCTTTATTCGATGTCGTCATATCAATAGTACCTTGCATATAATCTACGTGTTTTTTAACAATCGCCATGCCTAATCCTGAACCAAAACTCACTTTTGGGTGAAAGCGTTTAAACATCTGAAAGACTTCACTACGCCTATTTTCGGGGATACCTAAACCATTGTCTTCGACTTGAACTACATAAGAATTATGTTTTTCCAATACTGTTGTTTTAACAAATGCTCGTTCTTTGTTTGGGTCATGATATTTAATAGCATTAGTCACTAAGTTTTCAATAATCTGCAGCAACCTGATTTTTTCGGCTTTCATAGGTTGGGTTAGTGTGATTTTTTGTTCAAATATACAGTCATTTTCCGCTAACAAGTCACTAGTACTGGCGCAAACTTCTGTCAATATTTCCTGAAAATCAATATCCTTTACCCCTTGGTCAATAGAATCGGCTTCGGTTAAAGCCAAAATTCCAATTACAAGTTGTTCAAGTTTTATCATTTGTTTCACAATTTTTTCAGCATCATCAAGCGCATTTTGTAGCTGCCCTTCATTAATATCCTGGATGATAAATTGAGCTAGCATTTTAGTGGATGTTAAAGGTGCTTTGAGGTCGTGGGATGCTCGGTAGGCAAATTGCGCCAACTCATCATTTGCTCGTGTTAAGCTGAACGTTCGTTGTTCCACTAGGGCTTCTAACTTTTGATTAACCTCAGTCACCATTAATTCATTGGTTATACGCTGTTTGGCGACCTCTAATAATGTCTTTAATTCCCCAGAGACATTTTTATTAATATCTGTTTCTAAGTCCTCTTTACTGTTTGTTTTACTAAGCAGTTGTATCACCCCATCTATAGAGCTAGTAATATTTTGCGACATAAAAGTAATAAATAGAATGTTAAATAAAGAAATAAAAATAACTAACGGGATCATTGTACGCATAACAAAAGTTACAGTTTTAATAGTTGGCTCTTCAAACAAAATGGAAGTTGCATTAAATGTCTGGGAACACATTTTAAGTTCAGATATGAGATTAGCGTAGTGCAATTGTCCACTTGTATATTGATTCAACAAATCAAGTGCTCTATCAGCGTCTCTAATGTCTTTTTCACATAGTTCTATAATCTGAAAGGTACCTATTTGCCGCATAATCATTTTATTCAATGCGCTAACTTGTAGTAGGCATTCAACTGGCTGCTGCCTAATATTATTAATATTATTCTTCAGTAAAGGGATATCCAAAAGTTCACCATTCTCAAGCCTAAGTATTTCATCAGAAAATGTAGCATTGTATTTTAAGTGAAGAAAATTAAGCTGATGAAACGTGGCACCTTTTGCAATCTCAAAAACCGACCATAAAGTGAGGCTGATTTCAAAAGCGGTAAGTAGCACAATGATCATTAATTTATTGGATATTTTCATTTATACCTTTATAACTTTACTGAACACAGCGCTGATATTAAAAGCCAGATCATGAGTAAACGTTTTGACTCTGAAACTAACACTTAGGCTCCTTTAATTTTTAACGGTAACTTATATTTTGTAAATAACTTAACCACAGATGCTTTATAGAGTGGTTTAAGAATGTAACCTTTAGCTCCTCTTTTTAGCGCAGTCTCTACCGTTGCCTTGTCTTTATTACCTGATAACATAATGACTGGTGTTCCTTTGTTTAACCCTTCTTGATTACAAGTTTGATCAACAATATATATACCATTAGTATCGGGTAAGTTTATATCCATCAGTACTAGACTATATTGCTGCCCTGTTAATGCTGCCAATGCTTTACGTCCAGTATTAGCTGTATCAACCTTTAGGTTATATGCGTTAAGTAATTTTAGGGTTAGCTGTAAACTAATAATGTCGTCTTCCACCACCAATACAGAAGGCACTTTGCTACGCTCGTTCAAGACGCTATCGGGATCAATATCTTGTTGGTATAAGCGATTAAACTGGTAAGAATCCGGTTTCTCCGGAGCCACTCCGGTTTCTAAAGAGTTGTCAACATCTGGCGATTCAGAACTACTTAGCCCTATAGTTTGTTGTAAAAGATCTAACGCTTTGCTCTGGAGTTGAATAAGCTCTGGTCTAATTTCGTCAGAACGAATATATGACAAGGTTTGTTTTAATTTTTCGAGATCAAGCTTAACAGACTGGTTATTCTGAATATCCTCTGCGGCGCGATCTAAAGCTTTGTCTATATCAACGATGCTGCGCTCAAATGCTAAGCGCATATCAGCCTTACGGTCAGCACCATTTTTTAATGATTCTTGCATATCTTGGGGATATTGTTCTAAGTGTTTAACAAAGTTTTTCCCTTGTTTATGAGGATTAACTACCACACCTAATTCAATCAATAAATGTTCACAGATAAGGATAATTCGGTGTAATTCATATACAGGTCTTGCAACCATATAGTCATCAATCACACCATTTTTATAGGCATCGTAAGCCTCTGATTCTGCCTGCCTTGGGATAAGGCTTACAACTCTGTGTTCACAAATGTCAAATTCAGCAACGGCATCTAAGGAACGATAGTAGTTGGCTAAACTATTAGGCAGAGTTTCACCAGTCATCAAAAATATTTTAGCAGCCTTATTTACCAATTGCCGGCATACATCCTTAAGATTATCGACCACAACAATATTAGAAAAATGCTGAGTCAATGTTTGAATAAGCAAACTATCAATTTCTGTATCTATGCTAAAAAATACGATTTGGCTTACACTGTGATCACTCTTCACTGGCTAATTCCCTGTCAATATTCATCATAACCTGATCGATGCTGTCACTGATTTGTAGCCAAATTGTGTTTTGGTTGGATAAATCATCTTTACAAGATTGTTCTAAATTTTCACATAACGAACTTAATTCTTGTGCGCCAACGATGTTTGCGCTGCTTTTTAAACTATGGGCTTTATTCCCTAAAACATGCCAATTTTGCGAATTGACAGCATCCTCCATGGAAAGCTTTACTGTGCTCAGGTTCTTCTTATATTCTTGCAGGAAATCTTCTATTTCTTCCGCACTTTCAATCCCAACCAATTTATACAAGGTCTCGATAGAGAAGTTAGACTGAATTCCGGGCTGCTGTTCGATAACCAAATTATCAATATAAAATTCATCATCTTGCGGTGTAAACTCTTCAAACCGCTGCTTTCGCTGTGGAGTGTTATCATTTATAGAAACACTGCCTACTAGATCACACAAAGTATTTAAAGTGAGTGGTTTCATCAACACTTTGTCTGCTCCGGCTGCAAAACAACTATCACTACAGGATTTTGAGTTATCAGCTGTCACAATAAATATAGTGGATTTTGCACGACCTTGTTGCTTTTCTAATTGCCTAATATGGCCAACCAATTCATCACCCATACCATCGGGTAGCTGAAAATCACTGAACACCATATCAAATTGATGCTGTTCAAAATAAATCACTGCGTCATCAACTGTGGTCGCAAAAATAGCTTTTATATCTAGTGATTTAAATTGCTTTCGTAACACATACATAAGTTCTTGGTTGTCTTCGACTACTAATGCCAGCGCCTGATTAGCCAACCTACTGTTATCAGAGGAAACCTTAACAGCCTCAACAACCAATCTGTTTTCAATAAATGCAACAATGTCATCTAACTTGATTGGTGTGTGTTGTATAAGCAGTGGCACTGTCTTATGGCGACTACTCTGCTGATCTACCAAGATTGCAATTTGGTTTTGGTTGCATGAGTTAATTTTTTTCAATTTAGAAAGATGCTTAAATGTAACCAGCAGATATTCATTGAATGACAGACTATTAGGCATATTGTCGATCAGGACAACCTTAAAACCTAAGTTCTCTGCATATTTACATAATATGCGGTATACCGCTTTATCATCGGTAAAAATGGACTTATTGGCTAAAGCCGGCATATCAAAAGTGTTTGTTACAATACTTTTTTCGGAAAAGGTAACCGGGATATCAAATGTGAAAGTCGCCCCGTTTGAAGGTTGGCTTTTCACGCTTAGCCGTCCATTCATTAACGAGACAATTTTCTGACAAATACCCAAACCTAATCCAGAGCCCCCAAACTGGCGATGTACCTTAGCATCAGCTTGCTCAAATCCAGAGAATATAGCCTCTTGACGATCAAGAGGAATGCCTATGCCGTTATCTGTTACAGAAAAAATAATGTGGTCGTTTTGTTCGGCTTGGCTGACATGTAAATCCAACAAAGGAAATGCACTAGTATTAAACTTAATTGCATTGCTAACTAAGTTCGCTAGCACCTGAGTTAACCTTAAATCGTCCACATAAAGTTGCCGGGGAATATTCGAATCAACATATAAGGAGAATGAGGTATTCTTAACATGAGCCTGACCGGCAAAATCTTCCAATACTTGTTCGCAAAGCACCCGAATGTCGGTATTAACAGGAGACAACTGCACTTGCTCAGCATCAAATTTAGTAAAGTCTAAAACATCGTTAAGTAAACGCATTAAATGCGCCGCTGCGCGCTTTGAGCGAATTATGTTTTCATTCTGAACTAGCTCTTCATCCATAATGCATAAGTCGAGCATACCAACAATAGCATTCAGTGGAGTTTTAACTTCATGGCTCATGGCTGCCATAAAATTGCTTTTAGCTTCACTTAAATTAAGTGCTTCATCACATGCCTTTTGCAGCTGTGTATTAAGCTCAATAATAACTGTTTCATCAATTAGCAGGCCAATACGTTCACCACTGTCTGTCACTCGATCTCTATAATCGAAATGGTGACCATCAGCATGTTGAAAATTAAAATGGCAACTTTTTTGCAGTGTTAATTGTTGACGAATATATCGAATAATAACCTTGAACTTAGTGTGCTTTTCCAGTTTTATATATTGGAGAACAAGGCTAATAAATTCTATTAGTGGTAATCCCTCAATAACATTTGAGGTCACACTTTGAGCTAACAACTTGAAGTTTTTATTGACAAAATCGATTCGAGATTTTGCATCACAAATAATCACTGCATCGGACATTTGATCTATGGCAGACAAAGTATTTTGATAACGAACTGCGAGTTCAGAGGACTGCGCAACAGAAAACTTAATTACCCACTTTTGATTTGACATAGGCAAAGACGTAGCAACGAATTGTGAATCTACGCAAGTAAAACTTATACGGTCCTGACGGCCCTGCACCAGAGGTCTGATACATTTAAGCACATGCTCAGTGGCTTGTTCTAATAATTTATTTTGCTTAAAAATGGTGTTACTTGCTAGCAACTGTAATGCACCATCCACAATAATAACTGGATGAATAAAACCCTCAATATGTGAGCTATTTATATCAACCAAAATTTAATTTCCCTATCAACAAAGTATCTCCATTTTGAATTGGTAAAACCGAACTCCGACCAATAATTGATGGTTCGAAACGATCTAAAATCTGAGGGTAGTTACTATATAGCCGCCTAAAAAATAGACAATTCGACATTAGTCGTAAGACTTATGGTTAAGTGAAGGATTAGCCCTTAGCTAAATTCAGAGAAACAATTTCTAAAAACCTACTGGATTATTTTTATCATTTGGGGCAGGCTATGGATAAGTTGAAAAACCTTAAATAAGAGTATTTTGTTAATTTTAAGCTAATTAATAGATGCTCTGAAGCTCAACTGCCTTTATACTAGGCAGTCTCGTTTTAACCCAATTGGCGATTTATACCGATGAAAAGAAAAAAGCACGGCAGTTCTGATGATGACGCTGCAATTGATATGACTCCCATGTTGGACATAGTGTTCATCATGCTTATCTTCTTTATAGTGACCACTTCTTTCGTAAAAGAGAAAGGTCTAGAAGTTAATCGTCCTAAAGATTCTAATACACCTCCACCACCGACTAATGTTCAGTCGCTGTCTATTCGTGTAAATGAAGACGGTACTATTGTAGTTAACGGTCGTCAGGTAGATATTCGTCGCGTTGAAGCAAATATTCAAAGCTTTTTGGCCGAAAATAACCAGGATAGCGCAGCTGTTCAGGCTCATCCAAAAGCCAAACACGGTGATGTAACTGAAGTTATTAACGAAGTAAAAAGAGCCGGTATTGCTAACGTCTCAGTATTGGTTGGTAGCTAAAACCAAACGAATAAGTAAAATTAAATTAAAAGGCCGCTGTTCATTGAATAGCGGCCTTTTTATTTTTAGATGATAAATTAATTTATGCCAATCCGTATAAAGTACGGAATTAGCAACGTCTATCAGCACAAAAAAATATTACTCAAGATCGAGTGGCTCTGGGGAGAGTATGATGCCAGTAGTGTCGGCATACAAATGGTCATCTGGTAAAAATGTCACACCGCCGAAGTTAACTGCTACATCCATTTCACCCAACTCTTGATCGTCGGCGCTTACGGGTATTGACGCGATGGCATGAATTCCAATGTTTATTTCTTCTAGCTCATATACTTCACGTACACTGCCATAACATACGATCCCTTCCCAGCCATTATCGAATGCCAACTGAGCAGCACTAGAATCAATCAACGCCCTGCGCATAGAGCCACCGCCATCAATCAACAATACTTTGCCTAACCCAGGTTGCTCTAATGTTTTTAGAATTAGGCCCTTGTCTTCAAAACATTTGATGGTAGTAATTTCACCGCCGTAAGAAGTCCGCCCCCCAAAACTCACAAACATGGGTTCGACCACGTCAACACTGTCGGCAAAAACATCACAAAGAGTAGAAGTATTGTATTCCATGTTTGTTCCAAATATAGCTGAGTCAAGTTTTAGTATACTGCTAGTGCACAGCAAATCCAGCGTAAACAGCTTTTAGATGGGTTTAACACTGCCATCAAGCTCGTGCAAAATATCACTACCCTTAATAGTCCCAGCATTCAATCTTTGATATCAATCACTATGTAGGCCTTATTAATGAATATCTGCAGCAAAACATAAGCAGATGTAATTCCATTAGTTATTTCATATTGCATAAAATAACTAATTCTAGGCTTAGACTTCTTTGTTTTTATCCTTGGTAATGACATGATTACGGCCTAAAAATTAATAAGGTTGTTGTAATGGCAAACAGAATAAAAGTAAAAGCGATTGGCTTATCTTTAGTGGCGATATTTATACTTACTGCCTGTGGCCAAAAACGTGCTTTATATTTACCTGAAGAGCCAGCCATAAACAACACCTCACAGGACTCACAAGATGCAAGTGAGTCTGCCGAAGAAGGAAAAGATTGATATGGACTACTTTGCCTATAAAGATCAACAACTGTTTGCTGAAGACGTGTCCCTTGAAGCCGTGGCGAGAAAATACGGTACACCATGTTATGTCTATTCAAAGGCCACAATTGAAAGGCATTGGCATGCCTTTGATAGAGCTGCGGGGAGTCAGCCTCATTTAATTTGTTATGCAGTCAAAGCCAACTCAAATTTGGCAGTATTAAATGTAATGGCCAAACTAGGCTCAGGTTTTGATATCGTGTCTGGTGGAGAATTAACCCGCGTGCTCAAGGCTGGCGGAGATCCCAGCAAAGTTGTGTTTTCTGGAGTAGGTAAAACCCAAGATGAAATTGCTTTAGCCCTAAAGCATAATATTAAGTGTTTTAATGTTGAGTCTCGCAGTGAATTGGCTCGTATAAACGAAGTCGCCGAACAAGCAGGTAAAAAAGCGCCTATCTCTATTCGAGTTAACCCTGATGTCGATGCTAAGACGCATCCGTACATATCCACTGGTCTTAAAGACAACAAGTTTGGAGTTGAACGCCAACAAGCCGTTGAAATTTACCAATATGCTAACAGCTTACCCTTTTTAAATGTAGTCGGCATTGATTGCCATATTGGGTCACAACTCACTGATTTAACACCTTTTGTCGATGCTTTAGATATATTACTTGCCTTAATTGACGAGTTAGCGCAGCAAAATATCCATATAAAACACCTTGATGTTGGTGGTGGCTTAGGTGTGACATACAATGATGAAAAACCTCCTCATCCAGACCAATATACGCAAGCTATTGCAGAGCGATTAGAAGGTCGCGAAGATTTATTGCTAATCTTCGAACCTGGTAGAGCAATTATGGCCAATGCTGGAGTGTTATTAACCAAGGTAGAATTTCTAAAACAAGGTGCAGAGAAAAATTTTGCTATTGTTGATGCTGCAATGAATGACCTTATTCGTCCTGCGCTTTACTCTGCATGGCAAAATATCATTCCTCTTAACGCAGCTCTTGAAAGACCAAAAGCCGTTTATGACATAGTAGGCCCTATTTGCGAAACTGGTGATTTTCTCGGAAAAGGTCGTGAGTTGACTATCGCACCTGACGATTACCTTGCTGTTCGTAGTGCTGGTGCATATGGTTTTGCCATGGCGTCTAACTACAATAGTCGCTGTAGAGCCGCAGAAGTGTTAATTGACGGTAACAATATACATTTGGTCAGAGAGCGTGAGAAAATAGAGCAATTATTTGAGAGTGAGCACATACCAACATAAGTATTATTTTGTATGATTAACTTTAATTTAATTATTATTGCGATTATTTAGCCAGTATCTAGTTAAAGACATAGTCAGTCTTTCGCTGAAATGATATAACTATTTTCATAATATCAATCACGTATGTTGTAGTGCGTGTTGACAAAAATTTTAGCTAAGTAGTCGCAATGCAAATCCAGTTTTCAAAGATGCATGGTCTGGGAAATGATTTTGTTGTTATTGATAACGTAACACAAAACGTTTTTTTTTCTAAAGAGAAGATCCAACAGCTCTCAGACAGAAATTTTGGTATAGGATTCGATCAACTTTTGATGGTTGAGCCTCCTTACGATCCAGACCAAGATTTCCATTACAGAATATTTAATGCCGATGGCACTGAGGTTTCTCAGTGTGGAAACGGAGCACGCTGTTTTGCTCGTTTTGTAAAAATGAAAGGCCTAACCAACCGCAATAAAATTGTGGTCAGCACTAAAGCTGGTCGTATGGTTCTCTACTTAGAGAAAGATGGGCAAGTTACAGTAAATATGGGTGTGCCCGAATTTGAGCCAAGCTTGATTCCAATCAAAGCGAATAAGCGTGAAAAAATTTACATATTAAGAGCGCAGGAACAAACATTTTTTTGTGGTGCAGTTTCTATGGGTAATCCTCATTGTGTATTGTTGGTTGACGATGTGCAAACAGCAGATGTTGCAACTATGGGTCCCTTGCTTGAAAAACACGAACGTTTTAGCGAAGGCGCAAACGTCGGTTTTATGCAGATTATTAATCATAGCCATATAAAACTACGTGTTTATGAAAGAGGCGCCGGTGAAACCTTAGCCTGTGGCAGCGGCGCATGTGCTGCAGTGGCAGTAGGTCAATTGCAAAACAGATTAAGTAAAGACGTAAGAGTTGATTTACCCGGTGGCAGTTTAAAAATACGTTGGCAAGGCAATGGCAATGAATTAAAGATGACAGGCGCCGCAGAGCATATTTTTGATGGATACATAAATCTATGAGTAAAGGGTCGCAAGAATAAAATGGATATAACGACTGCATATGAATCTGAAGAACTACTTGACGCAGAACAAGTAGTTGCGTATTTGCTTGAAAACCCTGATTTTTTCGCCCAATATCCTCAGATTATTGAGAAAATTAGTATCCCCCATCCCAATAAAGGCAGTGTATCTTTGGTGGAGCTACAAAGTGAACAACTGCGTAAAAAAGTCAGAAGCCTGAGTCATAAGTTAAATCAATTAATTTCTATTGCCAAACAAAACGAAGCCATTTATCGGGTCTATGCAGATCTAAATTTGCGCATTTTAAAGTGTACTAATTTGGATGATCTGAAATTTATTTTGGAAGAAGTCATTCAAGAAAACCTCCAGTTGGCATCTGTAACTTTGAAACCTTTCAAAGGTGCTCATGCTTTACCTGAGATCCAACAACGTTTATTTATCGAAAAACGCTTTAAACGAGATAAGTTTTTCTTTGGCCGTTTAAGTGAGCATGAACGCAAATTATTGTTTGCTGATCAGGAAGCTAATTCAGTTGCTTTGTTGCTCATTGGTGATTTAGGTGAACTCGGAATATTGGCAATTGGTAGCAAAAATCCTGGGCATTTCAATCCCGATATGGACACCTTACTGATCACCCAACTGCAGCAATTTTTAGGTATTTTATTGCCTAAATTGCTGACCTATTAATCAGTGAAATGTTAAAGCTAGACCCATGGTTAGAAAAATATCTCGCGTACCTGAAGTACGAAAAAAATCTGGCTAATAATTCCATAGAAAATTACAACCGACAGCTGACTGTCGCTTTTAATAAACTTGATATTGAATCTTGGTCAACATTCGCTATCACAGATGTACGCAAGATCCTAAACGAGGCGCGCAAAAGTAATCTAAGTGCTCGTTCAATTGCTTTACGCTTATCAGCAATCCGTGGGTTTTGCGCCTTTCTTGTTCAACAAGATCAACTATCACAAAACCCAGCATCATCTATTCAAGCACCTAAACAAGCCAAACCATTGCCAAAACAATTGAATGTCGATGAGATGCATCAATTATTGGATATAAAAGAAGATGACATTCTGGCCATACGAGACAAGGCTATGATGGAGCTTATGTATAGTTGTGGGCTACGTTTATCAGAATTGGCTAATCTTAATATCAAAAGTATTCAAGCTGACAATCAACTTAGAGTGATAGGTAAAGGTAATAAAGAACGTTTGTTACCAATTGGTAGAATTGCCTTAGAAGCGTTAGGTGTGTGGTTAAAAATAAGGCCCGAACTCGCAACAAGTGAAGAACCTGCATTATTTGTGAGCATGCGCAAAAATAGGCTCGGCACCCGCCAAATAGCTAAACGAATGAAATTGTGGGCTACTCGACAAAATCTGGAACAAGCTGTTAACCCACACAAACTACGACACAGTTTTGCCACTCATGTTTTAGAATCAAGCTCAGACTTAAGAGGTGTACAAGAGTTATTGGGGCATGCTAATTTATCTACTACTCAAGTATATACTCACCTGAACTTTCAGCACTTAGCCCACGTATATGATAGTGCACACCCAAGAGCAAAAAAATCTAAATAACCAATACACTTAAAAAGAACATATAGTCCTAAATGATTTATTATAAAAAACTTAATAAAATTCAAGCGATTACATTCGACTTAGACGACACCTTATATGAAAATACTAGTGTGATTGTTGAAGCCGAACGTTCCTTAATTGAATTTATGCAGCAGCAATATCCTGCAACTAGGCATGTTGAGAAGGGATTTTGGCGCAAGCAACAAAAAGCACATATTTTAGCTAATCCATCACTTAAAAATGACATGGGAGAACTAAGAAGGTTAACGCTAAATACTGGTTTTAAGAAATTGGGGTTGTCGGGAGACGAACTAAATACCGCAACCACACAGTGTTTCGAACATTTTTATTATCAAAGAAGTAATTTCACTTTAAATAGAAACGTACATTCTTTATTAAAAACCCTAGCGGATAAGCTACCTTTAGTCGCCATCACCAATGGAAACGTTAACCTACAACAAATTGGACTTGAAGAGTATTTTTGTGGCAGCTTTAAGGCTAGCGTAGAATTACCCATGAAACCGCATAAAGCTATGTTTGATGCTGCACAAACTCACCTGAATATCCCTCATGGAAATATTTTGCATGTAGGGGATAACTTGCCAAAAGACATATATGGCGCTCTTAAAGCAGGTTACCAAACTGCTTGGTATGCTGAAGATAGATGTATGAATATGCGTCATGAAGATGCACAAGTTTTACCCCATGTTCAACTGAGTCAGTTAACCCAATTGTTAGAACTGATTTAAAGCTTAAACCGGCACTTAGTCTTCTAATATATTTTGTTGCATGGTTTCACAAGGTTTTTGGCAAGTAGGTTTACCAACAACTTTAGCCGGAATACCGGCCACAGTGACATGCGCCGGCACGTCACTGAGTACCACGCTCCCAGCGCCTACTTTGGCACCTTCACCTATAATAATGTTACCTAAAATTTTAGCACCGGCACCTATCATGACCCCTTCGCGAACTTTTGGATGACGATCACCTGCTTCATTACCAGTACCGCCAAGCGTTACTGATTGCATGATAGATACATTATTCTCTATCACAGCCGTTTCACCTACCACTATGCCAGTAGCATGATCGAACATGACTCCTTGCCCAATTTTTGCCGCAGGATGAATATCTACCGAGAAAACTTCAGAGTTTCGGCTTTGTATAAACAAGGCTAAATCTTTTCTACCTGCGTTCCAAAGTTGATGAGCTAATCTGTGTACTTGAATGGCTTGAAAACCCTTGAAATTAAGTAATACAGTAAGAAATGAATGCACTGCAGGGTCGCGCTTAAATGCAGCTTCAATATCACAAATTGCGGCCTCTACTACTTCCGGATGCATTAAGTAAATTTGTTCGAACATTTCTCTGACCGACAGCGCGCGCATAACGTCATCTGCCAATTTATTAGACAAAATAAAACTTAAGGCCGTTTCAAAGTTATGGTGGGCTAAAATACATGTGTGCACATAACTCGCTAGTAAAGGTTCATTATCAACAAGTTGCCCTGCTTCATCTTTGAGTTGTTGCCAGAATTCAATACTCATAGTTTCTCTGCAATGTAATTTAAGCAATTACAATCTATATTGGGATGAGTTTAGTGTATTTAAATACAGTGTTACTGATATACTGGAAAAATATTTTTCTAGTATATTTTGTGTGTAATGGATGTATCTCGACTTCTTGACCAATTAAACGACAAACAACGTGATGCAGTGGCGGCGCCTGCATCTGACATGCTTATTTTAGCGGGAGCAGGCAGCGGTAAAACCCGGGTTTTAGTGCATCGTATAGCATGGTTAATGGAAGTTGAGGGCATTGCTCCATATGGTATTTTGGCCGTGACTTTTACCAATAAGGCCGCTAAAGAAATGCGTGGTCGTATCGAACAATTGCAGGGCAGCGCACTGAATAGTATGTGGATTGGTACCTTCCATGGTATCGCTCATCGCTTATTACGCACCCACCATGCTGATGTTGGCCTGCCTGAAAATTTCACTATTTTAGACTCAGATGATCAATACCGATTGGTAAGACGCGTGCTTAAAAGTCTTAATCTTGACGAGAAACATTGGGCCCCAAAACATGTGCAATGGTATATCAATGGTAATAAAGACGAGGGGTTACGCCCACAACATATTGAAACATATGGTGATGCAACTCAACAAAAAATGCGTGAAATTTATCAGACTTATCAACAGACTTGTGATCGTGCTGGATTAGTTGATTTTGCTGAATTGTTACTTAGAGCCCATGAACTATGGCTAAACAATCCAGCGGTGCTACAGCATTATCAAAAACGCTTCAGAGCGATTTTGGTAGACGAATTTCAAGACACCAATAATATTCAATATGCTTGGTTACGCATACTAGCTGCTCCTAGCAATAATATGATTATTGTTGGCGATGACGATCAATCAATCTATGGTTGGCGTGGCGCAAATGTTGAAAACATCCAACATTTCTTACGAGATTTTAAGGGCGCAAAGACCATAAGACTTGAGCAAAATTACCGTTCTACTGGCAATATATTAAAAGCCGCCAATGCGGTGATTGATAATAACCAAGGTAGATTAGGTAAAAAGCTGTGGACAGAAGATAGCCAAGGCGAGCCTATTTCTTTGTATGCTGGATTTAATGAGTTAGACGAAGCCCGTTTTAATATTTCACGAATAAAAGAGTGGCGAGACAACGGCAATGCCTTGTCTGACTGTGCGATTTTATATCGCAATAACGCGCAATCACGGGTGTTAGAAGAAGCATTATTACAAGAGTCTATTGCCTACCGTATATATGGTGGCTTACGATTTTTTGAGCGCCAGGAAATTCGCGATGCCTTAGGTTATTTACGTATTATTAATCAGACCATAGATGACGCTGCTTTTGAGCGAATTGTGAATACACCTACTCGAGGCCTAGGTGATAAAACCTTATCGCAAATTCGTGAATTAGCTAGGGATGCAGAATTATCAATGTGGGATGCCAGCACGCGAATTCTTGCTGAGAATCGCCTGACAGGCCGTGCTTCGAATGCCCTCAGCGCCTTTACAAAGTTAATCACGCAACTCACACAAGACATAGCAGATCTGTCTTTAGAACAACAAGCTGACCATGTGATCAAACACTCTGGCTTATTTACCATGTATAAAGCAGAAAAAGGCGAAAAAGCTCAAGCCAGAATTGAAAACTTGGAGGAATTAGTCACCGCCTGCAAACAATTTGTAGTGCCAGAAGAAGCAGACAATATGACACCTATGTCTGCTTTTTTAGCCCATGCATCCCTTGAAGCAGGCGATAACCAAGCCGATAGCCACCAAGACGCAGTGCAAATGATGACGATCCACACCGCAAAAGGCCTAGAGTTTCCTCTGGTATTTATGGCTGGGGTAGAAGAAGGCATGTTCCCAAGCCAGATGAGTAACGAAGAACCCGGAAAAATAGAAGAAGAACGCCGCCTTTGTTATGTAGGTATGACAAGGGCCATGCAAAAGTTATATATCACTTACGCTGAAAACAGAAGAGTCTATGGACAGGATAAATATCATACCCCTTCTCGCTTTATCAAAGAGATCCCAAGCGATTGTATCGAAGAAGTACGTTTACGGACCACTATTTCTCGACCAGTCCAAAATCGATTTACTCCGGTCACTGGGCATACTGCGTTCGAGTCAACAGGTTTCCAATTAGGAGAAAGAGTGTCACATCCTAAATTTGCTGAAGGTACTGTGTTGAATTATGAGGGCAGTGGCGAACATGCAAGAGTGCAAATTAACTTTGATGAATTTGGCAGTAAATGGTTAGTTATGTCATTTGCGAAATTAACAAAAGTCTGATTTTTACAGAGCTAGAGACAAAGTAATCTGCTAAATTAAATTTTTACCAATAGTAACTTAACCCATGCAACGCAAAGTATTAATAGTCGAAGACAGCAAAACTAGTATGCAGCTGATGCGTAGTCTAATCACTCAGGCTAAGTTGCGCCCTATTTGCACCACTAGCTTAGTGGAAGCCAAACATGTTTTTTCTAGTTCAGCTCCAGAAGAATATCTTTGTGCTGTGGTCGATTTCAATTTACCAGACGCCCCAAATGGCGAAGCTATCGACTTTGCAATTGAATCATTTTTACCCACTATAGTTGTTACTGATAAACTCGATGAAGATACCAGAACGACAATCCTTAATAAGAATGTGGTGGATTATATTCCCAAAGAAAATGCCCAGGTCTATGAATATCTGACTCGTTTATTAAATCGATTAGATAAAAATAAAAAAGTCGGGGTGTTAGTGATTGATGGATCTAGAGCCAGTAGACACGCAATGACAGCGTTACTTCGACGACAAAATTTTATTACCTTGGAAGCAGTTAATGCTGAACAGGGAATGGAGTCTTTACACAGTAATTCCAATATTAAGTTAGCAATAATAGATGAGAAAATGTCAGGAATGTCCGGCCTTAAGCTGATTTCAGAGCTTCGTAAGACCTATTCTCAAGAAGATCTTGGCATTATTGGCATATCTTCAGATACCACAAGTGGTTTATCTGCACTATTTATTAAAAGTGGCGCAACTGATTACTTGCATAAGCCTTATTGCCACGAAGAATTTTTCTGTCGCATTATGCAAAATGTTGAACGCTTAGAAAATATTGAAACTATCAGGCGTGTGGCCAATTCAGATTATCTAACCGGTTTACCCAATAGACGATATTTTTTCACTAGAGTAGCAGCGAGTCTAAAAGTCACCCCCAAATTACAAAGCTTGGCCATTATTGATATTGATCATTTTAAGAAAGTGAATGATACCTACGGTCATGATTGTGGTGATTACACCTTGAAAGAACTGGCTAAGTTAGTCGCAGAGTACTTTGAGGATTTCACAGCAGCGAGATTTGGAGGTGAAGAGTTTTGTGTGTACTTTTCGAATACTGCGCCTAAAAAAGTTCTGCAAATAATGCAGGGGTTCCGCGAAGCTATTGCCAGTAAAACCCTTACATTTGAAAAAAAAAGCTTTGCTTGTACCGTTAGTATTGGACTAACTCACAACAGCAAAGGAGGAATAAACGCCATGTTACGTTTAGCAGACGAACACTTATATAGCGCAAAAAATGGTGGCAGAAATCAAGTGGTAAGTGACTAGCCCAAGGCTAGAAAAGCTTATTCACAATTAACCAACTTAGATTTACGATAAATTCGCAGTGAATCATAAACATAAATCAGTAATCCAACCCAAACAAATACAAAAGTGACGACTCGTGCAACATCTAGTGGCTCTTGATAATACAACACTGCCAGTAGAAACATCAGACTTGGGCCTACATATTGAAAAAAGCCTAAAGTGGTAAAACGGATACGTCTAGCAGCAGCAGTAAAGCATAACAATGGAGCGGTAGTTACGACGCCCGCAAGTATTAGCTTAACATTTAGATCAAAATTATTTGCCAACATATTTCCACTTAATGGCTCCATGATAATCCAATACAACAATGCAAACGGCAGCATTATACTACTTTCAATGAATAACCCTGGCATCGATTCTATAGCTACTTTTTTACGCAATAATCCATATATGCTAAAGGTAATAGCTAACGCTAAAGCAACCCAAGGGATCTGACCGTGTGAGATAATTAAAAACATCACACCCGTAAGTGCCACTAAAACCGCTAAAAACTGCAAGCGTGTTAGAGTTTCCTGTAAGAAAAAACGAGCTAGAAAGACGTTAAAGAGAGGATTAATAAAATAACCCAAACTAGCCTCTAGCAAGTGATTATTGTTTACAGCCCAGATAAATATCAACCAGTTTACCGCTAACAATAATCCACTTATTGATAAGATAGTAATCACTTTTGGGTTGCGCATTGCCACTAGTACTTGGTTAAACTTTTTTCGTACAATCAGCAACAAACACAACACCAGTGCAGACCAAATTATTCTGTGCATTACAATTTCTAGAGCAGGAACACTAGTCAATAACTTAAAGTACATAGGGGCTATACCCCACATTATATAAGCGGCTAGCGCAAAGATAACCCCTGCTTTTACTGATTTATCGCTCAACTAATTGACCTATTCTGACTAACGTTCGATACTGCGCTGGAGTGTGGGGTAAGCTTAAGGCAAATGCAAAATTATCTTAGGGATAACAATTCAGTGATATTGTATTTAGAAGTTTTTTGGCGATTTTTTGTTTTAGGCTGCATTAGTTTTGGTGGCCCAGCAGCACATATTGCATATTTCCAGCACACTTTTGTACAGAAGCTGGAATGGCTTTCTAATGATGCCTACGCCAAACTGATTTCATTAAGTCAAATTTTGCCTGGTCCAGGCTCAAGCCAAATTGGATTTGCCATAGGATTGCAAAAAGCAGGATTAACGGGAGCAATAGCAGCTTTTATTGGCTTTACGTTACCCTCATTTGTATTGATGTATTGGTTGGCCGTTTATGTAAACTTAGATGCTCCAGAAAATTGGTTGGTTTCAGTCAGTAGCGGCCTAAAATTATTAGCCGTTGTTGTTGTGCTAGACGCGGTCATAACTATGTTTAATAGTTTTTGTAAAAGTCCCTTGTCCATCTTCATAATGCTCCTCAGTATTCTACTATTAGTCATATATAATTCCTTTTATACACAAATTTTAGTGTTACTCATTGCAATGCTAATTGGCATGATCACCAGCCAATGCTCAGCTCCCCATGTCAGCATAGGTCAGATATACAAAAAAATATCCTGGCCACCCATGATGCTATTTATCAGCTTATTTTTAATCAGCCTAGGGGTGAGTCAATATGATTCTTTTGTTGGTCTATTTGCTACCTTTTATAAAAACGGCAGTTTGGTATTTGGTGGCGGGCACGTAGTATTACCACTATTGCAAACTAGTATTGGCAATACCCTAACAGAACAACAGTTTCTTTTTGGCTATGCAGCGGCACAAGGTGTGCCCGGTCCAATGTTCACTATGGCAACATTTATGGGAGCACAATGGTTGCACTCCGCACCTCTAAGTGGTGCTATTCTAGCCACATTAGCGATTTTTATGCCTGGTTTTTTATTGATTTTAACCATTAATAATAGCTGGCAGTCCCTAGTTAAACACCCCAAATTTATTGGCGCATCTGCAGGTATCAACGCCGCTGTAGTTGGCTTTCTGGCTTTGGCACTCTATGATCCTGTATTTACTAGTGCAGTGCACAGCTATATTGACTTGGGACTAGTATCCCTTGGATTTCTGGTTCTAAAACTATTTAGGCCTCCCATTCTGCTGATGGTAGGTATTTTTATTTCGCTAGGATTTTATTAAAGATGTATTGATGACTCTAAGCAGAGGCTGCATATTGATTACGACCCGCTTGCTTGGCTTTAAATAAATTAATATCAGCCTTATCAATTAAATCGATAGGATCCGCCGTAGCACTTTTTTTATGGGTTGGACTAAAGGCCGAAATACCTATACTTATGGTGACCATCGGGTGGGAAGCTTGTTTAGCAGATTTAATATTGCGGTTTTGCACATTTTCGATTAACTCTTGTGCTACCTGTTTCGCTCCATTCAAATCAGTAAAGGGAAGTAATAGTACAAATTCTTCGCCACCGTATCTCGCGGCAAAATCGCGCTCTCTTCTTTTACTTGAAGCAATAATAGCAGCAATAATTTTCAAACAAGCATCACCTTCTAAGTGACCAAACTCGTCATTAAACAGCTTAAAGTGATCAATATCGATCATCAATGCTGCAACCGAATGCCCCCCCCGCACAGCTGCATACCATTCCTTATTCAACATAGTATCTAACTGCATTCTGTTGGCTAAACCGGTCAAGCCATCAGTACATGACACTTGGGCTAGCCTTTTGTGCTGAGCAACCATGAGCATCTGGTTCGAAACACGAGAGACCAAAATGCTTGGCCGTATCTTTTTGTCGATATAATCTACCGCCCCGAGAGCTAAACATTCATCCTCTTCGTCGAAACTTGGATTATCTGCCAAAAACATCACAGGAATGTGCGCGGTAAGCTGGCTATTTTTAACAAAGGTACACAATTCTTGCCCTGATATTATGGGTGTATTTACGACACTCAAAACTAAATCAATATCTTTTAGCATAATAGTTTGTAAGGCAACTTTACCGTCTTGGGCTATTTCAATATTAAATTTTTTAGCAAAAAGCGAGGTGAGTATGGATATGCTGACAACATCATCGTCAATAATCAGTATGGTATGGTGGTGATGGAAAGCTGTCATAACGTCCCTGAAAAATACTGCAATTAGCCGCTGACTAATTAAAGTTTAAGGTATATAACCCAAATAAAAAATGTCTAATGTATAATTCTTAACCACTAATAAAGCATTTTATTACTTATATTGCGAGTAAAATTGAAAATTAAATGAGTCGCTATATTATTAAATAATATAGGTTCCTGTTCCTGTCACAATGTGCATTTGGTTTTGATTATGTACTGGATTCCCCATTAACTTGTCGTCCCGAACAAGTTTAATTTCTACATGTTCAGAGTGTAAGTGACTTACAGTAAAGCCAAGCAACTGATTAAATGACATTTTGTTGTTAAAAAAATTAATTACAAAGACGCGTAATTCTTGTGATGTCATTTAGTGTCTCTGGGATATATTTCCCAAGACCTCCAATTTGAGCAATTTATTCCCTGTTAGCAAGTGAACCTCAAGATAAAAACACGTAAACTTGTGGTTTACTTATTCCTTTTGAGCTTCAGTTGTCAGATCATCCAACACAGACTTCACCTGCAATGACCCAGGCACAACACATATTAAAACAGACCTTTGGCTATGATCATTTTCGAGATGGACAAGCGCAAGTTATATCCCAAGTATTACAACAAAAAGATGTGTTAGTACTTATGCCTACTGGCGGCGGTAAGTCATTGTGTTATCAAATTCCAGCTATGCTGTTACCTGGTCTCACAATTGTTGTTTCACCTCTGATATCGTTAATGAAAGATCAGGTCGATGCTCTTTTGACTTATGGCGTCAATGCCGCTTACATAAATTCCAACTTGTCTCCTCAAGAAATGTTCAACGTGTATAAAAGCATGCAGGATGGAAAATATAAGCTAATTTACGTTGCGCCTGAACGTCTTATGCAATTAGAGTTTATCCACCGTCTACAAGGACTTACAGTTAGTCTTATTGCAGTAGACGAAGCCCACTGTGTTTCTCATTGGGGTCATGATTTTAGAAAGGACTACAGACTTCTTGGGCAATTAAAAGCAACATTCCCAAATATCCCTATTATGGGTTTGACAGCTACTGCCGATCTCGCTACCCGCGCAGATATCACCCAACAGCTTAATTTACAGCAACCTTTTATATTCAAAGGCAGTTTTGACCGCCCTAATATCCGTTATAACCAAGTCACTAAATACAAAGCCACTGATCAAGCGATAGCTTTTGTTAAACAACAAGAGGGTAGCGGAATTATATATTGTAATAGCCGCAGGAAAGTAGATGATCTCAGCATTGCCCTAGCCAAACATGGCGTCAATTGTGCGGGTTATCACGCCGGTCTTGAAGGTGAAATCCGCGACAAGATACAGCGTGATTTTATACAAGATAAGATTGACATAATAGTAGCTACAGTTGCATTTGGCATGGGCATAGACAAATCCAACGTGCGCTTTGTGGTGCATTTTGACCTGCCTCGCAGTATAGAATCCTATTATCAAGAAATAGGCCGAGCAGGCAGAGATGGTATGCCTGCCGAAGCCTTATTATTATTTGACGAAAAAGACGCAGCTCGTATACGTCAATGGATATCAACGGGTGAAAATCCACAAAGAAACAATGTAGAACTGCAAAAATTTGCAGCCATGGAGGCTTTTGGTGAAGCACAAACCTGTCGCCGCCAAATATTACTCAATTATTTTGCTGAATATTCTGCAGGGCATTGTGGTAATTGCGATATTTGCCTCGATCCACCTAAGGCATTTGATGGAACGATAGACGCGCAAAAAGTATTGTCTTGTGTGTTTAGACTAAAACAAACTGTTGCCAGTCAATATTTGATTGATGTGCTCAGGGGTAAACAACTAAAACGCATCCTAGAGTACAGTCATGATAAATTGAGTACTTACGCTATTGGTAAAGATAAGTCTGATGCTTATTGGCATAACATCATTAATCAATTGATCCACCGCGGATTTCTAAGGGTAGACATCACCCAAAATGCGGTATTAAAACTAACGGAAGAAGCCAGACCGCTATTACAGCAGGCGCAAAAACTGCAACTAGCGGTACCGAGACTGAGTCTTGATTTAGGTAAAAAGTCACAAATAACAGCGCAAGATTATGATCGCGCGCTGTTTGCTAAACTTAAACATTTACGCAAAAAAATTGCTGAACAAGATGATGTACCTCCTTTTGTGGTTTTCAGCGATGCAACCTTAGCCGATATGGCGGATAAATTTCCAGAATCAGGCTTCGATTTCTTAAATATCCATGGTGTAGGTCAAACTAAACTCGAACGTTACGGTGAACGTTTTATAGCTGTTATTTCGAAGCATATTAATACCTAAATATTATAAAACCAGATGCTACTAAGGTTTACTTCTTAGTGAGATTTAGCGCATACTGATCGACCGTAATTGAGCTGATAAAACGATGCCCGTAAAAGCTGTTCCACAAAAAAACGTAGACGCTAAAGTCGATAAACTTAAGATCCCGCCTCACTCCATAGAAGCGGAGCAATCTGTATTGGGCAGCATGCTAATTGCCCCTGATTCATGGGATAAAGTAGCAGAACTTGTTGTAGAAGCAGACTTTTATAACCGCTCACATCAAATCATTTTCCGCGCTATTATCCGCCTCCTAACTAAAAGTCACCCTATTGATTTAATTACCGTTTCTGAAGACCTCGAAGGCATGGATGAGTTAGAAGCCGCCGGTGGTTTTGCATATTTAGGTGAATTGGCTAAAAACACCCCTAGCTCAGCCAATGTATCTGCATATGCACAGATAATTAAAGAGCGTGCTGTGGTCCGTGAACTGATTGGCGTCGCCCATGAAATTGCTGATACAGGGTATAATCCTGAAGGTCGTAATAGCGGCGAAATTCTCGATATGGCCGAGAGTAGAGTGTTCGAAATTGCCGAAAAACGCACAGGCAAAGATGAAGGCCCAAAA
Source organism: Paraglaciecola arctica BSs20135 (assembly GCF_000314995.1). GTDB lineage: Bacteria > Pseudomonadota > Gammaproteobacteria > Enterobacterales > Alteromonadaceae > Paraglaciecola > Paraglaciecola arctica. Next base: position 18,058 of record NZ_BAEO01000044.1, on the reverse strand, counting down.
AATGTCGAGGCAGTGTTAACCAAAACTATTGATCGTCTTGAAGTATTAGTTAAAAGTAATAAAGAAGTCACAGGTGTCTCTACTGGTTATACCGACCTAGATAAAAAAACCAGTGGCTTGCAACCTTCAGACTTGATTATTGTTGCTGCTAGGCCATCAATGGGTAAAACCACCTTCGCTATGAACTTATGCGAAAATGCCATGTTATTGGAAGAGAAGCCAGTCTTGGTATTCAGCTTAGAAATGCCCTCAGAACAAATTATGATGAGGATGTTGGCATCTCTTAGCCGAGTCGATCAAACTAAAATTCGTACTGCTCAGTTAGACGATGAAGATTGGGCAAGAATGTCTAATACTATGGCCATGCTAAAAGACAAAGATAATTTGTTTATTGATGATTCTTCTGGTTTGACCCCGATGGATGTGCGTACCCGTGCAAGAAAATTAGCCCGTGAAAAAGGTGGTATTAGCCTAATCATGATTGATTATTTGCAATTAATGCAGGTACCAGGATTAAGTGATAATCGAACCTTAGAAATTGCCGAAATTTCACGTTCGCTTAAATCATTGGCAAAAGAATTAGAAGTTCCGGTTGTAGCTTTATCGCAGTTAAACCGTAGTCTTGAGCAACGTAGTGATAAAAGGCCAATCAACTCAGATTTGCGTGAATCAGGGTCAATTGAGCAAGATGCCGATTTAATTATGTTTATTTATCGAGATGAAGTTTATAACGAGCAAAGCACTGACCAAGGTGTTGCCGAAATTATCATAGGTAAACAGCGTAACGGCCCCATTGGTACATCGCGGTTAACCTTCCAAGGCCAGTTTTCTCGCTTCGATAACTATTCTGGGCCAGCTGTAGAAGATCAATACTAATAACAATCCTTATAATAACAACTAATTTATATACAAAAAAAGAGATGCAATAGCATCTCTTTTTTTTTAAACCAACGAGTCGTTATCTTTTAACGTTAACTCTAGTACTTGCAGATACTTTTACCACAATTCGACGGTTAGCTTGATTTGCTTCAGCCGTGTTTGCAGTATCTAACAACTGAGTTTCACCATAACCTATAGCGATTAAACGTTCAGCCTTAATACCATACTTCTGGATTAACAGAGTTCTAACAGCATTCGCACGCTTTTGAGATAACATAAGATTGTAATCATCAGAACCTGGCGCAGAAGCATGTCCTTCAATCACTGCATCTGTAGCTGGATATCTGTCCATGAAATCTGCAACTTCTTGGAACTGAGAAGCGTTTGAGTTTCCAATAACCGAGCTATTATTAGCAAACAATACTTTTACATTTATTGAAACTTCTTCTTCAGTAAATATGCTACAGCCTTTTGCATCGACTTTATCTGTCAAAGGAGTATCAGAACAATTATCTACATCATCTAATATGCCGTCTTGATCTGTATCTAGTATTAAACTACAGCCTTTAGCACCTACTTGTGTTCCTGGAGCAGTATTTGGACACATATCTATGTTATTAGGAATGCCATCGCCATCAAGATCATTCTTACAGCCATAACTGTCGACCTCAGTTCCTGCAGGTGTATCCGGACAGTTGTCTAAACGGTTAATGACTCCGTCACCATCCAAATCCAAAGTACAACCTATACTATCCACTGCTGTGCCTATTGGGGTATTAGCGCATTGATCTTGGCTATCTAGTACACCATCATTATCACTATCTTTAGGCATTGAAGGTGCAGTAGATCCGCCAAAAGCGTATGCTATTCCGACCTTAAATCCCAGATGAGTACCATCCTCATGACTATCTAAATTTTGGTAAGCTGCCAACTCAGTAACAATTTTTACGTTATTACCGTAAGCCTGATACTTTCCTAAATCCAAATGCTTCCCTAAATCCCAATGTTTACCTAAACCAACAGAGGCCATCATATCGGCATCAGTAATTTTGGTATTTTTTAAACCACCAAAAACATAAAGTAGATCTTCTGGCATAAAATATAATAGGTCGGCACCTAAACGCTTTCCGCTCTCATCTAAGAACGCTCCTTCCACGTCTATTTCTAAGAAAGATAATTCTACTCTCGCGCCCCATTCTTCAGAAAATTTCATCCCAAACTCAGCACCGAATCCATAACCATCGTTTAGAAAATTAGGGCTATCTTTTGCGGAATTATCAGCTGAATAATACTCAACAAATCCAGCAACCCATTTGTCATTTTCTTTAGGCTGTTCTTGTGCTTGTACATTTGCGCTTAATGCGGCAGTAATTGCACTTAAAATTAATAATTTTTTCATCTTAACTCGTCCCTTATTGTTCATTTCAAATTTATTTGGCACTCTATATATAGGATCATATATAGATGTATACCTGTATAGCAACTACTTTATTGTTATTAGACACTCATTCCCCACATATAGTCACCATTAAGTGACGACTTGTTGCTCGCACTCGATGTTCTCCTAGTATTATTCCTTGCCATTGCCCCAAACCGAGAGCACCGCCAACAATGGGAATAGTCAAATTATTACCTAATAAACTAGCTTTAATATGAGCTGGCATATCATCTGCTCCTTCATAGTCGTGCAAATAATACGCCATATTTTCTGGTACCATTTTATTAATATGGGTTTCTAAATCTTGCCGCACAGTAGGATCGGCGTTTTCATTAATACTTAAACTGGCGCTAGTATGTTGAATAAACAAGTGCAGTAAGCCAACTTTGACTTGTCTCAAACCTTCAAGCTGATCGATCACTTCGTTAGTAATTAGATGATATCCCCTGCTCTTAGGGGATAAAACGATAGATTCTTGTATCCACATGTTATTAAGGCTTATTACTTGTTGAAACACATTTCTAAATAGAGATTACCCGACTCATGGGAAAACGGCATCACCATTTTTTTGCCATCCACTTGATGGTTAATAGTGTGATTTTTACCAGAAATAACTATAGGTGTGGCCATACCAAAATCATACCCTTTCTGGTCGAGTTCATTCTTAGCTCCACCACATATCATATTAGTGATTTCCCCCACCATATCCTGCACATCAGAATCTATGCTCTCAGGCTTTTCACCTAACATTTTGTTCATGATTTCAAGCACTAATCCCTCTTCAAAAGAAATAGACATAGAACCTTGAATATTGTCACCAACCATCCCAATTAAGCCAGAAATATCCCCCCTTGCGTGCTTATCACTTTTTTTCTTAGGTTTGCCCGGTATTAACTCCGTTTGAGCCATAGTTTTCAGAACATTTAGTAAAGCAGCTATAAAGGGGTTTATAAACTCTGCGTTCATTAGATTAATTATTCCTTATTAAAATAGGATTCATTGGCAAACAGCACAAGTGCCATGAGCTTCAATTGTTTGTTTTACTACACTAAAACCTAGAGACTTGGCTTGTTTATCTAAGGTTTCTTTTAATCCTTCTGATTGGATTTCTTTTACATCACCACAAATATCACAAATCAAAAACTGAACGGGATGATTGCAATCAAAATGATGACAAGCAACAAAAGAATTGGTGGATTCTATTTTATGTATTAATCCGAACTCTAAGAGAAAATCTAGGGTTCTATATACAGTGGCAGGTTTCGCGCTAGATTCAGTTAGTTTGAGAGTATCCAACAGTTCATAGGCACCTACCGCCCCTTGTTGCTCAAGCAATAACGCGTAAATTTTTTCCCTCAACAGAGTAAACCTAGCACCTTTGTCTTCACAAAATTGCCTAGCTTTATACACCTGCTCTGTAATAGGATGTTGGCAAGTACTAGTCACATTTATTCCCTCAAAACAAACCGTTAGATACTAACATTAATTTTTGTACGTTGCGTATTTAAACATTTATTGTTGAATAGGCGCGACTTCTTTTGCCCATATTAAAGATGTGATGCTGCTTTTTACTGTGTTAATTTATGAAAAATAAGTGATTTCTGGTAACTATATGATCGAACAAAATATATCGGTGACTCCTGAAACAAAAGCTATTTGGTTAATTTTTAGCGGAGAAAGAATTTTTCAATCTACTGAAAATTCAGGATTAATGATAGATACATGGGCAACACTCAGTTTTGCCCATGCCTACCAAGATCAAATCGTTAGAATAGGTAGTCATGACGACTTACCCTGCTTTTTGATCGATATGGGCAACGAACATATTGAACAGGAACAACTTTCCCTTATCAGTATGCGTGCCTTATTAATGCAAAATCAAAACAACTTTTTTGGTATTGCCTCTCGAGCATGGCAGATTGCACTTTTTATGCGTACTCATAGATTTTGTGGTCAATGTGGCAGCACTATGCAACAAATAGATTGGGAAATGGCTATGCAGTGTTCACGCTGTCAGCACCGCTGTTACCCAAGAATATCACCCTGTATTATTGTGTCTATTCGTCATAACGACAAAATTTTACTTGCACAAGGTAAGCCACAACGATCTCGGCAAATGTTTTCAACTCTAGCTGGCTTTGTTGAAAGTGGTGAAAAACTTGAACAGGCGGTGCACAGAGAAGTGTTTGAAGAGGTGGGAATACGAATTAAAAATTTACGCTACTTTTCAAGCCAACCATGGCCTTTTCCTCACTCATTAATGATGGGATTCTTGGCAGACTTCGATTCAGGCGAAATAGAAGTAGATGGCAAAGAAATACTCGAAGCATATTGGTTTGACCCAGACAAATTACCCAATATTCCACCCAAACAATCTATTGCTGGGCAACTTATTCAGCATACCCTCGAAGAAATAAAACAACAGAAAAACATTACTATTCCAGCACATTCCTAGAGTTAATAACGGGCATAAAAAACCCCACATAAGTGGGGTTTGAATATTTTAGCGTCTTGGACTCGTTAACGAGTTTCTTATTTTTTAGTGCTTTCGCATCAGTGTTATAGCAGAGAAAACTCTTAGGGTGCAAGTTTTTGCTGAATATAACGCAAGTTTTTGCTGAATAAAGCGCAAGTTTTTGGCAAATATAGATCAATTTATCCTTTTTTCAGAGGATAAAATCGCTACAATACGGTCCTTTAATGCCCTTCAGCCTAATTATGGGTGAATTTACTCCAGTTTGAGGAAATCAATGCAACCATTGCAAAACGATCGATATTTACGAGCATTGTTACGCCAACCAGTAGACACTACGCCAGTATGGATGATGCGCCAAGCAGGTCGATATTTACCTGAATACAAAGCCACTAGAGCAGAAGCAGGTGACTTTATGTCGCTGTGTAAAAATGCTGAATTAGCCTGCGAGGTTACACTACAGCCATTACGTAGATTCGATCTAGACGCAGCCATCTTGTTTTCTGATATTTTGACTATTCCAGATGCGATGGGATTAGGTTTATATTTTGAGGCCGGAGAGGGCCCAAGGTTTCAACGCCCCTTAACTTGTATGGCCGATATTCAAAAATTACCCATCTTAGATCCTGAAGTGGAATTGGGTTATGTAATGAATGCCGTGCGTACAATACGTAAAAATTTAAATGGTGCAGTGCCGCTAATTGGCTTTTCCGGTAGTCCTTGGACCTTAGCTACTTATATGATTGAAGGTGGCTCAAGTAAGGCTTTCACCAAAATTAAAAAAATGGCCTTTAGCGATCCACAAGCACTACACCTATTACTTGATAAGTTGGCTGATTCCGTTATTTTGTATCTTAACGCGCAAATTGCCGCTGGTGCGCAGTCGGTGATGGTTTTTGATACTTGGGGGGGCGTATTATCAGGCCGCGATTACCAAGAATTTTCTTTGCAATATATGCACAAAATTGTCGATGCCCTAACCCGTGAAAACGATGGACGAAAAGTGCCAGTCACTTTATTCACCAAAAATGCCGGTTTATGGTTGGAATCTATTGCCGCCACTGGCTGTGACGCTGTTGGCTTAGATTGGACAGTGGATATGGCTGATGCGAAAGCACGTATCGGCGACAAGGTTGCACTGCAAGGCAACATGGACCCGTCTATGTTATACGCACCAGCCGCGCGAATTGAACAAGAAGTGCAGCTGATTTTAGACGGTTTTGGCAAAGGTAATGGCCATGTATTTAACCTTGGCCATGGTATTCATCTTGATGTGCCGCCTGAAAATGCCAAAGTATTTATTGATGCTGTGCATAGATTGAGTAAGCCTTACCACCAATAATATACGATGGCGATAAACGCTTAATCCTGTTTAGTAAAGGTAACCACCTTACCTGAGGCACACAGTTGCTGTGCCTCAACTTTACTACATCTTTGATCCACCTTAAGTAAACCTATGCCCGCTCCGTTTGATAATGTAGTTAACTTGTGATCATTCGGCCTACGGTGCCTAACCAGCATGTTGCGCCTCTGGGTAAACCAGTTTAATGGCGAATATTTGCTGTACAAAATGCGGTTAAGGCTGTCGAACCACTTTAGCAACTTCTCAGGAAATTCGTTTTTGATGCCGCTGCTGGTTATCTGAGTAATATTAGGGCTGTTATGCCTAAATCTTAGGGTAATGTCATACACAAATGAATAGTGCACATCACCTGACAGGATCACAAAGTTGGGCGGGGTTTTACGATTTCTAAAAATATTTAGCATCACACTTGCAGTGCCTTTATGGGCCATCCAGTTTTCTGCATCGACTGTCAGCGCTTTCCCAAAAAAAGTAAATATGCGTTGTATAGTTTCAATTAGCTTCACACCAAAGATAGGTGCAGCTGAGACCATTATGACCGCTGGCTGGCCAATCAATTCTTGTTGCAAATCACTTAGCGCCTCCCAGTCCATTAAACCAGAGGGTTTGCTTAAACTAGACTCTGAGCGCCACCGCTGGGTACGTGTATCCAGTACCACCAGCTTAGGTGAAGTTTCTAAACAGTAGTACCAGTGTTCCCAGTCGAGTAAATGTTGCACAAGTAGGTCATGTTGATTAATTCCGTTTTCAGTGAAAAACTCACAACAAGTTTCAAACAAGGGTTGTAACTTAGCGGGATCATTAGCCCATCCCTGGCACAACCAATACCCCACCAAAGCGTTACCCACTATGCGTTTAGCAAACGAATTACCGTAAACCGCTTCTTCCCAACCTCGGGTTAAATTCCAATCATCGGTAATATCATGATCATCAAAAATCATGTACACCCGCACATGAGCTAAGGCTCGTCTGACTTTATCTAAACCAGCAACAAAATTTTCAATGATGTCTTTTTCTATAGCAAATGTTTGTTTGAAAGGTTCGGGGATTGTTGCATCACTAATATGCACGCGTTGCCACATTTCAGGTGACCAAGTGAGAATATACATAGCCATAACTTCAGCAAACGATATTAAGTGGTTACTTGCATTGACCGATGTAAAAATGGGTTTTCTTTTAGCCGCAAAAAATTGGCTGTAAGTATTTGCCGTACTTGGGTCATCTGGCAATAACTCAGGACGTTGATAAAAGCAGTGAGGATGCTCGAATAGCTCTTGGCTATTACTTATAGTAGCTCCATCAATATCTTCTTGGAAAAGACCTAAAAGCGCAACGGTTTGCCCAATAGCCAACAGTGTTGGACCAGCGACATCGTCAATATAAACCTGATCACCCGACATCATTAATAAGTCAGGCGATTCACTTTTCCCTGCCAATCCCATTTCAATTTGTTGATCAACTATAACTAAACCATCATCGCTAGGGTGGTGAGGTTTACGACAAGATCCATGTAACATTTGTCCAATTTGCTTGCGGATAACAAAGCTAGGATGAGATTGCCCCGAATAAAGCAGGGTAGGCAGCAACTCACATAGATGACTGATATTTCCATCGTTGTCGATTAAGGTGATATCGTAACTCACTCGACTCCCGCATGAAATTTCGGTACTGAGCTGAATAGTAATTAAATTGACAAAAGCGTGAGTCCCAACTTGAACTCGACTGAGTTGTTGCTCGTCTAATTGAGCATCAAACCAGGTTGATTGCTGTTGTTGACTAAATAACTTGACTGAAAAGTTGTAGGCTTGCTTGGTTATCAACCAAAAACAAACTTGCTTTGCATCAGCTCGCCGAACTATAGGTCCAGCGAGTATGTTGGGTAGTGATGATGTATTTTTAGACAACAACTGATGGCACTAAGCTATTTAAATAAGCTATTTAGATAAGCAGCAATTCTTACACCGCCCATTTGCAATCGCTGTTTCACTACAGGCAGACTTTGATATTGGTAATCCCAAGATAAATTATCACCTTCAGGATATAAATTGGCCCGTAATTTTGCACTCTCAGCAATCCATATTTTAGGATCTGTCTGCATCCATTGGGTGGCTTGTTGGCTGGAAATTTTGCGACTTAAGATTTGAGTCCATTCTGTATAAGACAATTGTTGCCTATCAATCAAACCTGAATCCCAAACTCGGTGTAAATTAGAATCTTCCCAAAAAAACTTAAGTTTTACATCGTTACCACCTCTATCAGTGCCATTTCCAGCGTGAAAGGGTTGGTGTAAATCACCAATAATATGCACGATAAACCTAAGGGCGAGCTGTTTCTCAGCAAGGCTTGATTGTTTGCTTTTTAGTTGTTTGGTGAACATTTCCAAAGCAGTCACCGCATTGCCTTCAGGTGGTGGCGCTACGTCTGTATAGGTTTTTCCGTCAAACACATTCACATAATGCCAAGGGTTGGCCGTTTTTTTCCAAAACTCACTGGGATGTGATTTCATCTCATCAGCATAAGTTGATGCTTCTGCTAAATCTTGATTGAGCAATAATGGACTAATGGCGAGTTGTGCTTCATGGGTTAGATATTGCTCTGCAATGGCCCCAGTCACGCGATGACCCGTTTGCCCCCAACTTAACGCTTGAAAGCTCATTGCAGCCGCCGCCACACCAATAATCAGTTTATTTAATTTCATTATGAATAACTCTTTATTTAGCTCTTATCTAATATCTAACTCTTAATTTAATTTAATTTAATTTAATTTAATTTTTAGATAATTCTATTTTTGTTAATTGCTCTATCAGCAATTCATGGATGCCACCAAAACTGCCATTACTCATGACCAAAATGTGGTCTCCAGGTTGCACATAGGAAATAATGGATTTCACCAGTATATTCAAATCTTTATATAACATGGCTGTTACGTCACTCTGCTCCAGTAAATCATCCATCGACCAAGCTAAATTTGACGGTTCAAAAATAAATACCTGATCGGCGCTAGACCAAGAAGCGGCTAGCGTATCTTTGTGCACCCCCATTTTCATGGTGTTGGAACGAGGCTCTAATACAGCCAAAATACGCCCAGCGCCAACTTTGGCTCTGAGTCCATTTATAGTGAAGGCAATAGCGGTAGGATGATGAGCAAAATCATCATATAAAGTAATGCCATTAACTATAGCTTTCACTTCCATACGGCGTTTTACATTTACAAACTGCCCTAGCGCCTCAACCGCCAAGTCACTTTTAACACCGCTATGTTTTGCCGCTGCTATCGCCATCAAGGCATTATTAACGTTATGTTCACCCATTAAGTCCCAATGCACTTTGCCCTGAACTTGCCCTTTAAACAAAACTTCAAACTCACTGCACTCGGGATTACTATTTTGTACCTGCCAATCGCCTCCAGTAAACTGCACCGGGGTCCAACAACCCATGTCTAACACTTTGCGCAGATTGTTGTCTGACTTGGGTAAGAGTACTAAACCGTTATTCGGTACCATACGTAATAAATGATTGAACTGTTTTTGGATATCGCTTATGTCAGAAAATATATCTGCATGGTCAAATTCAAGGTTGTTTATCACCAAAGTCCGAGGTCGGTAGTGCACAAATTTAGAACGTTTATCAAAAAAGGCGCTGTCGTATTCATCTGCCTCAATCACAAAAAATGGGCTTTCACCTAAACGAGCAGATACTGCAAAGTTTTGCGGAATACCACCAATCAAAAATCCAGGCTTTAAACCCGCATACTCCAATATCCACGCCAACATACTAGAGGTACTTGTTTTACCGTGAGTACCAGATACGGCTAATACCCAACGATCTTTAAGTACGTTTTCTAATAGCCATTGTGGACCACTGGTGTAAGGCAGGTTTCTGTCCAAGACATATTCCACCGCCTCATTACCTCGGGACAATGCATTGCCTATGACCACTATATCTGGCTCATTTTCAAATTGCTTAGTATCGTAACCTTCAAATAACTCAATACCTAAAGACTCTAATTGCGTGCTCATAGGTGGATATACATTACTATCAGAACCAGTGACTTTGTGCCCCAGCTCTTTTGCAATAGCGGCAATGCCCCCCATAAAAGTGCCACAGATACCTAAAATATGTAAATGCATAAAATGCCGTTAAAAATGTCTAAGACCCATAGATTACCAGAACAAAGATCGCTAACCCAATCAACAATGTAAAAAAATACGTCGTGGTGATGACTATGGCACAGGCATCAGTGAGAATTGGTTATAAAGAATACGTTTCGGTTACTGAGTTTCTTGTTCTTTGAAGGTATAATTATCTGAACCGCACTTATCTATTAATCAAAACTATAATAAAAATCGTGCTGCACACTCCTACAAACTCAAGGCACTACAACTACAAGGTATTTAAGCATAATGAAAAGACTTAACTCGCAACTTCAAGAAGATGGCGCACCTATGGAGCTAATCCTGCTATTGAGAACATTATTAGCAGGCTGTAAGGAAATCGCATTTAGGGTCAGTCAAGGATCGCTAGCCGGTGTTTTAGGTTCAACATTAAGTGACAATGTTCAAGGCGAAAGACAGAAGAAGTTAGACGTAATTTCTAACCAAATCCTAAAAGACATTCTGAGTGAATCAGGTTATGTAAAGGCGATTTCTTCTGAGGAAGAAGACCACGTTGTGCCTTGTAATCCAGAAGGAAAGTATTTAGTCAGTTTTGATCCACTAGACGGTTCATCTAACACAGATATCAATAGCTTAATTGGCACAATATTTTCAATTACTCACGCCCCGCAATGGATGGATGCAGATGACCCTTCAGCATTCTTGCAGCCCGGCACACAAAGTGTTGCTGCAGGTTATGTGTTGTATGGCCCATCAGCTATGCTAGCCCTAACAACTGGTCGTGGAACACATCTTTATACCTTAGATAAAACCCATGGCGGTTTTCTATTAACTACGCCCAATGTCAAAGTGCCAGAGCAAACTTCTGAGTTCTCAATCAATACTTCAAATCAACGCCATTGGGAAGCGCCTATTCAAACTTATGTTAGTGACTTATTAGCGGGTACAGAAGGACCAAGAGAAAAAGATTACAACATGCGTTGGGTAGCGGCTATGGTAGGAGATATCCACAGAGTATTATGCCGAGGCGGTATTTTTATGTACCCATACGATAAACGCGACCCAAGCAAAGCGGGTAAATTACGCTTATTATATGAAGCTAACCCTATGGCTTTCCTAGTTGAGCAGGCTGGTGGTTTAGCTGAAACAGGTACAGGACGGATTATGGAAGTTATGCCTTCCGAAATTCATCAACGTGTACCTGTGATAATTGGCTCAAAAGAAGAAGTAGAAGCATGTTTAAGCTACAACATTTAAGTTAGTGCTTAGTTGTAAATTTAGTTGTAAATAATGCACAAAAAAGCCTCACTTGAGGCTTTTTTGTATTATGACCTTACAATAAGGGCGCTATAACCAAACTCACTATAGCCATCACATTGATCAAGATATTCATAGATGGGCCCGATGTATCTTTGAACGGGTCACCAACAGTATCTCCTACTACGACTGCCGCATGTGTATCAGAACCTTTACCGCCTAAGTTACCTTTTTCAACATATTTTTTAGCATTGTCCCAAGCACCACCAGCGTTTGCCATCATCAGCGCAAGCAACACACAACCCAGAAGGGCACCACCCAACATGCCACCTAAAGCATAAGCACCTAGACCAAAACCTATTAAAGGCGGCACGCCTACTGCAATAACACCGGGTAAAATCATTTTTTTCAGTGCAGCTTTAGTAGCTATATCTATACAACGCTCATGATCAGGTTCCGCAGTGCCTTCCATTAGACCTTCAATTTCTCTGAACTGACGGCGAATTTCATGGATCATTTCAAATGCAGCATCTCCCACAGCTGTCATGGTGATAGATGCGATTAAAAATGGCAGTAATCCACCAATAAACAAACCAATCAAGACCATAGGATCACCTAGGTTCAAGGTGAAACCTGGGTATTTAGTCGTAAGGGTTTCAATAAATGCTGCGATAATAGCTAAAGCAGCTAAAGCTGCTGCTCCTATGGCAAAACCTTTACCAATAGCTGCAGTGGTATTACCTAGCTCATCTAAGGAATCAGTAATGTCTCGAGTTTCTTTTCCTAAACCGGCCATTTCGGCTATACCACCAGCATTGTCAGCCACTGGACCATAAGCATCAATTGCCATGGTAATGCCGACAGTTGCCAACATGCCAACAGCGGCAATGCCGACGCCGTATAAACCGGATAATTGCGTAGAAGCAAAAATAATCGCACAAATGGTTAGAACCGGAATTACAACTGATTGCATCCCTACCGCTAGACCTGTAATCATTACAGTAGCAGGGCCAGTTTCACCTGCTTCAGCTATTTTACGTACAGGAGTAGATGCGGTGTAATATTCAGTCACTAGCCCAATAATAATACCGCCCACAGCACCGGCAACCACTGCCCACCACACATGGTCATTGACACCCAGTTTGGCAACCACAAAATAAGCCGCTGCAATAAAAATGACTGCAGCTGACATAGTACCAGCACGCAATGCCACTTCTGGTTTACTGGCTGACAACAATTTAACTATCACTATGCCTGCAACCGAACATAACAAGCCGGTAGATGCCAATGCCAAAGGCAAGAACATTAACGATTCTCGACTGCCTAAAACCCCCAATGCCATAGTGGAGGCAATTGCGATCGTGGCAATCATTGAGCCGCAATAAGATTCAAAAATATCTGACCCCATTCCTGCGACATCACCCACATTGTCGCCTACGTTATCAGCAATAACACCGGGGTTACGTGGGTCATCCTCAGGAATACCTGCTTCAATTTTACCCACTAAGTCTGCACCTACATCGGCACTCTTAGTGAAGATACCGCCTCCCACACGTGAGAATAAAGCAACTATTGAAGCGCCCATACCAAACCCATGGATTACATGGGCTGTACTTGGATCACCACCGAAAAACCAATACAGTGAGCCTAATCCTAAAAGCCCCATGGATGCGACACATAGCCCCATGACTGATCCACCCATAAAGGCAATAGTCAGAGCTGCAGCTGGACCTTCGTCATGAGCGGCTTGAGTGGTGCGCACATTTGCCTTAGTAGCGGTAAACATGCCCATATAACCAGCAAAGGCAGAACACAACGCACCTGCGACAAAAGCGATAGTGGTGTTTTGGCCTAAAGAAAAATACAAGGCAATACCCACCACTAAAGCAAAGAGGAATAACATTTTATACTCACGGTGCATAAACACCATGGCACCGGAATGTATGGCATCTCCTATTTTAGCAATGGCGGGGTTGGAGACAGGTGATTTCTTGATAATAAGATAGATAACAAAAGCACAGATTAAGCCAGCAAATCCCAAGATCGGTGGCAGGTAGAATAGTTCAGTCATAAAGGTTCCCAGAGTTAATGTAACTTTGATGCAAAGCAAAATCACTCTTAGCAAACAGCAAAAATGATTCTACTTTGCAATACATTTACGCCAATCTCTCATTGCTTACATCATTCATGAGTACATGGCTATTTTATTGTTTTATTTACAATTTATTTACAACTTCATTACAACTATAACGAGATAATTGTCTTTAGTTCAAGTTTTAATCAATAATTGTGCTTAGTCTGCGTTTTAATCACTTTGGTGAGTTTCATCTTGTGTCTCTAAGCTTTATAATCTGGCACATTAATATTCAACAATTTTAGGTAATACTATGAGCCTCAATGCCGTACCCGCTGGTAAAAATTTGCCAGACGAAATTAATGTAATAATCGAAATTCCCGCCCACTCTGATCCTGTCAAATATGAAGTGGACAAAGAATCAGGTGCTATTTTTGTTGACCGCTTTATGGCAACTTGTATGCACTATCCCACTAACTACGGTTATGTTCCGCACACGTTGTCTGAAGATGGCGACCCAGCTGACGTATTAGTGATGACACCTTTTCCACTTTTAGCAGGCTCTGTTATTCGTTGTCGTCCAGTAGGCGTATTAAAAATGACGGATGAGTCAGGTATAGATGCAAAAATTCTTGCGGTACCTGCTGACAAGTTATCAACAATTTACCGTGGTATTACTGATATTGATCAAATTCCTGAGTTAACTAAACATCAAATTCAGCATTTCTTTGAGCATTACAAAGATTTAGAGCCAAACAAATGGGTTAAAATTGAAGGTTGGGAAGACGCAGCGGCGGCTAAAGCTGAACTAGTCAACAGTGTTAAGTTGTACGAAGCAACCGAAGAGAAACCAGCGTTCTAATTTTATCTGGTAAATAAACCATAATATTGAGCCGGTTTTTTACCGGCTTTTTTATTCATATAAATAAAGAATATTCTGGGATAATTAAAATTCAGCACTAACTAGGGCAATTTATTTTGCATTTCTTTCACTTACCAAAACTTTCCGAAATACGTCAAAACCCACAACTGCTATTGCTTGCCATGGCTTTCGTAATGCCGCTGGTTTTTTCTGTGTGGAATGCTTTGCTTAACAATTTTGTGGTAGAAAAAGCTCAATTTAGCGGTGCTGAGATAGGCATGTTACAAAGCTTGCGGGAAGTCCCTGGTTTTTTAGCCTTCACTGCAGTGTTTTTATTATTGGTATTAAAAGAACAAACCCTAGCCTTAATCGCTCTGGCGATTATGTGTATTGGTGTGGCGGCCACAGGCTGGCTGCCATTTGAGTTAGGTTTGTATTGCACCACTGTACTTATGTCCATTGGCTTTCATTATTTTGAAACCATCAATCAATCGTTAACCCTACAATGGTTAGACAAAGACAAAGCTGCGCACTTTATGGGCAAACAATTGGCTGTTAAGAGTTTTGCATCTTTATTGGCCTACGGTTCTATTTGGATTTTAATGGAATGGTATGAGGTCTCATATACTATTGTGTATATGTTAGCTGGTGGGGTTGGTCTGATAATCGTTTGTTTGTTGTGGGCAAGTTTCGATACCTTTAGCCATGGCACAACTCAACATAAACATATGTTCTTGCGTAAACGTTATTGGCTATATTATGCCTTGGTATTTTTCAGCGGCGCCAGAAGACAAATATTTATGGTGTTTGCCTCCTTTATGATGGTTGAAAAGTTCGGCTATTCTGTTGGGGATATTAGCCTGCTATTTATTATCAATTATGTATTCAACTTACTCTTTGCACCCAAAATTGGAAAATGGATCAGTCGAATTGGCGAACGCCGAGCATTAACTATAGAGTATCTCGGATTACTTATAGTATTTATTAGTTATGCCCTAGTAGACGATAGCCGTATTGCAGCAGGTTTATATATAGTGGATCACCTATTTTTTGCTATGGCTATCGCAGTGAAGACCTATTTTCAAAAAATAGCAGACCATAAGGATTTTGCCTCTACCGCTGGTGTCAGTTTTACCATCAATCACATTGCGGCTGTTGTGATACCTGCATTACTCGGTATTGTGTGGTTAGGTTCACCTAGTCTGGTATTTTATATCGGTGCAGGTTTTGCGTTTTGCTCATTATGTTTAGCGCTGAACATCCCAAACACTCCATGTTTAGGTAACGAAGTTGTAAAAAATCCCTTATTTTGGGCGAATCAAATACAGGTCAATAAAAACTTATGATAAAAATTATCAAAGCAACATGCTTATTTTTAATCTTGTTCAGCCAGATTACATTAGCTAATGAACCGTTAGAACTTTTTTGGGAAGACATGGTGCCGCCAGATTATGAAACTCCCGACACCCCCCTGGATCACGATGGCAGTATGATGCAAATGGGACTAGACGCACCTATAGTCGAGAGTTTAAATGGCAAGTTAGTAAAAATACCGGGATTTGTTGTTCCTTTAGAGGGTAACAATGAAACAACCACTGAGTTTTTGTTAGTCCCATATTTCGGCGCCTGTATTCATGTGCCACCACCACCAGCCAATCAAATAGTTTACGTGAAGTTTTCTGAAGCAGTGCCGATAGATAATCTATACGACGCAGTTTGGGTAACCGGTACCTTAACCACTAAAGGGTGGGAAGGTGATTTGGCGACTGTGGGATATTCCTTAGTGGGAATGAGCGTAACTCCCTACGATGGATAAAACATAAGGTAATTGGTAACTTAGAGATAAGAATCCATTTTCTTGAACGATCGTTGTCTATACTAACGGTTAATATCAGCATTAGCACATTTCTGATAAACTCACAGATATCGACATAATAATTTAGAGGATAAGTTAATGAATTTTTTGACAAAAATGTCTATTGCTCAAAAATTATTTATGATACCGATCATTGGCACAGTGGGCTTTTTGATATATTTAGGTATTACTACTGCCACAGCTCTTAAAAATGTCGATTTGTTAGAAAACGTTATAGAAGTGCAATACCCAGCACTAGACGTTACAAAAAGTGCTTTGGTCAAAATGGAAAAAGTCAAAGAGACATTGACTAGCGCAGTAACAACAGCTGATGAAGAAACCCTAGAAAATGCACAAAATTACGCTAAAGAAACACAAGCGTTGCTACAAAATATTAAGTCTATTGATCCAAATTTAAGTACTGAAATAAATGGCATCCTAGATTCCTTTAACGATTACTATAACTTAGCGTTTAGCGTATCTAAATCGATGATAGACGGTACGGCAGACTATGCAAAGTTAGGTGAGTTGTCGTCCACAATGAATAATAATTATGATGACGCTGTTAAAAATTTAACTAATTTTAAAGATGTGCGTACCAAAGCCTTCCAAACGGATATACGCGATGCTAGCGACAGTGGACAATCGACTGTCGTGATTGGTGGAGCCATGGCTTTATTAACTATCATATTATTATTCGCCACTGCTATCCCAATAGTTAGCGGCATCAAAGGTAGTATTGTGCAAGTGGTCAACTCACTGAAAGATATTGCACAAGAAGACGGTGACTTAACCGTTCGGATTAAATCTAAAAACCAAGACGAAATTGGTGATTTAGTACATTGGTTTAATCAGTTTATGGAAAAATTGCAAGGCGTGGTTACGGACATTGTTAATGCCTCATTACCTTTATCGCAATTAGCCCAAAATCTAAATCAGCTTACCGAAGACACCAATAAAACGATAGATGTACAACAACGTTCAGCAACTCACGCAAAAACTGCAGTAGATGAGATGAGCAGTAGCGTAAGAGCAGTTGCAGAGAGCGCGGCCGAAGCAGCAAGTGCCGCCGGTGATGCTTCTACTGCAGCTGAAGATGGTCAGTCTGTGGTTAACCACACAGTACTTAGTATCCAAGCATTAGCCACTAACGTTGAAGAAACCGCTAAAGTAATTGGACAACTGGAAGATGATTCCAATCAAGTTGCCGTAGTGCTTGATGTAATTAAGGGGATTGCAGATCAAACAAACTTATTGGCGCTTAACGCCGCAATCGAAGCCGCAAGGGCCGGTGAACAAGGTCGTGGTTTTGCAGTGGTAGCAGACGAAGTACGTACCTTAGCAAAAAGAACACAACAATCAACAGAACAAATCCAAACTACCATTGAACAACTACAAAACGCAGCCCATTCTGCAGTAAGTGTTATGGCTAAAGGTACTGAGCAAGCAACCTCTAGTGTTGAAACTGCCAATAAAGCCGGTGCTAGTTTAACCGTTATTACTGAAACAATTAATCGTATTACCAGCATGAACGATCAAATCGCTCATTCTACTGGCGAACAGCAAAATGTGGCTAAAACCATCAGTAATAATGTTGATGAGATCTATCATCGAACTGAAGAAACCGCAACCAGTTCCAAAAATATTGCATCAGTCAGTTCAGAATTGGCAAAATTAGCCCAACACTTAGAAGGCATAACTAAACAATTTAAAGTTTAATAGCAATTTCACCCCATAAAAAA
>NZ_BAEO01000045.1 GCF_000314995.1 Paraglaciecola arctica BSs20135 | reverse complement strand
GATTGCAGCAGTTAATGTTGTTTTACCGTGGTCAACGTGGCCGATAGTACCGACGTTTACATGCGGTTTAGTTCGTTCAAATTTTGCTTTTGCCATTGTCTATTCCCCAGCAGCGTACATTAAAATATTTTGTTTCTAATTGAGATGGGGAGAGATGATGGTGCTGATAGGCAGATTCGAACTGCCGACCTCACCCTTACCAAGGGTGCGCTCTACCAACTGAGCCATATCAGCATTTCACAAAAATTGGAGCGGACGGCGAGAATCGAACTCGCAGCTTTAGCTTGGAAGGCTAAGGTATTACCACTATACGACGTCCGCACAATCTACTCTCGTACATATCAAGTAAAAAGTGGTGGAGGGGGCAGGATTCGAACCTGCGAAGGCTGAGCCGTCAGATTTACAGTCTGATCCCGTTGACCGCTTGGGTACCCCTCCAGATTGATGGTGCCGACTACCGGAGTCGAACTGGTGACCTACTGATTACAAGTCAGTTGCTCTACCAACTGAGCTAAGTCGGCTGCATCAAGTGGGTGCGGATATTAGAGTAATGATCGGGGTCGTGCAAGAGGGAATTTACAAAAAATTGTTTTTTTTATGCTGTTTGTTTAAATTTACAACTGAGTGAGCGGTTTTCATGCGTTAAGCGGATAAATTCACCATCTATTATTAGCCAAAAAAGTTTAAATTAATCGAAAAAGTCCTCTCAATACTAAGTTAGGAAAAAATAATATTTTTTTATTATCTTGTAAACTTAGAGAATTTTGACCACCGCCAGTTACTAAAACAAAATAATCATCATATTTATTTTTTAAATATTTCTCAGCCATCACCACAAATCCCGTTTGGGAAGCAAGACAACCATAATTCACACAGTTTTCTGTGGTATTACCTATTTCCAAATTAACAGGCATATTTGTATCAACAAACACTTTTTGTGTGTTACTCAGTAAACTTTCACGCATTAATGAAAAACCTGGCGCTATCCATCCGCCAAGATGTTGGTTATTAATCACAATATCACAAGTATTTGCGGTGCCTAAATCAATCACAGCAACAGGTAATTGAGTGATCTCCCGAGCGGCTAAAATAACTAGCCACCTGTCCACTCCTAAAGTTTGATATTTTTCATAGGCGCATTTAATACCTAGGGTGGCAGCTTCTGTATTTATTACCTTGCATGATTTATTTAACCGTTCACACAAACACTGCAACTCTTCCACTTGAGTCACATGTCCGACAGATGAAACTAACACCTGATTGACTGAACTAATATATGCAGTTAATTCTTCAGGGTGCTGACAACATTTAATATCTGTAAGGTCAGACATATCATTAACACGCGCATACTTAATCTGACTATTGCCAATATCGACTAGGAGAGCCTTAAATAGGTCGGACACTAATCTCACCTCCATGATAAGCCTTAACACCCAACTCTGTTTCTAACAAGAATGCACCATTCCCATCTATGCCTCTGCTGATCCCAGATATAGCTTTCTCACCGATGAGCAGCTTAACAGGCTGATTTGCGTAAATATCTAACGTTCGCCATTTAGAAATAAACGGATCGAGTCCACAGTTTTCAAATAAAGTCAGGCTTTTAGTTAGCTCGCGGATCAAGGTTCCCGCTAATAAATTCCGGTCAATTACAGGCTCACTTAGTTGCGAAAGATCTATCCATGGCTGGCCTATTTCTTCAATATTTGTGGGCAGTGCCACGTTAATCCCAATACCAATGATAGCTTGGCATTCACTTCCTATTTGTCCTTCAACTTCTATTAAAACACCTGCCAATTTTTTACCTTGGGCATATATATCATTCGGCCACTTTAATTGTATTCCTTTAACACCACACTGATTTAGCGCATCAACAATAGCGACTCCCACGGCCAAACTCAGTCCGCCCAACACAGAATATCCTCCTGCAAAAGACCAATGCATTGACAAATAAAGGCTAGCTGCGTAGGGCGAAACCCATTTTCGACCATGACGCCCCTTACCTGCAGTTTGAGCTTCCGCTAAACAAGTGTGAGCGTTATTAAGACCAATAGTTTGGTCTTTTAAATATTGATTGGTTGAACCAATTACATTCAAAACTTCAATTTCTGCAGTGTGAGTAGAGGCAAGTTGTTCTCTAATTTTATGCGTACTTAATAACTTTAGCGGTTGAGCTAAGCAATAACCTTTGCCTGTAACACTAAAGATATCCAGCCCTAAAGTGCTGAGCACTTTGATGTGATTGGAAATTGCAGCACGACTTATGCCTAAAGTAGCACCTAGTGTTTCGCCCGAATGAAATGTGTTATCGGCTAAAATCGAGAGTAAGTTACCACGCACTAATTCAGAATATTTACTCATAACACAACAGGCCCATTTTTACCTATTAGTCTGACTTCATTCTCCAACACAATAGAAAACTCCTTTAGTACCGCAGCCTTAATATCACGAGCAAGCTGTAACAATTGTTCACCAGTACCTGAACCGTCATTGGTTAATACTAATGCCTGGTTAGGATGACAACCAATACCTCCTATTTTTTCCCCTTTAAAACCCAACTGATCAATCAGCCAAGCTGCTGGAACTTTTACCTTGTCAGCGTCTACTAGATAACTAGGAATAGCTGGCCAAGTCTGCTGTAATTGACGAAAAAGGTTTTTGCAAACAATAGGGTTTTTGAAAAAGCTGCCAGCATTGCCAATTTTTGCAGGATCAGGCAACTTATTTTGACGCACTTCGACCACCTTATTGAATATGTCCATAGCACTAGGCATAGATAACAGTTTCAATTCTCCATAGTAGGTAATGCCTTTCCAACTTTTGGGAATAGCAAAAGTAACACTAGTAATCACAACTTGGTCAGCCAAACGTTTTTTAAACACGCTGTCACGATATGCAAATTCGCAACCATCTGAACCTAGACTTTTATGACGTTTTTCTTTCAGGTCATAATAATCAACGCGTTCAATTAATTGTGCAATTTCAACACCATAAGCACCAATATTCTGAATGGGTGCGGCTCCTACAGTGCCGGGGATCAATGCCAAATTTTCCAAACCATAAATTTGATGTTGCATACACCACAACACTAATTGATGCCAATTTTCGCCAGAGCCAACTTTAAGGCGATAGTGAGTATCAGAATGACTAAGATCAATCCCCATAAATGCAGGTTTGATTACCGTACCTCGATAGTCTTCTAAGAACACTGTATTACTGCCTTCACCCAAAATATAAAAAACGGGAGTGTCTAACTCACTTAATAGAGTTGGCAAGTCATCCATTGACTTAACGGTAAAGAATGCATGAGCGGACGAAGGGAAACCGAAAGAATGATGAGGAGCTAAGGAATACACACAAAAAGCCTTTAAGAATTTGTCACTATTCTAATCAAGATCAAGACGAATACCAGAAAATACCACATTCTAATTTTGAAAATTACTTGGCACTTCAAGATCGACTAGAAAACAATCACTATATTAGGGTATATAGCAGATCAAATAACCGATATTTAGATGTGAAGCAAAATTTATCGAGTAATTATTCCACATTTCCCCGTAAGAAAGGAATGCATCTAAGCTTGCGACTTAAAAAATGTAGGCCAATCATCAATCCCAAAAACGCAAAAAGCCACCTCGTTAAAGGTGGCTTTGTACTTAATTGGGAGTCTGGCAATGTGCTACTCTCGCATGGGGGTGGAAGTGGGGCTTTCGGGAGCACTGCTCCCGCCACTGGAACGAGCTAAGCTATGCTTAGGTCCGGACAATCCACTTCGTGACGAGTTGACCGCGGGGTAGCATGTCACACTTATTCTGAATAAAGGTCACCTGCTTCTAACCCAACGTGGATACACACTCCCAATTGATATTTCGCAT
>NZ_BAEO01000046.1 GCF_000314995.1 Paraglaciecola arctica BSs20135 | reverse complement strand
GACTGTGTGAAAACTATTGATCACCTTTTGGTCTAAGTTCTATGTTTTTATGATCAAACAATCTTATTGTTGCCGCCTATTAAATCACCACTTTTAGTATAATTATATGGTCAGCTAAACCATAGAGAAAACGTGATGGCTCATCATATTTTAGGCCAGTCAAGAACACAAACCACCTTGTTTCCAGAAGCGCTTGATGACTTTGTTACTGAAGATAACCCCGTTAGAGTCGTGGATGTATTTGTAGAGGGTTTAGACCTTGAAACACTTGGATTTGAGCGTGTTGTTGCCAAAGGCAAAGGCCGTCCAGGTTACCATCCAGCCATCCTGTTAAAACTCTATATCTATGGTTATCTAAATCGTATTCAAACTTCCCGTCGCTTAGAAAAAGAAAGCCATCGCAACATTGAATTGATGTGGTTGCTTGGTCGATTAATGCCAGACTTTAAAACGATAGCTGACTTCAGAAAGGATAACCGCAAAGGAATTAAAGGTGCGTGCCGTCAGTTTGTAGAGATGTGTCGCCAGATGAATATGTTCACCGATTCACTCTTCGCCATTGATGGCAGTAAGTTCAAGGCCGTAAACAACAAGTCAAAAAATTACACACCCAGCAAAGTCCAATTCCATATTGACCGTGTTGAGAAGAGTATTCAAAAATACTTAAGCCAAATGGATAGCAAAGACGAGAATGAAAAAGAGTCTTCAAACACCGTCTCAGCCTCAAAGTTGGCATGGCTTGAGCAGCGCTTGATTGAGCTTAAAGCGCTTGAAGTAGAAGTGAGTGAGCATCCAGACAAACAGGTATCACAAACCGACCCTGATGCACGTTTGATGAAGACGCACCATATGGAAAGACAGGTTTGCTACAACGTACAAACGGCAGTAGACACTAAGCACCATCTCATCGCCCATCATGACATTGTGATGACCACTGATAGAGGCCAATTAACCTTAGTGGCTAAACAAGTGCAGCAAGCAATGAAGAACAAAGACATCATCGTCATTGCAGATAAAGGTTACTTCAGCCGCAATGATATCAAGGCGTCACATGACCTAGGTATGACCGTTAATGTTCCTCAAACCGATACTTCTGGCTCGGCGAAAAAAGGGATATTCAACAAATCCCTGTTTAAGTATGACAAGGATAAAGATGTGTATATTTGTCCTGCGGGAGAGACCTTACAAAACCGTTTTCGTTCGAAGGAAAAAGGAGTTGAACAAGACGTCTACTTTAACAATGTCGCCTGTAGCCAGTGTGAAATACGTGCTAAATGCACGACTAGCGCAAAGAACGAGGTTCGGCGAATGAGACGGTGGATACACGAATCAATCATTGAAGATATGCAAAAGCGATTGGACGATAATCCTGATATACCTGTTCTGAGAAAGCAAACAGTGGAACACCCGTTTGGCACCATAAAAATGTGGATGGGTGCCACTCACTTTGTAACCAAGCGCCTAGAGAGCGTCGGCACTGAAATGAGCCTCAGTGTGCTGGCGTATAACCTGAAACGAATGATGTCGATAATGGGAACGACTGGTTTGATGGAGGCGATGATGGCCTAGGGGTAATTACCCCTTAAAAAATCACGTGTATAGCCTTATTAACAGCCATTATTGCCATCCAAAAGTCTCTCAACGCGCAAATTTACTATTTCAACTAAATATCCGACACATCAACTCCGATGCTAAGAATGTGGCTGAAACTGCCGCAGATTACTATTCAAAATAGTTTTTACACAGTCTGTGC
>NZ_BAEO01000047.1 GCF_000314995.1 Paraglaciecola arctica BSs20135 | reverse complement strand
GATAAACACTAAGCAATCTTATAAAACAGATACCAGTGCTTTAGCTAATGTATCCACATTGGCTTTGCTGATCCCTGCAATATTCACACGGCTGGAGCCAACAAAATATACACTATGTTGGTCGCGCACAGCTTGTACTTGCTCTGGGGTAATACATAAAAATGAAAACATGCCTTTTTGTTTTTTAACAAATTCAAAATCTTTACTTGAACCGTACTCATTCATTTTGGATACCAGTAAAGAACGAAGATCTTGCATACGACATCGCATTGCTTCAACCTCAGCCATCCATTCATGACGCAAAGTGTCATCATTCAAAATAATATCCACTAACGCACCACCATATGATGGAGGCATTGAGTAGATCCCACGGGCTATGGATTGGATCTGACTTTGAATGGCTTGGCGGATGGTACTGTTTTCAGTGACCATTACCGCAATGCCGACTCGTTCACGGTATAAACCAAAGTTTTTAGAGCATGATGCCGCAATAATCACTTCAGGCAAGTTATTGACTAACAAACGCATGCCGTAGGCATCTTCTTCTAAACCATCACCAAAACCTTGATAAGCGGTATCCACAAAAGGAATAAAGCCGGTCTTTTGTGCGAGTTCTAACACCACTTGCCACTGTTCTTGGGTGAGATCTGCACCAGTGGGGTTGTGACAACAGCCGTGTAATAAGACTACATCGCCTTTTTTAACTTGACCAAGGCACTCGACCATAGCGTCAAAATTGATACTGGCATTGGCTTTATCAAAATAAGGATAGGTTTGAATGGTTAATCCAGCATTACCAATCAGAGGTATGTGATTAGCCCAAGTTGGATCACTGACCCAAACAGTTAGGTTTTCGTCACAACGTTTAATCAATTCTGACAAAATTCTTAAGGCTCCACAGCCACCTGGCGCTTGGACTGCAGCTACTCGGTCAGCTAGCAAGGCAGGGCTGTCTTTGCCTAACATCAACTGCAACATACCATCTATATAACCCTGTACTCCTTGAGGAGTAATATAGGTTTTAGAGTCTTCTTTACCTAAAAGAATGGTTTGTGCTTTGGCCACAGAATCGAGAATAGGCGTGTGGCCTTGTTCGTTTTTATAAACGCCTACGCCTAAGTCAATTTTATTAGGATTAGTGTCGGCTTTAAAAGCCGTAGACAAGCCTAAAATTGGGTCGGCAGGAAGCAGGGGCAATACTTCAAACATGATGTTCCTTAATGGTAAATTGGCAGAATAGGTAATGAGTACACATTATGCCATTGGTACAACAAAATTCGAGTTAAATTAGGAGTAAATTTGAACTAATTTATACTGAAATTAAAGCTCTGGCTTGAAGTGCAGCTAGCAGTGTTATCGTAGGTACGTTCGAACCACTGAACGTTTTGCTGTTTATCAACTTTTAGTACAGTTGAAGAACGGGTGCCATATTCGTCGCCAACAATAAAAATTGACGATAGACGACGTTCCCAGTCAATAGGTATGCCCGTTTGTGGAAGATCTTCGTCAGCAGCTAAACTTTTATCTAGTAATAGTTTAAACAATATATCTGGATTAATATCGTGACCATCTTGACAATACTCCTCTAGTTTAGCCACACCTTTATTAATTTTGGGCCAAGGGCTATTTAGGCTAGCATTGGATAAACCATAATAACCTTCAGTGAGCGGTTGTAGCTGATCCAAATGATTATTATAAACGACTAGTTCATTCCACTTTCCAAACAGCAGGTTGTAGCCGTTGTAGTTCTCTTTACTGCTGCTTAGTATCTGCTGGTAGTCGTTTACAGGTTGTTGCAAATAATGACTAACAAGTTCCCCTCGAGTAATTGCACTACTATTTAGCTTTTGCGGGTCTCGAATATTAGTTAAGGAGGCAATGTATCCTTGTTTATTTATCCCCATCCAAGTGCCACCCGCTTGCAAGTCTTTACCTGCAATAATGCCTTGTTCGCCATCCCAGACATAAGACTGGGATGTTTCTCGGTTGAAGAACTCATCACGATTAGCGGCAATAATTAAGGGGTAATCTTTATGTTGATTAACAGCAACAAACAAAATACACATATAACTCTCTTCGACACACTTAACTAAGCTAAGCGATTATTTAGTTTTTAGCTTATTAACTTGGGTAAACAAGTCGTTGGCGTTTTCAATAAATTCATCTGTTTGTATTGCAGACGTTATATTGTAAGTGGGTGGCAATAGTATGGGGTTGTAGCTTGGCCTAGAACTAAATTCATCTTTGTTTAAAAATCCCAATGTATAAATAGGCGCCAGTATGATGAAGGTCATAGAACAAGCAATAATATTGCGCCTACTATTAGTCTGATGAAATGCAATAAATAGACTTAACCAGATAAATCCACCAATAACGGAGGCAAATATGAGCAGCTCTATCCATGTAAACCATGGTCCTGGGTGGATGTTAAAGATGGCAATTTTCTGGAATAAAATCAACGCATTGGCAAGTAGAACGACTAACCAAGTTAGACTCAACTGGCTAACGATATGACTCTCTTTTTTAACCACTTTGGCTAAGATGGCAAAGCTCAAAGGCCATAAACTAAAAACCGCCAATTGCCCTAACTCAGACGGAAGTGCTTTGATTAAATTAAACTCTTGCACGCTACCTAAGTATTTTGAGAGTAATAAAAAGCTCAAACACACTAAGGACAAACAAATGGCTAAAAAACTTTGATTTAGCCAGCTAAGATTTTCTTCTAATTCGCTTAAAGGAATGGCCTCAGCTAAGGGCACTTTTGTATCTATGATCCTTAGGCGTGTGCGACCAATTTTTATGATGTCATGAGAGTTAAGGGTCGCTTGCCTGACGAATTTATTGTTCACTTTGATGCCATTAGTTGACTGGCAATCATTGACTATTAATTTGCCAGATTCTGGATCTATGGCTACCAACATGTGACTGGGACAGACGTAAGGGTCGTCTAAACGTAAGTCATTGTTAAAATCCCGCCCGACGCACACATAATCTTGTTCAAATTTATAATGTTTAAGTGGGATGTTTTTCCGAGAGAGCAGTTCTAAAACTATTGCCATGCTATTGCGTCCATAAATTTCTGAGTGAATACCAAAGCAGACTCTTTGCTTACGCCAGCCAATGTATAATGGCTGATCAAGCCTTGTTGGCTATGATCTAGTGTGGCTGCAACAAAAAGTACATCATAGAGTTGGTCGAACTCTTTGTATGCCCTTAAGCAAAAAACGGTTTTATTGGTCACGCCGTTGATGTTGGTCACTTTATCTTGCTGACAACGGAAGTTGGTAACATCGGTTTTGGTCGCGTTGTTGCCTGCACCAGCCCCGGTAATACTTTGTGAATAAAAATTATAAAAGCGATGTTCACTCAAGGATTTACCGTCTAACCATTCAAACTCTAGTTCAAGCCCGCCGGTGCGTAAGCCATTGTGCAAATATATTTGTTCATCTAACTGACAACGATTTTCTACTGATAAATATAATGCTTCTTTATCACTGGTATTCGAGCCTCCCCAGCATGATATAAAGTCGGTTATCTTAGACGGAACCATGGCTTCACCTAATTCACTGGTCTGCCAATGATGGTTATCTAATAAGGAAAATAGTTTATTTTGATTGGCTAATAGTTGTTCTTGAATACGAGGTTTTAACTGTTCATTTTCTAACACCGCAGCATTTTGACTAGATAACAGCCCCTTAATCTTCGCCAAAGGAATAAGGAAACCAATTTGATTACCTGCTGTTGCTACATTGACACCCATCACTTCACCAAGCTCATTGACTACGGGGCCACCACTCATTCCTGGGTTTATCGAACCGGTAAAGTGAATACGTTGATAAAAGCTATTTTTCTTTAATCCATTAAATGTACCAGGCACTACTATCATGCCTAAGTCATGTGGGTTACCGAGAGAATAAATAGCGCTGCCTTGCACGGGTAGAGATAAAGCAATAGGAAAAGCACTTTCTTGTTCCGATAGCGCCACCTTTCTGATTAAAGCTAAGTCATTGACTACGTCTACGTCTACAAGTTGGAGTTGTCCTTCGGAGCCGTCATGAGCAAGATATTCGATTCTGTATTTATCAGGGTTATACACATATTCTGATACCACATGGTAATTTGTCACCAAATTACCTAAAGCATCAATTTGAAATCCGGATCCAATAGATGATTTATTACCTGACTCTAATTCTATTATTTTGATTTGATACAGTGCGTTTCGATATTGTCCAAATAAGTTTTGGGCAGTTTGTTGACTATGTGCAAGTGCGCAAAACATAGACAACACAAAAAGTAAAATTCTCAAGATTTGTGTTCCAATGATAATTAAAATTAGCGGGGCCACTTTGGCGGGATTATCAAAATTAGCCTATCAGTTAACATTCTGTTTGCACTCGACAAAATAGAATACATGAGAGACCATTCATCTAGTTTAAATTGCACAAGCCAAGAATGAAATGCTTGATAGAGTAAATACTCCATTTCTTTGTGAACAAATCCCCAGAATAGGTAATAAATTTAGCCAATGGCTGGGCACAACTGTATTAAAGTTGATGGGATGGCGTTACAGCGGTACTTTTCCTTGTTGTTCAAAGATGATTTTAGCGATTGCGCCGCATACCTCTAACTGGGATTTTGTAGTGGGGATCGCTGTTGCGTTTAACTTGCGCCTAAAAATTTCATTTTTCGGTAAACACAGTCTTTTCATTCCTCCTTTTGGTCGTCTTTTACGGCGTTGGGGTGGAATACCTATTGAGCGCAGTACAAAACATGGTGTGGTTGATGACATGGCTGATAGGTTGCGTGAAGCTGAAACTATGGTCCTATGTCTTGCACCAGAGGGCACGCGCAGTCCGGTTTCTCCATGGAGGACTGGTTTTCTACATATAGCCCACAAAGCGAATGTACCAGTGTTTTTGGTAACCTTTGATTATAAGAAAAAACTTATCGAGTTTGGACCCTTGCACAATATAAGCGACAATACCCAGCATGAACTCAATAGGATTTATCTGCACTATAAAAAAGCGCTAGGTAAATACCCTGAAAATATGATCACTAACGTTGTTCCCCCTCTGGAGAAAGAGATTGAAAAGTAAAGGTTTTACTAGCCGTTTGGTGCATGCAGACAGGTTATTGAATACACCTGAAAGTGGTGCGGTACATCAAGCTACTAATAATTCGGTGTTGTTTGAATATAAAGATGCCCAAGAATTGGTAGATGTTTTTCAGGGTAAAAAAGCAGGACATGTATATTCTCGCTCATCTTCAGGCTCCAACGTTGCACTGCAAAATATTCTTACTCATTTAGAAGGTGGGCTAGGGGCAATTACTTTTGCATCAGGCATGGCAGCCATAACTGCAACTATGTTCAGTTTATTTAAAGCGGGCGATCATCTAATAGTTAGTCATTTTTTGTTTGGTAATACCCGTAGTTTTACCGAAACCATGCAATCTCTGGGGATCGAGCTAAGTTTTGTCGATGTGACTGATGTTCAAAATGTTAAAGCGGCATTTAAAACTAATACTAAAGCCGTTTATTTAGAAACTATTGCTAACCCTGTTACTCAGGTGGCTGATTTGCGGGCTATTGGTCAATTATGTGAGTCCAAAAAAACGCTGTTTCTAATCGACAATACTATGACGCCGGCTAATATTTTTGATGCTAATTCGGTTTTGGCATCATTGACCATTAGTTCTTTAACTAAATATATCGCTGGGCATGGCAATGTCTTAGGTGGTGCGGTTGTGGATACTGGGTTGTTCGATTGGAGTAGTTTCGAGAATATTTTGCCTATGTACCGCGGTCCAGATAAAGCGCAATGGGGGCTTACTCAAATACGTAAACGAGGCCTAAGAGATATGGGCGGGACTTTATCGGCAGATTCAGCTCACGCGATTTCAATTGGCTTAGAAACCTTAGTGTTGCGTACTGATAAAGTATGTGAAAACGCATTGCGTTTGGCTTCCTATCTACATTCACATAATAAAGTTTCGGCGGTGTATTATCCAGGCTTAGCTGGCCATCCTCAGCACTATTTAGCCAGAGAACATTTTAATGGTTATGGCGGAATATTGAGTTTAGATTTAGCTGATGATATCGACCCCATTCAATTTTTAAACGCATTAAATTTAGTGATCTGCGCCACACATTTAGGTGATACCCGGACCTTAGCCTTGCCTGTTGCCTCTACCATATATTTTGAATGTAGCGCACAGCAAAGACAAGACATGGGAGTGAGTGACAATATGATCAGAATGTCGATTGGTATTGAAGATATAGACGATATAGTCGCTGATTTTGAACAGGCATTTGCGCAGTTTTAAAGCAGCTTCGAGTTGATAGCTTCGAGCTAAAGTAGAGATAAATTAAAAAGTCAAAAAAGGGTATTATTTACAATAAATAACACCCTTTTTTGATTGACACTAAATCAGAGTCTGAAAAATAATTTTGCGTAGCTCGTAGCTCGTAGCTCGTAGCTCGTAGCTCGTAGCTCGTAGCTCGTAGCTCGTAGCTCGTAGCTCGTAGCTCGTAGCTCGTGTCTTAGACTAGTTCATAACTAGTCGTGATCTCAACATTTCCAGCCAACATCAACATTACTGAACAATATTTCTCAGAAGATAATTGCACGGCTCTGGCGACATTTTTTTCAGATAAACCTTCACCTTTGACAATGTAATGAGCATGGATGGCAGTAAAAAAGCGTGGTGCTTCCTCTGCTCTTGTGGCATCAAGTTGACAAATACAATCATCAACCTGTTTTCTGGATTTTTTAAGGATATCGACCACGTCGATAGACGAACAGGCACCAACAGACAGCAACACTGACTCCATTGGAGACATAGTTTCACCATTACCGTCTAAATCAAGGGTATGGCCAGTATCTGTTTTACAAGTGAATCGTAGGTTTTCTTGCCAACTAACTGTTGCTTTCATAGTTTTCTACTTCTTAACCAATGTTATTTTTGTTTTGTCTAACAAGATACGTTTTTGCCTAAACAAGGAACCAATTGCTTTTTTGTACACATTTTTACTGACATTAAAACGTTTCGAAATCTCATCTGCCGAACTTTTATCGGTTAATGTGGATAAGCCATCGTGGGCAATAAGATCTTCGATTATTTGTTCTTCTAAGGTGTTGCGAGCGGTAGGATCATGAAACTGAAAACACAAATCAATTTTGCCATCTTCGCGAATACGCTTGATATAACCTTTTACTGAGTGCCCCACTTTAATTGGATGAAATACTTCATCTCTAAATAGTAAGCCAAGGTGTGAGCCATTGATAATGGCCTTGTAACCCATATCTGTCTGCGCACATATCAGCAATTCAACTTCTTGCTTTGGCTCGAAGGTGCCGCCTTCTTCACTCGACTCTTCATACAAAAAATCTTTGAGCTTGGTTGATGCGGCAAGTCGGCCGGTTTCTTCATCACAAAATACATAGACCACATAAGATACCCCTTCAGACATAGGGTAATCTTGTTCATTAAATGGCACCAATAAATCTTTCTCTAATCCCCAATCTAAAAATACACCGACCTTAGTGACACTGACGACTTTTAAATACGCACAATGGTCGACAAACACCTTGGGACGTTTGATGGTGGCGATAAGACGATCATCACTATCATGATAAATAAATGCATTCACCATATCGCCTAACTTGCAGCCCAAGGGCGCATTTTTAGTAGGTAGTAGAATTTGACCTTTATCGCCTGCGTCTAGATAGAATCCAAAGGGCACTTCATTGACGACTTCTAAGGTATTGAACTTTCCAACTTGCGACATATTTTACTGTTTATCTGTAACGAAATTCTACGCATATTGTAACTGACCAATACGGTAAGAAATATAAAAACTATTTGTTTTTTTGTTAAGTAGATAAATTTATTCATGGCATAATTAGGCGACTAATTATTCCTCCTTCACTTGGTACTATATGGCAGACAATCACAATATTGTTTTTTTAAACGGGCAATTTATGCCTATTTCTGAAGCTAAAATATCACCAATGGATCGTGGATTCTTATTTGGTGACGGTATTTATGAAGTTGTACCGTCTTATAAGGGTAAATTAGTGGGCTTTGGTTTACATATTCAGCGTATGCAAGATGGCATGAATGCTATTGGTATTAAGTTAAATAAAAGTGTTGATGATTGGCGTGACATAGCACAAAGCCTAATTGAACAAAACGGCAAGGGTAACTTAGGGTTATATTTCCATGTAAGTCGTGGCGCTGATATTAAAAGATTTCATGCATATCCCGACGATATTGAAGCTACAGTGTTTGCCTATGCTTTTGAGATACCTGAGGCCACAGTTGCAGATAAAACCCTTGTTAAACAATTTAAAGTGGCCAGTACTCAAGATCTACGTTGGAAACGTTGCCAAATCAAATCGACGTCTTTGTTAGGCAATGTTATGCATTTTCAACAAGGGCACGACGCGGGAGTGCATGAAACCATTTTATACAATCAGCACAACGAATTGACCGAAGCCAGTGCTTGTAATGTGTTTATTGTTAAAAACGAAGTGGTGATCACCCCACCTTTGGATAACCAGTTATTACCTGGTATTACCCGTCACATGTTATTAGATATTTTGCGTAAAGATGGCACATTACAAGTAGAAGAAAGAGTTATCAGTATGAACGAAGTGCGTGCAGCCGATGAGTTGTGGATAACCAGTTCAAGTAAAGATATTGCACCTGTAGTTGAGCTAGATGGGAAACCTGTAGGCAATGGTAAAGTTGGCGATATTTGGCAACTTGCACAAACCTTGTATTCAGCGAACAAACACAATTATTAAACACACTCTTAGTGCAATAAAAGTGCAATAAATGGAATGTAAAAAGCCGTATGTCTCGACCTGCTAAAATTATTATCGACTTAGCGGCTATTCAAGCTAATTGCCGTTTAGCACAAACCCTGGCTCCTCATTCTAAAACGATCGCCGTGGTTAAGGCCGATGCTTATGGACATGGGGCGGTTGAGGTGGCCAAAGCATTAGAAGCACAAATCGAAATGTTCGCAGTGTCCTGTCTTGAAGAAGCCTTAGTATTAAGAGAAAACGCTTTGAGCAAACCGATCTTGTTGCTCGAAGGATGTTTTGATAAATCGGAATTAGAAATTGCGGCCGACAACCAATTTGAACTGGTTGTGCATAATGGTTTGCAATTAGAGCAACTGCTGGATACTAGATTCGAAACACCGCTCAATATTTGGTTGAAAATTGATACTGGTATGCACAGATTAGGTGTCTCGCTTCAACAATTTGAATCTATATATGCAAGGTTGTCTGCATCTGAAAACGTTAAAAATATTGTTTTAATGACACACTTTGCACATGCCGATGATGTTGGGGGAGCCTACACCCTTATGCAAATTGGTCGATTAGAAAAATGTATGCAGCCCATTGTTGCTGATGCCAGCAAAAAAGTGCAATTGAGTCTGGCCAATTCCGCTGCATTATTAGCTTGGCCTCAAACCAGAGTAGAGTGGAATCGGCCTGGGATCATGTTGTACGGGTTAAGTCCCTTCGATGAAGTTATCGATCAGGCCAAACAACTTATCCCAGCCATGAACTTTGAATCACAAGTGATAGCCTTAAGGGATATTTCGGTAGGTGAGTCTGTGGGATATGGATGCAATTGGACTGCGAAGCGACAGTCTATTATCGCCACTATTGCTGTAGGTTATGGTGATGGTTATCCGCGCAGCGCAAAATCAGGTACACCGGTACTCATTAATGGGCATCGCGCTCCTCTGGTGGGCAGAGTATCGATGGATCTTATCTCGGTAGACGTGACGGATTTACAAAATGTGCATATTGGCGATCCCGCCATATTATGGGGTAAAGACCTTTCCGCAAATGAGGTTGCTAGTTGGGCCGACAGCATAGGGTACGAATTGGTCACACGTATGCCGAAACGTGCTGCTATAACTTTTCTGAATTAAATAACTAGATGCAAAAAATGCGGAATGGGTTAAACAATGGTCATGAAAACGGTGTTTGATGAAAGTTGGCAGCAATGGATACGCACAAATGTAGACGCTGGTCAGGATAAAGACGGCATATTTAAAATACTGTTGGATGAGGGCTACGATTATCAAGCTATTAAACAGCAGATGAATTATGAACCCTCTATCCCTGTCGTATTATTGCAAAATCCCTTTAAAA
Organism: Paraglaciecola arctica BSs20135; assembly: GCF_000314995.1. Classification (GTDB taxonomy): domain Bacteria; phylum Pseudomonadota; class Gammaproteobacteria; order Enterobacterales; family Alteromonadaceae; genus Paraglaciecola; species Paraglaciecola arctica. The sequence goes on along the minus strand of NZ_BAEO01000047.1, from coordinate 85,601 downwards.
TTGCCGAACAGAAAACTCGTCAACAGAGGATACAAAGTCAAAACCAGTCTTTGTCTAAGCTTTTTATACCTGGTGCTAAAAGCTTCGGAACCGCTGATATTGAGTTATATAGTGTTGAGGATTTTTTACTACCGCAAGAATGCCAAGCACTAATAGAGTTAATTGAGCAGGCCAAGCAACCGTCCACTATTACCAGTGAAAACCCTGACCAGCAATTTAGGACTAGCAGTACCTGTCATCTGGGCAATATGCAAGATCCTGTAATCCGTAAAATTGACCTGCAAATATGCCAATATCTTGGTATAGATCCTAGTTATTCAGAAGTGATACAAGGCCAGCACTACCAGCTTGGTCAACAATTCAAGCCACATACCGACTACTTTGAACCCTATGAATTGGCACATTATGGCGGTATTCAGGGGCAGCGCACTTACACTTTTATGATTTACCTTAATGAAGTAGAACAAGGGGGAGACACAGTGTTCCCAGAATTAGCAATTGGATTTAAAGCTAAGAAGGGCATGGCAGTGATCTGGAACAACATTAATCCAGATGGCAGCGTGAATTATCAGACTCTTCATCAAGGAATGCCCGTACAAAAGGGAGAAAAGCTAATAATTACTAAATGGTTTAGACAACACAGTCTAGAGCAGTCTTCTGGGCCAATGCTGTGCAAAGAAATTAATGAATATGTACCAGCATATAACAAAGTCGGGTTTGTCAAAGAACGACTTCCTGACTGGTTGTTTAAGCAAATAGTCGAATTCTATAAACTCAATAAAGCCCTTCAAGTCGATGAACATATACCCGGTGATTTTGTTTATAACATTAATCAGGGCCAAAAAAGTAGCAGTTTAATCGAACTTCCCGAACATCTCAGAGAAACGCTACATGACACTCTTAAACCCATGATGGAAGCTTGGTGTGGTAAGACTCTTGAACCCACTTTTGTTTATGGGATCAGGGTATATAAAAATCAGGCCATGCTGAAACTTCATAGAGACCGCTACCAGACGCATATTATTAGTGCCATCATTAATGTCGCTCAGGATGTTAATCAGGATTGGCCATTATTGATAGATGACAATTATTACCGTCAACATCAGGTCAATTTACAACCAGGTGAAATGCTTTTTTATGAGAGCGCCCGATTAAAACACGGTCGTCCCTTGCCCCTAGATGGCCGTTGTTATGCAAATATATTTTGCCATTTTAAGCCCTTGGATTATCAGCCTGAATTATTAAAAAAATTATAAAAAAAACATCAATTTAACCTAACTTTACTAAGTGTAATGCTCTAAATAGTAGAGATTTATATTAAACAAGTATTATCACACTCGTTCTTACAGCCAACTGATATCCTATAAGCGCTTTACCCTTCACAAATTTCGAAGTTAGCAAAGTACTAGTGTGTAGTTTTTGGAATTTTTTGGCTGTATAAATTAAAATGGAAAAACCTACGAAGTGAGCGTTACATCCACTACTCGAATATTTTTATTTGGCACTTATGGACCAAATGAAAGTTCGCCAAGCTTTGTTTATTATTGCCATTATTAAGCAGTACTTTAATAAGTCAGCATTAAATTCAGATCAAAATTGTGAATTCGAGTAAAGGATATTGATAAGTTAAGGAAATTAATTTTCTTTTAAATGTCCTAATATTTGCGTCATCATTGCTTCGGGAGGTAGGCCCATTTGTTTTTGTACAACACCTGTCTCATCCTGATAAAAGGTGGCAGGAGTTGCAGAGGCTCCCATTACCATCATGATTTGATGATTTTCCATCAATTTTCTTTTTATGTCAGTTGAGTGTTCAAGCAAAGGTTTAAGGTTAGGAAGCGAGTTTGCTACTTGATGCTCAGCCAATGCTACGGATGGTTTTTCTGCAGCTAAAATTGCGGCCGCTTTCTGCTGGCTGTCAGCTCTTAAAATACCCACTAAAATATGACGGATCTGCACTTGACCAGAATCAACCCAAGGTCTTGCATTTTGCCAGAACTTACTGCAATAGGGACAGTTTGGATCGGTAAAGGTGTAAACTATGCGCTTTGCCGCAGGTGAACCATCCAAAACCCAGTGACTGGTTTCTAGCTGTTTCCAGTCTTTGATACTTTTAGGCCCACTCATGTAGTCCTGTATTGCTTGCTCACCTAAGTTATTGCCTTGTGTGTCTAGCATAGCGCCGGTAAACATATATTTATCATCGGAGGTCACATAAAGGGTTATTACCTGCCCGCGAAAGTCGGCAATATATCCCTGCATACCAGCTGGCGCATCGAATTGCTCGACGACTTCCCCGCCTTGCTGTATGAGTAAGTTAAGTGGTTCAGGTAGTGCACTCTTTTGGGCGGACGCCCAGGGAGCAATGGTTAAAAAAGTAACTAGGATAATAAATTTCATGGATTTACCTTTTGTGGATTGTCATTTTTGTTAAGTAACTGCAGATAATGGGCAAGACTAGCGTTTGACAACTCTCCCATATGACTGTCTACCAGTTTTCCAGTAGCGTCAAAGAATAAGGTGGTAGGTAGACCTGCGGCCCCTGATGCACGGCTTAACTGGCTGGCAGGATCATAAAAAACATTTTTTATCTCCAGATCTTGAGAAGTGAAAAACCTTTTGGCCGTCATAGGATCTTCTCCCTGATTAACAAACAAAAATGTCACTGACGAGTGTTGTTTCTGCGCAGCTTCCATTACTGGCATTTCTTTGCGACAAGGTGGGCACCAGGTCGCCCAGTAATTAATGACTAAAGGTTTTCCCTGAAAAGTTTGTAGGTTGATTAACTCACCTGCGCTGTCGCGAACAGGGATTTCAGGGATAGAAATGTCAGAACTGTAATAGTTCGCGGTATAATGCAAGGGTACAACCACACAAAAAGTCACAAAGCTGGCGCTCAAATAAACTCTGGTAAAAGCTCGTTTTCCACGAGACAAAACTATTAATACTAAAACGCCAATCATCCAGCCGTAATAAGGAATAAATCCGCCATCTCTAAGGTTAAAAATCTGCCACATATTTTCTTGGTACTCAGACCAAAGCCGTATAACAAATGTCACTCTGGCGGCGATAAATCCTATTATGATTGCACTTATAAAGCCGTCTTTTATTTTGGCACTTTCTTCATTTTTTCGAGAAAACCAGTGAGTCATAACCAAGAACACTCCTATGGCCACTATGGTAATCAGCATAGATATAGCCAATGCGAATGATCCGATTGAAATACTTAACATAAGGTTTTTATTGTCCGCTATTTGTGACTCACCAATATAGAATGAAGTAGTAAGATTAAGCGAATATTAAGACCCATCATTTTTCGTTTTAAATTTACTAATGGCCTATATTTACTTGTCCAGATTGAGTATCTCACTGTATCCTCTGAGTCAAATTGAATGTTCTAAGTGAGATGTAAGTTTGCATATTTTGTTAGTTGAAGATGATGCAGTAATTGCAGATGCAGTAGTGACATATATAACCACTCAAGGCATGGCAATTGAACACGTTTGCTCACTCAGCTCAGCAGACACTTTTTTACAATCAAGTCATTTTGATCTGTGTATTCTTGACCTCAACCTACCTGATGGAGATGGCATACACTGGCTTACTCGGCAACGTCGTCAGGGTCATGCCTTACCCGTTTTAATTCTAAGCGCCAGAGACGGCATTGATGACAAAGTGGCTGGATTAAGAAATGGTGCTGATGATTACCTGTTGAAACCTTTTGATCTTCGCGAATTATTGGCAAGGCTAATAAGCCTGCAGCGGAGGGCTACAAACAGGTTGTCAAACCTAATAGAGCACGGTGGACTCAGTTATGATGTTAACCAACGCTGTGCTGTGTTAAATGGCCTCTCCTTATCACTCTCTCGCAGTGAGGATTTGTTATTAGCCACCTTTTTGAATAATCCGCAACGTATACTCACTGAAAATCAATTAAAAGATGTGTTATATGGCGTCTCAGATGATGTAGCAAGCAACGCGTTAAATGTGCATATCTTTAATTTACGTAAAAAGCTAGGAAGCAAAGCCATTGAAACAGTGCGCGGTTTTGGTTTCAGATTAGGTCAGATTGCAGTGACTTCATTATGAGTTTACGTTTACGACTGACCTTATTAATAGCCTCGGTTTTTCTCGGTTTATGGTTAATATCAAGCTTTTGGTTAATTACAGGCTTGCGCAGCGAGTTAGACATGGCTTTGGATCAGCGCTTGCAGTCCACTGCCGCTATGTTAAGTAATATTCTAGCGACTGTTCCTAAGAACGAATTAGGACAAATTATTCCGTCTATTCTGCAAGGAAACGAGTTAGGCAATGCCAAAGGTTTATCCTGTCAAATTAGCTCATTACACGGAACTGTCATAGCCAGTAGCAATACTCACTCACTGCCGATAAATACAGCTCTGAGCGACGGTTTCGGTTTTTTAAGTTCAGAATATGGTCAATGGCGAACTTATACCCTTAAAACCAACAATATCGTTATTACTATTGCAGATAAAATCAGTGAAAGAGAATCCCTTGGCTTTAGACTGTTAGAAAGTACTATTATCCCACCTGCCATTGCACTTTTAGCATCTTTGTCCTTGCTCTGGGTAGCTATTGGCAGAGGCTTGTTACCTATTAGAAAGCTTGCTGTCGCAGTGGAGAAACGCGGCAGTACTGACTTATCGCCTGTACAGTTGGATAAACCATCTCAAGAACTACAACCACTGATCACTAGCCAGAATGCTTTAATGGCGCGTTTGTCTGAAGGAATGAAGCGAGAACAGCAATTTACTAATAACGCAGCCCACGAACTGAGAACACCATTAGCAGGCATTTTAGCGCAAATTCAACTGGCAGAACTGTCGGCTAGCGAAGCACGAGAAAAAGCGTTGTCACAAGCAAAGGCCAGTGCCCAACGGCTAAATTCTGTCTTAGAAAATTTACTTGCTTTGGCCCGTTTAGAATCAGAAAAGGAGGTAGCTCCTGTTATTTCTTGGACATTAAACTCGCTAATTGATCAAGTCCAACGTGAGTTTGTGAGTGAAAAACATCGAATAATCTATAACATTATTGACGAGCATGTCATCACTTTTATCACCCAACCGCTGCTAGCCATAGTGTGTAGAAACCTACTGGAGAACGCCTTAAAATATAGCCCGGTTAAAACTGAAATAATATTCTTGGCTGAATCTACCACTGAGGGAATTACAGTTTCGGTCAGAAACGCGGGTAATGTTTGCCAAGCAGATATTCCTCACTTAACTTCTCGATTCTGGCGCAAAGGGGAAAGACAAGGTGCTGGCTTAGGTCTGTCCATCCTTGACGCAATTGCAATAAAATATAAAGGAACTTTAGTACTAAAAAATACAGATTCTAGTTTTCTTGTGACTTTTGCGCTGCCAATCTATAAAGATTAATTTAACACTCAGCCACCAACACTGCTCTAAGCGGGGCAGGGTAACCTTCAATAGTTTTGCTGTGATCATTAGGATCAAGAAAATCAACTAAGGATTGCGTGTCCATCCATTCGGTGGCTCTTTGTTCTTCTAATGAAGTGGGCGCCACATCCACTACTCGAATATTTTTAAAGCCCACTTTTTGCATCCAAACAGTTAACGCGGCAGTACTAGGTATATACCAAACATTGCGCATTTGTGCATAACGTTCACCGGGCATAAAGACGGTTTGTTCGTCACCTTCTACTACTAGAGTTTCAAGCACCAATTCACCACCTTTGCGTAGTTGATTTTTTAACTGATACAAAAATTCTATTGGGCTGCGTCTGTGATACAACACTCCCATTGAAAACACTGTATCAAAAGCTTTGAGTTCAGGTAATTGTTCCACACCTACTGGCAATAAGTGAATACGTGGGTCAGGGTTGAAGTGTTTTATGGCTTGAAATTGCATCAGAAATAGTTGCGAAGGATCTGCCCCTACTACCATTTTTGCGTTTTCGCCAAGCATGCGCCACATATGATAACCACTGCCACAGCCTACATCTAAAACATAGCGATCTTTAAGAGGCTGAATATGCGGTTGTACTCTGTCCCATTTCCAGTCGGAGCGCCATTCGGTATCTAAGTGAATGCCATGCAGATGGAAGGGCCCTTTGCGCCAAGGCATAAATTGTTTGAGTAAACCGACTATTTGCTTTTGGGTATATTCATTGATTTCACTCCCATCGCCAAAGGCGACTTTATCTTGCAAATTAATAGAGTTTGTTGGGATCTCAGGCAATTTATTAAGCAATTTCACCCATTTATTAAAATCACCATGTAGTTGCTCTTTTTGCCAAGTGGCGATTTGTGCAGGCAATACTTCTAACCAATGACTTAAAGGTGAATCAGCGATAGCTTTGTAAAAATTATTAAACCAATTAACAGCCAAGTGGCCTCCTATTAACGCAGCTACGAGTAAAAGCAGCTACTAGCAGATAGCTTCGAGCTAAAAGCAGAGTAAAAAATAAAAGCCAACAAACGGGATTATTTACAATAAATGACACCATTTTTGATTGACAGTAAATGCAATGTGAAAAAATATTTTGCGTAGCTCGTAGCTCGTAGCTCGTAGCTCGTAGCTCGTAGCTCGTAGCTCGTAGCTCTTAACCCTTTATCGCTACCATTGATGCAAAGTTAAAACAGGTAAACCAGCGCACTACATCTGTAAAACCAACTTGTTCTAAGCGATCTTTATGTTGTTCAAAGGTTTCAGTGCGCATTACATCTTCTAAGGCAGTACGCTTTTGGCTTATTTCAAGTTCGCTATAACCGTTTCTGCGTTTAAATTCATGATGTAAGTCGATCACTAAATCATTACCTTGCTCTGTGTCATGACTGAGCTTTTCAGATAATAACAAAACCCCACCTGAATTTAATCCGGCATATATTTTATGCATAATATCCATTCGTTGTTCTGGTGGGATAAATTGCAGAGTAAAGTTCATCACCACACATGATGCATTTTTAATCTCAATATTTTGAATATCATCACAAACAACACTAATAGGTGTGGCCGCTTTATAGGCTTGCACATGTAATTCACAACGTTGTGCCATGGCAGGTGAGTTATCGATTGCTAAAATTTGGCAGTTTTTAGTTTTTATATATTTGCTAGCGGCTAAACTGGCAGCCCCTAATGAACAACCTAAGTCGTATATATTGCTTTGTGGTTGTGCATATCGAGCGCAAATCTGACCTATAGTATCAACAATGGTGCTGTACCCAGGGACTGAACGTTGGATCATGTCGGGAAAAACTTCCGCTACCGATTGGTCAAAGCAAAACTCCCCCACTTGTTGCGGCTGAGAATAAATGGTGTCTTTACCTTGTTGCATGATGGCGTTTTGACCTCAATAGAAATATCGCGCAATTCTACCTGTGCAATCTAATCCAAGCAATTTCCTTTCTTGCCAGACGTCATGATCACCAATGATCTTTTATATATTTTGTAAATTGCGGTGCTCATGGCAAAAAATGACTAGTCAGATAAAAGGATTCTGCAAAAAGAGATTGCGTTAAATGATAGCGTCAGTGAACCATTGAATGAATAAGGGCATAAAAGTGAATTTTACCTTCATTAATTAAGACTAAAGTATTAGTCTTAATTAATGAAGAATATAAATTTAAAACAGGGTTATGGAAATTGGCAAAGTTTTTAATAGCAGATGATCACCCACTTTATAGGGAAGCGTTAATATTAGCACTGGGGACATTGTTCGAGAATGTCGATATTATTCAATCTGATGGCTTAGATTCTACATTAGAGGCTTTGCAGCAGCATTCAGATTTTGATTTAGTCTTGTTAGATTTGAATATGCCAGGGTGTGATAATTTTTACGGCTTGATCCGTATCTCCCAAGATTTCCCACTGGTACCTGTAGCCGTAGTCTCTGCAAGTGACTCAGTGGACGTGGTATCTAAAGTCATGAGCCTAGGCGCCAAGGGGTTTATTCCTAAAGCAACTGCGACTCATATCATCGCTGTTGCATTGAAACAAATTATGGATGGCAATAATTGGTTACCGGAAGGTATGCAAATCGATATTGAACACAATACGCCTGTTATCGATATTGCAAAACTAGTGGGTGAATTAACTCCTAAACAATTCCAAGTATTAAAACTATTGCAAAATGGTTTGCTTAACAAACAGATTGCTTTCGACTTAAATATAACTGAAGCGACAGTCAAAGCTCACATCAGTGCAATTTTCAGAAGACTTAACGTTCATACGCGTACTCAAGCAGTATTACTTCTGACTCATTTAGATATTGCTGAATAGTTAGCGGTGATAAACCCCAATTTTCCTTTAACTGATTTGCATCGACATCTTGATGGTAATATTCGAACATCAACCATTTGGCAACTAGCTCAAGAATTTTCAATCCCATTAGAGCAGCAAAGCCTAGAAGAGCTTCTCCAAGCCACACAAGTCCAAGTTAAAACCACTGACCTTTTGGCTTTTTTGCAGAAAATGGAACTAGGTGTTTCCGTGTTAGCCTCAGAACAAGCTTGTTATCAAGTTGCTTATGAAAATGTTGAAGATGCTAAGATAGCAGGGCTGACTTATGCAGAATTACGCTTCTCGCCAGTGTTTATGGCAAAGGCGCATAATTTACCTATTGAGCTAGTAGTTGATGCTGTGATTGCTGGCTGCAAAGCAGGTAGTCAAACCTATGCTATCCCCATCAACCTTATAGGCATACTAAGTCGTAGTTTTGGTGAGGCAACTTGCCATCAAGAATTACAAGCATTGCTCAAAGCTAAAGACGATATAGTGGCCCTAGACTTAGCTGGTGATGAAAAAGGCTTTCCTGCCATTCGGTTTAAAGAGCATTTTAAGTTGGCCAGAGATGTTGGATGGAACATTACCGTACACGCCGGTGAAGCAGACGGTCCACAGAGTATTTGGCAAGCTATTGAAGAATTAGGCGCAACGCGTATTGGTCATGGCGTCGCAGCGCGTGAAGACCATAGATTAATGGATTTTATGGCCAATAATGGCATTAGTATTGAGTGTTGTTTAACCTCCAATTTTCAAACCGGCGCTTGTACTGATATAGCCGAACATCCTATTAAAAAATTTATTGAAAAAGGCATAGTGGTGACTTTAAACACCGATGATCCGGGTGTGTCGGGGATTGAGATTGCTGATGAATATAAGTTAGCGAGGGAGATTGTGGGGTTGTCTACTGAGCAGCTTGCTCAGATACAATTGAATGGGGTTGAGGTGGCGTTTGTGGAGGATAGTTTTAAGGCGGGGTTGTTAGAACAACGTTATTGATTCAACAACTTAGGAGGTTTTATATTGATAAGGTTATTTTGGAGAGAGTATTTATCAAAAATATTAGGACGTTCCGAATTTACAAAAATTACGACTATATTCTTTATCTTTGCTTTATCAGGATGTGTTGTGATGCCTGAAATTGATGATGCTAAAAATTATCAATGTGGTTTATCAACTGATAAAAAAACGTTGAAAGTTGTTAATCTAATGGACGGTGATACTAGTTTTTATAAGTGGAATGATGAGGTTTCGTCGATTATAACTATGCCAACTTCTGCCGTTATATCAGGTGTATATGTAGCAGTGAATAATATTTATCACTTTGGTGAGAAGCAGATAAAATGCATAAGCAAAAACTAACATACAATTTAAGGGACTATAAACAGCGGTCTGTTTGCTCCGCTCGTTTTTAGTTCTCTATTTTCAAACCGCCATTTCTGGATTATATGCTCTTTACCTATAGGCCATAGAAGGAAATTCGATGACTGACCACTTTGGTACTTGTCTATGTGGCACCGCGAAATTTCAAGTACAAGGGGAGTTCGAGAGCTTTTATCTGTGTCATTGTCAGCGTTGCCGAGTACTCAGATCGCAGTTTTGCTCGTCATTCCCGTAGGGGGTGGACACTGGAGTCTCTATGTTGCCCACTGCCCACATATTTACATCTAGCAAAGCTGATTGGGACGGAGAATTAGGCAAATTGCCAAAGTTCAAAGAGCTGCCAGATTGAACTTAGTATCAAATTTAAATTCTCTAGTTAGGTTTATGTTGGGAAGGTTATTCATATTCAAAAGCTTGGGGATGAAGGCAGAATGTCTGCAGCATTATCCGTATCCGTATCCGTTTCTGAAAAATTTATTGGTAATCCATTTGATATTGAAGAGGTGATTACTGGTACTTCAAATTGCAGCGCATGGTTTTCACAAAACCAAACTTATTTAGTTTTTGAAAATGAAAAAGGATATGTAAGCATGTGCAGCATGATAGAACTTGATTATGTACCGAAATTGGAAGGGAATTTGAAAGCTTTGCGAACGCGAAGTATATTCGGAATATAACAAAAATGTCATGGTGAGAGTTTTACTCGCTGTAAAATCGCTCCTAAAATCCTCATATTTGAATCGATATATTTAATAAGGAATTCAGCATGCGTGAACAAAATATAGTTTATTCTTTAGCATGGTTTCAGCCCAATGAGTGGAGCCGTCTGAAAGAAGTGGTAGATGATCCGTCATCACTTGATGACACATACGAAGAATGGCGCGCTAACGCTGAAAAAGCCATTAGTAAATATAGAGCTAATGGACAAACAGTCCAAAAAATATCTATCAAAATTAGTGAGCTGCTAATTTGGTGTGGATCAAAAGGTTATAAACCTGATAGTGAAGCTAGAGCTGAATACACAGCATCATTAGCAAAGGAAAGAAATAAGTAAAATATAATGAATCAAGGGGTCGGAAAGCCACTTGTTGGCTACATCAGAACGTTTGTGGTTTCCGTAGCTTGGGGCATTATGCTGACTAAGTTTGGAGTATAAATGGAACTATTAAATCATTTCATTTTGATGGCAGATTATAACCATAGAATGAACATCCAATTTTCTGACGTAATTGATAAGTTGGGGAATGAAATTATTAACGAAGATTTAGGAGCGTATTTCACATCTATAATGGGGACGCTTAATCATATATTAGTTGGCGATATTATTTGGTTATCAAGGTTTTCTACACATTCACATAATTATATCATGCTTAAAAGTGTACTTGAGCTACCTAAACCTAAGGGGCTCAACGATATACTTTTTCCAGAATTTAGCTCATTTAAAGTAGCCCGTGAAAAAGTAGATTTATTATTATCTAATTGGCTTAAGAATGAAGCGAATTTAAAGGACTTCACTATAAATTTAGAATACTCAAATACCAAAGGTATTATTAGTAGTCGTAATTTTGGTGAGTTACTTTGTCATTTATTTAATCACCAAACACATCATCGAGGACAATTATCTACTTTGTTAAATCAGCAAGGTTTTGATGTAGGTGTGACTGATTTCTTGTTAGAGATCCCAGATGTATCAGCATAATTGGGTAGCCTGAGGTTCTCTCCACCCCAATCAATAGACTGCCATGTTGCTGCCATAGATTTCCACAATACAATACCTACTTTGATCATGGATAGTCTAATGCAAATTAGGCCATAAAAATGCAAAAATACCTGCGGTCACCGCTGCATAAATCATGGCATCAATTAAATATCGAATACAGTTTGACCAAGGTTGGCCCATCCAAATGCTTAAAGGGATTTGAGCCCAACCGTAAGTTAGGAACCCGGCAACGAAGACCTGTCTGAATACCATTATAAAATCTGCATTTGTAGTAATAGAAAGTGTCGCCAAATAGCCGATAAAGAAAGACCCAAAGACAAAAAATAGTATCTGCTGCAATAAAAGTTCCCCCATTGGTGGCATTCCGTTGGGCATAATAGTGATCATCGCAACTGGACCGTCGTTAAACTTTTTTTGCATGGTTTCTTCGCCCATTGCCTTCATATCACGACAGTATGGCAAGGTATAAAGTGCAGGGGTAGGGGATTTGTCGGCCAGAGCAGAGGATACTGCTTCTTCATTAGCAAACCCTCTATAATCGGCATTGTGATATTTAATCAGCATGTGGATCAACGCACTCGCGACCCAAGATAATAATCCTGCCAGCAAAATTGCTAGCCATAATTCAGACATTGAAACAGACATAACTAACTCACGAAATTACTCATTTAGTATAAAAAAGTAGACGACAATCCAGTGCTATTCAAATAATACCAATGAGTGTAAAGAATTAGCCTCTCAGAAAGCCCCAGCCGATTTTGGGTAAGGCGACGCTACGAAGGCATGGCAACTCCATTTCAGGTAACGAGAATACAGCACAAGACCCGCCAAATTGATTTTTAACTCTCTTATTATGGCGCTCGCATTCGGATGTTGAATTGGGGCATCGCTTTCTAACTTAATAAGCCGACCGTTCATCTCAAAGCAACTCTAGGGGAGAAACTAATTACAAGCTATTGTCTCAGACAGATTCGGTGGCTGAGGCTTAAGTGCCAGACTGGCTGGCTGTGATGGGGTTAGCGAGTAGTGGAACTGGGAAGGTTAACTTAAAAGTGGTGTGATCGATTTTATTTACTGCCACTTTGGTAAATCTGATCTTTGAAGATATTAAGTTTTGCTACTATTTTCTCAAGATAAATATTATTTTTATCTGTAGTATCTGCTGCAGAAAAATAAAAGGTTCGCGCAATGAGTTATTCAGTAGTCGTAGAAGATGATCATATTTATGTTAAATATTCAGGGGTTGTTGATGGCTTGGATATTGTGCGAATTACTGGGGATGAAACTTATATAAATGGCTTAAGGCGTCTGCACAAAGTGATCCATGATTTTTCGTTTTGTGATGAGGTTTCATTAGGTTCTGAGGATATGCAAGAAATTGCTTTTATGACTAATATGGAGTCTAACTTCACTGAAAATGCGCTTGTTGTGTTGATCCCAAGAACAAATGAAGGCCTTGCCCGTGCTGCTGTTTTTAGGCAATCCATTAAATCCCCTGATTGGACTATATTAACGGTGCAAAACCATGCCGAGGCATTAACTAAAATCTGATTGATTACCTTTAGCTAAGGTTTTGTTTTTTAAATTAATCATCCAATAATTTTGATGTTTATGTGCAAAATCAAGCTGTCAAAATTATGTCTTAACATCACTTCTTTAATCCAGACTCAATTATCTGGCTTCTTCTGATAATTAAACTTGCATAACTGCTGTAGATCCGTAAAATACGGCGGCCTTTTATCTGGCTATAAACTGTCAGAATTTAAGGTAAATTAAGTTAACGTTAACGCTACAACGAGTCTGAGGCATATATGGTTACTATTCGTTTACAGCGTGGTGGCGCTAAAAAGCGTCCATTTTATCAAGTAGTGGTTGCAGACAGTCGTCGTTCACGCGATGGCCGTTTTATTGAAAACATTGGTTTTTTCAATCCAACTGCAATGGGTCAAGAAGAGCGTTTACGCTTGGACTTAGGCCGCATTGAACATTGGGTTGGGGTAGGCGCAGGCTTATCTGACCGTGTTGCACGCTTGGTGAAAGATGCACAAAAAGCAGCTGCTTAATTGCAGTTGCAACAAAGGGTTTAAGCAATGAGTCTTGCGTCTGACACATTAGTGATTGGCATAATCGGAGCACCTTATGGTGTCAAAGGTTGGGTCAAAATCACCTCTTATACCCACGATTTAGACGGCGTGTTTGCCTACACTCCTTGGCTTTTGGGTCAAGTGCAAGAAGGCAAAGAGTACGTCGTAGACCAATGGCGAACCCACAATAAAGGTTTAGTTGCCAAACTGGTTGGGGTGGATGATCGAGACGATGCTGAAAGTATCAAAAATCTTGAGATTTCCATTAAAGCAGCAATGCTACCTGAATTAGATGACAGCGATGTTTATTGGCGTGAGTTAGTCGGCATGCAAGTGATTACCGATAAAGGTTATAACTTGGGTGTAATTAAAGAGTTATTCGAAACTGGTGCTAATGACGTTTTGTTAGTCAAAGCCAATTTGAATGACGCTTTTGGTCAGAAAGAACGCATGGTTCCTTATTTGTTAGATCAAGTGATCAAACAAGTGGACCGGCAGGCGAAAACGGTCACAGTAGATTGGGATCCTGCATTTTAATGCAAGAGTCTAGTCAGGAACCGAGTCGTTGGTATGGTGTTATTAGTCTTTTTCCAGAAATGTTTGAGACTTTTACCCAGCAGGGAGTAGTAGGGCGAGCCGTGAAAAACGGGTTGTTACAAGTAGAGTGTTTTAATCCAAGAGACTTTACTTTCGACAAACATCGCACTGTTGATGACCGACCATACGGTGGTGGACCTGGCATGCTGATGATGGTTCAGCCATTAAAAGACGCTATTCTGGCAGCTAAAGCAGCTGCGGGAAGAAAAACAAAAGTGATTTACCTTTCTCCCCAAGGGAAAAAGCTGGATCAAGCAGGGGTGAAACAGCTTTCTGAAAATGAAAGTATGATCCTAGTAGCTGGTCGGTATGAAGGTATCGACGAACGGGTAATACAAACACAAGTTGACGAGGAATGGTCAATTGGTGATTACGTGTTAAGTGGCGGCGAACTCCCTGCTATGGTCTTAATGGATGCAGTTTCAAGGTTTGTACCCGGTGTATTAGGGCATAAACAGTCTGCCGAGCAAGACTCTTTTAGTCATGGCTTGTTGGATTGTCCGCACTACACTCGGCCAGAAAACTTGGACGGTGAGCTGGTTCCTAAGGTGTTGTTAAGTGGTGATCACCAAAAAATCAAGCAGTGGCGTTTACAACAGTCGCTAGGTAGAACCTGGCAACGACGCCCTGAATTATTAAACGCTCTAGCTCTGACTGAGGAGCAGCAAAAGTTGTTAGATTTATTTCTACAAAGTTTGCCGCAGCATAATGACAGTTAATCTAGTATGAGAGGATATGATGAGTAAAGTAAATCAAGACATCATCAAGAAAATTGAAGAAGCGCAGCTAAAAACTGACGTTCCAGCATTCAGTGCTGGTGACACAGTAGTTGTGCAAGTACGCGTTAAGGAAGGCGAAAAAGAACGTCTCCAGGCTTACGAAGGCGTTGTAATCGCTAAACGTAACCGTGGCCTACACTCTGCTTTTACAGTTCGTAAGATTTCTAACGGCGAAGGTGTTGAGCGTATATTCCAAACACACAGCCCGGCAATCAGTTCTATTGAAGTGAAACGTCGTGGTGCTGTTCGTCGCGCTAAACTTTACTACTTGCGTGAACGCTCTGGTCGTTCTGCACGTATTAAAGAAAAGCTAGGTTAATTTAATTTTTGCGTTATCGTTAACTTAATAAGAAAACCCGCCAATTGGCGGGTTTTTGCTATTTAAGACTTAAATAAATCAACCTAATTTAAAGTAATACATCATAATTTTTTTTCTCTCTGTGTAGCGAAGCGCTCTGTGTTCTCGGTGGTGTAAAGCAAAAACCAAAGAAAAAGATATTGCACCACAGAGGACTCAGAGAGCACAGAGAAAAGCAAAGCCTCTTGATTAAAAAAGTCTTGTTCTGCCCCAATATTATTTGTTGCGAACCACTGCTTTGGGTTCGTTTTGTGCAGTGTGTTTCTGCATGGCATCAAAGGTACTGCCATAGGCGGGGCGTTTTATATTTTTGCCTGTACCCCTGACTGTTCTTAATTCTCCATTAGTCCAAACTAACTTGCCTTGGCTGAGTGTATGAACTGCAATTCCTTTGACTGTGCGACCTTCAAAAATATTAAAGTCGATATTTTGATGATGGGTTTTAGCTGAGATAGTGCGGCTACCATTAGCATCCCATAATACAATATCTGCATCCGCACCAACTGATATAGAGCCTTTACGAGGATAGATGTTAAAGATTTTTGCAGCATTGGTAGATGTAACACCCACAAACTCGTTAGGGGTCAGTTTTCCAGAAGCCACTCCTGAGTCCCATAAAACTGACATTCTATCTTCTATGCCCGCTGTGCCATTAGGGATCATGCTAAAATCTTTTTTACCCATGGCTTTTTGATCGGCGCAGAAACAGCAGTGATCTGTGGCAGTGGTTTGTAAATTACCTGATTGTAATCCTTTCCACAGGGCATCTTGGTGTTTCTTGGAGCGAAATGGTGGGCTCATGACATGGCCGGCAGCATAATCCCAATCTTCGTTTTGATACACAGACTCATCAATTTCTAGATGTCCCGCCAATACTTCGCCATAGACTCTTTGGCCTTCGTTTCTGGCTCTGGTAATGGCCTGTAATGATTCTTCACAAGATACGTGCACACAATACAGAGGTACATTTAAAGCTTGTGCGATACGAATAGCTCTATTGGCGGCTTCACCTTCCACTTCAGTAGGGCGAGAAAGTGGGTGACCTTCAGGGCCTGTGATACCTCTTTCGAGGATTTTTTTCTGTAAGTGAAACACTAAATCGCCATTTTCTGCATGCACGGTAGGCATGGCACCTAATTCTAGGCAGCGAGAAAAGCTATTAACTAAAGTTTCGTCTTCACACATGATGGCATTTTTGTAGGCCATAAAATGTTTGAAACTATTGATGCCATGTTCTTGCACCAAGGTTCCCATATCTTTATAAACTGACTCATCCCACCAAGTAATAGCTACATGAAAACTATAGTCAGTGGCAGACTTTTTGGCCCAATCCATCCATTGATGGTAGGCATCCATAATAGGTTGTTGGGGGGCAGGGATAACAAAATCGATAATAGAAGTTGTACCACCAGCGGCACCAGCACTGCTGCCGGTAAAAAAGTCTTCACTGGCGACTGTGCCCATAAAAGGTAATTGCATATGAGTATGAGGGTCGATACCTCCGGGCATAACTAATAAGTCGCCCGCATCGACAACTTCACATCCCGCTGGTACATCAAGATTTTCACCTATAGCTTGAATTTTACCTTCTGCACAATAAACATCGGCTCTATAGCTAAGATCAGCAGTGACAACGGTTCCACCTTTGATAAGAATTGACATGTTAGTTTCCTCTCTTTGCCATTAATAAATAAAGTATGCCTGCAACAAAACAACCTACAAACCAAGCATAATTATATACAGTATCAAAAATTTCAGGCACAGATTCGACTATACCAGCAGCGTGTAAAAAACCCGGTAAGTTGGGTAATATCCCCACCACTAAAGATACCATTCCTGCTATATTCCAGCCATTTGTTGCACCATATTCGCCATTATGCTGAAACAGCGCTTCAACGTTTAATTTACACTTCCGTAAAATAAAATAATCTGCGATCAGAATACCGGCAATAGGGCCTAGTAACGCTGAATACCCAATCAACCAAGTGAAGATATAACCTCCAGCGCTTTCTAGTAATTTCCAAGGGAATATTGCAACACCAATTCCGGCAGTGATATAACCACCCATTTTGAAATTTATTTTACTCGGATTTAGATTAGAGAAACCATATGCTGGGGCTACCACATTTGCTGCTAAGTTAGTGGTAAGGGTTGCTAATGCAAGGGTAGCTAAAGCCACAATTATCCCCATTCCTCCCATTTTTCCAGCGAGTTTCACAGGATCCCAAATGGCTTCGCCGTAAATAGTGACAGTAGCAGAGGTAACCGCTACGCCAATAAATGCAAATAGCGCCATAGGTAAAGGTAAACCAATAGCTTGTCCCAAAATTTGATCTTTTTGGGACTTTGCGAATCGCGTGAAATCAGGAATGTTTAATGCCATAGTCGCCCAAAAGCCAACCATAGCGGTTAAACCTGCGATAAAAGTTGGTAAAAATAGTCCTTCTTTTGCACCACCAGGGCCAAATTGTGAAGGAGCTGAAAGCATTACACCAAAACCACCTGCTGTATCGTATGCCCAATATAATAGTGCTAATCCCATGGCGATAAGAAAAGGAGCAGCATAACTTTCCAGCCAACGAATAGAGCCAGTACCAAAATGGATAAATACTAAATGCAGTGCCCAAAAGGCAAAGAAACATAAGGTTTGGCTAATATCGATGCCAAGAAAAGGCAGAGCAGAGCCTTGGAAGCTGTTATTTGTGAGGCTATTTAAAATAACATAAATAGCACTTCCTCCGACCCAAGTTTGGATCCCGAACCAACCACAAGCAACTAATCCTCGTGCAAGTGCAGGAATTTTGGCTCCTTTGGTACCAAAGGCACTGCGTAATAGTACCGGAAAGGGTACACCGTATTTAGCGCCTGCATGGCCTATTAAAAGCATAGGTACCAACACTATCGCGTTACCTAACAATACTGTGATGATAGCTTGGTACCAAGTCATGCCTTCGGAAACTAAGCCTGCGGCTAACATGTAAGTGGGAACACATACCACCATAGCTACCCACAAAGAGGCGAAATGTATCCAATTCCAAGTACGGGTTTCATCGGTAGTTGGCGCTAGGTCTGGATTCCACAGATCGGCATCAAAGTGCGCTGGTTTCACGCTGTTATTATTATTTTCCATGACATGCTCCGTTATAAAGTGATGTGTTATGAAATGTTCTGGTATTTGTAAATACCACATCACCTATAAAATACAACTAAATTTCCCTTAAAAATCAAGTGAATGAGGGGGGAACTCATTCACTTTTTATGACTACTTGTTCAGCAGTTATCTGTAGCAGGTGTAAATCATCATTAAATTTGCAAGGTTTGTAATAACAAATTTAACGAAAAGTTTTATTATTCACCATCGGTCAATTTTGTGTAGGTACTAGGGCGACGGTCACGGAAAAATTGCCAGTTGTTCCTCACTTCTTTAATCATGTCCATATCCATATCATGGATGATCAATTCGTCTTTATCTCTGCTTGCTTCTTTTTCAATTTGCCCTCTTGGATTAACAAAATAGCTTTGGCCGTAAAACTCGCCTATGTTCCAGGGCTCTTCGACTCCTACTCGGTTGATTGCTCCAATCCAACAGCCATTTGCTGCCGCTGAAGCTGGTTGTTCTAATTTCCATAAATATTCTGATAGGCCAGCCACAGTTGCAGATGGATTAACAATGTATTCGGCGCCATTTAATGCCAATGCTCGCCAGCCTTCAGGGAAATGGCGGTCATAACAAATATATACGCCCAATTTACAGTATTGGGTTTCAAATACTGGCCAGTCCGAAGCACCTGGTTTAAAGAAAAACTTCTCCCAAAACCCCGCTACTTGTGGAATATGAGTTTTACGGTATTTCCCTAAATAACTGCCATCGGCATCGATAACCGCCGCTGTGTTGTAGTAAACCCCGGTTACGTCGTCTTTTTCGTAAATCGGAACCACAATGACCATCTGATATTTCTTGGCGTACTCTTGCATTAAGGTGACAGTGGGTCCAGTTGGTATGCTTTCGGCACTCTCATACCACTTGGGATCCTGACTCGGGCAGAAGTAAGGCTGAGTAAATACTTCTTGAAAACATAATACTTGCACACCCGCTGCACCTGCTTCATCAATTAAAGGTAAGTGGGCTTCAATCATGGCTTTGCGAATGGTTTCTGGATCGTTATCTGTGGATGACTTCAAACCCATTTGGATTAAACCACCACGTAAAGTTGAGCGTGTTGTTGACATAATTACTCCATCTAAAGTTATTGTTTTTCTAAGACATAGTTGGGAAGGTAAATTCCGCACCTGCACGTATACCTGTTGGCCAACGTGAAGTAACGGTTTTTAATTTTGTATAAAAATGCACTGCTTCTGGTCCATAAATTCCATGGGCACCAAAGATTGAACGTTTCCAACCACCAAAACTGTGGTAGGCGACAGGAACGGGGATAGGTACGTTAATGCCTACCATACCTACTTCAATGTTGGCAGCAAAATCTCTGGCTGCATCTCCGTCACGGGTAAAAATAGAGGTGCCATTACCATATTCGTGAGCATTGATTAAGTCCGTTGCTTCAGCATATGTATTAGCACGTAATATCGACAGTACAGGACCAAAAATCTCTTGTTGATAGACAGACATGTCTTTAGTCACGTTGTCGAGTAACGTACCGCCTACCCAGAAACCAGCTTCACAGCCAGCTACTGATAAGCTTCGGCCGTCGACTAACACGCTGGCGCCTTCAGCTTCTCCTTGGTCGATTAAGCCTTTAATGCGTTTTTGCGCATCCGCAGAGATCACCGGTCCCATTTCGTTACCCGTTTGATTGTATGGGCCTACTTTTAATGCCTCAACGCGAGGGATCAATTTGGCGACTAACTTATCTGCAGTTTCCTGGCCAATAGGTACCGCCACACTGATGGCCATACAACGTTCACCAGCAGAGCCAAATCCTGCTCCCATAAGCGCATCGGCTGCTTGGTCAAGATCTGCATCTGGCATGATCACCATATGATTTTTGGCACCACCTAAGGCTTGTACGCGTTTGCCGCTGGCGCTGCCGCGCTGATAAATATATTCAGCGATCGGCGTTGAGCCTACAAAACTAATGGCTTTAACGTCACTATGATCTAACAGTGCATCAACCGCGACTTTGTCACCATGCACTATATTTAACACGCCTGGTGGTAAACCTGCTTCAGCAAATAGTTGATGGATCAAGTTTGCACTAGAGGGATCTCTCTCTGATGGTTTGAGTATGAAAGTATTACCACATGCAAGTGCCATGGGGATCATCCACAAGGGCACCATAGCAGGAAAGTTAAAGGGCGTGATCCCAGCCACCACACCTAAGGCTTGACGTTCGTCGGTGACATCGATACCAACAGCCACATCTCGGCTAAAATTACCTTTTAGCTTGTCAGTTATGCCGCAAGCAAACTCTATAACTTCTAATGCTCGGGTCACTTCTCCTAACGCATCATCATGGGTTTTGCCGTGTTCTTTAGAAATCGTTTCTGCTACTTCATCTTGACGGGCTACCAGCAAAGTGCGCATATTAAACATGATATTGGCACGTTTGCTCGAGGGCATTTTTGACCAAGCTGGGAATGCTGCTTTGGCCGCAGCCACCGCCGTATTGACATCTTCAACTACTGCGGTCACTACTTCAGCACTTTGCTGGCCTAAAGCTGGGTTGTACACCGCAATTGTTTGGCTACTTACACCTGAGGTGTGTTGACCATTAATTATGTGTTGTATTAGTTGCATAATAATTTTTTAATCCAGTGATTTGATAATTTCGCGTAAGGTACTAAAGGCAAAATCAATTTGTGACTTTTCTATGATAAGCGGAGGCGATAATGCAATAGTGTCTCCAGTGGTACGGATAAGTAATCCTGCTTCATAGGCTTTTAAGAAAGCAGTAAATACGCGTTTGCTGGGTGTAGCAGGAGTAGGGTGCAACTCTATGCCTGCAATTAATCCAATATTTCGAATATCTTTAACTAAAGATAAATCAGCTAAAGAGTGCGCTGCATCTTGCCAATAATCACTAAGTTCAGCTCCACGGGTAAGTAGTCCTTCTTCTTCATAGGTGTCTAAGGTTCCCATAGCCGCTGCACAGGCCATAGGGTTACCTGAGAAGGTATAACCATGGAAGAATTCGACCATATCTTTAGGGCCATGCATAAAGGCATCGTAAATTTTGTCTTGTACAATGACTGCACCCATAGGGATTACACCATTTGCTAAGCCCTTTGCGGTGCAAATAATGTCAGGCTCAATGCCAAAATATTCAGTAGCAAAAGGTGCGCCCATACGACCGAAACCGGTAATTACTTCGTCAAAAATTAACAAAATTCCATGTTGATCACATATCTGGCGAAGTCTTTCTAAATATCCTTTAGGTGGCAATAAAACACCGGCTGAACCTGCTAAAGGTTCGACTATCACCGCCGCTATGGTTGAAGGATCATGTAATTCACAGAGCCGTACTAAATCTTCAGCTAATTCGACTCCGTGCTCAGGTATTCCTTTACTAAACAGGTTGGCTTCAATGCCATGGGTATGGCGCATGTGATCGACACCGTTAAGCAAATTACCAAACATTTTACGGTTGGCAGACATGCCGCCCACAGATAGGCCTCCAAAGTTGACACCGTGATAACCTTTCTCGCGACCGATTAATTTTGTCCTATTACCTTCACCCCGTGCGTTATGGTAAGCAATGGCCATCTTTAAGGCCGTTTCACAGGATTCAGAGCCAGAATTGGTAAAAAACACCTTATTTAGATCGCCAGGAACCATGTTAGCTAGTCGCTCAGCAAGCTCAAATTGTAGTGGGTGCCCCATCTGGAATGCCGGTGAATAATCCAGTGTCGCCACTTGTTTTTGTATAGCCTCAACTATTCGAGGCCGGTTATGTCCTGCATTACAACACCATAGGCCTGCAATGCCGTCCAATAATTGTCTACCATCAGACAAAGTGAAGTGCATGCGATCCGCACCAACTACTAAACGAGGATCTGCCTTGTATTGCCTATTGCAAGTAAATGGCATCCAGTTAGCCTGAAGTTGTTCAGGCGTTAAAGTATGAGTTTTAGTCATTATTTTCTCCCGTCTCTACAAGGGAACTTTCAAGGGATACAGCGTCAATACGCTGCGGGTTTTTAGGGTGTTCTGGCCATGTAAGTACCGGCAGTCCATTCTCTACTGGGCGCATGTCGATACAGTCAGGTACTGGGCATACGTGTTTACATAAATTACAACCCACACATTCATCATCAACCACTACAAAGTCACGTCCACCACTGGTATTTTCTTGCATAGTAATGGCTTGGTGTGAGGTATCTTCACAGGCTATAAAGCAGCGTCCACACTCAATACATAAGTCTTCGTTAATAAATGCTTTAGTATCAAAATTAATGTTTAGCTCATTCCAATTGACAACATTAGGAATGGCTTTACCTTGAAATGCGGATAAAGAGGCATAGCCTTTTTCGTCTAAAAAGTTCTCTAGCCCAGCTATCATGTCATCAACAATGCGAAAACCGTATAACATGGCTGCGGTACATACTTGTACACCACTGGCTCCCAGTGCAATAAACTCAGCAGCGTCGCGCCAGGTTTCAATGCCACCTATTGCGGATATTTGTAAATTTCGGGTATCGGGATTTCTGGCTATTTCACCCACCATATGCAAGGCAATGGGTTTTACTGCAGAACCACAATATCCA
Source organism: Paraglaciecola arctica BSs20135 (assembly GCF_000314995.1). GTDB lineage: Bacteria > Pseudomonadota > Gammaproteobacteria > Enterobacterales > Alteromonadaceae > Paraglaciecola > Paraglaciecola arctica. Next base: position 62,693 of record NZ_BAEO01000047.1, on the reverse strand, counting down.
CCATGGGTGCCTTTGCCGTCGACAGTAGGGGTTGGCGCCATTAAATCTAAATCGACTGAAGCGATTGAGTTGACTGTATTGATAAGCGAAACCGCATCAGCACCACCTTTTAATGCCGCCTCTGCGGCCACCAAAATATCAGTGATATTAGGTGTTAGTTTGGTAAATACAGGTATATCTACTACTTCTTTGACCCAGCGAGTCGTTTGTTCTATTAACTCAGGTACTTGGCCAATAGCGGATCCCATACCTCGTTCACACATGCCGTGGGGGCAACCTAGGTTTAGCTCTATACCATGTACGCCAGAATTAGCGATTTTGATGGCCAGTTCTTTCCAAGTTTTTTCATCTAGGGGAGCCATCATCGAGCCGATAATAACTCTGTCTGGCCACTCTTTGCGGATCTGCTCTATCTCTCGTAAATTGGTTTCTAATGGACGGTCGGTAATTAACTCAATATTGTTTATGCCAATGACATTACGTGCGCGGTCATGATGTACACCATAACGGCTAGACATGTTGATGACTGGGGGATCTATCCCTAAGGTTTTCCACACTACGCCACCCCAACCGGCTTCAAAAGCACGTACTACATTTATGTATTTATCGGTGGGTGGAGCTGAAGCTAACCAGAATGGATTAATACTATCAATCCCAGCGATATTGCAGGCTAATTTACTCATGTTAAAGCTCCTTAAAGTCAATGCCGAACAAAGTGTGGCCCATTGCGTGAGCGGCACGTTTGCCATCTTCTACGGATTGCACTGTTAAATCTTCACCTGTATCGATGCAGTCACCACCGGCATAAACACCTGGAATACTAGTTTGATACTTGTCGTTAATTTTAATTTTGCCTTGCTCAATCAACACATCTGATAACACCGATGCATCAATCTTTTGACCCACAGCTTTAAGTACCATGTCTGTTGTTATCTGAATACGTTCACCTGTGCCAACTAATCTTCCTGATTCGATGGATGTTTGCTCGAAGGAAATGGAGTTAACATGGGTGTCCCCAGTCAATTCTATGGGGGATAACCACAAGCGTACATCAACCCCATTTTTACGAGCTAAATCTATTTCCCACTCGGTAGCCGTCATATTATCTTCACCACGGCGATACGCTAATGTTACTCTTTTAGCTCCTAATCGTTTGGCTTGAATAGCCGCATCAATGGCCGTGTTTCCACCGCCAATCACCACAACATCCTGCCCAATGGTCATAGTTGATTTGTCTGTTGTTTGACGCAGCTCCTCAATAAAATCTATGGCATCAAAGACACCTTTCAGATCTTCGCCTTCTAGCTTAAGTTGATTGCACAACCCTAATCCAATGCCGAGAAAAACGGCATCATAATCCGTGCGAAGCTGTTCCAAGTTTAGGTTTTTACCTAAATATTGCTCATAAATAATCTCTATCCCACCAATACCTAATAAAAACGCGACTTCTTTTTGCGCAAAGTCGTCGACCATTTTGTAAGCAGCAAGCCCATATTCGTTTAGGCCTCCCGGTTTAGGTTTTGCTTCAAATACAGTTACTTTGTGACCTAATAAGGCTGCGCGATGAGCACAAGATAAACCTGCGGGACCTGCACCTACTACCGCTATGGTTTTGCCGGTTTCTGGCGCTCTAACAAATGGATGTTCATCAGTTGATTCCATTAGATAGTCGACTGCATAACGTTGTAATAAACCAATCTCTACAGGTTTGCCCTGATCATGGTGACGAACACATGCTCTTTCGCATAAGATCTCAGTTGGACAAGCCCTAGCACACGTGCCGCCCATAATGTTTTCTGACAAAATGGTTTTTGCCGCACCTTTGACGTTTTGGGTGCGTATTTGATGAATAAAGGTAGGAATGTCAATTCCTGTGGGACATGCCTTTATACAAGGAGCGTCGTAACAATATGTACAGCGCGATGCTTCAAGCAAAGCCTGTGACTTATTATAGGGTTTATGTAGGTCGGCAAAACCTTCATTAATATCATCGATAGTAACTGTACCTGTTGTACTCATGCTGTACCTCATTTTCTGAAACCGTTTCGCTAACTGCGCGAATACAGTGGATTTTTTAACAAAACGGTTTCATAACTTATGCCAATTTAGCGCTATATATAGCGAGGATTAAAAACTACGTTTAACGGTTATTCCAAAGACTCTAGGTTTTGCATAGGATATTTGTGATGTGCCGTAAAAACCTGTTACATCAAAACCGATGATTTCATGTTCAGAGTTAAACATATTGTCTACGTAAGCTGTTGCTGTCCATAATTGTGTTGAATCAGTCCACGTCAGCCTTGCATTTGCAGCCACGTACGAGTCTATTTCATGGGCTGTGAAATTTCGTGCATTATGAAAAGTTTCACTTTGATAATTGGCGCTAAACTGCACCGCAATATTGTCTTCGTTCCAATCCCAATTGTAGCGGATCATCGCAGAAGCTTGGTATTCGGGCGTAAATGCTGGAGTAGTATCAGCAAATATTCCCGACGCCACTTCAAGATTTTCTACTTTAGCATCGGTATAAGAGGTATTTAATATCACATCTAGTCCGTCACTAGGGGTTAAGAAAAGTTCCAATTCTAAACCCATAAAAGTGGCATCTTGGTTTTCCACTAAACCTGAATTATTCACCCATGAAAATGATTGATAATCACTGTAGTCATAATAGAAAATATTGGCGTTAAACAGTGCTGTCTCATCCGACAAGTTTAATTTCATACCTGCTTCATAAGAGGTTAATTCTTCTGGCTTGTAACTACTAAATCCACCAAATAAAGGTGCATTAAAACTACCGGCTTTAACCCCTCTATTAACACCCACATAATATAAGTCGGTGTCTGTGGAATATTCGAGTTGTATTTTAGCTGACCACAGGTTTTGGTCATTGTCGGTATCTAGGTGTTCAAGTGAAGCGCTATCGAGATCAATTTCAATCACTCTGTCATCTGTATTGGTATTTTGGTACACATCACCAACAAAATGTTTGTCTTCTTTGGTATAGCGCAAGCCAGTAACTAATACTAACTGGTCTTGCAACTGGTAGTCTATTTGACCAAATATTGAGTATGATTGGGTTTCTAGTTTAATAAGGGAATTGTTTTCTTCACCTCCCAAAAAATAGGCTGTTGGAGAGGCAGCAAGTCCTTGGCTGTAATCAGTTTCGACATTTAGGTAATATAATCCAGTTACCCATTTGAAATTGTCGGCATCTCCAGACACTCTAACTTCCTGACTAAACTGATCAATTGTACTATTAGATTGAAATATCAATTCAGGGGAGGCCGTTTGATCTGAATCCAAACCTACAGTTCGGTCAAATTTTTTGTAATCGGTTAGAGAAAATAAATCAAAGGTGTCAAAGCTATAATCAAGGGCGGCTGAAAAGCCTTGGGACTGAATTGTATTTTGATCATCAAAGGCAAAGTCTTTATTGACCTTAGGTCCAGAGCCATCGGGATCAATGTTTCCATTAAAGTCGCCACCTTGTACGGGTCGAACTGGATCACCGTTAAAGTTACCGTCAATACATTGACCAAGTTGAATGGCATCGCAGCCTAAAGGATCATCTGCAGCAAAAATAACGTCAATTACGTTACCGTCTGCGTCTTTTATTTCAGTGGTATTCACCACTTGGTAAGGCCCTTCACTTTTGGTGGTGTCAGCCCAATTTGCGCTTAATAATAATGAACCGTCTGTTCCTAAATTGAAGTCCAGTTGCGCACGTAAAGCTTGCGTATCGTCGTTATAGCCATCTTGTCCGCCACCAACAGAGCCAGGACGAGTATCTGGGGACGCGCCGTCTTCATAGATATTTTCTAAAATCTCACCTTGGATATTGGAGTAGGCTGATAAGCGGCCAGTAATATCATCTGATAACGCGCCTGAAACAGCACCTTCAAAACGATATTGATCAAAGGTTGCGATGGACAATTCAGCGTAACCTTCAAAGTCTTCAGTTGGTTTCGCGGTGATAGTATTGACTAAACCTCCAGTAGCGTTTCGTCCAAACAGGGTGCCTTGTGGACCTTTCAAAATTTCTATTCGTTTAATATCAAATAAGCCAAAGGTTTGAGCTTGAGTACTGGCTAAGTATCCTCCGTCTACATAAACCGCAACTGGGGCTTCAGCCAAATCGGCATAGTCATTTTGCACCACACCACGAATATTGAAGATAGCTCTTTGTCCACCAATATCGCCAGCCAAAGAAACACCTGGAGTAAACGCAATTAACTCAGTACTGCTTTCTAAACCCAGTGCTTTTAATTGCTCACCACTGAATGCAGTGATGGCGATACCCACATCACTTATATTTTCGTTACGCTTTTGAGCGGAGACTTCTATGGTTTCCCACACGTTTTCAGCGGCATTTATAGCTGGAGAAACTAATAATACGAGTGCCAAAGAGATAGCCTCAAAGATAGGATTATATTTGTACTTATTTTGTGTGTTCATTATATGTTCCCATTTATTTTTATTTATCTTTTAACTATTAACAGGCAAACCCACAATCCCTCACTTTTTATTCTCAGTAACACTAATCAGAAATAATAATGTTACTGAATAATAGAATAAGCAGGTAACAGCATTGTAGTTACCGAGTGATTGTTTAAATGCCCATGCTTATTAAGAATGGGCATAAACTTAGTATTTCATTTTTGACAGGATCTTAAATTCAATATAAGAAATGTTCAGATAAGTGTTTACTAAACAAAGAGGTATCTGGAATATTAGTTAGGAGATTGGGCTGCTGCGGATCCTTTTAGGGTCAGTCTTAAGCGAGGTTTTTAACCTTAACTATTTTAGCTTAGGCCTACTTATCAATGGTCGCTGTTGCACATTATTGCTTCATCTAAAGCGCTTTATTTTTTGGTTAGAACACAAACTTGAAGGGGAAGGGAGCTAAGGATTACATGACGTTATGGCTGTTGGGCGTCTCTAAGTTTTGCTGGGGGATGCTTTTATTTCTTGTAAAAACGTTTTTAATACTTGATTAGGATTAGAGCCTTTGCGTAAAACAGTTTGGTATGCAGTGTTAAAATGAAATTTATCTAGGTATAAAGCACGCATTTCTCCAGAAACGACCCATCTTTTAGCATAATGCGTTGGTAAATATCCGATAAAGCAGCCTGTTAAGATAAGAAAGGCGACCCCTTCACGATCAGTTGCTGTTGCCGTAGTATTTAAGTTTTGATAATGACTACGAGTTTGTGCTGTTTGCGCGTAACTAGGCGCAACTGCTTCACATTCATAGATTTGTTTGGAGGTTAGTTTATTCTCAGCAACGTTGAACAATGGGTGCTGATAATTGCAGTAAAGTAGATATTTTTCTTCGTACAGTCTCGAATATTCTAAACCTTGCAAAGGCCGTAAATTAGGTACAACACCCACATGTAATGCACCATCCAACACGTAACGTTCTATTTCATTAGGTGGGATCATGCGTATGTTTATGACAATTTCTGGTCCTTTAGTTTTTAATGCTTTGAGCGCCTTGGAAATCGACATATGCTCTAAGGTCACTAAGTTATCGGTGATCCCTATGTTTAGTTCACCTGTTAATTTTGCATGGATACTATTAACTTGGGTTCTAAAGTTCTCCAAAGAGGCCATGAGCTGCAAACTCGCCTGATACACTTGTGTGCCTTCATCGGTAAGGGAAAACCCTGCTCTTCCTCGTTGGCATAAATGCAGACCAAGTCTACTTTCTAGATCTGACATGCTAATACTAATAGCCGAGCGACTGATGTTGAGCTCTACTTCGGCAGCAGAAAAACCACCACATTCTACTACTGTTCTGAATATTTTTAACTGACGGATATCGAAGTTACTTATCTGAGAAACAAGGTTTTTATGTTTTGGCATATTGAGTTCTATATTGTTAAGTAAATACTTATCTAATTTTTGCTTATATTGAATTTATCAAACTATCAAAGAATTGCAATCTTTACCTAATTGGGTAATACCTGAGGTATAAATCTTTGAATAATAGTGAAAAGTGTTATGGGATGATAGTATAACTTAACACCTCTAGGGTCAGAGTCCGTCCATTACAATATGAGTTTTTATGTCAGATATTATTGCTAAGCTTGCTGCTTTATTGCAGCAACATATTCCCGTTTATTTCTCCGATATCCAGCGAACTTCTGATTACATCAAAGTTGAAGGTAAGTCGCTTAGCTTGAGTTTACCTTTTGTTTGTAACAGTTTGCTGGGAGCCAAAGGTGAGTTTAGTCATCTATTGGAAAGTTTTGCTAAGCAGCATAAGGTTAATATCAAAATTGCCTATGACATCCCATCTATCAAAGGACAAAATCCTAAAGTAGTCAAAAATGTAATTGCTGTGGCATCAGGAAAAGGTGGGGTAGGGAAGTCTACAACATCTATAAACCTAGCTGCTGCTTTGAGTTTAGAGGGTGCCAGAGTGGGCATTTTGGATGCAGATGTATATGGCCCATCTTTGCCTACGCTTTTGGGCACTAAAAATGTGCAACCTGAATCACCGGATAATAAAAACATCTACCCGATTATTGTCAATGACTTACAAACTATGTCGATCGGATACCTAGTTGATGAAGATTCAGCCACAGTTTGGCGTGGTCCAATGGCAAGTCGCGCGTTTCAGCAACTCTATAACGAAACCTTGTGGGATGAGTTGGATTATCTTATTGTCGATATGCCTCCGGGCACTGGGGATATACAGTTAACCTTGGCGCAGAATATGCCAGTTACGGCCGCTGTGATCGTCACCACACCTCAGGACTTAGCTTTGGCTGATGCAATAAAAGGCATTTCCATGTTTAATAAAGTGGATATTAATGTTTTAGGCATAGTTGAAAACATGAGTTACCACATTTGTACTGAATGTGGTCACAAAGAGCATATATTTGGTGCGGATGGTGGGCAACGTATAGCACATAAATACCAAACCGAGTTATTGGCTCAGTTGCCTTTAAATATGCAAATTCGTGAATTGGCGGATAGCGGTACCCCGTTCATGTATAACCAAGAGGCTAACCCTGAAATACAGCAAATCTACCGCACCTTGGCACTTAAGTTATCTTACAAGTTGTCACAACAAAAAATGGCTGTTCAGCAAATAGCGATTTCAGCTGTAAAATGATGGGATCTTTAATAAAGGTGACATATTCCCATATACCTTAAATAACTAAAGGCTCATAAATCACAGTTTTGTGAGCCTAGTTGTGTTATTGATAACTGATTACCTCTATTTCAATCCCCTCTTCAAGGTCAAAATAAAATCGCTTTCCTGGTTCGTAATCACCATGATTGTAAGTCACAAAACCTCTTTCCTTGGTCTTCTGTTCTGTCTTATCTAAATCATCTACCAGAATGCCTATATGATTGAGGTGTGTGATGGTTTTATGTGAAGTATCGGCGAGATGTTTATCTCCATGGCTATACAGCGCAAGGTAAGTATCCTCGCCGCCTAGATGAATGGTGCGACCATTGTCTTTGGCTGCTCCGGTCCAGCGAATTTTCCAATCAAATATATGACTCAATATGCTGGCTGTAGCATCTGAGTCTCGGACCGTGACGTTAATATGTTCAAGTTTACTTTGCATGGTTTTTTCCTTGTGAATGTTGCAGTAACTTTTTAACTTGAACAGCACTTTAATACCTCAGGTTAACTTGAGGTAAAGTGTTTATTTGAAATTTACTTAAATTTGAATTGATTATTTTGCTGGTGGATTTTTATCTGTGGATAAGAGCTTATTCCACTAATAAAGGCAGTTTGTTTTCAACATCAATCCATTTGTCGGCATCTTCTGGTGCGGGTTTCAATTCTGTGATGTTTGGCCATATTTCCGCTAAATCGGCATTTATTTTAAGATAGTGTGTTTGATCTTCGGGTAATTGAGTATCTTGAAATATCGCTTCAACAGGGCATTCGGGCACACAAAGGCCACAATCAATGCAGATATCTGGATGGATCACTAAGAAGTTTTCACCTTCGTAAAAAGCATCTACAGGGCAAACAGGCACGCAGTCTGTATATTTACATTTGATGCAGCTGTCAGTGACGACAAATGTCATAGTTGTGGGTATCTTGGTTTTATTTTTTTCATTATGTCGATCATAAAGTAGCGCAAGTAAAAAACAAGAACTGTATCGACAATTCTATATTGAATTTACCTATGCTCTGCATCTTATCTGACATAAAATGCCGCACTTCGCCAAACTTATAACAATTCTTTAAGGGATCGTTATCAGGTGAATTGTTTATGTTTGACCATTGGAAACACTATGTTGCGTTTAAACGAAGTAAAATTACCTTTAAATCATGAAGAAGATGCGTTATCCACTGCCATTTTGCAGAAGTTGGGTATTGCCTCAGAAGATATGTTGTCTTTTGAGGTGTTTAAACGTGCTTATGATGCCCGTAACAAAGCAAATATTTTACTGATTTATATTGTTGATGTTGAGGTTGTTAATCAAGCCGATTTGCTAGTTCAATTTGCCAATGATCCCCATGTGCGGGAAACCCCAGATATGACCTATCAGTTTGTTGCAAAGGCACCTCAAAACCTAAGTTCTCGTCCAGTGGTGATTGGTCTTGGCCCTTGTGGTTTGTTTGCTGCCTTGATATTGGCGCAAATGGGCTTTAAGCCCATAGTGTTGGAGCGCGGTAAAGCAGTGCGTGAACGTACTAAAGATGTGTTTGGATTTTGGCGTAAAAAGCCCCTAGATACAGAGTCAAACGTACAGTTTGGTGAAGGCGGAGCAGGGACTTTCTCTGATGGAAAGTTATATAGTCAAATCAAAGACCGCAAACATTATGGCCGTAAGGTGTTAAATGAATTTGTGGCCGCCGGTGCGCCAGAGGAAATTTTGTATGTAAGCAAACCTCATATTGGTACCTTTAAATTGGTCAATATGGTGGAGAAAATGCGCGCCCAAATCATCGAATTAGGCGGTGAAATCCGCTTTAGCACCCGAGTCGATAAATTTGATATTCAAGAGCAAAAACTCAAAGGGTTATATTTGTCTAACGATGAATATTTACCTTGTGAACATGCTGTTTTGGCTGTGGGACATAGTGCTCGTGATACTTTCGAAATGTTATACGAGCAAGGTGTGTACGTTGAGGCCAAACCATTTTCAATTGGCTTTAGGATCGAACACGAACAATCGATGATTGATGAATGTCGCTTTGGCGATAATGCAGGTAATCCTATTTTAGGGGCTGCGGATTATAAGTTAGTGCATCATTGTAAAAACGGCCGTTCGGTGTACAGTTTTTGTATGTGCCCTGGTGGCACTGTGGTAGCTGCAGCGTCAGAAGCGGGCAGAGTCGTGACCAATGGCATGAGTCAATATTCTCGTCATGAACGTAATGCAAATAGCGCCATAGTCGTGGGTATTACCCCAGAACAAGACTATCCAGAACATCCTTTAGCGGGCATTGCATTACAACGTCAACTTGAAGAGTTGGCTTACACGGTTGGAGGTGAAAATTACCACGCACCAGCGCAATTGATTGGGGATTTTTTAAAGGGTAAATCTAGTGAGCAACTGGGTGAAGTTAATCCGTCTTATACCCCAGGTATTACTTTGACCGATTTATCTAAAGTTGTCCCAAGTTATGTCATCGAAGCCATCCAAGAGGCGATCCCTGCTTTTGACAAAAAAATTAAAGGTTTTGCTAAGGCAGATGGTTTATTAACGGGTGTGGAAACTCGCACCTCTTCACCTATTTGTATTAAACGAGGCAAAGATCTGCAAAGTATTAATACTCAAGGGTTGTACCCAGCCGGTGAGGGAGCCGGATATGCCGGAGGTATTTGGTCGGCAGGTATTGATGGGATCAAAGTGGCTGAAGCGTTAGCTTTGGACATGTTAGCTAAAAGTCAAATAAATTAGTTGTAGACATTGAAACATTCTAGAAATTTACATCAAGATAGTTACCCCTTAGCCGAGCTGGTGCAGAGTTATCCCGCTTTACAGTCCCATGTTGTCACTAAACCTGATGGCGGTAAAACCATAAATTTTGCTGATCCTGAAGGCGTTAAGACTCTTAATGCCGCATTATTAGCACACTATTATCAGGTCGAATTTTGGGATATTCCGGCTGGATATTTATGTCCTCCCGTTCCTGGTAGAGCTGATTACGTACATTATTTGGCTGATCTATTAGCGAAAGACAATGATGGCGTGGTTCCTAAAGGTAATACCATAAATGGTTTAGATATTGGCTGTGGCGCAAATGTTATTTATCCAATTATTGCGACGCGATCCTATGGTTGGAAAATGCTGGGCACTGATATTGATCCTGTTTCGATTAAGTCTGCCAACACTATTATCAACGCCAATACTGTTTTAACTGGCTGTATTGATATTAGACTTCAAGATAGCCAGAAACATATATTCAGTGGCGTGGTTAAAACAGATGATCACTTTGCTTTTTGTATGTGTAATCCTCCGTTTCATCAATCAGCCGAACAAGCTAAAGCTGTCTCGCAGCGTAAAGTTAATAATTTAGCCAAAAATAAGTCAAAACGTGGCAGCCACCTAAAAACTCAAAAGCAAGGCGCTGAACTTAATTTTTCAGGGCAATCCAATGAACTCTGGTGTGAAGGTGGCGAGCTAAAATTTATTCAACAGATGATTAAGGAAAGCCGTGACTATGCAGATCAAATTCAATGGTTTAGCAGTTTGGTTTCCAAGAAAGACAATCTAACCCAGATATACAAAAGTTTGCGAGAACTTGGGGTGAGTGATGTTAAAACAATCGAGATGGCGCAAGGGAAAAAAGTCAGTCGTTTTGTGGCGTGGCGGTTTTAGGAGGACTGAAATGAGTGAACTAACCGAAAAACAAAAAATGTTGCAGGGGCTAGAGTATTTTCCTAGTGACAAATCATTGCAGCAAGATAGAGCTAATGCCAAAAGACTTTGCCAGCAATTTAATCAATTTGATATTGATGATAGAAAGGGCAGTAGAAAAATTATTAAGTCATTATTTGGTCACTGCCAAGGTGCTTGGATCGAGCCGAATTTTTATTGTGATTACGGCTATAACATTGCTACCGGTAAAAACTTCTATGCCAACCATGGTTTAGTGATCTTAGATGCTGCAACTGTGACTTTTGGGGATGACGTCATGATTGCGCCTGGGGTATTAATTTCAACAGCTACTCACCCATTAGATGTTGTTAAACGTAATAAAGGCATTGAGACCGCTAAACCAATCAAGGTTGGTAATAGCGTCTGGATTGGGATGGGTGCCAAGATATTAGAGGGTGTGAGCATAGGTGACAATGCAGTCATTGCGGCTGGGGCCGTTGTCAATAAAGATGTGGAGCCGAACACTGTTGTCGCAGGTGTACCGGCTTGTGTGATTAAAACTATCCCAGTTTAATAATGTTGGGTTAATTCAAATAATGTTCCAGATCGGCTAATTCTTGTTGCCATCCTTTTACATTGTCTTGTTTGTGTTTTGTCTGTGCAAAACCAGACTCGGTCAATGTTAATTGGGTGCCGCCACTTTGAGTTGAGGTGAGTGCCCATTCGACTAAGGTAGACGTTGCTTCATCAAAAACGGCATCTTGCTGGTACATCCATCGCCAAGCAAAATAATTAGGTGGGCTAACAGTTTCAATTCGCATCGCAAATCTACCTTCACATTCCTCTTCCCATTCAAAGTACCCTTGTTCTCCTTGTTGCAATTCAAAGCTTGCAGCAGATCCAAACCACAGTTGAATTTCTTCTGGGCAGGTGATGGCTTTCCATACCTGTTCAATAGGGGCATTAAAGGTGACTTCTCTGACAATTGAATCAATGTTATTTGACATCTTTATCTCCAATATATTTCGTTAAGTTGTTAAGTCTGTCATCCCATTTTTGGGAAAATGGCGCCAACCAATTAAACAAGCTTTGCATAGCCTTAGGATCTAAATTATGGATTCGTTCTTTGCCAATAAATTCTGCCTGCACAATTTTGGCTTTTATCAGAATATTTATATGTTTGGTTATTGCTTGTCTGGACACTGATGAATCTATGGTTAATTGTTTGATCGATTGATTGCCGCGTTGATGCAGAGTTTCGATAATATTGCGTCGTTGCTGGTCTGCCAAGGCAGTAAAAATATCCATGGTGTGTCCATTTTAGTTAGCCATTGTATAATGAGCAACTGATTGGTTGCATGTCAAGTTGTTGTACAAAATATATTATTTTAGTTTTGCCGATCATTGAGCGCTTAAGAGTAGATATTAAACTCCGTGAACAATTCTGTTATATACTTAGCTGGTTTAAAATCGGTGTATCGCCTGAAAACTAGCCAACTGATGCAATAAAAGTAATTAAAACTTGTTGTTGAATTTAATAGCTGTTAAAAAGTCAATTCAATTTTGAAAATAATAAATTTCACGGTGTACTTAAAACGTTACACTGCAAAAATGTTATAGTATGTCAGGCGCAAAGGGTCTACTTAGATGTTAATCCAATGCCAAATTTTCAGTTTATTTTAAAAGAGTCAAATCATGTTACGTGACAGCATCAACAACATTAATGTTTCCTCTGAGAAAATATTGGTGACACCCCAAGAGTTAAAGTCTGAATTACCAGTAAGTGAGTCAACTTTACAAATAGTGCAAACTTCCAGACAAGTTATTAGCGATATTTTACATCGTAAAGACCATAGATTTTTGCTGATATGTGGCCCTTGCTCTATACATGATATTGATGCTGCTAAAGAATATGCGCTTAAGTTAAAAGAATTACACGAGAGCTGCAAAGACACCCTGTATATTGTGATGCGCGTATATTTTGAAAAGCCTCGCACCACTGTAGGTTGGAAAGGGTTGATCAATGATCCGCACATTAACGATACCTTTGATATTGAAACTGGTTTGCGTAAAGCCAGAGAGTTACTTATTTGGTTGGCAGAATTAGAATTACCTGTTGCCACCGAAGCCTTAGATCCCATTAGCCCACAATATTTGGCGGAATTATTTAGCTGGTCTGCGATAGGTGCGCGTACCTCTGAATCACAAACCCATAGAGAAATGGCCAGTGGTTTGTCTATGCCAGTCGGCTTTAAAAATGGCACAGATGGTAGTTTGGGTATAGCCATCAATGCCCTGCAATCAGCTGCATCAGGCCATAGTTTTATGGGAATTAATGGTGAAGGGCAAGTGAGCGTGATCACGACTCAAGGTAACGCTGACGGACATATTATTTTACGTGGTGGTAAACAGCCTAATTATGATTCAGTTTGTGTCGCTGACTGTGAAGTAGAATTGGAGAACGCAAAATTGAGCGCGGGTTTAGTGATTGACTGTAGTCACGCGAATTCTAGCAAAGACTTTCGCAGACAGCCTTTAGTGGCGAAAAATGTAGTGAATCAAATTCTTGAGGGTAATCAATCCGTTATTGGTATCATGTTAGAAAGTCATTTAAATCATGGCAATCAAAATAACTCAGGTAAAACCCCTGCTGAGTTAGAATATGGCGTATCCATCACTGATGGTTGTATTAACTGGCAAACGACAGAAGATTTAATTAATCATATGCGAGATAAGTTGATAACTGTGTTACCTATGCGGTTAAATAAGTTTATAGACGCCGAAAACTAGGAAAAGTAATGCCCGTATCCCCCAATGATCTTAATCAGCTAAGACAGCAAATTGATGAAATTGATAGCCAGTTAGTTGAGTTATTGGCTAAACGGGCAAAGGTCACAGCTCAAGTAGGTAAATATAAGAGTCAAGTTGGTTTACCTATTTATGTACCTGAGCGTGAAGCTGAGCTGATTGCTAAAAGACGAGCACAGGCCGAACAACAAAATGTATCTCCAGTTTTAGTTGAAGACTTGTTACGTAGGATCATGCGTGAGTCTTACCATACTCAAAATGTTGACTATTTATGCACTAATCCAAATATTAAAAAAATCGTAGTAATAGGTGGGGCTGGTGCTTTAGGCAGGATTTTTGTTGATATGTTTGAACGTAGTGGTTTTTCAGTTCAGTTGCTTGAAAAAGACGACTGGCCGAATGCCGATTCTATCCTTAGTGATGCCGGTTTAGTGTTAGTAGCCGTGCCTATCAAATTAACTGAAAGTATAATATCTAAGCTGACTAATTTACCTTTAGACTGCATCTTAGTTGATATTACCAGTACTAAACAAAAACCACTAGCGGCCATGATGGCCGCACATAAAGGGCCTGTATTGGGGCTGCACCCTATGTTTGGGCCAGATGTTCCTAGTTTAGTTAAACAGGTCGTGGTGGTTTGCCATGGACGTCATCCCGAGCAATATGAATGGTTATTGCAACAAATTCGTATTTGGGGAGGGATATTGCAACAGACCTCCGCTAAAGAGCATGATGATGCTATGGTATTTATTCAGGTCATGAGGCATTTTTGTAGTTTTGTATTTGGTTCACATTTGGCTGGTGAAAACCCGGATCTACAACAATTAATATCCTTAAGTTCGCCAATTTATCGTTTAGAGTTGGCAATGGTTGGGCGATTATTTGCTCAGGACCCAGTGTTATACGCCGATATTATATTTGATAATAAGGACAGTCTTGCCGTATTAACCGAGTTTAGTGTGAAATTTAATCAGGCGCTGGCGTTGATTGAAAGCAACAACAAGGGTGAGTTTATAAAGCAATTTTTCAAAATTGGCTCTTGGTTTGGTGATTATTCGAAACAATGTTTAGTCAACAGTAGGAAACTTTTACTAAAGGCAGATGATGATCGTTCATTAAGTGAGGATGTTTAAATAATTTGTCTCTAAAAAGGGTGCAGCGAAATCTGCACCCTTTTTTTGTGTCTGATGGATATAAAACGACCAAATTTGACTAATCTGCTAACGCACTCACAGCAGCTACTTTTGTTGGGTTTATCTCTTCATTTGGATAACAACCTAATACTTTGAAGTAACGTGTCATGGCCTGTAACTCTTCTAGCGCTTGCTGCATTGGACCATCTTGCACATTACCTTCCACATCAATATAAAACATTTCTTCCCAAGGATTGCCGGTAATAGGCCTAGACTCAAGCTTAGTCATATTGATTTTGTTGTCGCGCAGTACCATAAGCGCTTCTACTAATGCACCTGATTTTTGCACGGTAGACATCACTAATGTGGTTTTTGCAGGTACTTGCAATGGCACATTGACTGGCTTACGGGCAACTACAAAAAAACGACTATGATTTTCTTTTTGGTTGGCTAGGTTTGATTGAATTGCATGTAAACCATATAACTTTCCACCCGTTTCACTACCCATAGCCGCCACATCATCTGCCTGCATCTCGGCCACCTTTAACATAGCCGCAGAAGTGCTATCGCAAGGTTTAACTTCAACATTACCTAACTCGGCAAGGAAATGACTACACTGAGCAAAAACTTGCGGGTGGGCGTATAAGGTTTTTATTTTGCTAACATCGGTATCTTGATTAACCAATAAAGCATGTTTTATTGGGTAAGTGAGTTCTCCAATTATCGAAAGATGAGTATGTTGTAGTTGGTCGTATACCTCATTGATGCTGCCTGAAGAGGTGTTTTCAATTGGTAATACGGCATAGTCTGCTTCGTTGCTTTCTACTTTCTTAATTATCTCTAAAAAGCTTTGGCAGCCTATTTCAAGCAGCTCACCTGGGCGCCGGGAAAAATACTTTTGTGTGGCCAAATAACTGTAAGAACCTTTATCACCCAAAAACGCCACGCGATTCAGTGGCAGACTACTACCTGGGTTGGCTCTTGCCGCTAACAATGCTTGTTGATTTAACACCGAGTCTTCAATGATGACATGGAATAACTGCGTGACATAATGAGCATCTAGTCCGTGTTTATTACCTTCTTTTATTAACCTAATTAATAATTTTTCTTCACGTTTTTGATCACGTACTGGAATATGGTTTTTGATCTTGGTTTCAGCTACTTGGTTAGTATATTGCTGTCTTTGAGCTAAAAAAGTCAGTAGGTGTGTGTCTAGATCAGTGATTTTTACTCTAAGTTCTTCTAATTCTGTTGATGACATAGTCTTCACTTGTAATTTCAAAAATAACTTCCGATAGGGGAGGTTTTAATAATAGGTAATATCAATCTAGGATAATTGTTGGTTCAATATATGCTGGTTTAATATATGCTTAATGTGCATCTGAATTTATAAAGCCGCTACATATAAGTCAACGATTTGCTTAAGCACAAATTTCTAGTTTCTTAAGAATAATGAATAACAGCTTATGTTATTGATCATTGGCCAAGTAAAGAGGCTAACATATTGCGTACTTCGTTCACTTCGAAGGGTTTGTCACACAGCGCGTTAACACCGGTTTGGTGGATATTTGCCATATGCAAGCTAGAGCTTGATTCACTGGTGACCATAATAATAGGTATATGTGCAGTGTCAGGATTAAAGCGAATAAATTCAGAGAGTTCCCTACCATCCATTTCAGGCATATTATAATCAGTTACCACTAAGTCAAAAGTGTTGTCTTTCAACAGGGTCAAGGCTTCAGCGCCATTTTCTGCCTCTAGGATCTTTTGAAGACCTAAACTATTGAGTACTCTGCGAATATGGTTTCGCGCAAGTTTGCTGTCGTCAACTAATAACACTCTAACGTCATGTACATCGAATAGGTCAAGATCTAGCTCATCTGAGTTGATTAAATCAAGTGACGCTTTTAGTGCTTTTGTTAAATTCTCTGGGGTAAAAGGTTTGGGTAAAATAGCGGCCACACCTGATTGTTTAAATTCTTCAAGTTTTTCGACCCGATTTTCGCTGGAAATCAACATAAAAGGAGTTGATGCAAGTGCATCGTCATTTTTGATTTGTTTAATAATATCTAGGCCGGTTCCATCTTCGAAATACATAGCACTAACCACTAAATCTGCACCATGTTTGGTTATAAAGTCAATTGCTTGTTTGACGCTTCCAACAGCTTCTACATGATTAATATCCGCAGCCGCTAATTGCTTAAGAATGATTCTTCGTTGGGTATCAGAAGGTTCGACTAAGATGATACTAATTTCTGACAAAGACAGATGCTGCATTGCTACTCCTAATTTGTATTTCTACTGGTTATTAACCGCCTGCTAGTTTCACATTATGGCCTAGTTGCTCGAGTGTTGCTTTGATTTTATCGCGGTTATCACCTTGAATTTCAATTATCCCGTTTTTTAATGCGCCGCCTGTGCCACACATTTTTTTTAATTGGCTGCATAAGTCTTTTAATTCTTTGTCAGCTAGTTCCAAGCCAGTTACTGTTGTCATGCCTTTACCCTTGCGACCTTTGGTTTCACGGCGTATACGCACTATACCGTCAGTTTTTAATAATGGTTTATTTTGTTCTTTATTTTGAATGCGGCCAGTTTGTGTGCTGTAAACCAATCTATTTTCACTCATTTTTATCTTCAACCATATTGATGCTGATTTGGTAGGGAACTCATTCTAATAAAAAAATATGATTCTTTGTAGGCAAAGCTGTAAAACTATTATTTAATAACATCGACATAAATGGAAATTGTTTTAAAATTATCCATTGCCCCACAGAAGTCTAAAAATTCCACATTGGATAATTTGCTGTCATTATGCGTATTCTGGTCGTTGAAAACGTCTTTGCCATTCGAACCAAAGACTAAGGAAAGGGATTCGACAATTACACATGTTCAAAACTTGAATATGTTGTGTTTTAAATTTAATTAGGGCGTAAAAATTTTGGGAAAAATTAAAATAAGAGTGGCGAATAATAGTGATGTCTCATCATTGGTTAAGTTTAATCAATTAATGGCATGGGAAACCGAACAAAAGAAATTAGACCAAGCTATCTTATTTAAGGGAGTCTCAGCCTTAGTTGCCGATGATAATAAAGGTTTTTATTTGGTTGCTGAACAAAATGATGAAGTTGTTGGCAGTTTAATGGTGACCACTGAATGGAGTGATTGGCGCAATGGCGTTTTTTGGTGGGTACAGAGTGTTTATATTACTGTTGATTTTCGCCGTCAAGGTATCTATGCCCAGTTATATGCCCAAGTAAAGGCTTTAGCAGAGCAGCAACAGAATGTTTGCGGTTTTAGATTATATGTAGAAAAAGAAAACATTATCGCCCAGAAAACTTATGAATCTTTAGGCATGCAGCCAACACATTATTTAATGTACGAAGAATAAACTGTTATTGAGAATAGTTCTCAATTAGATTACCATCCAGTCTCTCTATTTGTTTGCCTTTAGAAAGTAGGAATACCTCTTGAAAAATATCATCTCCTGTATGTTCGTCATAGCGGCTTTGCTGTCTCCATTAGTTATGGCAGAGCAGGTCAATTTATATTCAGCTCGTAAAGAAGCTTTGATCAAACCTTTATTAGATAAATTTACCCAGCAAACCGGTATTGCGGTTAATTTAGTCACGGGTAACGCCGACAATTTGATAACGCGTTTAAAAAGTGAAGGCAAATATAGTCCGGCAGATTTGTTATTAACTACAGATGTTGGTCGCTTATATCGTGCTAAAGAGCAAGGTTTAACTCAGCAAATTTTAGAATCTGAGGCAATTTCGAAATTGCCCAATAATTTTCGTGATGAGCAGGGACACTGGTTGGGCTTATCGTTACGGGCACGACCTTTAATGGTGTCAGTCGATAGAGTGGCTTCGCAAACTATTGCTAATCTTGAAGATATCACCAAACCAGAATGGAAAGGGCGAGTGTGTATACGCAGTTCGAGTAATATTTATAATCAGTCTATGGTGGCAGCGTTAATTGCTCAGGTGGGTGAATCAGCGGCTCAGGAATGGGTTAATGGCCTTGTTAAAAATTTCGCTCGTCCTCCACAAGGCGGAGACAGAGATCAAATTAAAGCCGTGGCAGCAGGGTTATGTGATGTAGCTATTGCCAATACATATTATCTAGCCGGAATGTTAAGTTCAGACGATGAAACCACACAGCAACAAGCTAAAAAAGTAAAAGTGATTTGGCCGAATCAAACTGACCGTGGTGCGCACATCAATATATCTGGCGTTGCTTTAACAAAAAATGCCCCGAATAAAGACGCTGCAGTTAAGTTAATCGATTTTTTACTCAGTAACGAATCTCAGTTGTGGTATGCCACAACCAATCATGAATACCCTGTTTTAGCTGATATTGCTTGGAGTAAGCTACTACAATCATTCGGCACCTTTAAAACTGAACAGGTTCCCCTCGGTAAGCTCGGCGAGTTAAATGCAGCAGCTGTACAGATGATGGATCGTGCTGGGTGGAAGTAAAGATAATAATTCACAGGTCTATGGTATTAAAATAAGCCAGTTTATGAAGTTCAAAAACTGGTCTTATAACTGGTTCAATCCTTGGTTTGTAGGCATCGCCTTAGGCTGCTTTATTCTTGCGGCTCCAGTAATCTTGGTTTTTGTAAGTGTTTTTTTTCCGCAAACTGAAATATGGCAACATCTATATTCAACTGTTTTATCAGATTATATAGTTAATTCACTTATCTTGGCCTTTGGTGTAGGGGTCTTAGTTATTGTGATTGGTACTGTATTAGCTTGGTGTATAGCAAGGTATGAATTTACCGGGCGTAAACAATTACAATGGTTGATATTGTTACCAATGGCGATGCCAGCGTACATTATTGCTTACACTTATACTGGTTTGTTGGACTATGCAGGACCCGTGCAAACTTGGTTAAGGGAGACATTCAACTGGCAGTATGGCGATTATTATTTTCCTGATATTCGTTCTTTGCCAGGCGCTATCATTATGTTGTCTTTAGTGCTGTATCCTTATGTTTATATGTTAGCGAGAACTGCATTTAGTGAACAACCAGCCAGTCTTGAGGAAGTATCTCGAAGCTTAGGCGTGTCCCCCAGTAAACACTTATTTAAAGTCGTCTTACCTTTAGCTCGCCCCGCTATTTTAATGGGAGCTGCGCTGGCAATGATGGAGGCATTCGCGGATTATGGCACTGTGCAATATTTTGGTGTGAGTACTTTTACTACTGGTATTTTTAGAACTTGGTTCGGTTTAGGTAATGGTATTGCAGCAGCTCAACTAGCTGCAATGTTAACCAGTTTTGTGGTGTTGTTACTTATTCTTGAATATCTGTCTAGGCGCAAAATTCGCTATTATTTTCAAGGGCAAAGAGCGCAGCAAGTGAGTCGACAAAAATTAACAGGTAGTAAAGTGTTTTGGGTGCAATTTTTATGTGTGATACCGGTGTTCTTTGGTTTTATATTACCCGTTCTGCAACTGTTGAGTTGGGCGTCTAGGACATATTCCAAACAACTTAACAGTGAATTTTGGTTGTTGTTATGGAATAGTTTTTATTTGGCTGCTATAGCCGCTATCACTGCGGTGAGTTTGGCGCTTCTTTTTGCTTATGGAAAACGCCTTAATCCCATTAAACCGATTCAATTTATAGTCGGCGTTGTGAGCCTAGGGTATGCTGTGCCTGGTACCGTAATCGCTATAGGTGCAATGATTTCACTAAGTTGGCTAGATATAAAGCTCAATACGCTAACTGAAAATTGGTTCGACCTTAGTGTTGGCTTAATATTCTCAGGCTCATTATTTGCTCTGATTTTGGTTTACAGTAGTCGTTTCTTAGCTGTAGCTATGCATAATATAGATACAGGCTTGGCGAGAATAAAACCCAATATGGATGATGCTGCCCGTTCTTTAGGGCATAAACCTTTGCAAATTCTCAGAACCATTCATGTGCCATTGATGAAAACCAGTGTGTTAAGTGCATTATTGTTGGTTTTTGTGGATGTGTTAAAAGAGCTTCCTGCCACTTTAATTTTACGCCCATTCAATTTTAATACCTTGGCAGTCAAAGCATTTGAACTTGCCTCAGACGAACGTTTAATGGACGCTGCGTTGCCCGCTCTAGCCATTGTCAGTGTGGGTATATTGCCCGTCATTTTGTTGACTATGTTGATGGATAAGCCCAGCCCTCATAGTTCGCAAATTAAGTAGGGAAGTTATGCTAAGTCTCAATAATGTATCCGTTGCATACCAAAAAAAGGACGCCGTTCAAGAGGTTACTTTTGAATTAGGGGTTGGGCAAATAGGTTGTTTATTAGGGCCCTCAGGATGCGGTAAAACATCTCTTCTGCGAGCCGTAGCTGGATTTGAAAAAGTAGCGGCAGGGCAAATCTGCTTACGTAAAAAGTTAGTTAGCGCTAAGAATAGTCACTTAGATCCTGAAAAGCGCCGCGTTGCAGTGGTGTTCCAAGACTACGCTTTGTTTCCCCATTTAACCGTTGCGCAAAATATTGCATTTGGTTTGCATAAGCAAAGCCGTACCCAAAAGCTTCAGCGAGTCACTGAACTACTCATGTTAGTGGGATTACCTGGTTACGATAACCGATATCCTCACGCCTTATCAGGAGGCCAACAACAACGTGTTGCATTGGCCCGAGCTATGGCAGCTAAACCCGATTTATTATTATTAGATGAGCCTTTTTCTAGTTTAGATGCAGAGTTAAGAGATGAGCTTGCTAAAGAACTGCGAGCAATTTTGAAACACGAAAAAACCACTGCTCTTATGGTTACCCATGACCAACATGAAGCCTTTGCTATGGCCGATGTGATTGGTGTGATGAACAAAGGACGCTTATTACAATGGACAGACGCTTACGCCCTTTATCATCGTCCGGCTAATCGTTTTGTGGCATCCTTTATTGGTGATGGGGTGTTTTTGTCTGCAACCGTAGACAAAAATCTTAAGTTAAATAGTGGTTTGGGAGTGTTTCCTATCAACCCCGCTAGTGGGTTCAAGGAAGGTGACAAAGTTGTGTTTTTGGTTCGTCCAGACGACATCATCCATGACGACGAAAGTAAAACCTTGGCAAAAGTAGTGGATAGATCGTTTCAAGGATCGCATATTTTGTATCAACTAGAATTGCAACATCTTGGTCATTCAAGGGTACTGTGTTTGGCCCTCAGTCATCATGATCACCAATTAAATGAACTGATTGGTATTCGTTTAGACCTAGAACACTTAATTGTATTTGCTGATAAGGGTGATGATGCATGAAAGTTGCCGTTGTAGGAGCGGGAATTAGCGGATGTTTATTGACTCATTTTCTTGGGGCAGAAGGTATAGATGTCAGTGTTTTTGAAAAGTCTCGTGGCTGTGGTGGACGCGCAAGTACAAAACAAACCGATTGGGGGCAGTGTGATATAGGCGCTACTATAGTACCAGCCAAAAAAGCCCAGTTTAGAGATTTTATGCAGGGGTTAAGTAAGCAAAATATTGTGACTAAATGGCCTGAAAAAATATTTGTCTCACAACCGATTGCTAACCTGCAGCAGCCATTAGAACATTTAGTCGGTGACCGAGAGTATTACGTTTTTAACAGTAAAATGAATGCCCCATGTCGTCATTGGATTAAGAACGCCCGCTTACACAGCAACAGCTTAATTGGCCAAATTCGCTACCTTGATGGTAAAGGATGGCAACTAAATTTGAATGGGATTTGGCAGGCAGAGTTATTTGATAAAGTAGTAGTGACTCTTCCTTGGCCGCAAAGTCAGGCGTTAATTGCACAATCTGAGTGGCCGTTAGAATTACCTGATTATTCGCAAGATTGGACAAGTTGTTGGTCGGTCGCCTTAAAATTGCAACAAGTGGTCGCCTCTGATATTGATTTAGTTTACCTAAAGAATCACTCTATACAGACCCTAGTTCGTGATTCTGGCAAACCACAGCGCCCTAGTGTTTTCCCATCAGAGGCTGGCGAGAATAGCGAAATATGGGTAATTCAACTGGCAAATAAGTTATCAGACGATTTAGGCGAGCAGGGCAAAGCCAAGGCGATAGATATTGCCACAAAGGGACTTTGCGAATTGTTTGATTTACCTGAAAACTCAGTGGCGAATACCCACGCGCATTACTGGCGGTATGCAAGGCCTAGTGCAGGGCAAAAGTCGTTAGGCATTTTCAGTTATCATGAATATGGGATATATCTTGGGGGTGATTGGAGTTTTGGTGCCTCAATTGAGTCAGCTTATGAAGCGGCTTTAAGACTTAGTCAATCAATTATAACGGGTGAGTAAAGTATTATGATCAGCAGTATTCAAGAATGGTTTAAAAATCATCTAGAAGCCGATAACACTGATAGCCAACACACAATCGAATTGGCAACAGCCGTTTTGTTATACGAAGTTATGCGGGCTGACCATAAATTTGATCAACTTGAGCAAGATAGTTATCGCAAACAGCTTGAAACACATTTCTCTTTGACTGGTGCAGAACTGGAAACTCTTTGTCAATTGAGTCAATCCCAAGCAGACAACGCCGCAGACTATCAGCAATTTACGCGGGTTATTAATGATATTTATGGCCTCAAGGAAAAAAGGGCGGTGCTTGATTCGTTATGGACAGTGGCTTATGCCGATCATGAACTTAGCCCGGATGAAGAATATACCATCAGAAAAATAGCCGATTTACTCTACATTCCTCATAACCAATTTATTCAAAGTAAGTTGTCGGTCAAGCCTTACTAATTTCTATCTTACTTTCGGTGTTTTTGTTTGATTTCTATAGGTGTCTTAAATAAAAGACATGCTAACTATATGATTTAAAATACATAATTTACACTAGTAATATAGGTGTCTCAAATTTAAGACATAATATTTTGGGCTTTACGACAAGTTACCACCATGAGCCAGGTTTATGTTTTTAAGTTGTTGATATATATGTAAAATGTATTCTTGGCACGAACCATGTAATAGCCTTGCTAGTAATCACATTCAGCCTGACTGGTTCCTCGGGTCGTACTTATGGACAGTGAGTGTGGTGAAGGATGTTAGTGCATTTCTACTTTTGTTATTGGCTGCGATGGCGTTTGCAACTAATAGTATTAATATCCTTGATGCGAATAAAGATTTGCATCATTGACGGCATGGATGCCTTATTTTAATTAGATTTGATGATTTATCCCCGTTGTTATCAGATCTCATTTAGTAAAGGATGATAATGATATGAAAAAATCTGATTATATTGCTCCGTTTGTAATTATTGCCGCAATCCTTCAGTTGTTTGCATCATTATCAGCGAGGGCTGATAATGAATTAATAGCCAAACTTGATTTGGATAAAGACGGTCAAATCACCATAAAAGAAGCAGTGGCAGACCCTGTTATTCTAGCCTCATTTGGTAAAATCGATACAGATGGCAACGGAAAGATCAGTTCAATTGAACTAGCCAGAACAAAAATAGTACCAACGCTAGAAAAAAAAATCAGTAAGTCTGGGTAAAGACTTAAAAATAAAATAAGAAAAGATCGACTTGTTCGATCTTTTTTTATTATGCTGACCCCTCAAATAAATAAATAAAAACACTAATGGGAGTTGTGATGCAACTAGGCTCATTACGGCAATTAACCCTAGTTAGTTTTGTCGTTGTACTTGTGCCCTTGGCGTTGCTGGTGGGCTATAGCCAAATTAAGCTCAGCGAAATAGGTCAAATCGCCACTTATGAAGCCGAATACTCAGTTAACACTGTTAGGCGAGTGAGTAAAATGGAAGGTTTGTCGGTTGATATTGAGCGACTAGTACGCCAATACCATATTGTCAAAAAGGATGCCCTTAAACCTTTGATTGGAAAATCAACCCAAAGATTTACTGAATTCCAAATCCCTGTTTGTGACCAGCTTTTAGAAAAGCGAAATTGTAGCAGTTTAACTGAGCGTGTTATTTGGATTAATCAATACTCAGGAACTGAAGACCAATTGCTGATTGACGCGCAATTAGCTGAATTTAAACAAAATTTATCTGACTTATCAGCACAAGTTGATCATAGTCTTGACCAGAGGATCCAAGATCAACAAATTTATGTGAGTTCGGTACGACAAACGCAATTTTGGTTAACCGCTTGTTTTTTAGGTGCTTCCTTTTTATTAATTGCGCTTGGTTCCAAGGCAATATTAAAACCTGTTTCAAGGCTTGAACGTATCATTACCGCCATATCGAAGCAGGAAGAAAGTTTACCGCCAATTTCCACTTCTGGTCCAAAGGAATTAATTGTACTAGAGCAAAAACTACACCAATTAGCTGGACGTTTAATTCAATTAGAAAATTTACGCCATGCCTTATTGCGTCATGCATCCCACGAGCTAAAAACGCCCTTAGCAAGTATCAAAGAAGGATGCTCATTGTTGACTGAGCAAGTTGTAGGTCCTTTGAACGCAGATCAAGAAGAAGTGTTGTCATTACTAAACAGCAGTACAGACAGGTTAAATTTACTGATAGTGCAGTTGCTTGATTATAATTTGTTGCTTCAGCAGGCCAAACCTGTGTTCTCGAAGATCGACACAAAAAACTTATTTGATGAGTTTGTTACGGATAACAGTTTGGCGATTAAACAACATGATAACCAAGTGGAAATGAAAATAGAATTACCCACAATTTTTGCTGACCAAAAATTGTTTAGGAGAATTTTGGATAATTTGGTGTCAAATGCCATTGCCCATGGTAGTAGAGGCAGACCCATTAATATTCGTCTCTATCAGCAAGGTAATATGCAGATCCTTGATTTCGCCAACCGTGGTCAGAAAATTGCCATGGAGCAACGTCATGCACTATTCCAGCCTTTTAGTCGTGGCGAAGGTGTAAGAAATGATAGAGTAACAGGCTCAGGACTTGGATTATCCATAGTGGCCGATTGTGCCAGAATGATGTTTGGAAAAGCGGAAATTGTTGACGTGGATTATGCCGACGTGTGTATTCGTGTGCAGATCCCAAGTAAAGAAGCGAGTATATGAAGTCGAAAATATTAGTCATATGTAGCACCTTAATTTTGTTTCCCAGTTGTGAGTTGTTGCAGCCAGTAAACACGTCCCAAACAAAGGAAGCGGTGCAAAAAACGCAATCTACTTGTATATGGAAAAACTCATCGGATGCGAATGAGTGCAAAATCGAATACTGGTTGAAGTTTTGGTCGGATATTGAAGATATTTCATGGCCGCAGCGCAAAAAACAAATAGATGCATTATCTGCACAAGATGTAGATATATTGAAAAAAATACTGCTCAGTCAAGGTAAAAGCACACCCTATCAAGATCGTTTACGGGCACAAGGCTGGGTAGATTCTATCTTACCGATGTTAAGTCAGCAGATGCGCCGATTTATCTTAGTGGCTCTCTATCATCCTAGTCAGGACTTACTTGAATTGGAGTCAGCGTTAGTGACTTTAAGTAAAATTAATACTCAGCAAGCGTTCAAGATTGAAGAACAACAAATATTGTTAAAAAAACAACAGAATCAAATTGACCAGTTACTTAATATAGAAGCATCGATCATACAAAGTATCGAAGAGGATAAAGAATGAGTCAGACGAATATATCAGATCCTAATGTACTCTTGGTTGATGATGACGAAAGTTTATTGCGCCTAATGGCCATTAGGCTGAAGGGCGAAGGATATAACGTTCAAAGTGCTAGTGGGGGGAAAGAAGCATTAAAGTTAATCAACACTCAAAATTTTGATGTGGTGTTAAGTGATTTACGTATGCCGGGATTAGATGGATTAAGCCTTTTTGAAGAGATCATGGGGCTTAGAAAAGATGTGCCTGTTATTTTAATGACTGCTCACGGCACTATTCAAGATGCTGTTGAAGCAACACAAAGAGGTGTGTTTGGTTTTTTGACTAAACCCATAGATCATGATGAATTACGCAGTTTAATGAAAAAAGCTGTGAGTCAAAGTCAAGGTGCGCAAAACGGCAAGTGGTGTGAAAAAATCATTACACGTTCTATGCAAATGGAACAGCTACTCGATCAAGCTTATCGTGTTGCCAAGCGCGATGTCAGCGTATTAATAAGTGGTGCCAGTGGAACAGGTAAAGAACTTTTGGCCAGTGCCATTCATAAAGCCAGTAAAAGAGCGGATAAAGCTTTTGTGGCGATTAACTGTGGTGCATTACCTGAAAACTTACTTGAATCAGAGCTTTTTGGGCATGCTAAAGGCTCTTTTACTGGTGCGGTCAATGAACATCAGGGCTTGTTTAGAGAGGCTGATGGAGGCACTTTGTTTTTAGATGAAATTGGCGATATGCCGATTCCTCTACAGGTTAAACTACTTAGAGCGCTGCAAGAACAAACCATTCGTCCAGTGGGTAGTAGTAAACAAATCCCAATCGATGTGAGAATTATCTCAGCTACCCATAAAAACCTCAGTAAGGAAATGGAGGAGGGCAATTTTAGGGAAGATTTATACTATCGCCTTAATGTCGTGAATATCACCTTACCCACCTTGCGAGAGCGTTCTGAAGATATACCACTTTTGGCACGGCACTTGTTAAAAGAGAGTGCTGAACGCCATCAGGTTAAAGTCAGTCGGTTTTCAGATGATGCCATGCAATTATTAACAACTTGTTTATGGCCGGGCAATGTTAGGCAACTTGTCAATGTT
This sequence comes from Paraglaciecola arctica BSs20135, assembly GCF_000314995.1. Taxonomy (GTDB): domain Bacteria; phylum Pseudomonadota; class Gammaproteobacteria; order Enterobacterales; family Alteromonadaceae; genus Paraglaciecola; species Paraglaciecola arctica. Next base: position 35,310 of record NZ_BAEO01000047.1, on the reverse strand, counting down.
GTAGAGCAATGTGTTGCTTTAACTCACACCCCAGTTATTGCCTCCCATTTAGTTGAACAAGCTTTGTCTGCCTCTGAGCAGAAATGGCCAACTTTGACCGAAGCAAGAGATGCCTTCGAGCAAAAGTACTTATTAAAGTTACTTAAAATGACAGACGGTAATGTCACAAGAGCAGCGGAATTAGCCGGCAGAAATCGTACTGATATGCATAAGTTGATGAAAAAGCATGATTTACATTCAGTAGATTTTAAGCGAGATTGAATAACCTGATCGTTACTCAAATGTATACTTTGGTAAGGTTTAACTAAAAACCCCTGTTATTTACTGATAAGTTCCTTACAATACCGCGAATTTTTAGAATAGCAAAAGTGGACTAATGCGATTAGCTCTAGGCATTGAATATAACGGCGCTGCTTATCATGGTTGGCAACGCCAACAAACTGTGGCCAGTGTGCAGCAGCACGTTGAAGAAGCGTTAACAACTATTGCTAACGAGCCCATCAAAGCTGTTTGTGCTGGACGCACCGACGCTGGGGTACATGCTACTTGTCAGGTGGTACATTTTGATACCAATATATATCGCCCCGACCGAGCATGGACTATTGGTTTAAATCGCTTCTTACCTGAGTCTATTGCTGTAAAATGGGTAAAAAATACCAGTGACGAGTTTCATGCTCGTTTTTCTGCTACTGCGCGACGATACCGATATGTCATTTATAATCATCGTTTACGCAACAGCATTTTGCCTAATGGTGTAACCCATATTCACAATGAGTTAGATCATGAGTTGATGCATCAGGCAGCTCAACATTTGATAGGGCGACATGATTTTAGTGCTTTTAGAGCTGTAGATTGTCAGGCCAACACTCCGGTGCGTCAAATGAGTTATATAAATGTGAGCCGATTTGGTGATTATATTCTGATCGATGTAAAAGCGAACGCATTTCTTCATCATATGGTGCGTAATATTACTGGTTCTCTTTTGACTATTGGCAAAAAGGAAAAACCCACAACTTGGATGAAAACCTTGTTGCAAGGTAAAGACCGAACAAAAGCCGCGTCCACAGCAAAGCCTAATGGTTTATACTTGGTACATGTGACTTATCCCGAGCTTTTTGATTTACCGTCTATACCTTTAGGACCATTATTTTTACCTGATTGATACTTCTAAGACCAGTTTTGTTTTCATGATGTGTGCTTGATGTGATTTAATAGCCTTTCTTTCGGCCTATAGGGCTTAAAACGGGCACTAAATAAACCGTTGAATATTGCCAACTTGTTAAGTTTAACAAGTTGCATAACAGGATTTGATATGAGTTGGATTGAAAAAATATTACCACGCACTAAGTCATCGACTAAAAGTAATGTGCCAGAGGGAATTTGGACTAAATGTGCTGAATGTGCTGCGGTTCTCTATAAAACAGAATTAGAAAAGCAGTTAGGCGTTTGCCCTAAATGTGATCATCATATGCGTATTACTGCGCGCGCGCGGATTAATCACTTTTTAGATCAAGGTGACAGAGTAGAGTTAGGCGCAGATTTAGAGCCCCAAGATTTACTCAAATTTAAAGACTCGAAAAAATATAAAGACAGATTGATTAGCGCCCAAAAAGCCACCAAAGAAAAAGACGCCATTGTTGTCATGCAGGGTAAACTCAATGGTATGCCAGTAGTTGTGGCAGCGTTTGAATTTGCCTTTATGGGCGGATCCATGGCATCAGTAGTAGGCGCTAGATTTGTTAAAGCAGTCAATGCGTGTTTGGAACACAATATGCCATTGATTTGTTTCTCGACTAGTGGCGGTGCACGTATGCAAGAAGCGCTCTTGTCACTGATGCAGATGGCTAAAACCAGTGCAGCACTAGCAAAAATGAGTGAAAAAGGGCTGCCTTATATTTCAGTTCTGACTGATCCCACTATGGGAGGCGTATCCGCGAGCTTAGCTATGTTGGGTGATGTGAATGTCGCTGAGCCTAAAGCCTTGATAGGTTTTGCAGGTCCAAGAGTTATCGAACAGACCGTACGTGAAACCCTTCCTGAAGGTTTCCAACGCAGCGAGTTTTTGTTAGAAAAAGGCGCTATCGATATCATTGTTGATCGCCGTGAAATGCGCGACAAATTATTTAGTTTATTGTCAAAACTACACCATCAACATCACTAATTAATGTCTAATATCTCAACACCTCAAGCCTCTGAAAAAGAGGCTTGGTCTCTTGACCAATGGTTGCGTTATCTTGAGCAGGTTCATCCAAGTAATATTGAACTAGGCCTAGAACGTGTTGCCGAAGTCTATCGCAATTTGCAGCTTGATCTCAGTCAACGAACTATTGTCACTGTTGCCGGTACTAATGGAAAGGGCACTAGCTGTGCGTTGATTGAACAGGCGCTATTAATGTCTGGACAGTCAGTCGCTGTATTTAGCTCACCACATCTTTTAGATTACCGCGAGCGAGTCAGAGTTGCGGGGGCTATGTTGACTGAAAAAGCCCATTGCCAAGCTTTTTTGAAAGTGGAGCAAGCGCGAGGTGATACTGCCTTAACTTATTTTGAATTTGGCACATTGGCGGCACTGCAGTTAATGGCAGACTCTGATGCAAAGACCCTGTTGTTAGAAGTTGGCCTAGGTGGGCGTTTAGATGCCGTTAATATTGTTGATCCCACTATAGCAGTAATAACCAGTATAGATTTAGATCACCAAGATTGGCTTGGCAATACTAAAGAACTGATCGCCATAGAAAAGGCTGGTATTTTTAGAGCCAACATTAAAGCTGTTATTGGTGAGCCTCATCCCCCAACGACTTTGGTTGAAGCTGCCTTGGAATATCAGGTTGAACCTGTATGGCAAGGGCGTGATTTTTATTTTCAAATAGATGAAAAAGGGTTTCATTGGAAAGGTGTTAAAAGCCACTATGACAATTTACCTATTCCAAATATACCTGCCCAAAATGCATCAACGGCATTGCAAGTAATTGAAATACTAGATTTGCAGTTAGACAATATTCAGATGGCGCAGGTATTTAAATTAACCAGTTTGCCTGGAAGACGGCAAATCATACAATACAATCCCACTGTCATGTTGGATGTAGCACATAATCCCCATGCGACTCGTTTGTTAGCGATTGATATTAAAAACATGAAATACAAAAGAGTCATAGCCGTTGTGGGAATGCTTGCAGATAAAGATATTAAAGCCACACTTGCGCCAATGTTGTCTGTAGTAACGACTTGGCATTGTGCTAGTTTAGATGTTCCTAGAGGCGCGCAGTCAAGTACCTTGGTTTCTGCTGTATTAAGCTCAGAGCAAAAAGTGTTAGACTATGAGTCAGTCGAAACCGCCTATCAATGTGCGTTAGAAAAGGCCGAAAAAGAAGATCTAGTGATCGTATTTGGCTCTTTTTTTACTGTTACAAATGTATTAGAAATGGGGTCGCTACCCCATAATGAAAAGGTATAGTAGAGTGTCATCCGCATTACAAAATCGTTTGGTAGGAACCGCCATAGTTGTTGCCATAGCTGTGATTTTTTTACCTGACTTATTGGATGGGAAACAAGAATCAAAGCGCAACTTGTTTGTTGAATTGCCACAAAAACCGTCGATGAAAACGGTGAAATCCCCAGCCCCCTTTGACACCAGTAAAGTCGAAGAAGCGGCGACGCGTAAAGTTGAAGTGCTTTCTGAACAAGCAATAGATGACAACCCAAGCTCAAGTTTACCACCAGAAACAAAATCTGAAAGCCGCACTGAAGATGTGCAAGTAGCTGATATATATCAAGAAAATGAAAAAGTTTCAACAAAAGTAGCAGTTGCAAAGATGCCAAAAACTAACAGTTTAGAGCAACAAACTGTGGTTGAAGAAGATGTTGATAGATTATTGGCGAGTGCAGGTTGGGTAGTACAATTAGGCAGCTTTCGTCATCAAAAGAATGTACAAGAGCTGTTAAATCGTTTAGATAAAGCTGGTTATCGTGCTTTTAGTCGGCCAGTAAAAACCAACTCAGGCACGTTAACCAAAGTTTTTGTTGGCCCTGATTTGCAAAAAAGTAATTTAGAAAACGCACTTTCCCACCTAAAAGAGTTAACTCAATTACAGGGTAGGGTGACACCTTTCACTGTGCAATAACAGATACTAAAGATATAACCGATATAGTCGTCATTATCGGAAATTTATCAGGATCTTTACGAGACCTTTTGGTAGAATGCGCGCGATTTTAATTCTGTGATGTTAAAAAGGCTAGGCTGGTTTAACATCACGCTATTCAAGCGGTAACACTAACCTTATGAATTGGATTGACTACGCCATACTAGGTGTAATTTTACTTTCAGCCGTTATCAGCTTAATTAGAGGTTTTGTAAAAGAAGCCATCTCCTTGGCAATTTGGTGTAGTGCTTTTTTTATTGCTAGCCAGTTTTATGTAGATCTTGCCGCCTATCTGACTAAATTTGATGACTTGATGATCCGCAATGGTGTTGCTATTGCGATTTTATTTGTATCGACTTTAGTGATCGGTGGCTTAGTCAACTATTTGATTTCCCAGTTAGTGGAATTTACGGGGCTGACAGGCACAGATCGCGCGTTAGGACTGGTATTTGGTGCCTTGCGGGGGATCTTAATTGTCAGTGCATTGTTATTTTTCTTAGATACTTTTCCCCCCATGTCTTCATCCACATGGTGGCAGACCTCAGTACTTATTCCAGAATTTAGTTTAATCATTGAGTGGTTTTTTGAATATTTACAAAACAACTCAAGTTTTATAAAGCCAGTTTAAAAAGGTAAATCGCATGTGTGGTATTGTCGGAATAGTGGGTAAAAGCCCTGTTAATCAAGCTTTGTATGATGCCTTGACTGTGCTCCAACATAGGGGCCAAGACGCTGCTGGTATAGTGACTGTAGATAATGATGTCATTCACCTCAGAAAAGATAATGGTTTGGTGAGAGATGTGTTTCACACTCGTCATATGAAAAGATTAACCGGACAATTCGGTATTGGTCACGTGCGCTACCCCACAGCGGGTAGTTCGAGTTCGGCTGAGGCACAACCTTTTTATGTCAACTCACCTTATGGTATTGCTTTTGCTCACAATGGTAATTTAACTAATGCACATGAGCTGCAAGATGAAGTGGCAAAAGTTGCTAGAAGGCATATCAACACGACTTCAGATTCAGAGTTATTGTTAAATATCATTGCTCATGAACTGCAAAGTTGCGAAGGGTTACACCTAACGCCTGATGAAGTGTTTAAAGCTGTTTCCAAAGTACATACAAAAATCCGTGGGGCCTATGCTGTTGTTGCGGCTATTATTGGCAACGGAATGTTGGCTTTTAGAGACCCATTCGGTATTCGCCCTTTGGCTTTAGGTAAACGCAAAACCGAGTTCGGTAATGAATATATGGTGGCTTCTGAGAGTGTCGCACTAGACGCTGTTGGGTTTACTTTTATTCGTGATGTAGCACCCGGTGAAGCGATTTATGTTACTGAGGCAGGTGAGCTGCATACTCAGCAATGTGCTCATCAACCCATTAATGCTCCGTGTATATTTGAATTTGTTTATTTTGCCCGTCCAGACTCATTTATTGACGGTATTTCTGTGTATGCTTCTAGGGTAAATATGGGTCGTAAATTGGGTCAGAAAATTGCTAAAGAATGGGCTGATCTTGATATCGATGTTGTCATTCCGATTCCAGAAACGTCAACAGATGTGGCGCTACAAATTGCTATCGAGTTAGATAAACCTTATCGTCAAGGGTTTGTTAAAAACCGCTACATTGGCCGCACCTTTATTATGCCAGGGCAAACCATGCGTCGTAAGTCAGTGCGCCGTAAACTAAATGCTATTCCGTCTGAATTTAAAGATAAAAGTGTGCTCTTGGTTGATGATTCTATTGTACGTGGAACAACCTCAGAGCAAATTATTGAAATGGCCCGTGAGTCTGGTGCTAAAAAGGTTTACTTCGCCTCTGCGGCACCTGAAATCCGTTTTCCAAATGTATATGGCATAGATATGCCATCGGCCAATGAACTCATAGCTTATGGTCGCGAGATTGAACAAATCAGTGACTTGATCCGTGCAGATGGTTTGATTTTCCAAGATATCACCGATTTAATCGATGCTGTACGAGAGTTAAACCCTGAGATAAAACGTTTTGAAACCTCAGTATTTGACGGTAATTACATTACTGGTGATATAGATAATGCGTATTTGCAGCGAATCGACAATATGCGCAATGAAGGAACCAAAAACGAAGGTGTACAGGCCGAGTTGAGTAATTTGGAAATGCACAATATGAGTCAAAACTAAGCAATACTTGCTCATAAAAAAAAGCCACGTTTTTTGATAAATGTGGCTTTTTTGTATTTAGTGTCCCAATCTGAAAATCGTTTTAACCTACATAAACTGGGCCCATGCCCATACTCCACAAAATGACCGAAGCGGCCATTAATATAGCTAATAACACTAAGCCACAAGTGACAACTGAACTTGCGTAGATAAATCCTTTTCCTTCTGGAATATGCATTAAAATTGGTGTGCCGGCGTAAAGTAAATAGACTGAATAAGTTAGACCAACTAATCCAATAAGCATCACAAACCACAATACGGGAAAGAATGCCGCAAAACCCACCATAAACAAAGGTGTAGCAGTATAAGCTGCGAGTTCCAGTGACTGGGTATAAGTCGGGGCTGCATCAAATGCTTTGGCTAGTTCATGAATTAATATCGCTAATGAAATCACTCCTACCATCAAACCAAAATACATCCCAATGCTCATCAGCATGGCACTATTTGGCGTCAGTTTAATAATGTCACCCACACCTATGCTCCAACCAAGGTGCGCAGCAGAATAATAACTCATCAAAACAGGTATTAAAGAAATGATAGCTATATGACTCAAGCTGTAAAAATAACTTTCATGACGTTCCTCAATTGAATGCCACTCTTCTTTTGGATGTGTATATAATCCCCAGAGGTGATTTAAAATCATACGGCTATATCTCTTATGTAGTTGGAAAGGTAAATACGTTTTGTTAATCAAAAATAAACATACCATTAACAATTATTGTCTGTGAGTAGACTGCAAGCGTCAACCTTTTTATGCGTGTCTTTGTACGCTTATTAATCTATATCAAGGATTAACTTGCCAAGTTTGTTCGATAATTAAATAATCTTTATTAGTGAAGTAATTAAAATAGGGTGCAAGAAGTGACAGTTGCTCAATTAAAAAGTGATTTTGTTTTTTATTTTCCAATCACCACAAGGTGGATGGATAACGATATGTTTGGCCATGTTAATAACGTCAATTATTATTCTTATTTCGATACCATCATTAATCAATTTTTAATTGAGCAAGGGGGATTTGAACCACTAACAAGTTCTCAAATTGGATTTATTGTTGAGTCTAGCTGTCGTTACCTAAGTCCGGTATCTTATCCTGAAAAGTTAGTGGGTGGATTACGAATAGGCAAAATAGGCAATAGTTCAGTCAATTATGAAGTGGGAATCTTTAAAGAACATGGAGATACCGCATCGGCAGTCGGAAATTTAACCCATGTTTTTGTGGACAGACATACTCACCAACCAACACCGATAAAAGGCAAAATGCGCCAGGCAATGTTATCGGCTATGGTCAGTGTTGAGGACTAATAACATTCGTAATTGGTTGTTTTGTTGCTGATTGATGAAACTGCCGATACTGATTTGGCGTCATATTACAAATCGATTTAAAAGCACGGGTAAAAGGCCCCACAGACGCAAAACCGCTTTCCAACCCTACAACTAAGATTGGCCACTGGGTGTTTTTAGGATCCTCTAACAGCACTTTTGCATGTTTTATACGCATGTCGTTAATAAATTGGTTGAAATTGCGAGCATTAAAATGATGACGAAAAGCCCGGCTTATACGATATTCCGATACGTTCAAATGACGAGCAATGTCAGCAACTTTAAGATTTGGCTGCAAGTACATGTTTTGTTGTTCTAACACTCGCTGTATTTGTTTAGCTAAGGCCTGCTCCGTTGTGTTTTCAGCGACTTTATTTTCAATATACTCTGTGCTAATGGAATTGGATTGATCTAGTGAACTGTGCGCTATGTCTTGGTTATAATCAGGTTTTTGATGAAAGCGCCAATAGATCAGCAGTTGCGTGACTATCATGATTTGGATGGCACAGATTGAGGCGAGCTGTTCACCAAGTTCTGCGTTAGCTTCAGGCGAACCAGAAATTTTTACTGCGACTGTACAAATCAGTAAACCGGAGCAATAACTGCTTAAAAAAATCACACGTTGCCAAAATTTATTGCCTTTCGCTTTAGTTATTCCTCTAAAACCCTCCCATGCTCCTAGTACTAACATGCAAGAAGAGAGTAAGTTCACCACTTCATATAGAGCAACACGACTTTTTTGTAGTGTAATGATTTCGCTTTGACTTAGACTCTGTGCCAACCCCATACTTTGACCAACAATAAGCAGCAAACCTAATCCACCTGCGGCTAATATATGTTTATTAGAAATGGCGTTTTTATCACGAAACAGTGCTCGTGCAACCAGCCAAAAACCATTACAGGTTGCACATGCCCCCATACCTAAAACGTATCTATAGATACCTAGTTGTTCATCGCCAATTTGTTTGGCCGCCATCATCGCGATAGAGCCACAAAAAATTGCAAAAACAATATGAACGGAACGTTTTTGGCGAACAAATAACTGTAATAACAGCATCAACACAGCAACGACTAACATAGCGGTGTGTACAGATAAAAATTCCAAAACAATATTCCTTAGATTAGCTGAAGTTATCTTAGCTTGAGTCTCCATAACCAAGCAAAGAAGAAGTGTTTCTCAATATTTCTGTATTTGTTTGCGCCGAGTTTTGAATTCGGCGCGAATTAATCATTGGTAATGTGCATTGTTGAACCTTGTTATTTAAAACTTAAAGGTGAATCAATGTTAAGTACAGCAACTACCCCAATGGCCGTTTCTGTTGCCTCAACAAAACGTGCTAAACAATTTCTACACTGGAGTGTTAGTGCTTGGGTACTCATTGCCCTAATTGGACAGTGGTTTTTTGCTAGCTATGTATTTGTTATGTACGTGTTTCCAATAGCAACTGGCAACCCAGATCTGGTTAATTTGACTCAACCCATAATCGGTTATGTAAAAGGTGATACTTTTGGCAACGCTGCGTTATTTTCTCATGTTATTCCAGCTGCGTTACTCAGTGTTGGTGGCATTATTCAATTGTTACCTATAGTGCGCAGAAAATTTCCTGCTGTGCATCGCTGGAATGGCAGAATGTTTTTAACCTTAGGTCTGTTAGGAGCACTATCCGGCCTGTATTTAACTTGGGTTCGAGGCGCGCGACTAAGTGATCTGGGATCTTTGGGTATAAGCATAAATGGCGTTCTAATTATTGTCGCTGTGGTTTTTGCTTGGCGTTATGCAACAGCCAAACAATTTGATTTGCATATGCGCTGGGCAATTCATGCCTTTTTATTAGTGAATGGAGTGTGGTTTTTCAGATTATATTTAATGGCTTGGTATGTGGCGAATCAAGGCCCTAATGGCAATACATCTACTATAGATGGCCCAATGGATATCTTTTTATCTTTCGCCTGTTATGGCATTCCAATGTTAATAGCTGAATGTGTTTTTTGGGCTAAGCGTCAAAAACAAGCCTCGAAAATTTGGACAATTACGGTTTTAACCTCTACCTGTACTTTGATTACTTTATTAGGGGTAGTGGCTGCTATCTTTATGATGTGGATCCCGCCAATTTCTGCAGTCCTTTTTTAGTTGATGTTTACGCTGTAATGCAGCCAATGTGCGGAGCTTTAGGTATGCAGGTGATAGCCCTATCGACATAGGACTATAGCTTTTTGCACTACACTAAATAACAATCTTCTAACCACAACAAGAAGGTTTAGGCTTGTTGTGATCTTTGAGTATGCCTCTAGACTCTTTCACTATTTTTAATGATGACTGCACTATCACTAAAGCAATAATGATCGCGATAACTAAATCAGGGATCGCTGAATCTAACCATATGACTAAGCCTGCAGATATCATTACACCAACATTAGCGATCATGTCGTTACGAGAACAAATCCAACTGGCGCGCATATTGATGTCGCCAGAGCGGTAACGTGACAGTAAAATAAAACAGAATAAATTGACTGCTAGTGCTAAAAGTGAAATCCACAACATGATTTGGGTTTGTGGCTCACTGCCAAATATTAAGCGCTGTACAACATCCAGTAAAATCAGCCCAGCAAGAAACAATTGTAAACTACCGTTAAATAATGCTGCTTTGGCTTTGTATTGTATGGCTTTTCCTACTGCATATAAGCCAACCATATAAACCATGGCATCAGCCAACATATCTAATGAATCTGCCATCAAACCACTCGATTGTGCCAGCCAACCGGCAATAAATTCTACTAAAAACATGGCACCATTAAGTAATAATACTGTCCATAAAAGGGTACGTTGTTCTTTGTCTTGGGCATTTACACCGCAGCATTCACTCATGAGTTTCTCGTTATTAAGGTAGATTGATAGTGGTTGTTAAAGATAGAATAAAGCTTCCAGTAACAGTAAGGTCAATCTCATATGCAAATAAAACAATTAGCGAATGTCACAGGGGTGAGTGCTAAAACTATTCGTTATTATGAAGATATTGGTTTGTTGCCTGAAGCAAAGAGGGCAGACAATGGTTACCGCTATTATCAAACCAAAGACATTGGCTCATTAAATTTTATTCGCCGCTGTAAAGAATTACGTATGCCACTGGCGGATATAAAAAAATTGGTTGCGGTACAAAGTGATGGCAACGCTCCTTGTGCAGAAGTGGATAGCTTAATTTCCCAGCAACTTGAACAGATCCACACCGCCCAATATGAGTTGCAACAACTTGAAATACATCTGCAAGCTTTAGCCAATTGTTGTGCAAATCAGCAGATCAAAGATTGTGAAATACTACAACAATTAAACGCAGATTAGTTTGCGGTTAGGAGTTTGTTAATTTTATCGGTCTGTAATTATTGGTCTCATAGACCGCGCACCAATAGATAGTGCGTCGCTACTATAAATAACTTAAGCCAAATATTCGGCTATTTTCAATTTGATCATATTAATTCTATTCGAGTTAATGGCATGTCTATTGGCACACAAATAAAGGTTTTCACTTACAGGTATAGGCAATCCATGTATTTGGATTAAATCTTGTCGTTGATAAGTTGTGGCTGCAAATAAAGGTAAAACGGTAAACCCAAGACCTTTACTAACGGGTTCTAAAATTAGACTAATTTGATTTGAAAAACCATTATGTGGAAATTGTTCAACATGCTCAAACTGTGGGTAATTTTCCTTTAATAATTGTTTGCCATGATGTGCTGCGTCAGGGTGAGAAATGAAACCTAGTTCAATTAAGGTTTGCCAATTTAGCGACTTAACACTAGCAGGGGTAACCAAAACTAAAGGCTCTTCAGCTATTTTCTGAGAAATTAAATGACTTCTATTACTCAATTCGGTCACTAAGCCTAGATCGAGTTGGTTATCTACTAAGTCTTGTTCAATCCTAGTATTGGGTGCAAATGTGTAATCGATACATAAGCCTGGATGGGCTTGTTGTAATTCTAATAACTGAGGGTAAAGAGATAAACCAATACTGCCAGGCGAGGCAAGTTTAATTCTTCCGCTGTATGGATCATCTTGCTTAATTAGTGCTTCTAACTTTTCTGCATCCCTCAGTAACATTTGCCCCTTTTGTTTTAATTGTTGGCCCTTAGTTGTCAGTGAAAATGACTTTCCTTCTCTCGCTAATAATTGACTATCAAGCTGTTTTTCTAATTTTTGAATATGCTGGCTTACCCCTGATTGGGTCATAAACAACTTTTCAGCCGTTTGTGTGAAATGCCCCATATCAGCCAGAGTACAAAATGTTTTTAACCAAATTTGATTTATCATTATGTTTTGTACTCATATTTATAATTATTGATAATTTTATGTTCTTTAAAGTGAGATGTATACTTTTATCATTAAATAACTGGAGTAAACAATATGAACAAAACTTATCCACGAACATTCTCCCACATTGGTATTTCTGTACCTGATTTGGAAGCAGCAGTTAAATTTTATACTGAGGTACTTGGTTGGTATCTTATTATGAAGCCCACTGAAATCACCGAAGATGACTCGGCTATTGGTGAAATGTGTACCGATGTTTTTGGTGCAGGTTGGGAACATTTTCGCATAGCGCATTTGTCTACGGGAGACAGAGTCGGGGTTGAATTATTTGAATTTAAGGGACAAGAAAATCCTGAGGATAACTTCGAATATTGGAAAACAGGCGTCTTCCATTTCTGTGTTCAAGATCCTGATGTAGAGGGTTTAGCCGATAAAATTGTCGCTGCTGGCGGTAAAAAACGCATGAAAGCACCACGTTATTACTACCCAGGTGAAAAACCTTATCGCATGATTTATATGGAAGACCCTTTTGGTAATATCTTGGAAATATATAGCCATAGCTATGAACTTACCTATGCTGCTGGAGCGTATTAGATAGCCCTTCTTGATAGTGGCAGATCTTGAATTGGCAGCACTGATTGTTTCTTGGGATAAAGATATTTGGTTGTTACTAACAACATAAGAATATGCCATTTTTGACTTATTCTTATGTCTCTTACAATGTGTAATGTTTGCCGTGTTAATTATGGTAAAGTTTGCGGCTAAAATTCTATATAACCAGAGTGCTTAGATTGAATTCTGGTTATTTTTACACATATTCATTAGGCAGTATTATGATCCCATGGACCCAACTTGGCAGCGCACAAATTCCCAATAATGGTGGTGAATTAAAGTTTTCTCAGCGCGGCGATGAATTTTCCATTCGTTTGTCGGGTATACGCGGTGAATTAATGAATAGCCGTTTGTTCAACTCAGAAAAAGTGCTGGCAGAACTAGGCTGTGCTCATCTTCACTTTACAGACAATGCACAAGTATTAGTCGGTGGTTTAGGTATGGGGTATACACTGGCAGCGGCGCTAAAAGCGGTGAGTGCAAACTCTCAAGTTACAGTGGCAGAACTTATTCCTGAAGTGGTCGTTTGGAACCAAGGACCGCTAGGTAACTGCGCTAAAAACCCTCTCGAAGATCCTCGAACAAAGGTACATATTGGTGATGTAAGAGCACTATTGAAGATTAGAAAACCCACCTTCGATGCCATCTTATTGGATGTGGACAATGGCCCCGAGGGCTTGACTCAAAAAGACAACAGCAGTATTTATTCGCCTCAAGGTTTGGAATATATATATAAAACACTGAGGCCTAAAGGCATGGTGGCCATATGGTCAGCAGGCCCTGATCACCAGTTTACTCTGCGCTTAAAAAAGGCTGGTTTCAAAGCCGAAGATCGCGTTGTGCGCGCGCGTCCAGGAAAGGGCAGTCGGCATACTATTTTTCTGGGGCGTAAACCTTAGTTTGGCATTTAGTCGCAAATTAACTTTATTCAACCGACGAATTTATAAATGCCATTTTAGATTTCACCCCTGAATTCGACCATCAATATGTTAGAGAAATTTTCAGTTCTGAGTTGCTCCCAGAAACCCAAGCAATTAAACATTAATATTTTTCAGGTATACATGATTAAACAGGGTTTATAAACTGTTCAATATCTGCAATAAACAATTCAGGTGTCGCACCATTGTGTTGTGCCACCATAGCACCCACAGCACAAGCAAAATCAACTGCGTATTGGGCATTGGTTGAAGTGCAGAGTTGGTAGATTAATGAGCCTAAAAATGAGTCTCCAGCTCCCACTGTATCAAGTACCTTAATTAGGTAGCCTGAATTATAATAATTTTTATCATTAATTTTTAATAATGCACCATGAGAACCTTTGGTAACGCACATATATGGTGTATTGGTTTTAGCAGCAATAAATTCTAGGTTTTGTTCTAGAGTGATTTTCATTATTTGTTTATCACTGTATAAACACCAAGTTGCAATGACTAAAGCAGCTAGCGAGCAATCACGGTCTGCAGCTAAGTTTTCGTGAATGGTGGTAATTAAAAACTTCGGTAATTTGGCTGAGCTTTCTGAACAAATGCGCGCCATACTGTCTTTAATATTCGGATTAGAAAAACGTTCAATTAAGGTGTCTTTGTAATGATTTAAATCAATGCCATCTAATTTATCTAATAAGGGCGTCACCTTTAAGTCCATAAATGCACGTAGATATTCAGAAAAGTCCTTGTCAAATACGGTTTCATCTATGGTTGCATAACCATGAATTGATCCTAATAAACCTAAGGCTGAATGGCCGGCGTTTAATAGGCGGATCTTCGTTTTTTCGTAGGGTGTTACGTCAGTTACAAATTGCGCACCCGCTAAATCCCAGTTAGGGCGACCGTTACTAAAGTTATCTTCAATTACCCATTGTGAAAATGACTCACAAGTAATTGGCCACTCATCCTTTAGGCCAAAAGTTTGTTCAACATGGTCAATATCCGCTTTTGTGGTGACGGGGGGGATTCGGTCAACCATGGCATTTGGAAACTCAACATGCCGTACAATCCATTGGCTTAACTGAGGATCTTGTTGTTTGGCAAAGGTCAGTAACATTTTACGTGTAACTGCTCCATTGTGCTGAATATTGTCGCAAGACTGCACTGTAAACGCCTGAGTGTAATTTTCTTTGCGAATGTTTAACGCTGCTGCAATGTAACCAAATGCAGTTTTTGGATCATTGGGGTTGGCAATGTCATGGGCAATGCCTGGATTATTTAAATCAAGATCACCCGTAGTTGGATTGATGAGCCATTAAACCCGAAAACCTAGCAACTCTGCTCATTGATCACGCTAATTGTGAGCTGAAGACATAGGTGTGCAACTGATATTTACTTTTATTGATTTATGAATCTTAGGTTTTATAGTTGATTTATTTATGTGCAGTGTAGATACAACTCTTTGATTAAAGTAATCCAATGGATTATAATCATTCAATGCTTACGACAATAACTGAACTACCAGAATACATGAAACGCGCTGATTCATTATTAAGTGAATCAGAGCGCAAAGATGTAATCGACTACCTTTCTGAGCACCCTAAAGCGGGAGACATTATGGAAGATACAGGAGGTATTCGTAAGCTACGTTGGAGTAGAGGAAATAAAGGAAAAAGTGGTGGTGTTAGAGTTATCTATTACTACCATAATGAACGGATCCCATTATATCTTTTGACCATGTTTGGAAAGAACGAGCGCGCAAATTTGTCAAAAGCTAACAGAAATGCACTTGGCAAGCTGGTTGCCATTCTTGTTACAAAAGCACTGGAGAATAATCATGACTAATGCATATGAAAGTATCGCTCAGGGACTTCAAGAGGCTATAGAGCTCAATGAGGGAAAAAAAGTTGCGGCGAAGACGCACAGACCGCCTCATGTTGATGTTGCGGAGATACGCCACGGACTGGGCTTAACCCAGATGGAGTTTGCATCAAAATTTTGTATCAGTGTTTCTACACTCCGGCATTGGGAAAGAGGTGATCGCAATCCACATGGTCCAGCTTTGGCCCTTTTAAATGTTGTAGCCAAAGAACCTCAAGCGGTAATGCGAGCTCTGAGTTAATAGACAACAAGTAGCTTGCTTTCTAGTAGTAGAAAATACTACCTAAATTTTCAAAAGAAACGAATTTATTAAATAATGAGCACCGAACAACTATTACAACCAATAAACGCTTTCCTCCAATGTGAAACCCCAAAACGCTGGATAGAAGAAGCAATTAAACCAGAAAATCAGCCAACGCTGCTCATTGATCACGCTAATTGTGAACTTAAAGCTGCGCAAACCGCTATGTTGTTATTGCGTCGTTATGCGGTAGATAAATCAAGTGGTGATGCATTACTTGCATGGTTAAAACCTTACGAAGATTTTGTTTATCGTAAAGTGGGTGTTGGCGACTTCAGCAATTATATTAACCTATCAAAGAAGTTGATCAGCAAGTCTGACTTTGCACATGGTGACGAACTGATCAGTAAAATGGTGTTGTTGATCAAAGAAGAATTACATCATTTTCAGCAGGTGTGGGAAATTATGCAGAGTAGGGGAGTGACTTACGACAATCTAACTGCATCGCGTTATGCCAGAAGCATGATGAAACATGTGCGTACTCACGAACCTGCCAAACTCAGTGATACGCTAATATGTGGTGCCTACATAGAAGCGCGATCTTGTGAACGTTTTGCTAAGTTAGCACCACATTTAGATGACGAATTAGAAAAATTCTACACCTCTTTACTACGTTCTGAAGCTAGGCATTTTCAAGACTATTTAGGTTTAGCTGAAAAAGTGTCGCAGCAAGATATCACCGAGAGAGTGACGCTTTTTGCTGAAAAAGAAACAGCCCTTATTTTGACTGAAGACACTGAGTTTAGATTTCATAGCGGTGTGCCAGCTTTGCTTTAAACTTTAATCACATTAGCTGAAGGCATCTAACTAATCTGCAATTCAGCAGCAATAAATTCTTTAAATGCCTCGACCGGTTGTGCGCCAGAGATCCCAGTGGTTTTATTGATTACCACTGTGGGTACTGACGACACACCTAAGTGATGCCATTGTGTTTCTTTTTCCTGAACGTCGCTAAAAGCGCTATCACTTTCTAATCTCGACATGGCTGCATTAACATCTAGACCCACTGCTGCAATTTCTTGTGCTAAAACGTTGCGGTCTGATATATCTTTATGTTCCGTAAAAAAGGCAGAAAACAGTCGTAATTTTAGTGCCGTTTGTAAGTTAAAGTCTTTAGCGTATTCCAATAAGATATGGGCTTGCCTTGTATTGACTATTTTCATACTGTCAAAGTAGTCAAAACTAAAGTCAACATCATTACCCCGTTGACTCATTTCTTGCCTAAAACGAGCACTGCTTTCAGGTGTGGAACCGTATTTTCTGGCTGAATGTTCTCGTAAATTTTCACCTTCTGGCGGCATATCTGGATTAAGTTCAAATGGTTGCCATTCGATTTCAACTTGGTCTTGCACGCCCAACTCAGTGATCGCTTGTTGCAAATTTCTGTAACCGATGATGCACCAGGGACAAACTACGTCCGAGATAATGTCTATTTTGAGTTTGTTTGGCATATAAATCCTCCAAAAAAAACTAGGTGAAAAATATAAATGATGATCCCACTGTATGTAGGATCACATTTTAGTTAATGATTAATTACGCTTTTTTAGACCAAGCAAACTTTTCAAATGGCGCATCTACTGGCGTATTACCAATATGGTTAGTGTAGTTACTGATGATTTTTTGAGACAAGCCTAGAATAATTTCTAAGACTTGTTGCTCGCCGTAACCTGCAGCATAAAAGTTGTCTAATTCTGCTTGAGTAAGATGCCCACGATTACGCACAATAATAAGAGTGGTATCGTAAAGTGCTTGTAGTTTTGCGTTAGGCATAGGCTGTTCGTTACGTAATGCTTCTGTTAGCGCAGGATCAACTTTCATAGAGTGGGCAATACCGGTGTGAGCAGGTACACAATAATGGCAAGCATGTTCAACATTTATACCCTGCCAAACAACTGTTAGCTCTTCAGCATTAAATGAAGTATCCATAAACAACTGGTGTAATTTTTGGTAAGCATCAAGGGTTTGTGGTGAACTGGCCAATACGCCATGTAGGTTAGGAAGCATACCAAACGCTTTTACTGAACCTTCTAAAAGTGGCTTGCTAGCTTCAGGTGCTGAGTCAATAGTGTGAATAGTTAATGTTGTCATTTTTGTTTCCTTAATTTTTAATTAAATTGGTTTTCTTTGTTTAAATGGCTTTATTTAAGAGCATCAATCTAATGCGTCTTTCAAAGGTTAATTGTTATTGATATTTAATCTGTACCAATCGGTACGTTTCGATTGGGTGAATTGTACCGATAGGTAAGTTAAAGTCAATGAAGAATTAGATAAAAGATTTTTTGGATAAAAGAAAAGGTGATTTTTAGAAATGAGAAAGAGTTAGAGTAGTTAATAAGTAATTGATTATTAATGAGTAATGGCTAGGTTTTTATGTGTTTGAAACTAAAGGGGGATAATGGATGTTGATTGATTGAAGTTGGTTGTAATACAAAATTAAATTTGTGGGGGTATTAAGCCTGAATTTGTCATTATCGCTTAAAATTATTTTGCACAAAGGCGAAATCCATTGGCTTAGTGAATACTGATCCCCGCAATAATGCTATCGATACTGTATTCGAGCTGAGACTTATCAATACCAGAACGTGCCATTGAAGCGGTGCCTTTTAACAACGTGTATATGCTTAAACCATTGGCCTCGGCATTTTTGTTTAATCCTAACGCAATTGCTTCGGCATCATTTTTAAACAATTCTGTATAAAGCTTGCTTGGCATTAAATCGGCTTCTTTAAGTATTTGTTCAGCTTGTTCTGGGATATCACCACTCACCAGTTCCGACTGGCATAAGGCTAAATAACAACCCTTTGCATGTTCTGGAGCACACTGCATGGATACAATGGACATCATATGATTTTTTAAACGTTGTTTGAATGCAACACCTTCTTCAAAGAGTAATTCCATGTGAGGTGTCATTTTGGTGTCTATATAACACTGGGTGGCTTTAACAAATAAGGCCTCTTTATTACCAAAAGCACTGTACATGCTAGGTTTGTTAATACCCATACGCGTAGTTAAATCCATGAGCGTAGCGCCAACATAGCCTTTTTGCCAAAATACAGCCATGGCTGCATTTAGAGCTGTGTTTTCATCAAAGGATTTTTTTCTACCGCTAGCCACAATGACACCAATTTACTACGTCGAGATTGTTAATTGTACCGACTGGTATGATTTGAGTCAAATTATGCTAATTGATAACTATAATTTATTAGTATTGAAAGGCTCATCCCATTGCATTGAAGTTAGTCTGCAAACAGACGTATTTGGGCCCCGAGAGGAATATTATTCGCCACCAAATATGGATTCCATCTCAATAAATCTGCCATTAAAACATCATAACGTTTGGTCAGTTGGTACAAGGTTTCTCCTTTTTTCATGATGTGAGTCGTACCTTTGATATCGAGTTTAACTTGCAGAGGTACTTCTTTTTTTACAATTCTATTGAATTCATGGGAATTTGCCTTGAGCATTTCTTGATAAACTAGGCTGTAATCACTGCTCGGAAACAAGGTTATTAAATTTTGTCCGATTTGCTTTACCTGTTTTGGCTGTTGTAATTTTTGGTAGACCTCTAACGCCGTCCACAAAGTATGTGCATTGATGTTATTTTTAGATTCTTCAAATCGAAGAATAAATTGTTCTGCTTCAGTGTATTGTTTATCTTCAATTCCTAGCCTGGCTAAGGCGAGATAATCAAGGGAGTCGACTGGTAGCGCTAAATCAAGCTTAGTTAGCCAGTATTTTGCCTTGTTCCATTCATTGGCTTTGAAAAAACACTGCCCGATCAAACTAAAAGTCATATTATTAGTCGCAACGTCATTGGATGATTTAAGTAGGCTGTCTCCATAATTTGCAAGAGCGAGCCACATTTTTTGTTGGCAAAAATAGTCAAGTAAGTTGGATGATACGGGTAGGGCAGCTAAAGAGGGGCTATCAAGGGCCAACATAAATGCTTGTTGTGCACCTAGGCTATCACCTTTTAATGCCCGCAGTTGCGCTAAGGCCACCATAGCGCCTGGAACTGATTCAGGTGTTTGAATAGTTTGAAATTTCTCATCGGCCTTAGTGACATTGCCAATCATTAAATAAGCATTTACGTATGAAAGCGTTACTTGAGGAGTATTGGTTTTCCCTTGATGAGTGGCTTGTGAATTATTTGGGTTCGACGAGCAGCTAAGCATCACTAATACCAAGCATAAAAATAATAAATGTCTGCGCAACTACTTTTACCGATTTAGAAAAACACAGCTAACAATAGCGACTTTCACATCCTTTGGTCAATTATTAGTGTGTCTTAGATATTAAAAACTAATTTGGAGACGCTGTTTGTAACTGCAATAGAGTTTGGGGCTGATGCGGTAATACTTTGTGCCTATCGATAAAAACTGGCAGTTTTTTTCCGCTTATAGCCCCTTCTTTTTATGTTTGATATTAATAAACAGACTAATTACTCAGAAAAAGTTATTGGCTTAATAATTGCTTTGTAACCAGTTAATGGGATCAGATAAAAGCTGATATCCGAAAACAGGCGGTTATGTTTGGGGTGCCAAATCATAATCAAGCTTGTGAATGCTCTACAATAGCCTATGGAATAACGGTATGCCAAAAACCAATAATAAGTCCCTTGTGCCAATGATAAATAGTAATTTATCGACTCTGTTTTTCCTCGTAGTTAACAGTGCTCTATTAGCTGGTTGCTCAATGATGAACAGCGATTCAGAAGTTTTGGTGAAAAGTGAATTAGAACAAAAGCTCGAACGTTATACTGATCTAGAGCCAGAAATTCAGAGAATATTAGCACTTGAATCAGATATGCAAATTATTGTAGCTGAGCTGGCTAGGTACTCTACGCTCGGTGACGATCCTATGGGAACATCTACATCTGAAACCAGTGTGCAAGTCGGTAGCGTGCAATCCCCAAAAGCTGAAGATAATAATGGCGCTGTCACCAGAACTAATGTTACAGCTCAGAAAACGCATAATTGTGGTTCAACGTTAAATGGTGTTAGTGGCCATTGTAATGTGGAAATTGGGGTGCATATTGCAGCCTTTAGTGATAAAAAATCTGTGTTGTCAGGATGGCTTTACCTTGAAAAGAAATTGCCAACAGAATTAACCCGTGGCAAGAGGCCGTTGCGAGCAGAAATAGTGCAACAGAATATTGCTTATCAAAGTTTGAGAGTAGGGCCCTTTAACTCGGTGACTCAAGCTAAAAAAATCTGTGATGAAGCCCGACACTTAATATCTTGCGCAGTAGTTGAGTATCTAGGAAGCAAGGTGGGGAAATAATACCGTTTACTTTGGTTTAGGCGTAGGTATGTGCTGTTAAGTAGGTTTATATATGGTGTGGCACAAATTCAATGAGTTCATTTTCTTATACTCAATACCTTATATTATTACCAGGCTGTTTACTGCAAATTGTCTGAAAGTCTAGCCGCAACCTGTTAATTATATAAGTCGGCAACGTAATAGGGTATGAGAGTTGAAGCAGAAGACACTATTTGTTTATTATCGAATTGCATTATTCGAGCGTTGATAACAACTCCATGCTTATGTTGAGTCAGATAACCTGCAAGCACGTACTTAACCGATTCACTATAAAAATACCCTTCCATATCACTATGAAATGCAAAACTGCCTTCCTTGTTTAATAACAAAGCATCCATAAGGTGAATGTCAACCACAGGTATATTCTGACTTTGAAGTTGTCCTAATAGATTTTCACTTATTAATGCGCCTAGTTTTGAGGTGTCTTGAGACTCAGTATCAAAACTCACAAATGAAGACACAGCAATGGGGGTGTCCAGCATTGTGCCTCTGAGGTTTTTAAGTAAATCGTGGGCTAGTTTGCTGGTGTAGCTACTAATACGCTTATGAGTGTGAAATGTGTCAAATTCATCACTAACGCTGATATCCACTATTCCGAAATCTTCTTTATTGCTTACTTCAATGTCAGCTTTCGGAGCCTGGTGGGTTTCAGTGCCATTTATTCCACAGCCAGTTATCATCAGGCAACTGCAGCTCAAAGTGGTCAATAATGCGCGGTGAATGTCAGTTTTCGTTTTTAATAACATAATCTATCTTCTAATATAATGTATGAGAGTGCCATAGATGGCTTAAAATTATTCTATCTAGTAAAATCGAAGCAAAAATCAAGCCATATAAAACGATAACGATATGACACCTAGTTTGTAAATAACTAAATAAATTAGCCTTTTATATTTCGCCGCACAGAAAACAATTTATGCCGTAAGTGGGCAATTATTTGCCAGTTCTAGAGATTTTACGACTGTTATTACAAACTTTTTAAGTAAAAAAATGAATAGAGTTGAATTGTTTGCTTTTAGCAACTGAGTTTACAGAGGTAAATCCATTAAAGCTGGGGGATAGCGTACAGTTTGCAAGTTCAGAAGTAACTCTTTATAGTACCAATAGACCTGATTTTTTATGCCCCGAAAGTGTCTATGTTCAAGATATTTAAAGAAATTATTAAAATTAGACTAAATTTATTAAGGGAAGGGTCGATACAGATAGTGGCAAAGATTTTAAATGTAATGGCAATAATCTTTATAAACGTTGGCATTATTTATCAAACGCCATTTTACTGAGAAGTAAAAATTAAGGTTTACATTAACATTGTCGATACCGTTATTGAGAAACCGAGAATACGTCACAAAACATATGAGTTGCTATAATGCCTCTGAATTTAGTGTTACGTAATATTTGTTTTAAAACTTTTTATAATTTAATTATTGGAGATTATATGTTTAATCCAAACAAAATCACAAAAATATTAGGCGCTACTTTCATACTTGTAAGCAGCAATGCAGCATTAGCCGCCACAGCCCCAGGTACGGTTTCGGTGACTGTGCAAAACACCTTTAACTTAACTGAAACTCAAGTGTTAGATTTCGGAACGATTAGAGCGCAAAATGATAATACCAACGTTGCAAATTTTGCATCGCTGATAATTACGCCAAATGGTACAGCGACGCCATCTATAACCTCTGCATCAATAGGTGCCTCTACGATTACGTCTCTATCTACACCTACAATGGCAATATTTACGGTAGATTCCGCAGCACCATTTACGGATTTAGAAGTAACATTCCCTCCGAACTTCACATTAATAACAACAGGTGTTCCTGCTAATGCAGCGGTATTTAATATATTAAATGCTAGCTGGAAGGGCTATATTATCGGTGGTACTGACGATGGTACTACCATTACTGATGGTGGATTCATGGAAACAGATTCCACTGGTGCTGTTGTACTGCAAGTTGGAACATCGTTAGATACTGATATACTTGGTGCGACGACAACATCAGGTTATGTTGATCAAGCCTATACGGGCACGTATACAATGACAGTTGATTATTAAGTAAAGTTATACTAGTTTTTACAGTGTTTTTAAGGCGACTCACATATGAGTCGCCTTTTTTGTTATGAAATACAAAGTTTTTTTGGTGTGAAAATTGCTTTTGTTTTGTTTGTTGCAATGCAAGAGTATTAAAAATTGACTAATAAATATTTCCAAAATCCAATCAACTGTAAATTAATAGTAATTTTGTTGCTGTTATTTACGTCTATTGCTAATGCTGCGGTCACTGAAGTAGAAAAACTTGATTTTGGTACTTTAGCTGTTCTCAGAAATGATAGTGTTAGCGAAATTACTATTAATCTCGATAATCAAATAACCTTTACTAATCACATTCGAGTATTAGTACCAGGACATCGTGGGGAGTATTTACTTAGTTCTTATGAGCCTTTTAAAGAATTATTTATATCTGCTAATATAGTGCAGACTGAAACGAGTTCACCTGCGACCCCTTCACAACAGTTTACCCTCATATCACTTAGCTCCGTTCCGACGATCACTACTGATGCGAATGGCGATGCAACTGTTTTTGTCGGTGGTACAATTGCCAGTTCTGGTAATGCTGTTGGCATATACTATGATACTGCCTATACCGTTATTTTTGAGTTGTCAATTAACTTTTAACCTTGTCTGAGCAACATTCCTCTGGCCCTTTGCTTATTCTCATTTTTTTTCAATCGATAAAATATGTAATTAATACAATTTTAGATTGTGTCAATTAGTTGACACATATAAGTGAATATATAAAGGTTTCTTATTGTTTTTGTTGGTCTAATATTTGCTTAAATCAGATTGAGTGAGAGAACCCTATTCATTAGATGGGGGCAATACATTTTATAATTAATAACATAGGCATTAATAAGTAAATAAATTATGAAAAATAAAATTCGTATTATCATCTTAAAGTCCATTCTTTTTTTGTTCGTAGTTACCAGCAACTCATTACATGCAGGTATGCTGATTTCTCCAACTAGGGCAGCAATTAATGATCGCGAGCGTTCTGCAGAAATTATTTTGATTAATAATGGTGATAAAACACAAAGTTATCGATTGCAGTGGGAGCAGAAAAGAGCGTTATCAGAAGGAGGATATGTAGATTTAGATGAACAACAAAGTAAAAGTTTTCCAACGGCAAGCAATATGCTGCGGTTCAGCCCAAGGCAAGTGACACTTAAACCTAATGAACGACAAATTGTTAAACTTGGAGTGCGTCGGCCCAGAGATTTAGCCGACGGTGAGTATCGTTCGCATTTATTGTTTATGGCCTTACCTACAGAGGATAAAGTTGAGCAAACCAGCGGGGCGGCAGGCATACAGTTAAAATTACTTTTAAACTACTCCATTCCTGTATTTGTGAGAAAGGGTAAATTAGATTATGACATTGTTATAAATGAGGCTCATATTGACCAAAATGAAAAATCTGATGGTACCCAATATAAGATTATCGTTTCTTTTGAAAGGTCTGGTATACATGGCACTTATGGTTCAATTCAAGCTTATTGGACACCAAATAATAGTAAAGAAGAAGTTAAAGTTGGCACACTAAATGGAGTGAATTTATTTGCTGAACTAAACACAATTAAGCGTGAGGTGACGTGGCAACCGACCACCCCCCCAACGTCCGGAAAACTTCGGATTGCTTATGAAGGAGGACAAGAATTTTCTGGCAAGGTACTTGCTGAAAAAGTGATTGATCTTTAATTCGTTTAGTTGTTCAGGTTTTGATAGGAGGGAATATGAAATCAATTGTCAAAAAAGTTCTAATATGTTCCCTTTTAGTTTTGGCTCTAAATTCTTCTTACGCACAGTCTGACGGTAAGCCAATGACTGAGACGCAACGTAGTGCTTTTATTAAAGTGCTACGGAGCATTAATCAAAAATATGAATCTATTAGCAATTCATCTGAAATTGATTCAGAGCCTTTTACTACTGTAGATAATAATCAATTATCCCCTAAGGGGCAGCCAATTGTAACTGCTGACCCTAGAAACGATTTAAAAAATAATATAGTCATTGTGAATAACTCCCAAGATGATTTAGTTTCTGGCATTCCTGAAGGCGAAGACCTTGTCATGTCATTGTATGTTAATAATCTATACGTGGCCGAGGTGTTTGGCTATAAAAGTAGTAAAGGAGCCAAGATTAATGCCAGTGATTTATTTGAGATACTTGATTTTCCTATTGATATAGATTTTGATAAAAAGATTATGACAGGATGGTTTATTCGAGAGAGTAATAAGTTTGAATTTAATTTCAATGCTTTCATTGATGGCAATAATATGCCTAATGTATCAGTTAACGGTATATCGGGAACAGTTGGTAGCGCTGATTATTTAATTGAAGATAATAGCGTTTATGTCGAAGGTGATTTGCTATCACATTGGTTTGGACTTGGCCTAACTTACAAATTTAATGACCTACAGATCAAACTCATTCCTGAGGAAGCTTTACCCATTGAGACTAGACTTGCCAGACAGTCCAAAACGATAAATAAAACACAAAAGTCTTTACCAACCCGACCATGGAAAGAAACCCCTTATCAGATGATTTCTTCCCCTTTAGTTGATTTGCAAATTCAACATTCAGACAGCAGCAGAGACAACAGTCGCTTTTCGAGTTATTCCGCCTTAGGCAGTCATGATTTGGCATTTATGAACACTGAGTACTATGTTGCGGGTCGTTCAGATAATGAACTGAGTGATGCTAGGATAAAGTTTTCTAAAGAGTTAAAACCGGGGGCATTGGGATTTTTACCCGCAGCCAATATCAGTTTTGGTGACATTAATTCAGTGAATATTAACTCGGCCCGCACAGGGGGCTTAAGTAGAGGGGTTTCTTTTTCTAAAACCTTAAGCGAAGTTAATGATAATCAAAGGATCAATATTAATGGCGATATTCAGCCAGGCTGGGATGTCGAGCTTTATCAGAATAATATTTTAGTTGCAAATCAAACTAGCGTGGAAACAGGTCGTTATGAATTTGATAATGTCGATTTGTTATATGGTTACAACAATTTTGAAATTATTTCTTATGGACCGCAAGGTCAAGTGGAACATGATTACAGAGAAGTATTTATTGATTCAAATGCTTTATCAAGTTTGGAACAGGATTATGGCTTTTCGGTAATAGAAGTAGGTAAATCTTTGTTGTCGGTAAATGATGAACTCATTACTGAAAACAAAGGGTTATTGTTTGCTGGTTCTTATAGTCTAGGTTTAACTGATTGGCTTTCAGTGTCACTTGGGCAATCTTCTTTTTTCAGTGATGAATTCGAAAACGAGTTTAATTATAGTTTCGGGACAAATCTTACTTTATTTGAAAATATACTCCTACATGCTGATTTTAGCATCAACCAAAATAATCTACTTAGAAGTTATTTTACCGGCAGAACACAATGGTTGGGACAGTCATTGTTTTATAGTTTAAACCAACAGGATTACTCTTTGTTGTTAGAAGATGGTATGAATAAAAAAGTAACAGATAATCTGCACTTACTTAGAATGGGGGGGCAGTTACTTGATTTTAATAGTTATAGATTAAATTATAATAATCAATTTTCATACCGAGACGGCATCAATGGAATTGAAACAACACAATTTGTTAATCAACTATCCTTAAGTGCAGGTAGATTCGCTATTCAACACTCATTAGATTGGAAAAAAACACAAGACTCGACTAATTCAAGTGAAACAGTGGATGGTTATATGCAAATTCAACGGCAACTAGGTCGTGTATTTAGTCGCTTTTTGGTTGGATATTCGATTAAGCCGGAGACTGAAATTAATAGTATTAGAACTGAATTGAGTTGGTCAATATTTGAAAATTTACAATCAGATTTTAAATTTAACTATATTCCAAGTGCCGAACAATATCGAGCCGATTTAGGATTAACTTGGCGATATGATGCATTTACTGTTACAAATAATTTCAGTTACAACAATGATGACGAATGGTCAGTCGGATTATTTTTACGATTTGGAATTGGGTATGACGTGGATGGAAATAATGCATTTATGAGTTCTACTTCTCTAACCAATACAGGGGTGATGTCTGTCAGAGTATTTGAAGATGAAAATAACGACGGGATCTTTAATGAAGGAGAAACTCCAATAGAAGGGGCTAAAGTACGAGCGATACAAGCCCAACGCCAAGCAATATCGGGCAGTGATGGAATTGCTGTAATTAAAAACCTACCTGTTAATGTTACTACTGATATTGAAATTGACAGTAGTACCTTAAGCGATCCTTTCTTTATTCTTTCATCAAAAGGGGTTTCTATTACGCCTCGTAAAGCATTTCTTGGTAGGACTGAATACCCTGTTGTTACGTCGAGTGAAATCGACGGAACGATTTATGCCGTTGACTTAGATAGTAAGGAAAGAAGTCTAGCTTATGTCCCCATTGTGTTACTCGATGAAGAAGGAGCGGTGGTCGCGACAACTCAATCTGAATTTGACGGTTATTATTTATTTGTTGATTTGATTCCTGGACAATATTTTGTATCCATAGCTAGTGATTATTTAAAAAAACATAAGATGGAACATATAGATGATTTATCAGTAAATTTATCGGTGCAAGGAGATGTAATGAATGGTAGCGATTTTTTAATTAAAGATCTTGAATTTACTAAAGGTTATGTCGTTAAAATTGGAGAGTTTGTGAACCTACCGATGTTAAAAGTATATTGGCATTTAATTCAAAAACGCTATCGTGCTAAATTAAAACAAAGTGCTTTTTATGTAGTCGATGAAAATTCTGGACTATATCAATTGAATTTAGGTTTCTACCAAGACAAATCAAATGGTATTCAAGCTTGTGACACTGTGTCAGCCATTAATATAGAATGCTCGGTAGAAAACTTTGAATTTGTGCTTTAAATACATAGTCTTAATTGTAATTAGTTGCACCAACGACTTAATTAATACCACCTCGGTTTAGAAATGTTTCAGGAAGGTAAAAGTGGAAAATTTAATTTGCAAATCACTATTTTTAATAGGGTGTTTGATACTAACTGCCTGCAGTGGCATGCCAGAAGATGGATCAGATAACATGACTCAATTAGCTGTTAATGGCCAACAATTTGAGCCAATAAATCAACAGTTAATAGAAGATATGAAAACGCATCTCAATGAATGGAAGACTATTCAACCGAGTGTTGAGAGACTAGTTGCGCTGGAAGGGGAGTTAAAAGAACTGATTACTCAATTAAGTCAAATGGCTCAAGAGCAAACTTATACGCAGAAAGACTTATTAGACGAACAGCATGAAATAACTGTTGAGAAAGAACCAGTGCCTGAATTGGTAGAGATCTCGTCCGAAAAAGAATATATGAAGCAACCTGAGGTCAAACCTGAGACAGTCGTCGAAACATCTTATCAATTCAAAAACTCTACTGCCGTTGGTGTTCAACTTTATTCTTTAACTGACAAAAATGCGTTAATTGCAAATTGGAATGAATTACTAAATAAACACTCAAAACTACTTGTTAGCTATACGCCAATATATGAAGAGATCAAAGTAAGGGGGGAAACGTATTACAGAGTCAAAGTAGGCCCTTTTAACAGTCTACAACAGGCCAACCAATTATGTGCAAAACTTCAAGCTGTTAATACTCCTTGTTTTACAGTTCGGTACAATGGCGTACCTTTTTTATAATAGTTTAGTATTTATATTTTAATTAAATAGAGAAAATCCCCACTCATGAGTTTAAATCCGAGTCAGATATCTAGTCACATCAAAAATAAAGATTTTCTAATTGCAGAAGACGCCATTATAAAATTTATACAATTTAATAAAGATGATAAAAACACCTTAATTCTTGCTAAACCAGTCACAGAGAATATCTTACAGAACGTTTCGGATAAAAATAAAATAGAAAATGAAATTGTAGAGCAACTATGTAATGAGTATGCGACGGTAATATCCGAACTTTTTTGTCATCCACAATACAAACCAAGTCATAATATTATTAATTGGTTTTTAACTTGTAAATATGTGATTGAATGGTTGTTCAGTGCAAGTATCTGGAGAAATACTGATGCGATTATTGAGCATCTTGGTTTAGCTAAGCTAGATAAATTCGGTCAAATAAAATTAAACACTAACATGCAAAAGCTAACATTATTATTAGCTTTGATTTTACTTAGTAGTAAATTTAAACTGCCGTGGAAACTGTTGTTTAAAGCCAACCCTGCGATCGCACTAAGTTCATATATAGGGCTAGTAACTCAACCCATACCTGCTTTAAGTGTAGAGACTAATAAAGGGTTTAATCATTTGCTTGAATCGGCGAAAGATTTGCCAATGTTGGATTTACCAGTGATAACAGACCTAGGGAAACTTAATTACGGTTTTTTTAATTGTAGTTATGCTACATCTCCGAATAAATATGAATTTAAAAAGTGGCTAACTTCGCTGATCCGTCATAACTTGCATCAATGGGTCGATGACACCACAAAAAATAATATTGCTAATATGTCTTCTTTAAATCTTAGGGAAAAGCCTAAAGTGGCGGTTATGCTTGAGTTGTATTCTGAAAACCATGCAATGTACCGATGCTTTAATACTGGATTTATAAACCTGTCCGAAAAATACCAACTCATTGCATTCATCGATGAAGACGATGTTGAAGGCGCTGATTTAAGTGCTTTTGATAGAGTGGTAACTTTTGATGGAGTGTATAATATTAATGAAAACTCTAACCTCATTACCAATGAAAATCCAGATATTATTTTCTATACATCAATCGGTATGAAATTTTGGGGAGTATACTTAAGTCAATTACGTTTAGCTCCATTGCAAATCATGTTGGCAGGGCACCCATCCAGCAGTTTTAGTCCCGAAATGGATTATTGTTTACTATTTCGGTGGTCGACAAATATTGAACAGTTACAACCTTTTTTTAGTGAAAAAATAATAATGGGTGATATTCCCACAGATGGAGTAGGATTTCATACAATTCATAGCGGATTAAGCGACAGTTTTTTATCTGAGCATAATCATTTTTTAAATAGTGACGAAAAAATTACTATTGGTATTAATGGTATTCTGACGAAAGTTACTGCTGACGTAATTTATATATGTAAAAAAATTCAACAAGGTACGTCTAAAAAATTAACGTTTTTGTTTTTTTCTGGACACAAATCTAATCAATTAGCGTATCTTGCAGCGAAAAAGCAATTATCTAGAGAGTTGAAACATTTTGAGTTAATAAGTTTTACTGATTATATTTCTTATATGAAAACAATAAGTCAATGCCATTTCTTATTGCCAACACTGCCTTTTGGTGGATCTAACAGTAATATTGACGCGATGGTTTTAAATAAGCCTAAATTATTTATTCGAGGCACTGCACAGATATATACAGTATGTGATCAATGGGAATGGGAACGATTGGGTTTAGGGAATGAGTTAGGTTGTAACGATGAAAACGAATTGATAAGTAAATCTTTACAGCTAATTGATGACACTCAATATAGGAAGCACATTCATGAACTTCTTGTCGAAAAATGTAGTTTGAAAAAAATATTTCCTAAAAATGATGACGGCGATGATCTTCTTAGTGATGTGTTTGCTAAAGCTCTTGATCACGCGTTAAGCCATTCAAATTAATTATAATAGTGTTTTATTAAAACCTTGCTTTTATTTATTCTATGAATCAATAATAGCAAGATATTTATTGTCTATGATTAATCCAATAAAATAAAAGGATTCTGGATAAATATTAATCTAATCAGTTGAAAATTGATTTTAATTGTTCGATATTTGGAAAATCTTTAGTTATCAATTCTTCCAGTGGTTTATATATATATGGATTAGGGTATTTCCTATTAATAAATGTTGGATCTTCTATATTGTTATATCTGAAATGACAAGACCACCTTATATTGTTTGTTATATTATCACCTGATTGATGGACTAAAAAGGATGAAAAGATAACAATATCACCTTGCTCTACTTCAGCAGAAATTAACTGTTTTTTTTGTTTGATTGATAATTCGACTTTCCCAAATCCTTCTTCTACAGAAGTGCTAGTCAGGCCATTTTTGTGGCTTTCAGGTAAAATTTGGAGCGCCCCAAGGTCTTTATTAATGTCAACTAAGGGAACCCAAATAACCACTGAGTCCAAGGAACCTTGCATACTCCTCCAATCTTGATGTGAAAAAACAGTATGATAAATTTTCTTTTTCGCCAAACAGTGATGATTAAAATACATTACAGGTCGTGTACAAATATTAGGAAAAGATATTCCAATTGCTTTAAGTAATACAACTAATTTCTGATCAACCCCTAACGCGTGCAAGGAAATGAGATGTTGGACTGTTTTTCCAGTATTAACGAAAGCATCAAAATCCTTATTAAAAAGCTCAAACATAGCATGTGTAAATTTTTCACTATCACCTAAATCAGGTACTTCAATACCATGGATTGTCATTTGGTTGGCAAAGATAGTTTTAGCTTCGATTAATATTTTTTGTACAATACGTTTAGGTAAAAATGATTTAAGTATCACAAATCCATCTTGTTTATATTTTTCTTTATCACTATTACTAATCATTTTAATGCCTCTTTAATTCGGCATAACCAAAACCAGTATCACCAAAACCATTACCATTATAAAACATTAATCTTTTATCTTTAACATCAACAATATGAGGGTATTCCACCATTCCACTGTCCCAATCTGTTTCATTATCAGATGTATTTATACATAAATCGGAGTTATCTAACCTATGCCACTTCATTCCATTATTTGATTCGGCATAGCCAATTTTATAGCTATTTTGTTTGTCAGTTCTGTAGTTAGTGTAATTTCTATAGGAATACCACATTTTATAAATACCATCTTCTTTAACAACTGAGGCCTTAACTATTCCTGCTTCATTTTCGCTCTTGAAGTCGATTGCAACATACCCTTCTCTATTCCACTTTATGCCATCATTAGATTCAGCATATTTTATATGGTATCTGGGTTCGGGTTTACCGTTGACAACTTTCCATCCTGTACAGGATAAATACCAGTTCTTCCAAATCCCGTTATCAATAATGACACAGGTCGTTCCTGAGAAATATGGCTCTGTATAATTTCTATCCCATAAAGGACCTTTTGAGAATTTTTGAAAACTTTCCCCATTGTTCTCACTAATAGCTAAGCCGACAGAGTTATGGTACGAAATTTTATTACCCACGTTCCAGCCAATATAATATAGATACTTTTTATTCTTATAATTTATTATCCATGAAGGCATTACTCCAGAATCGTCGAAAGTTCCTAGATCCCCTAGACTTAAGATGGGGTCTTTTGATACGTCGAGAATGTTACTTGGATTATCGGCATCCACGATGACGAATCCAGGTAAAGTTTGATTATTTTTATCTCGAGTAGAGTAATATATTTTTAAAATGTTTTGTTGCTCTAAAAAATCAACTACAGGAACTTGGGCATGAGATTGGCTCCAAATTAGAGATTTATTGGGAACAAAAACTAATCCTTTTTTAATCCATTTGCTCAAAGGTTAAAATACCTCATAACTTATTTTACCTACTATTTTTTTCGCAGGATTTCCTATATAAACTGACCACTCTTCTGTTTTTGCAGACACCAGTGAGGCACTCATAGCTAATAAAGTACCCTTTGCAACATGGCAGTCATCTCTGATGGTAGAGTTCACGCCAAAGAAACAGTATGGCTCAATAGTACAGTGTCCTGACATTACAACATGTGAAGTAAAGAAAACATGATCTTTGATCTCACTATGATGGCCAATATGATTTCCACTCCATAAAA
Organism: Paraglaciecola arctica BSs20135; assembly: GCF_000314995.1. Lineage (GTDB taxonomy): Bacteria > Pseudomonadota > Gammaproteobacteria > Enterobacterales > Alteromonadaceae > Paraglaciecola > Paraglaciecola arctica. Next base: position 2,471 of record NZ_BAEO01000047.1, on the reverse strand, counting down.
CAACATTATTACCAATTTTGGTAAAAGGTTGAATGGTATTGTTTTCCAAAATAAAACAATTTTCGCCAATAACGTTGTCAAATAACGTCGCTTTGGAACTAATATAAGATATGAATTGATAACCTTTATTTTTTCCTTCTATATAAACAGACTCTCTCAGTCTATTCATATTTTTACCAATCATAGGAGCAAATAATTTAAAGTCACTGTTTGGAAAAGTATCAACAATACTCTCGAAATCAATCACCGGTAACCCTTTAAATTCATCAATGTTTTTATATTTTTTATGAACAGTAAAGGCCACAACCTCGTGTATAGAATCATTAGTAATATAATAATGTGCTAATTCGGCTAAATCTTTAGTTCCAAAAATTATGATTTGTGCCATTTTATTTATATATGTATACGGTATATTCATATAAACCGTAATCATTCCTAATTATAAAGTTTCTTGAAACTTCTTTTGTCAAAAAATCAATAAGTTGATCTGTAGGCAAATGAAACAGTTCTTCCCTTTCCCAATCAACAGCTTTAGACATGACATTAAAAGCAATTCCTTTATTTGTTATTAGGAAAACTCGTTTAATCATTTCTTGAAAATATGACCACATTTCACTAAAAGTTAACTCTCGTTTTTCGGTAAAAACACCGTTAAGTACTACATAATCAAATTTTGGCAGTGTGGATAGATCCATATCTAACAGATCAAAACGATAAAAATTAATGTTAGGGAATTTATCTTTACTCAAAGATATAAATTTTTCAGAAAGATCAGCGCCAGAATAGTCGACAACATTCTTATATTTTTCTTGCTTAAGAACAAACTCTAGTAGATGAGCTGCGCCACAACCAAAATCTAGAAGCTTATTTGATGACGTTAATTCATTTTTAGGAATAACATCTAGCATTACTTCATAACGTTTTAACGCATCTTTTTTATTAGGCCAGTCAACACCGTGATGATTGTCTCCATGTTCATCAAGACAGTCCTCGTAGTGTTCTACTATGCTCTTATAATTTTTATTCTTCATTTCAATTTAGCGCTTCTCTTAGAATATGGTTACTTAATAATTTTTGTTCATTATCTTTAACCCTGACCTGATTTATAAAATCTTTTCTCTTCAGGTTGGTACCATTCTTCACGGCTTGTTGCTAACCTCGATTTATAACCAAATACCTGTAACCCTTGCTCTGATAATTCGGATTCTACGTCATACCCTAAATATCGTGGATAATCAAAAAGAGGCTTCTTCCAAGGAACTGTGAAAACAGGATTTACTGCTCTTCGCTGCTCATCTGTTAAGTTTTCACCAGCTGCATGCAAAAGATTAGAGTGAAACATTACAATACTCCCTGCTTTTGCTACGACTCGGTATGACTCCTTTAGAAAGTGAGCAGTACTTGGTGTTTCTTTTATTTTGTGTGACCCAGTTAATAAATGAGTTGCGCCGTTTTCCAAAGTGAAATCGTCTAACAAAACCATAGTATTTAACATTAATCTATGTGGCAGAAACGTGCGAATATCCCTATGAATATTGTGAGCATGAGTCGCTGTTGACTTTATGTTTTTACCTCCACCAAATGTATGCAGTATAAAATTGCCATTAAAATAGGCGTAGATATATTTATATAATGGGTAATCTAAAATGAAATCAAAAAAAACATTGCCGGGTTGAGGTAAATGATGAGCCATTTCTTCCGAATTTATGATGTTGTTTTTTTCCATAATTTGTTGGCATTCAACACAAGCGACATCTAGGCCAGTTCTTAATTTTACTAGTGTTGACTCATTTATGACTTGATTAAAAACAACCCATCCATCATTGTCTAATTTTTTTGTTAAATTCAACTTCTGTCATTTTATTCTCTCAATCACATTGCTACTTAACTAATTTTATTAAAGATTGGATCACTAGACATTAGATAATCAATTATGGACATACCAGGTATAAATGTTTCAGTGTTTAATTGTTTATATGTTTGTAATTTTGGTGTAATGAATTTCAATATCAAATTTTGCTCTGAAAAATCTTCTTCATTATATAATGCCTTACCACCGGGTAAATTAAAGTATTCAGTCCCACCTAGTTTTTTTGTCAGGTCTATTATTCTATCTTGTGCATTACCCCAATCATCATTTTTGGATAACTCGGAAGAAAGTATAAACTTAGTATTCATACCTAAATATGATGCAATCTCTATTAAGGCGTGTGTAAGATAGTTGGCTATATTTTCTTCAGGATAGTCAATTATTTTAGATACTAACGGAAATATTGCATTGAAGTTTGGTGCCTTACAATATGCTAATTGAATTTGTTTTTTAATTTTTGCTAATGCTCTAACATCGTTTGTAATCAAATGTTCATTGATTTTTCTATTTTGACTGGTTTTTTGTACCGGTAGTGTAATGTTTATTATATTACCATTGTGCACTATTCTATTTTTATTGATCCAACCCCTTTTAATGTAAT
>NZ_BAEO01000048.1 GCF_000314995.1 Paraglaciecola arctica BSs20135 | reverse complement strand
CCCAATCGCGATGGACGAAGGTTTACGCTTCGCAATCCGTGAAGGTGGCCGTACTGTAGGTGCTGGCGTAGTAGCCAAAATCCTATAAGCGAAAATATAGCTTATTAATAAAGGTCACCTAGGTGGCCTTTTTTTATGGGCCAGCGAAAGCCGTTGCATCTTTATCCAGTAATTCGATTATACGTTTTGGTTTTAATCTTTTTTGAGAATTGTGCAAGCTTAGTTGTATGATTGGGGTCCAGTGAAATAGCCGAATTTAATTCAAAAGAATGTTGGAAATAAACTATGCAATATAGTGTGTTAGGAAGTAGTGGCGAAAAAGTATCGAGAGTGTGCTTAGGTAGCATGACTTGGGGGTTACAAAACTCACAAATAGAAGCAAATGAACAAATTGAATATGCTCTAAGCCAGGGTGTGAATTTTATTGATACTGCTGAGCTTTATCCGGTGCCACCTTCAGGAGATAAATACGGTGGCACAGAAATTATTATTGGAAATTGGTTGGCACAAAATCCAACAAGACGTAAGGATCTGATACTGACCAGTAAAATTGCTGGGCCAGGTTTATCTTATATTCGTGATGGTGCAAAAATTAGTGGTGAGAGTGTTATTGCGGCTGTAGATGCATCATTAAAGCGTTTACAAACCAATTATATTGATCTATTTCAGTTACATTGGCCAAATCGTATGTCTCCCCATTTTGCCAAACATTGGCCTGGAAAAGTTAAATTTTCAAGTGCAAATTCTGAACGTGAAAGCAATAGTATGTTAGAGATCCTACAAGCACTAGATAGTTGTGTTAAAGCAGGGAAAATACGTTTTTGTGGGTTGTCTGATGATACTCCTTGGGGGATCAACACTTACCTCAAATTAAGCGAGCAATATGCTTTACCTAGAATGGTATCAATTCAAAATGAATTTAGTTTATTACATGCCAAAGATTGGCCGTATTTGATCGAAAATTGTGTCCGTGAAAATGTAGCTTACTTGCCTTGGTCACCGCTTGGCGGAGGTATGTTAAGTGGAAAATATGCTAACGGCGCTATGCCAAAAGGCAGTCGCTGGACATTCGAGCAACGCAATGGAGTATTTCGCAATACTGAACTAGGGCATGCCGCTGTAGCGGGATATGTCGATATTGCTAGGGAGCATGGATTGAGCCCATCACAATTAGCCTTAGCCTGGTGCGATCAGTTGGATGGCGTGACCTCTACTATCATCGGCGCAACGAGCATGGCCCAGTTAAAAGAAAATATTGCGGCCTTTGAGCTAGGCTTAAATGCTGATGTGATGCACAAAATAGGCGCTGTTTTTAAGCAGTATCCCCTACCTTTTTAACATCGCGGTGAGGTAAAATCAGCGAACTGCCGCACATTGCCTGCCTTGCAGGCATTAATAGCAGATAGCTTGACCAACAAGTCCCCCTTTACTAAACAGATATTCCCCTTTAATGCTCCACTGATATGTGATGACGTCCAAGTTAACTCTTTACAGTAATTAACAAATATTTCACATACAATATACAATATACAATATACATTTATTTTTTTGTAAAAGCAGGCTATGGTTGTTTTTCTTACCTGAAAAGTGTGATTAATAATTAGTTCGGTGCAGGTAGCTATTTCTGAATAAATGGAAAATCGCACACAAGTAAGCCTCCATAACCTACACAGGACTAAAAAAATGAATATTAGAAAATCCAAAGGGGCCTTTCTGTTGCTGATGGGGATGGCTTCGTCAATCGCCATTGCTAGCAGCCAGCTCGATAATAATTTTGCAAACATCTTGCTGGATACGTCTATAAGCGCGCCAGCAATAGGCAGTACTGAAACAGAATTAGCTAGCAGAACTCAAGTAGAGCATAGCAGAAACGTAATCCAACTCCTCCCTGAGCCAGCTTTTTCCGATAACGATACTAAGGACAGTGACGCTTCACCGACAATAAGCAGCAAAAAGCTCAACATAGCTGCCAAGGCTAGTGCCATGGCGTGTAACGATAATGCATTTGTTACCAGTGGTACAAACTTATTAAACGTGATTAAAAACCAGGGCAGTGATTGTGTTGACCGATTATTCACCTTGGCTTCTACCTCAGTAAGATTAGGGTCTTTCACAGATGCCAATATTATTACCGTTGCCAATGAGACAAAAAGTCGCTCACAAACCTATAACGGTACTGATCCCGATGGCTATCTATATGCACTTTATTATTGGCTCAGAGCCGCCTATTTTTATGGCAACAGGGAGCTACTTACCCCTGCAAATCAGGCAGCAACTAAAGCGGCGCTGCAGGCTTTGGTGGCAAACAGTCACTTTTTTGACAAGACGGTAGAAAATGCAATTTTAATCGATATCGCCATGCCTGTTATGGGCAGTGCATCTGTGGCGCATGAGTTTGTAGGCACGGTCAGAGCATTACTGGCACGTTATGATCAATCTTACGAAGCTATTGGCAAGTGGGGCAACGCGGCTGCCACTATTATTTGGAATATCTTAAACGATTGTGCCCGTGAACAAAGCTGTCGAGCACAACAACATGATCTGGCATTGGTGACCAGCCTAAGTGATTTTATTCATAACAATATCGCCTGGCTGGATATGCCCGAAAATGATTACCATCTGCATAACCTAGGAGCGCAGTTAGGCAACCTATATTCGGGTGCAAGTCAGCCGCATTTTGCCGCTATTGAAACAGAATTACAGACCCGTCTTACTAGATTATTTAACGATTTCGGGCCACTTGAAACCGACATCGCCAGAAGAGCCTATCTGCAAGCTATGACGTCTGTCATTCGCTATCAGAAATGTCAAACTTATGGTTTGTGTAGTAAAAAAGATGAAGTCATAGCGGCGGTTTTGGATGACCGCATTAATTGCCCCTCCGGCACCTTGTTTATGTGGGCACAGGATTTAAATCAAGCCCAGTTACAATGGGCCTGTAGCTCATTGGGCACCCATGAAGACTATTTTCACGCAACTTTGCAAACGGGTAATACTCCTGTCGTGCCAGATGATAACGATAAACTGCGCATGATAGTGTTCAATAACAGTCGTGAATGGAAGATCTACGGCTATGCTCTATTCTTTGCCAGTACCGATAACGGCGGTCTGTATTTAGAAGGTGATCCCAGTACTTCAGGGGACCAAGCGACCTTTTTTGCCTATGAAGATGTATCTGCTAGGCCGGTTTTTGATATCTGGAACTTACGTCATGAGTATGTACATTATCTGGACGGGCGGTTTAATACCCAGGGCGATTTCGGAGATATAAATGGCGCGGGCCGAACAGTATGGTATGGCGAAGGTCTGGCAGAATTTATATCCAGGCGCAATTGTAATGACGAAGCCGCTAGCCAAGCGGCATTAGGCACCTACGCCCTTAGTACGATCTTTGAAAATGAATACGGCGTAGGACAAACCCGGATCTACCCCTGGGGACATTTGGCGGTACGTTTTATGTTCGAAAATCATAACAACGAGTTTTTTGCCATGTTGAATGAATTTAGACAGGGTAACTACAGTAATTATCGGACTAATATGGTTGATAGTTGGGTGAGTAACCAAACCTTTGACAGTGAATTTTCAAGCTGGCTACCCACTGTTCAGTCAACTGGCTGTACGGTTGATAATACCCGTCCTCCGTCTCCGGTCGAACCCATTGATGTAGATGATGTACAAGGCAATGATCAATTTGGCATCAATGCCTGTGCATTAGGGCGTCCACCAGAAGATCGCACTATTAAAGCGGGCCAGGCCATATGTTTGAAAAATACGGCCAATAGTAACCAACTGCAAATGGGTTTGAATGTGCCAACAGGTCTGGTGAATGTCAGTCTAAAAATCACTCTGCAGTATGGTACCGGTAATGCTAATTTACTACATCGATTTGATGTACGCCCCAATTCAACTACTTATGATCATATCTCCCAAGGAGCGGGTAATAATGAAACCATAGTGGTTGACTCAGTTAGCAGTGGTTGGAACTATATTCATGTAAGAGCAGACAGTAGCTTTTCAGATGTAACTTTGCTGGCTCGCTATATCCAAAATGATGATACCAATCCACCAGATGACAGCGTGCTTAGCAACAACGTGGCCAAGAATGTGACTGCAGGACAAGGTGAAGAAAAACACTTTAGCATGCAGGTACCTGCCAATACGAGTTCATTGAAATTTACCACCTCTGGTGGCACCGGCGATGCGGATCTTTACGTCAAGTTTGGTTCCGCCCCCACCAGTGCAACTTATGATTGTCGTCCATGGAAAGGCGGCAATAACGAACAGTGCGTGATCAGCAATGTTCAACAGGGCACCTATTATGTCATGTTACGAGGTTATAATAATTTTACTAATGTCAGTCTGGTTGGTAGTTACACCAGTGGTGGCCCCACTAATAATACTCCCACAGCACAAGCCAATGGGCCCTATGCTGCAGTTGTTGGCGGGGCGGTCAGCTTTAGTAGCAATGGATCAACAGACAGTGATGGCAGTATTAGCAGCTATCAGTGGAATTTTGGTGACGGCAATTCCAGCGCGTCACCTAATCCAAGCCACAGTTATACGGCAGCAGGCATCTATACGGCAACTCTTACGGTAACGGATAACCAGGGCGCAACCGGTGTTGATACTGCCAGCATTACTGTTGGTGCAGCCAGCGGACTTGAAAATGCTTGCCTCACAGAAGGTCAGGTGAATAATGTGCCTCTTAGCAGTGGTGATGCAGTCTGTGTGCAAAGCAATAATGTCGCAAATGGCAGAAAGGATTTCTATTTTTGGGTACCTAGTGGTAATAGTCAGGTCAAAATAGAAAGCGGTCATGGCAGTGGTGATGCTAGCCTTTATTACAAACAGGGGGCATGGCCTACTAATACTAACTTTCATCAAAGTTCTACTAACAGCGGTAATAATGAACAAATCATTGCTAATAACCCCGCGGGGAATTGGCACTACGTGATCATTCATGGGGTCCATCAGGGCATGACGCTTAAGCTTACGATTGAATAATTAGGCGAGGTATTTAAAAAAAAACAACCTTGGTTGTGAAGTGACCTCGAAAGTTAGACAAAACCTTCGAGGTTGTTTTGTTTGCCTGCTTCGGTGGATAAACCCGTGAGGTTGAAAGAAACCTGAATCACCCTACTCTATATTTCGTTTGAAATGAATGATGAGTCAATATTCGCCGCCGTTCTAATATCGACATAAAGGGCCAGTGAGCTGATTATGGTCGATTGCATTTTGATACAATGCGTCGCTGTTCATCGTCGACAAGTTATCTTATGCTCCCTCCTATCATTTTATTTATTAGCAGGTATGACATTGATTTTAGCCAAATATCGCAGCACTTTAGCCGCCCTTAGTTTATCTTTACTCCTTCCTTTTTCTGCCAGTGCAACTGTGGTCGAAATTCGCACTTCACTTGGAACTATAGAAGTAAATTTATTTGATAATACAACACCAAAAACAGTGGCGAACTTTTTAACTTATGTAGATTCAGGTGCTTATGCAAATAATGTAGTGCATCGTTCAGTCTCAAGTTTTGTCGTCCAAGGTGGTGGATTTCAATATACCGGCCCTGTATCGCTATCTGCAAGTAACCAATTTACCCTAGATGCAGTTGAAACGGGCCAACCAGTGGTTAATGAGCCAAAGCTGTCTAATGTTCGCGGTACTATTGCAATGGCTAAGACCAGCAATCCAAACAGTGCTACTTCACAATGGTTTATTAATTTATCAAATAATGCCAATAGTTTAGATGTCGCCACAAATGCAGGGGGATTTACGGTTTTTGGTCAAGTAATAGGTAATGGTATGGATGTTGTCGATGCTATTGCAGCCTTGCAAGTATTAGGAGGTGCTAATGACTTTGTTTTTAAAGAAATACCTTTGAAAAATTATACTGCCGAAGATATAAATAATGAGGTTGATTTAACTGATGATCATTTTGTTGTGATTTCCGATATCGTTGCCACAGATCGTGCTGCTGATACAGCTGCCAACCTCAATCCAGCAGCTAATACTTTAATTAACTCTTCAAATGGTGGAGGCGACTCGGGTTCTGGTGGTGGTGCAATTGGTTGGTTACTATTGTTAGGTTTAGCCATGTTGCAAAAAAACAAATTGTTCAAGGCTAAATAATCCGCCGATATATTTAGGTTCAATGGTAGGTTTCTAGAAATTGTGATTGTTTTGTGAGGATTTAAGCTTATCGCCCGCTCATACTAAGTAACATTATTATGAATGGGCGTTAAATATGCATTTGTTCAACGGATTTTTTTTCTACTCTATTTTATTATTCATTTTTGGCTTAAGTGGTTGTGGTGGTTCAAGTTCCAAGGCTACTGACTCAATCACTGCGCCACCAATCTCCTCTGTTACTCCAACCGTTCTGCAAGGCATATTTGTTGACTCAGCAGTTGCTGGCTTGACTTATACCACTGCCACTCAATCAGGTAAAACCAATGCGCAAGGTCAGTTTTTATATATTGAGGGTGAAGAGGTGGTTTTCTCAATCGGTGATATCAAATTTCCAACTGTAGTGGGTCAGGAGATGATTTCTCCGTTGGATGTATTTTCGGTCACCACAACAGACGATGTACGTGTGAGTAACATGGCCCGCTTGTTACAGACCCTTGATGAAGATGGCATAGCCGGCAACGGTATCAGTATTACTGATGAGGCACATAATCAGGCGATAGCTGTAACGATAGATTTTGGAGCTGACAATTTTGAGCAACAGGTAGTGGATGTAGTGGCTAATGCAGGAGCGACCTATACATCTTTGATAAGTGTACAAAGGGCTATTGAGCATCTTAATTTGAGTCTGGCGAATAACCTTAGTCTTCGTAAGTGTGCAGCAGATTCAACAAAGATCGGTTACACAGGTACATTCTCAACTTTAGCTCATAATGTATCGGGTACTGTCACAGTAATTAATAATTGCACTATTGAAATTAGCATGTTTAATTTTGATGGTGCTGCGCCTAATGTTAAATTTTACGCTGGAGTGAATGGCAACTTTTCTGACGCTGAGGCTTTTGGGATAGGTGAGCGTATTGATGGACGAAGTTATTCTAATGAGACAATTATATTGACCTTACCAGAAGGTAAGTTTGTTGATGACTTTGACAGTTTGAGCGTGTGGTGTGTTGAGTTCCAAGCAAATTTTGGCGATTTACGTTTATTAGCTCCTTAGTAAAACCTGAACTAAGGTATATTAAATACTTCAAAATGAAAGCCTCGCAAGGCTCCTTGCTAGGCTTTCATTTCACTAATTATTTTATTTCAATTAGTTCAACATCAAACAGCAATGTGGCATCAGCTCCAATAGTGGGACCGCTACCTTTTGCGCCATAGGCTAAATCAGAAGGAATGGCTAGTTCGAACTTGTCACCTACATTCATTAGTTGCAATGCTTCTACCCAACCTTTAATCACACCTGTTACTGGGAATTCAGCTGGTTCGCCTCTTTTGTAAGAACTATCGAATTCTGTACCGTCTGTTAATGTGCCTTTGTAATGTACTACTACTGTTTTATCAGAAGTGGGTATTTCACCTTCACCAGATACCACTTCTTTATATTGCAAGCCGCTTTCTGTTACTACTACGCCTTCTTTCTTAGCGTTGGCTTCAAGATAAGCTAGACCCTCGGCTTTATTCTTAGCGCTTGCTGCTTGTTGAGCAAGTAGCTGTTTTTCTTGAGCTTGTTGTTGAACAATCGCAACAGCTTCTTGTATTTGTTCTTGAGATAAACGTGACTCTGTGCCGGCTACTACATCATTAACGGCCATATTGAAGGCGTCGACATCTAAAGTGAGTTCATCACGTTTAAATTGGCTTGCTAAGTTTGTGCCTACTATATAACTGAGTTTTTGTTCAAGACTGGCTAAAGCTGTATCTGTTGCTGCATCGGTTGTGGCCGCTGGAGTTTCTGCGGTTTTAGTTTCTGGTGCTGTTTTGTCACTGCCACATGCGGCTAGAAATAAAGAAGATGCCGTCAATAAAGCAAGAGTGTTTAATTTCATGTATTTTTCCTAAATTTGGATGGGATTAGAGGAGTTGTTAAACTGGTATATCAGATAAAATCTTCAATAGCAGATTTAATAGCGTTATGAGTACAATATGGTTCTAAGCCTTAGTATTCAAGCCTGAAAGTGTAGATAAGATCAAAAAAAGCCCACTAATTAGTAATTAAATAGGGCGTTTTAAGTTACGTTAGTACGTTTTACTTT